>DASWMS010000060.1:0-35216 GCA_036399655.1 Allosphingosinicella sp. | reverse complement strand
CCCGTCTTCGACATGATCCGCCAGTCCTACCTGCTCATCTCCGACCGCCTCCTCGGCTCCGTCGACGCGCTCGAAGGCGTGGACGACAAGCAGCGCGAGAAACTGCGCTTCGCCACGCGCGCCTTCGTCGACGCGATGGCGCCCTCCAATTTCGCCGCGACCAACCCGCTCGTCATCGAACGCGCGCTCGAGACCAAGGGCGAGAGCCTCCTCAAAGGCCTCGAGAACATGCTGCGCGATCTCGGCAAGGGCCAGCTCACCCACACCGATCCCGAGGCCTTCGAAGTCGGCCGCAACATCGCGGTCACCCCCGGCAAGGTCGTCAAGCGCACCCCGCTCTACGAGCTCATCCAGTACACGCCGACCACCGACACGGTGCACGAAACGCCGCTGATCATCTTCCCGCCCTGGATCAACCGCTTCTACATCCTCGATCTCAATCCGAAGAAGAGCTTCATCCGCTGGGCCGTCGAGCAGGGCATGACGGTCTTCGTCGTCTCCTGGAAGAGCGCCGACGAGACGCTGAAGGACACCACGCTCGACGATTATGTCCTCAGCGGCCAGATCGACGCCATCGACACGGTCCGCGACCTCCTCGGGACCCCTTCCGCCCACGTCATCGGCTATTGCGTCGCCGGCACCACCCTCGCCTGCACCCTCGCCCTCCTCGCGGCCCGCGGCGAAGCGGACAAGGTCGCCTCGGCCACCTTCTTCACCGCCCAGGTCGATTTTTCCGAAGCCGGCGATCTCAACATGTTCGTCTCGGACGAGATGCTGCAGATGATCGAGCAGATGTCGGCCGAGAAGGGATATATGGACGGCCGCTACATGGCGACGACGTTCAACATGCTGCGCGGCCGCGATCTCATCTGGAACTACGTCACCAACAATTACCTGCTCGGCGAGGACTACCCCCCCTTCGATCTCCTCCACTGGAACGGCCACACGACGAACCTCCCCGCCAAGTGGCACGCGGCGTATCTGCGCGACTTCTACAAGGACAACAAGCTGATCCGCCCCGGCGGCATCACCATCGACGGCACCCCCATAGACCTCCGCAAGGTCGAGACCCCCACCTACGTCCAGTCCGGCCGCGAGGACCACATCGCCCCCGCCCACAGCGTCTGGAAGATCACCGACCACTTCCGCGGCCCCATCCGCTTCGTCCTCGCGGGCAGCGGCCACATCGCCGGCGTCGTGAACCCCCCGGAAGCCGAGAAATACCAGTACTGGACCAACGACGAAAAGGTCTCGACGTTGGACGAATTCGTCGCCGGCGCGACCGAAACCAAGGGCAGCTGGTGGCCCGACTGGATCCGCTGGATCGGGGCGCAGGGGGAGAAACGGGTGCCGGCGAAGGGGACGCGGGTGCCGGGGCGGGGCAAGCTGAAGGCGATCGAGGATGCGCCTGGGAGTTATGTGCGCGCTTGAGCGCCCGAGCGCAGCGACGCCGGCTGCCAGGCAGCCGCCGGAGCAGCGCGAAGAGAGCGCGAAAGCCGGCCAGCGGCGCCCCGCGCCGACTGACGTCACGGGATTCACTCCCGTGACGGCTACTCAGAGGGCGGTGGGCGCGTTTTGATCTTGGAGTCGTCTCGATGATAAAGCTTCCTTGCCTGGCCCTTGCCACTCTCTGCGCGGCAAGCTGTGCAACCCCTGCACCGACGCTCCCGACCTACCGCTACGCCGGCATCGAACTCTCAGGCGCGATCGAGGGAACGCTGCTACGAACCGGCAACTGCATCCGCGTCCAGTCGGCAGACGAGACCTTCGTGCCGGTATGGCCGCGCGGAACGATCGTCTCCGCCAGCGGCATGCAACTCCCCGCCGCAAACGGCGGCGCGCTGATCCCCTTCGGGCGCCACGCGGCCATGAGGGGCGGCCTCAATCCCGGCGACGGCGGGATCAGGAATTACGACATCATCGGCCGCTGCGGGGGCAGAGGCTTCCTGGTGAACTCTTCACGCGCTTTGTAAGTGTGTATGGGCGAGCATGGCGCCGGCGAGCTCCCTCTGCGAACGCGTCGTGGCTCAACCAAGACCAAGGTACTTGGTGGCCCGACTGGGACGGCTGGATCAGCGCCCCTGGGGCGAGAACCACGTCACCGAGGGCGCGCGGGTGCCGTGCAAAGGCAAGCTCTAGGCGATCGAGGAGGAGCCGGGGAGTTATGTGCCTGGGGGCTTAGGCACCGGAGCGCTGCAGCTTCGACCGTTTTCGATCCCACTGGCGTTGCATCGCCGCGTGGTATGGCTCCATGCCCAGATAGAGCTGCTGCGTCAGGTCGGCCAAGACGCGAAGATTGTCGGGGCGCACATAAGCAGGCGCAATCAACTCCGCGTGACGCCCTCCTAGGGCTTCCCAAGCGCTTGACAGAGAGTAGTCGGCGAACAGCTCGGCAGCGGTCAGGACTATGACGGGAGCACGTGTCCGCCGCGCGCGGGTGTCGAAGTGCCGCCCCCATCGAGCCAACGCCGCGATGCGGCCGATTTCCTCCGTGGACAATTCGCGCGCGCACTTCATCGTCGCAAATACAAGAACAGCGCCGGGAAAAACCTCCGCGAGCACTTTCATCCGTTCGACGTCTTCGGCTTTGAAGCTGTCCCGTCCAAAGCTCTTCGCCTCGCCGAGGACGAGCTCCGTGTCTGATCGGTGGCCAAACGTTTCGCTACGCCGATACCACAGGAGGAAGTCCGCCTCGATGCGAGACCCTCCGGCCAGCTTCAGCTCCTGGCCGGCACTCCACGTCAAACCAGGCCCTGGGCCGCTACGAAGAACGCTCGCAAAAAAACGGATGGTCAAGGCCGCAGCATAGCCTCCCTGTGCGTAGTCGGGCTGCGCGAATGGCCCGATCAATCTGTAGGCCCAGCGAGTTTTGTCCGCAGCAGCAGGGTTTATGACTGGAAAGGCAAACGCTTTGAGGCAGAGGCCACACTTCAACGAGGCAGCCATTTCGTTAAGCGCATACCAGCTCCAGCTACCGCATTTGTCGCAGCAGACCTCAATCCCCAACTCAACGGCATCCTTCTCGATGAGGGTCCGTGCCGCTCCGCGGTTCCAGATGCTGCTCGCCACTGCACCGCGCACGCGATTTCGGAACTGGTTATGCTCCATGCTTTTTGCGCGCGGCTTGCGGGAGATGCTATTCAGCAGTTGAACGATGTCCGCATTGGCGACTGCGGACACGCCCTTCAGTCCACCGAGTGTCTGAACAATTTGTTGAGTCGCCGTGCCGGAGCCAGATGGCGCAGCCTCGATGGCGAGGTCGGCGAGCCATGTCTTTATCGCCATAGCGCTGCTCTCTAGGCGCCAGAAGTGGCGGCCTATTGAGTAATCCGCCAGCTCTACAAAGCCCTCACTGGTCGTGAGAACTTTCCCGAGCCTCCCGCCGAAGTTCGGGCGCTTTGGATTACGATAATCGTCAAGGTAGGTGGTTGCGAAGTGGTCAGTGAATGTCCAATCGTCTATATGTACCACGTTAGCCCATCGCGCCTTGCCGCCATAGGTATCTGAGAAGCTGGGGCGCAGCGTGTCGAACTGCAGCGACGGCTCATCACCGCCAACCGTAAGGTAGTGTTCGGACTCGGCGGCAGTTACCGTTGGGCGCGTGGGGCTTACGATGATTTCTTGGGAGCGGCGCCAGATAGGCGGGTACCAGTCCTGCACGCAGTTGGCACCCTCGATGTCCACGCTGAAATGCTCGTTGAAGAGATCCGGAATTGCCTCTTGCCTGATGGAGCGTCCAAACATAACCGTCGGGCGGATCATCACACCGTGACTGTTATTAGGCAGCGGCCGGTAGTTCTGTCGGACGAAGTCGCGAGCGAACGGTGATAGCTCGGACGCAAACTGGACCGGAATGGGCACTACCGGCGAGACACCCGCCCTAAGGTTCCAGTAGTCGATTAAATCCTCGGGACGCGTGCCGTCGAACACGAAGATGGCCGGGTTGGTGCGGTACCCATACCGCACCTCAAGTTGATCATGCGTGACGTGGAGTGGGTTCATCCAGTTGTGCGACACGATGTCGGCGACCGTTTCCGGCGCTAGCGTCAACACGTCAGCTGCGAAGATTTTGTCGAACGAGCCTTCCAGCTGATGGAATGTTCCGCCGGTGGGGAAGCCGCCGAAAACACAAGCTGCGAGTGGTGCTAGCGCCGGACTGGCGCTCACCACTCGGACTACCTTCTCAGGCATCCGTTTGGTGAACTGGAATTCCTTCTCATACATCTCATGGTATTTGCCGAGAACGGTAAGGCCCATGCGCTCGGGGTAAGCGACGTCGCGCCGATTTTCTGGCGGGACCAGCCTATCAATGGCAATGACGCGGTCCTCGGCATACCCAAGTGACGCGGCCTGTCCCGGCACCGTCTCTACAAGTACGTCGGGCTCGAAATAGTCGAGATACCCGTTCACAATTTGCGCCGCTGTCTCGCCGCGCAGTCGGTGCCGATCCCACCACGGCGGCCGTTTCGCGAACACCGGGATGACAGGGTTGTACTTCCCGCCCCAAAGGCAAGCGTTGGTCCTAAATACCCGCTCCAGACTCTGAATGTCATTGGGTGCGACGAGAAAGCCGAAGCGAGTCGGTCGAAGACGAACCCTCAGGTGAGCGGTACTCATGGCCCGTTGCCCAAGTACGGTGCGAGCCGGCGATGTGAGCCCCCGTGGAGCTTCATACCCCTTTCTCCGCCTCCAACCCCTTCTCCACCAACCTTCGCAGCGCATCGGCCCGCGACGGCTTCGGGTCCGGCTGGCGTTCGATCCAGGCGTTGAGGGCGGCTTCCTGCTCGGGGTAGAGGCGCAGGGAGAGGACCGGGCCGATGCCGGTTCGGGGGCGTCCGCGCGGCCTTTTGGCTTTCTCGGCTATTGACCCGCCCCTATTTGTTGGATACAGAAACTACGAGCCGAGGCAAGGCTGCCACCTTGCGCACGGCCCTGACCAGCAAACGCCCGTGTGGAGGCGAAGGATGGCTGCTGCCGACCTTAAACTGTCGCGCCGCGCGCTGCTAGGCGCTGCGTTGGCGGCGCCCGTCCTGAGCAGAGTCGAAGGGCCCGTGCTCCGCCTCGCCGAAGGGCCTGTCCTGAGCGAAGTCGAAGGGCCGACCGCGAGCGCAGCCGCCGAAGGCGCGCGGCAGGGTCGCTTCGTGGTCACGAAATGGAACCGCGCCCTCGCGCGCTTCCGGGAGGCGGAAGCGGGGCTTGCGGCGGTGGCGCATAGCGAGGACGACGCGCTCTACGATCGCATGCTCGGGCGGTTCAACCGCGCCCTTCGCGCCCTCGTCCGCGCGCCCGCGCCGGACCTCCGCGCCTTCTCCGCCAAGCCTGTCCTGAGCCTGTCGAAGGGCTCGATCTCGCCGTCGATCATGAGGTCGCGTCGCTGACCGGCGGCGAGGGGTGCATGGCGGCGCTGAAGCGGGATGCGCGGCGGCTGGTGCGGGCGGCCGGGCCTTGAAATCGTGGCTTGTTCGTGCTATGTTCCGTGCGTCATGGCGTACGTCAGCAACCTCGTCCGACCGATCGGCGCAGCCGCTGCAAAGGCGGTCTGCGGCCTGTCTTCTTTTCCATCTCATGAAGATGAAACTTCCGAACCTTCCGCGGCCGCGCGAGGCGCGAGCGAGAATGCGTGAGACCGCGAACTTCGTGAACTTCGCCCCGGAGGAAACGCCGTGCGGCACGCTGAACGTGCCCGTCACCCCGGCCCGCGACGGCGTCGGGCGGCGGGCACGCGGCGGCGTGACGTTCGAGTGACCTTTCGCGCCGCGCCTTCACGCCGGCTCGCCGCGATGCCGCGCCCGATCGCCGCCGGAGCCGCACCCCGGCGAAGTCCCGCGCGGGAACCCCTCGCGCCTCTCTTCTGTTCGTCCGCGCGGAGCGAAACAGGAGAGTCTATGACGCCGCTCGACGTCACGGCCATACGGGCGGATTTCCCGGTGCTGCAGCGCAAGGTGCGCGGCCGCGCCCTCGTCTATCTCGACAATGCGGCGACCAGCCAGAAGCCGGTCGCGATGATCGATCGCATGGACCGCATCTACCGCCACGAATATGCGCGCCCCGAGGAAGGGCACACGCTCAGCAAGGAGGCGACCGCGGCGTTCGAAGGGACGCGCGCGAAGGTCGCCTCGCTGCTCAACGCCGCCGAGCCGCGCGAGATCGTCTTCTGCCGCGGCGCCACCGAGGCCTTGTTCCTGGTCAGCCGGATCGTCCACCACGACGGGCTCGGCCCGGGCGACGAAATCCTCGTGACCGAGCTCGAGCATCATTCGAATATCGGGCCGTGGATCCAGGTCTGCGGGCAGAGCGGCGCGACGTTGCGCGTGGTGCCGATCCTCCCCAGCGGCGATCTCGATCTCGATCGGCTCGCCGAGATGCTGACCGACAAGGTGAAGATAATCGGCGTCAGCCACGTCTCGAACGTCACCGGGGGCATCAATCCGGTGAAGCGGATCACCGAGATGGCGCACGAGAAGGGCATCCTCGTGCTGGTCGACGGCGCGCAGGCCGTGCCGCACTTCAAGATCGACGTGCGCGACATCGGCTGCGATTTCTACGCCGGCTCCGGGCACAAGATGGGCGGCCCGTCGAGCGTCGGCTTCCTCTATGGCCGGGCCGAGCTGCTCGAAGCCATGCCGATCGCGGATTCGGGATCGGGCATGTCCGAGGACATGAATTTCGACACGATCACGCCCAAGCCGATCCCGTTCAAATATGAAGCGGGCGAGCCGCCGTTCAGCGAGGTCGAGGCGTGGAGCGCCGCGATCGATTACTGGAACAGGCTCGGCCTCGGCCGCATCGAGGCCTATGAGCGCGAACTGACCGAATATGCGCGCGCCAAAGTGGGCGCGATCCCGGGGGTCCGCATCCTCGGCGATCCGGCCGACCGCATCTCCGTCGTCACCTTCGTCGTCGATGGGCAGGATCCCAGCGACGTCGAGCAGGCGCTGGACCAGGATGGGATCGCGGTACGCGCCGGCAATCTCGAAGCGGCGCCGCTGCTGCGCGCGCTCGGCGCCGAGAAAGCGGTTCGCGCCTCCTTCATGTTCTACAACATGCACGGCGAAGCCGACGCGCTCGCCGCCTCGCTGGCGCGGATCGCGGGCGGGAACGAGGCCTCCGCGCCGGTGGAGGGCTGAGGTAGCGAATATCCCCTGGAGCGCACCGAATTCCTGTGCCCCCGGCGCTCGTCGGGCGGACAGCCCCCGCCGGGCTCCTTTTCCGCAGTCATCCGTTGGAATCGCGATCAATCAGGAGACGCCCGCGTGCCCAATCCGTGGACCATGAAAATGGAGCAGTTCACTGCCTTCACCCCGGAGCAACGGGCGCGGCTCGATGCGCTGGTGGCTGAGCGGACGCAGGACTATGCGCCGGACGAGGACATATTGGTCGAGGACCAGCCGATCGACGAGTGCCACGTCATCCTGACGGGCCTGGCGATGCGCTACAAGCTCCTGCCGGACGGCGAGCGTCAGATCCTGGCGTTCCTGATCCCCGGCGACCTGTGCGACGCCGAGGTCTTCGTTCTCGACAGGATGGACCACAGCGTCGCCGCGATCACGCCCACGACCACCGCCGTCATTCCCGCGGATACGATGCGGACGCTGCTTCGCGAAGTCTCGCCCATGTCCGAAGCGCTCTGGTGGGGCACGATGACGGACCTCGCCGTGCTTCGCGAGCGGCTCGTCGACATCGGCCGCAGGGATGCCCGCGAACGAGTCGCCCACCTCATTTACGAGATGCTGGTGCGGTACCGCACGATCGGTGCGACGGACGACGATGTGATGCCCTGGCCGATCACGCAGGACGAGCTTGCGGACGCGACGGGCATGACCAGCGTCCACATCAACCGCACCTTGCGGCAGCTGCGCGAGGAAGGCCTCATCGAGGTCAACCGGCGGGACATGACGGTGCTGGATCCCGAGCGCCTGCGGCAGCTCTCCGGCTTCAATCCCAATTACCTTCACCTGATCCGGACACAGGAGGGGCAAGGCAAGGTCGCGGAGCGCGCCGGCGACCTGGTATAGACGCCCGGAGTGCCGACCGTTGCCGCGCTATCACTTCCACCTCCACGATCGCACCGGCTTCACCGAGGATGCGCAGGGCCGCGACCTCGCCGATCTCGAAGGCGCAAGGGAGCGGGCGATCAGGGAAGCGCGCGCGATCATCTGCGACGATGTCCGCAATGGCCGCATCGACCTCAGCGGGTCGATTGAAGTGACGGATGGCGGCGGAAAGGTCGTGCTGACGCTGCGGTTCACCGAGGCGGTGAAACATGTTTGATCCGGGTCTATTTTGAAGAACCCAACCTAGGTGAGATTTCCAGCATCTCATCTATGCAATAAGAACTGCATCGCCGGGCCTTCCATGGCATCCCGTCGCTTGAGAGACACCGTGCTCCCGCCGGACCAGGGGAGCGACTTGTGACCTCATCAGAACACACGCTTGCGCCGATGCTGCGCAAGCTAAGCAAATGGTCCGTCCTCGACGAACAGGACCAGAAAGCCTTGCTCGCGCTGCCGCACGAGACGAGAACGATCGGCAGGGGCAATTACATCGTGCGCGACGGCGACAGGCCGACACGATCCTGCGTCCTCCTCTCGGGCTTTGCCTACCGTCACAAGCTGGTGGGCAACGGAGGCAGGCAGATACTCTCCGTCCACATGAGCGGCGACGTCGTGGACCTGCAGAACTCCCTCCTCAGGATCGCCGACCACGACGTGCAGGCGCTCACCGAAGCATCGGTCGCGTTCATTCCCGCGGACGCGGTGAGAGAGCTCGCATTCAGCAGGCCGGCGGTCGGGATGGCCATGTGGTACGATACGCTGGTCGACGCATCGGTTCATCGCGAATGGACGGCGAATGTCGGGCGGAGGGATGCGCGCACTCGAATGGCGCATCTTCTGTGCGAATTCGGCGTCAGGCTGCACGATGCAGGCCTCGGAAGCCTGTGCAGCTACGACATGCCGATGACCCAGGAACAACTGGCGGATTGCACGGGCCTCACCCCGGTCCACGTCAATCGAACGCTCAAGAGCCTCGACAGGGACGGGCTCACGCAGCGCACGATGCGGTCCGTTGCCATCAGGGATTGGGACACTCTCGCCAAGGCAGGCGACTTCGACACGCGCTACCTCCATCTGGCGGACAGGCAGGCGCTCGCTTGAGCCGCCGATCGTTGACCCAGGTGAATGCGGGATGCCGCGGCAGGTCCTAAGAGCAAGGACTGACCTGGAGGGCCCGATGCGCATCGAAGACAAAGACTATCACATGGAACGTGCGCGCTCCGAGCTCGACTGGGCCTACAGGCCCGAGCGCGAGACCGTCGCCGAGGCGCACCTCCGCCTGTCCTCGCTTCACATGCAGCGTCTGCGCGATCTCGACGAAAGCTGTGGCGGCGCGACCATCGGCCGGTAAAGGGCTCCGCCGCGCAGAAAGGGAGACCGCGCAGCGGAGCCGATAACCCGCTTCCCCCAAAAGCCCGCGAGTCGCTTGATCTATATCAGTGGCGAAGGCGCAGCGCCCGGACAAACGGCACCATTCATGTTCTTTTTTTGGCGAGTCTCGGCAAGCCGATCAGACCGTCTCGCCGGAGCGCTGCGGCTCCAGGTGCAGGTAGCGCTGGTTGAAATCTCCGGCGGCCCGCAGCCGCTTCCAGTCGGGAAAGCTGACCGATCGTTTGGAGCGCACGATCAGTCCCTCGGCTTCCAGCGACTTGAGCGTGCGGTTGACGTGCACCGAGGTCAGCCCGACCGCATCGGCAAGCTGTTCCTGCGTCATCGGCAGATCGTAGCTGTAGTCCGTTGCGAGGCCCTCCGTATCGAGCCTGACGCCGAGCTCGCAGAGCAGGTGAACGACCCTGGTCCGCGCGTCGCGCCGGCCGACATTGAGCACCCACTCACGGAAGATCGAGGCTTCGACGAGGATCTTCACCAGGATCGCGTGCCCCACCGCTGCTCGCTGGCGGGCCAGAACCTGCAGGTCGCGGATCGCCACGAATGCGACCTCGGCACGAGTCAGCATCTGGATGCTGTGGTCCGACACGTCCAGGAACAGGTTCTGGAAATCGAGTGCGTCGCCGGGGATGTGCAGGGCCACGATCTGCCTCGATCCGTCCCCCGCCAGCTTCTGCCGAAACGCGAAGCCCGAGGCCAGGACCGCGCACTGCACGGGCGCATCGGCTTCGCGTATGGTGTAGGTACCCGCTTCCAGGGTCCGCAGCGTGTAAGGCAGCTTCAGCACGGCCTCCCGGTCCTCGGCCGGAAGCGGCGAGCGCAGCTCGAGGTTGCGGACGAGAAGGTCGAGGGGGTGCCGGGCGGCAGCCATTTGTGTTCTCCCGATGGGGGCGGGAGCACGAAGCATCTCTCAGTCGCCGGAGCCCGTTTAGCATTCCAGTGATAGACCGCTATAACATAGCCGCGCTGTTGAAGGCACACAAATGTTTGAAACAAATGATAAAAACATAGATTTAATCCTCTGCCTCTGCTAGTTGAGCGCATCGTCGAGAGTGCCTAGGGCCTCGACGGCTGAGAGACGCCGCGCTCCCGCCCGCTACGCGAGGAGCAGCGTGTGCCGCGATATTTCTTCCATGTTTACGACGACGTCATCGCCCATGATGACGAAGGTCTGGAGCTGCCCAACATCGCCGCCGCCCGCCTGAACGCGATACGCGGCGCCCGCGACCTCATCGCCGAGCAGGTCAGGCACGGCTACTTCGTGCTCTCGCACTGGATCGAGGTCCTCGACGAGAAGGGCGAGACGGTGCTGACGCTGCCGTTCCGCGAGGCTGTCGACATCAAGGAGTGACTTCGGCCCACGGCGCCTGGGGATCGCTGAGCCCGAAAGTCGCCCTTCTGAGCCCCAGCGGCGCCTTCCGCGCCGCTCATGTTGCGCTGCAACATTTTGCTTGAAAGCTGCTCCGACCTCCACTATGTTGCACTGCAGCACGAGATTAGAGGAACAGCTTTCATGGCCGACACCAAGACCGAGACCCACGCGCCGAAGCACGACGCGCATGCCAAGGTCGACGCTCCGGCCCACGCCGCGAACGCCGCTCCGAAGGCCGCCGAAAAGGCCGCCGACGCCGCGCCCAAGGCTGCCGAGAAGGCCGCTCCGGCGCCGGTGAAGGACGCCGCCAGGGCGACCGCGACCGCCGCTTCGGCTCCGGTCAAGGCCGCCGCTTCCGCTGCGAAGCGCGCCGCCAAGGCCGACAAGAAGACCGCCACCCGCGCCAAGGCCGCTCCGGCCCGCCGCGCTCCGGCGAAGACGAATACGGCTCCGAAGCGCTCCGCCGCTCCGGTCGCCGCGGCAGCCCGGAAGGCCGCCGTCAGCACCAGCAAGACCATCACCAGCAATCTCAACGAAGGAACCCGTAACATGAAGAACGAAGCCAAGCAGGCTGCCGACCGCTTCCAGGCGGTCTTCGGCGACGTCAACGAGCGCGCCAAGACGGCGATCGAGCGCAACAGCCGCGTCGCCGAGGAGCTCACCGAGCTCACCAAGGGCAATGTCGAAGCGATCGTCGCCTCGACGAAGGTCGCCGCCAAGGGCGTCGAGACTCTCGGCCAGGAGCTCGCTGAGTTCTCCCGCAAGAGCTTCGAGGACACTTCGGCGGCCATGAAGGGCATCGCCGACGTCAAGTCGCCGACCGACTTCTTCCGCCTCCAGAGCGATTTCGCGCGCAGCCAGTTCGACCTGGTCGTCGCCGAGACCTCCAAGCTCTCCGAGACGATGATCAAGCTCGCCGGCCAGGCCGCCGAGCCGATCACCGGCCGCTACTCGGTCGCCGCCGAGCGCGTCCGCACCGTCGTCGCCGCCTAAGGGGACCCCATCAAAGTACTACTTTGATGGGAACCCTATGCGACTTCGGTTCAGCGAAAAGAGGGCGGCCCCGCTTCGGCAGGGCCGCCCTTCTCGCGTTCATGCGCCCCTTGCCCGGCCCCGGCACCATGCCATATTCACGGCGTTGATATGCAGATGAGCGACACAGCGATCAGGATGGCCGGCCCGGGCAGGGGTGGGAAGGACGACGAGGGCGGGGGCACCGGCCTCGGCGTCGCCACCCGCACGCGCACCCGCACGAAGACGCCGTCCCCCTACAAGGTGCTGATGCTCAACGACGATTACACGCCGATGGAATTCGTCGTCCACGTCCTCCAGCGCTTCTTCAAGATGGACCTGGAGGACGCGACGCGGGTGATGCTGGCGGTGCACCAGCGCGGCGTCGGCGTCTGCGGCATCTTCAGCTACGAGGTGGCGGAGACCAAGGTGCAGCAGGTCATCGATTATGCCCGCCAGAACCAGCACCCGCTTCAGTGCACGCTGGAGAAGGCTTAGGAGATCCTGTGCGCTCCCTCGACACGGGCTCTCGATACGCGCTTCGCGCTACTCGATCCCTGCTCGGGACGAACGGTGAGGGTGGAGCTTAGACTTGCCAGCAATCGGCTCCGTTCGTCCCGAGTAGCCGTCGAGCCTGTCGAGACGGCGTATCGAGGGACCACGCACCGCCGCGCTCACACCCCACCCCCTCCTCTTGCACCCCGGCACGAAAGCTCTATTCCTCCGCCATGGATCGCATCAACATCAGGGGCGGCAACCGCCTCGAAGGCCGCATCCCCATTTCCGGGGCGAAGAACGCGGCGCTCACCCTTCTGCCCTGCGCCCTGCTCACCGACGAGCCGATGACGCTCAGGAACCTGCCGCGCCTCGCGGACGTCGACAGCTTCGGGCACCTCCTCAACCAGCTCGGCGTGTCGACCACCGTCGAAGGCGCGCGCGCCGACGAGTTCGGCCGGGTGATGACCCTTCGCGCCTCGAGCATCGGCTCCACCGTCGCGCCCTACGACATCGTGCGCAAGATGCGCGCCTCCGTCCTCGTCCTCGGTCCGCTCGTGGCGCGGGCGGGCGAGGCGACGGTGTCGCTGCCCGGCGGCTGCGCGATCGGCATGCGGCCGATCGACCTTCACCTGAAGGCGCTCGAAGCGATGGGCGCCGAGCTCGAGATCGCCGCCGGCTACGTCAAGGCGCGGGCGCCCGACGGCGGGCTCAGGGGCGGCACCGTCCGCTTTCCGTTCGTCTCCGTCGGCGCGACCGAGAATGCGCTCATGGCTGCGGTGCTGGCGAACGGCACCACCGTGATCGAGAATGCGGCGCGCGAGCCGGAGATCACGGATCTCGCTTTGCTCCTCATCGCCATGGGCGCCGAGATCGAGGGCCTGCGCACCGACACGCTCACCGTCCACGGCAAGCCGCGGCTGCACGGCGCCACCTATTCGGTGATGCCGGACCGGATCGAGGCGGGCTCCTATGCCTGCGCGGCGATGATCACCGGCGGCTCGCTCGAGCTCGTCGGCGCGAGGAAGGAGACGATGCCCTCCATCCTCTCCGGCCTCGAAGACGCCGGCGCGATCGTCGAGGATACGGCGGACGGCATCAGGGTCTCGGCCGACGGCGAGATCCGCCCGCTCTCCATCTCGACGGCGCCTTACCCCGCCTTCCCGACCGACATGCAGGCGCAGTTCATGGCCATGCTCACCCGGGCCAATGGCACCAGCCTCCTCACCGAGACGATCTTCGAGAACCGCTACATGCACGTCCCCGAGCTCCAGCGCATGGGCGCGGACATCGAGGTGCGCGGCCGCTCGGCGGTGGTGCGCGGCGTCGGCGGCCTCGTCGGCGCACCCGTCATGGCGACGGACCTTCGCGCCTCGATGAGCCTGGTGCTTGCCGGTCTCGCCGCCGAGGGCGAGACCCAGGTCAACCGCGTCTACCATCTCGATCGCGGCTACGAGCGGCTCGAGGAGAAGCTCCAGGCCGTCGGCGGCGATATCGAGCGCAGCAGCGACGGCTGAGCCTTGCCTCCACGGGCGTTCAGCGCAGGAGCAGCCAGCCGGTGAGAGCGGCCGCGGCGGCCCAGGTGGCGGCGACCAAGGCGATGCCGGCGCGGCTCACCGGGCGCTCGGCGGCCGCGGCGGCGGCGGCGCGGTGCTCGTCCAGCAGGCCCGGCGGAAGCAGCTTCACGAACAGCCAGAGGCCGAGCGGAATGAGCAGCGCGTCGTCGAGCAGGCCGAGGACGGGGATGAAGTCCGGAATGAGGTCGATCGGCGACAGGGCGTAGGCCGTGACGACGAGGCCGAGAGCGCGCGCATGCCACGGGCAGCGCGGGTCGCGCGCGGCGAGAAAGGCGGCGTGGGCGTCGATCCTGAGCCGCTTCGCCAGCGAGGGGCGCTTTCCGTCCGTCATGGTTTGCGCTTATGCTCCGCCCCGATCCATGGGGGGAGGAAAATCATGACGCTTCAGCCGGGCCAGGCCGCGCTCGATCTCATCAGGCAATATGAAGGCTGCGCCCAGAAACGCCCGGACGGGAGCATCGCCGCCTATCCCGATCCCGGCACCCACGGGCCGCCCTGGACGATCGGCTGGGGCACCACCGGCGCGGACGTCAATCAGCACAGCGTCTGGACCCAGCAGCAATGCGACGACCGCCTCCAGAGCGACGTCACCAGGTTCGCCGCCCATGTCGCCGCGCTCATCGGAAGCGCGCCGACGACGCAGCACCAGTTTGATGCGATGGTCGATTTCGCCTACAATCTCGGCATCGGCAACCTCGCCTCCAGCACCCTGCTCAAGAAGCACAAGGCCGGAGACTATGCCGGCGCCGCGCTCGAGTTCGGCAAATGGACGAAGGCGGCAGGCCGGGTGCTGCCGGGATTGGTGAAAAGAAGGGCGGCCGAAGCCGCCCTCTATTCAAGCTGAGCCTCAGAGAACCTCGAACAGCCCCGCCGCGCCCATGCCGCCGCCGACGCACATGGTGACGACGGCCCATTTCGCGCCGCGGCGGCGGCCTTCGATCAGGATGTGGCCGGTCATGCGCGCGCCCGACATGCCGTACGGGTGGCCGATCGAGATCGAGCCGCCGTTGACGTTCAGCTTCTCGTCGGGGATGCCGAGCCGGTCCTGGCAATAGAGGACCTGGACCGCGAACGCCTCATTGAGCTCCCACAGGTCGATGTCGTCGACGGTCAGGCCGAAGCGCTTGAGGAGCTTCGGCACCGCGAAGACCGGCCCGATGCCCATCTCGTCCGGCTCGGTGCCGGCGACGGCCATGCCGACATAGCGGCCGAGCGGCTTCAGGCCCCGGCTCTCGGCGAGGCCGGCCTCCATGACCACGCAGGCGGAGGCGCCGTCGGAAAGCTGGGATGCGTTGCCGGCGGTGATCATCGCCTCGGCGCCCATCACGGGCTGCAGCTTCTGGAGATCGGCCAAGGTCGTCTGCGGACGGTTGCCTTCGTCCCTGGCGATCGTCACCTCCTGCATGGAGCTCTCGCCGGTCGCCTTGTCGGTGACCTTCATCTTCGTCGTGACGGAAACGATCTCGTCGTCGAACTTGCCTTCGGCCTGCCCCTTGGCGGTGAGCTGCTGGGAGCGGAGCGCATATTCGTCCTGCCGGTCGCGGCTCACCGTGTAGCGCTTGCCGACCACTTCGGCGGTCTGGATCATCGGCATGTAGACGCCGTTGTGCATGGAGAGGAGCTCGGGATCGGGGCCGACGCGCATCTCGCCGGTCTGGACGAGGCTGATCGATTCGACGCCGCCCGCGACGCAGACGTCCATCCGATCGACGATCACCTGCTTGGCCGCGGTCGCGATCGCCATTAGGCCGGAGGCGCACTGGCGGTCCAGCGACAGGCCGGAAACGGTGACGGGGAGGCCGGAGCGGAGCGCGGCGGTGCGGCCGATGGTGGTCTGCACGCCCTGCTGGAGCGCGGCGCCCATGACCACGTCCTCGATCTCCTCGGGCGAAACGCCGGCGCGCTCGACGGCGGCGCGGATGGCGTGGCTGGCCAGGGTCGGAGAAGGCGTGGCGTTGAAGGCGCCCCTGTAGGCCTTGCCGATCGGCGTGCGGGCGGTGGAGACGATGACGGCGTCGCGAATGGCCATGTGTTAGATCCTTCCTCTTGTCCTCCCCGGGACGGGGAGGGGGACCATGCGGAGCTTGGTGGAGGGGGCTCCGAGACCCGCACAGGCCCCCCTCCACCGCACTTCGTGCGGTCCCCCTCCCCGTCCCGGGAGGATGTTCTCACAAAAATATCAACCCGATCCAGTCGGCGATGAGGGCGGGTTTCTCCTCGCCTTCGATCTCGACGGTGACCCGATGGGTGAACTGCCACTGGCCCGGCCGCTTCTCGTCCAGCCGCGCGAGCGTGAAGCGGCCGCGGACCCTCTTGCCGGAGCGGACCGGCGCCATGAAGCGCACTTTCTCGAAGCCGTAATTGACGCCCATCTTCACGTCGCCGGGAACGAGGAACGCATCGGCGGCCATGCGGCTCAGCAGCGAAAGCGTCAGGAAGCCGTGCGCCACCGTGCCGCCGAACGGCGTCCGCGCCGCGGCCTCGGGATCGACGTGGATGAACTGGCGATCTTCGGTGACGTCGGCGAAGGTGTCGATCCGCGCCTGATCGACGAGGATCCAGTCGGAGACGCCGATTTCCCGGCCGACCTGGCGCTTGATCTCTTCGATGCTGGCGATGGGCATGGAGGCCGTCTAGAGGCACGGCCATACGAGACTCAAGCCCCGTGAGGACAAGACTATGGCGGACGCTACGGCAACCGCGCGATCGGACCTTCGCCGCCTCCACCGCGCCCCCGAACCCGACGTGCTGAAGCCGCTCATTCGCGAAGCGTGGCTCGATAGCGATTCGCGCGGACGAGTCGTGACGCGGGCCCGCGAGATGCTGGCGCGGCTGCGGGCGGCGCAGACGTCGGGCTGGGTGAACCAGTTCCTGCAGGAATACCGCCTCAACACACAGGAGGGCGTCGCCCTTCTCTCGCTCGCCGAGGCGTTCCTGCGCGTGCCGGACCCAGAGACCGCCGACCAGCTCATCGCCGACAAATTGGGCGATGCGGACTGGCGGGCGCATGCCGGCAAGTCGCATTCGACTCTGGTGAACTCCGCCACCTGGGGCCTCGTCATCGGCCGCGCCCTCGTCAGCGGCACCGAGCAGGCGAGCACCTTGAAGCGGCTGATCTCGCGCGCGGGCGAGCCCTTCGTCCGACAGGGCGTCGGCGCGGCGATGCGGATGATGGGCGAGATCTTCGTCATGGGCCGCAACATCGACGAAGCGATCGGCCGCATGGGCAAGCGCGAAAATGCCGGCTTCACGGCCAGCTTCGACATGCTCGGCGAATCGGCGCGCACCTTCCCCGACGCTGAGCGCTACTTCCGGAGCTACGAGGATGCGATCCGCTCCGTCGGCCGCGTCGCGGAGCGGGGGCATTCGATCTCGGTCAAGCTCTCGGCGCTGCACCCGCGCTACGAAGTCGCACATTACGAGAGCTGCGTTCCGTCGCTGATCGGCCAGGTCGAAGCTTTGGCCCTGCTGGCCAAGGCAGCGGACATCCCGTTCACCATCGACGCCGAGGAGAGCGAACGCCTCGAGATGAGCCTCGACATCATCGAGGCGGTGGCCGAGCTGCCCTCGCTCAAGGGCTGGGACGGCCTCGGCATGGCCGTCCAGGCCTACGGCAAGCGCTGCCGCCCGGCGCTATCCTGGGCGAACCACCTCGGCCGCCGCACCGGCCGACGCATCGCCGTCCGCCTGGTGAAGGGCGCCTATTGGGACAGCGAGATCAAGCGCACGCAGGAGCAGGGGCTTTCTGACTACCCGCTCTTCACCCGCAAGGCTGCGACGGACGTCTCCTACCTCGCCTGCGCCAAGGACATGCTGGCGGCCTCGAACATCTATCCCGCCTTCGCGACGCACAATGCGCTTACCGTCGCCACCATCCTCGAATGGGCGGGCGACCGGCGCGACTTCGAATTCCAGCGCCTCCACGGCATGGGCGAGGGCCTCTACGAGAACCTGGTGCGCGAGCAGGGCTACCACACCCGCATCTACGCGCCGGTCGGCGGCCACCGCGACCTTCTCGCCTATCTCGTCCGCCGCCTGCTGGAGAATGGCGCCAATTCGAGCTTCGTCCACCAGCTCGCGGACGAGAACCTGACCGATGAGGACATCCTCGCCGATCCGGTCGCCAAGGTGCACGCGGTCGGCGGCGCCCGTCATCCGTCGATTCCGCTGCCCGAAGACCTGTTCATGCCGGAGCGCAAGAACAGCCGCGGGCTCGACCTCGCCCACCGCCCGGAACTCGCGCGGGTGGCGGCGGCGGTCGGGCACCGTCATTCCCGCGAAAGCGGGAATCCAGCGGGAGCCTCCACCGGCGGGGCCGGTGATGTCGCCGCACTGGATCCCCGCTTTCGCGGGGATGACGTGGAGGGGGCGGTGACCTCGGCGGGGGAGGACTCCACCGCGTGCCGCGCAGACGCCGGCCGTGCCGTGTCGGCCGCCCTCGCAGCCTTCCGCTCATGGTCGCGCCAGAGCATCGACCACCGCGCCGCCTGCATCGAGCGCCTCGCCGACCTCCTCGAACGCGACCGCGACCAGCTCATGCGCATCTGCGTCCAGGAAGCCTACAAGACGATCCCCGACGCGCTCGCCGAAGTGCGCGAAGCCGTCGACTTCTGCCGCTATTACGCGGCGCAGGCCCGCGCCGGGCTGCAGCCGCAGGAGCTTCCCGGGCCGACCGGCGAGCGTAACGTGCTCAGGATGGAAGGCCGCGGCGTCTGGGTCTGCATCGCGCCGTGGAATTTCCCGCTGGCGATCTTCCTCGGCCAGGTCACGGCCGCGCTCGTCACCGGCAATACGGTGGTCGCGAAGCCCGCGCCGCAGACGCCCGAGATCGCCCGCGCCGCCGTCCGCCTCGCCCACGAGGCGGGAGTGCCGGCGGACGCGCTCGTCCTCGCAGCCGGCGGTCCCGACATGGGCGCCGCGCTCACCGAGGACGCCCGAATCGCCGGCATCGCATTTACCGGCTCGACCGCGACGGCGAAGCGCATCGCCCGCACGCTCGTCGTCGACGACGAGCGGCCGCTCATCCCGCTCATCGCCGAAACGGGCGGCATCAACGCGATGATCGTCGACTCGACCGCGCTCCCCGAGCAGGTGGTGATCGACGTCGTCACCTCCGCCTTCCGCTCCGCCGGCCAGCGCTGCTCGGCGCTGCGCGTCCTCCTCCTTCAGGAGGAGATCGCGGACCGCACGCTGGAAATGCTCGCCGGCGCGATGGACACTCTGGTCGTGGGCGATCCCGCCGATCCGGCGACGGACGTCGGCCCGGTGATCGACGAGGGTGCCTACGATCGGCTGATGGCGCACCGCTCGGCGACGCAGAACCGCTGGCTCAAGACCATCGCGGTGCCGGAGCGCGGCCTGTTCGTTCCGCCGACTTTGATCGGCGTCGACAAGCCTGAGGACGTGAAGAAGGAATGGTTCGGCCCGCTTCTCCACGTCGCCACCTGGCGCGCGGGGCAGCTCGCCGAGACGGTGCGGCGGGTCAACGCCGCCGGCTTCGGCCTCACCATGGGCCTCCACAGCCGCATCGCCCGCGCCGCCGAAACCGTCGAGGACGCCGCCACCGTGGGCAACCTTTACGTCAACCGCTCGATGATCGGCGCCATCGTCGGCTCCCAGCCCTTCGGCGGGGAGGGCCAGTCCGGCACCGGCCCCAAAGCCGGCGGCCCGCACTACCTCCCCCGCTTTTGCGCGGAGCGGGTGACCAGCACCGACACGACCAGCAGCGGCGGCAATGCGACCTTGCTCAGCCTGGAGGATGTGGGGCTTTAGGTCAGCGTCGTCATGCCGGACTTGATCCGGCATCCACCATCTTCTTGCGCGGCCGCAGCAAGGAAGGTGGACCCCGGATCAAGTCCGGGGTGACGGCTGAGGCGGCGGGCGTTACCGTTCCCTGATGACCGATCTTTCCGCTTTCATCGCGGGCCTCCCCAAGGCCGAGCTTCACATGCATATCGAGGGGAGCCTCGAGCCCGAATTGATGTTCGCGCTGGCGCAGCGCAACGGCGTCGCGATCCCGTATGCCTCGGTGGAGGAGGTGCGGGCGGCGTACAGCTTTTCGCAGCTGCAGGACTTTCTCGACATCTATTATGCCGGCGCCGACGTGCTCCGCACCGAGGCGGATTTCCGCGAGCTCGGTGCTGCTTATTTCGACCGGGCGGCGGCGGATGCGGTGACGCACGCCGAGATATTCTTCGATCCGCAGACTCATACCGATCGCGGCGTGCCGTTCGATGTCGTGCTGCGCGGGCTGCTCGCCTCGATGGAGGCGGCGGAGGCGCGGCACGGGATGAGTTCCAAGCTCATTCTCTGCTTCCTTCGCCATCTCGACGAGGCGGCGGCGTTTGCGACGCTTACGCAGGCCGAGCCGTGGATCGATCGGATCGCGGCGGTGGGGCTGGACAGCTCGGAAGTCGGGCACCCGCCTGAGAAGTTCGCCCGCGTCTTCGCCCGCGCGGCGGAAATGGGGCTGAAGCGTGTCGCCCATGCGGGCGAGGAGGGGCCGCCGGACTATGTCTGGCAGGCGCTCGACGTGCTCAAGGTCGACCGCCTCGACCACGGCAACCGCTCTCTGGAGGACCCGGCTCTCGTCGCGCGGCTGGCGGCGGAGCAGATGACGCTCACCGTCTGTCCGCTCTCGAACCTCAAGCTCTGCGTCGTAGGGGCGATGGACGACCACCCGATCGACGAGATGCTGCGCCTCGGCCTGCGCGCGACGATCAACTCGGACGACCCGGCCTATTTCGGCGGCTACATCAACGACAATTACCGCGCCGCCGCGGCCGGGCGGGCGCTGACGCCCGACCAGCTCGTGGAGCTGGCGCGCAACAGCTTCCTCGGCTCGTTCCTGTCCGATGCAGAGAAGCAGGCGCAGATCGCGCGCCTCGATGCCTATGTCGGGAACGCTCAGTCCGGAGCGGGACACGTCATCCCGGCGTAGGCCGGGATCTCAGGGGGCGAAGGGCACGATCGGGAGTGCAGCGCTCCATTAACGCCGGCGCTCTTCACCCGCTGAGATCCCGGCCTTCGCCGGGATGACGGTCTCAGGGGACGTCCGGCGCCTCGCAATCGGGTTCGCCGATCATCCGGACGTGAGGGTAGGGCATGATGAGCGACCCGTCCGGTGCGGCGGTGAAGCTGGTCTGCGTTGGATAGGCGAAGGCGATGTCCTCGCGCTCGAAGGCCTCGAACATGGCGAGCGCGATCTCGTGACGGACGGCGAAGGCGTGCTCGTAGTCCGGCCCCTCGACTTCGAAAACGGATTCGAAATCCAGGCTCGACGCGCCGAAGGCGACGAGGCCGCAGCGGATGAACTTCGTCCCCTCGCGCCCTTCGATCAGCGCGCGGACCATCGCCGGAACGCGGCGCAGGGTCTCGGGGCTGAGCTGGTAGACCACGCCGAATTTGAGGAGGAAGCGGCGGCGCTCCAGGTTGGTGAAATTGTGGAGCTGCTGATCGAGGAGCTTGCCGTTCGATATGACGATCTGCTCGCCGTCCAGGGAACGGATGCGGGTCGTCTTAAGGCCGATATTCTCGACGTTTCCGGTGATCAGGCCGACCTTGATCGCGTCCCCTTTGCGGAACGGCCGGTCGAAGATGATCGACAGGGCCGCGAACAGGTCGCCGAAAATGCCCTGCGCGGCGAGGCCGATGGCGATGCCGCCGATGCCGAGGCCGGCGACGAGGCCGGTCACGTTAACGCCCAGATTGTCGAGGATGAGGACGAGGGCGATGGCGAACAAGGTCACCGTCACGAGCAGGCGGATGATGCCGATGGCGGAGCCGAGGGTGCTGTGGTCGTCCGCTTCCCCGACGCGGTGGTAGACGAAGCCGAGGATGAGCTCGCGGCCCCAGAACGCCGCCTGCAGCGCGGCGGCGACGATGAAAAGGACTTCCGAGATGCGGCGGATCGTCTCGGGTGCGTCGGTCTGGCCGACGACGAGATGCACGGCCGACATCAGGATGAAGAACATGCTGGTCTTGGCAAGCACGCGCCCGAAGATCGTCGCCCAATGGACATCGCGCGTCCGGTTCTTGACGAGCCGGTGGCCGAGCGCGCGAAGGCCGATCATCACCAAGGCGATCGCGCCGGCCGCAAGCAGGGCAAGGCCGATGTCGGCGCTGTTGTTGACGATCCAGTCGCCGGCTTCGCTGAGCACGCGCGTACCGCGCTCGCCCAGGTTCCCGGCCGCCTGGATCGCGTTTCCGTCGGTGGCAGTGTTCATGGGCGGGGTCTAGTGCGGCGGCGGAGGGGCTTGCAACCCGTCAGGCGGCTTCGGCGGCGCCTTCGAGCTTTGCCGCCGCCCGTTCGCGGGCGCCTTCATCCTGCGCGAGCTTCTCTTCCTCCTTCGGAAGGGCCTCGAGGAATTCGATCAGCGCGCGCTCGTGGCGGCTGAGATGCTGGGTGGAGCGGGGGAGCTTGCGCGCACCCAATGCGCCGGCGTCCTTGGCTGCTTCGATGATGGCCGGGTGGACATAGGACTTGCGGCTGATCGCGGGCGTGTTGCCGAGCGCTTCGGCGACCGGCTCGATGACGCTTTTCAGCTTCACCGTGCCGTGCTTCTCGGCGGCGCGGATCATGCCTTCGAAGGCGATGGCGCTCGCGCCCCAGGTGCGGAAGTCCTTGGCGGTGAACTCCTCGCCCATCGCGTCCTTGATGTAGGCGTTGACGTCGGACGAGGTGACCGGACAGACGTCGCCCTCGTCGGTGACGAACTCGAACAAATGCTGCCCCGGGAGGTCCTGCGTCTTCTTCGCGATGCGCGCGAGGTTGCGGTCGGTGATCGTCACGGTGCGCTTGACTCCGTGCTTGCCGACATAGCTGATCTTGAGCCGGCCGCGCTCGACCTTGGCGTGGCGGTTGCGCAAGGTCGTGGCGCCGAAGCTCTTGTTGGTCTTCGCATATTCCTCGTTGCCGACGCGCATCCGGGTCTCGTCGATCAGCCGGACGACGGCGGCGAGCACGGTTTCGCGGGCGGTGGGCTTGCCTTTCAGGTCCTCCTCGATGCGCTTCCTCAATTTGGGGAGGCAGCGGCCGAAGCGGGCGAGGCGCTCGTATTTCAGCGTTTCCTGCTGCTCCCGAAACTGGGGGTGGTAGCGATATTGCTTCCGTCCCTTGGCGTCGAAGCCGACCGCCTGGATGTGGCCCGAAGGATCGGGGCAGAACCAGCAGCGTTCGTAGGCTGGCGGCATGCCGACCGCGTTCAGCCGCTCGATCTCGTCCCGGTCGGTGATCCGTTCGCCTTTGGCATCGAAATACATCCAGTAGCGGCCGCGGCGCTTTCGCGTGATGCCGGGGGCTGAATCCTCGACGTAGCAGATGGGGGCGCCGGTCATGTGCGGCATAAGCCGTGGGGGCGGCGCTATGTTCCTGTCAGGCGGCGGAAAGCGCCGGCTCGGGCTTCCGGCGGCGGCCGAGCGCGCGGTTCGCCCACCGCTGGGCGGGAAGCTCGACGAGGTGGTGGAGCGCAACGGACGCCGCGAAGGTCAAAGCGAGAAACAGGGCGAGGAGCGGCAGGGGAACGTTCGCGGCATCCTCCACGAAGAGGAGCTTGAAGGCGATGAACAGGAGGTAGTGGACCAGATAGGTCGCGTAGCTGATCCGGCCGAGATAGTGGACGCCGCGCCAGCCGAGCGGGTTCGCAGGACTCCCGGCGGTGAGGGCGAGGGCGAGGAGAAGGGCGGCGAAGATCAGCGGCACGGCCTGGACTTCGGTGAGGACGCCTTGGCGCCAGGCGAACGCCACCGCTGCAGAGGCGAGTGCCGCCGCTGCAGCGGGCAGAGCAGGCCGGTCGCGCCAGCGTAGCCACAGGCCGCAGATGGCGGTGCCAATAGCAAACTCGGACAAAGCGCGGGCGAGGCCGAAGCGGGGAACGTCCGTGCCGAGCGTTGCCGCGCCGCCGCTCTCCATCAACGTCGAAAGCAGGACCGACAGGAGCAGGATCGCGGCGATGGTCGCGACGGGCCCGACCCTGCGCCAGTCGATCGCGAGGACGAGGAACGGGAAGAGGAGATAGGCCGCCCATTCGCAGCTGATCGACCAGGCCGGGACGTTCCAGGTCAGCGAGGCGGTGAGGCCCCAATTCTGGACGAGAAGGATGTGGAGCGGGAGCTCGGCCCAGGGATAGGTCTCTGGATTGATTTTGCCGAGCGCCTGGAGGAGCCCGGCGAAGGCGATCGCACCGGCGAGGATGAAGAGGTGGAGCGGCCAGATCCGCGCCAGCCGGCGGGCGAGGAAGAGCGGCGCGGCGGCGAGGCCTTCCGCGCGCAGGCGCTCGGCATAGTTCAGCCACAGGACGAAGCCCGACAGCATGAAGAAGAGGTCGACCGCCAGATAGCCCCTGGAGAAGAAGGCGAGCGCTTCGGGCGCCACCTGCGGTCCGGCCGAGAGGCGGATGTGGTAGAGGACCACGAACCAGGCCGCGACGCCGCGCAAGCCCGTCAGCGCGGGGAGGTCCGCCTTGGGCTCGGCCGGCGCGGCGCTCATGCGCCCGCCGCCTTTGCGACCGGGAGCGAAGGCGGCGCGGCCCAGGCGCGGCGCGGCCGCTCCGCCTTCTCGCGGCGCGCGATCAGGAGGTCGAAGCCGATCTGGACGCCGACGATCATCAGCACGAAGGGCTGGAAGGCGATGCCGACGAAGCAGGCGCCGACGAGATAGATGATCTGGAAATGCTGGAGCGCCGTCGCGAGTGGCGCGATCCACGCCTTGTCGCCTTCCTCGCGGCGATAGCGGCGGCGCAATATCTCCATGCGGACAAGGCCGCCGAGATGGATGATCAGGAAGAGGAAGAGGCCGGGGAAGCCCTGTTCGCCGAGCATCTCGAAATAGGCGCTGTGCCAGGCGCGGCCTTCGTCGGCATGGGTCTGGGTGTCGACGGTACGGACGGGGCCGCTGCCCTGCTCGCTGGTGTTTGCGACCTGGATGCGGTTCAGCCGGTAGGAGTCGAAGCCGCCGCCGAGCGGATGCTCCTGCACGTAGTTCCAGGTCCAGCCCCAAACGGCGAGGCGGGTGGTGGCCGAGCTGTCCGCCTCATAGGTCTTGATGGTGCCCATGCGGTCGGTGAAGCTCGACGGGAGCATGGGCACGGCCGCGACGCCGACGAGCGCGACCATGCTCATGTAGAGGATGCGGCGCTTGACGTCGCGAAGCGTCAGGATGGCGAGGACGCCGATGCAGACGAGGCCCGTCCGCGCCTCGGTCCCGACTGGGATTAGGAGGCAGGCGAAGACGAGGCCGGCGGCGAAGCACTTCACGCGCCAGTCGGGCGGAAAGATCGTCCCGAAGCGGGCGAGCCAGAGGACGAGCGGGATGAGCGCAATCGCGATGCACGCGATGGTGCTGCTCTCGTAGAGCCCGCTATTGTTGTCGACCATCAGGTTGAGCGCGCCGTAGCCGCCGCCCGACAGCAGGGTCTTGATCCCGCCGACGATGGCGATCGCCGCGGCCGAGAGCGTCATGAAGAGGATATAGGCTTCGACGCGCAGCTTCGTGCGGAGGGTGAAGGGGATGAAGATCGCGAAGATGAGCGACTTCCAGGCCCAGTCCCATTTCTCCCACGCGAATTCGGGAACGTGGGCGTTCATGGTCGTGTAGCCGGCATAGAGGAGGAGGGCGGTCATCGCCCATTGCCGGCCGGCGATGCGGAGCCCCTTCTTGTCGTCGAAGAGCAGCCACGAGCCCATCGCGGCGACGGCGATGTACATGACGAGATTGCCGCCGCTCAGCAGGTAGTAGGACAGGCGCTGCGGCGCGACCGTGTCGACATAGGCGTAGGCGAGGACAAACAGGAACGGCCGTCGCAGGCCGAGCGCGAGCAGGCCGAAGAGGAAGCCGACGAAGAAGAGGTCACGCACCGGCTTCGTCCTCTGGGGAAGCCGAGCCGCGGCGCCAGAAGGGCTTCGCGGCGGGCGCGTTCGGGTCGGCGCCGTCGTCGTCGAGGTCCGGCCGCTGCGTCAGGCGCCAGGCGGCGAGCAGGATGAGGCCGTGGCTCAGGAGGAGCGCGAATGTGTCGATCATGCTCCGCGCCCGCGCTCCATGAGGAGGCTCTTACAGGGGGGCGGTTGACGGGCCGTTAAGTTTGTCGTGGCACTGGGGACGGCATGCGGATCCTGCACGTCCTCGACCACGGCCTGCCGCTCCAGAGCGGCTATACCTTTCGCACCCGCGCCATCGTCAAGGCGCAGATGGAGCGGGGTTGGGAGCCCGTCTGCCTCACCGGCCCGCGCCACACGGCCGGCGCGCCGGAGCGCGAGACGGTGGATGGCATCGACTTCCATCGCACCGGCTATGTGCCGAGCGGACCGTCGCCGCTTCGGGAGTGGCGGGAGGTCACGGCCTTTTCGAAGCGGATCGAGGAGGTGATCCGGGCAGTGAAGCCCGATCAGCTTCACGTCCATTCGCCCGTGCTGAACGCGCTGGCCGCCCTTCGCCCCGCGCGGCGGCAGGGCGTGCCCTTGCTCTACGAGATCCGCGCCTTCTGGGAGGATGCGGCGGTCGGCAATGGCACCGGCACGGAAGGCTCGGCCAAGTACAGGGTCACGAAGCAGCTCGAGACCTGGGCGGCGACGAAGGCGGACGCCGTTGCCGTCATCTGCGAGGGCTTGCGCGCCGACCTCGTCTCGCGCGGCGTCGATCCGGGCAAGATCATGGTCTCGCCCAACGGAGTGGATCTCGGCCTCTTCGGAACCCCGCTCGCGCGCGACGGCGCATTCGCGCGCTCGCTCGGGCTGGACGATGCCGAAATGGTCGGCTTCATCGGCTCCTTCTACGATTATGAAGGCCTCGACGATCTCATCGCCGCCATGCCGCGCCTCGCAGAGCTTCGGCCCAAGGCGAAGCTGGTCCTCGTCGGCGGCGGGCCGATGGAGGCACAGCTCCGGGCGCAGGCCGACGCTTCGCCGGCGCGGGAGCGGATCGTGTTCGTCGGCCGCGTGCCGCATCATGAGGTGGAGCGTTACTACGCCCTCGTCGACGTGCTCGCTTATCCGCGGAAAGCGATGCGGCTGACCGAGCTGGTGACGCCATTGAAGCCGCTCGAGGCGATGGCGCAGGGCAAGCTCGTCGCCGCGTCGAACGTCGGCGGTCATCGCGAGCTGATCGAGGACGGGGTGACCGGCACGCTGTTCGCGCCCGGCGACCCCGGCGCGATCGCGGACGCGCTCGCCCGCCTCTTCGAGCATCGCGGCGGCTGGGAGGAGCGGCGCACGACCGCGCGTGCCTTCGTCGAGCGCGATCGTAACTGGGCGTCAAACATTTCCCGTTATGCGCCGGTTTACGAAAAGCTGACCGGTAAGGCGCTCTGATGGCATCGAGATACGCAGCGGCCGCGGGCCGCAGGAACAGTCCCATCGACCTTCCGCTGGCGGCGGTGGCCGCCCTCGCGGTCGGCTTCGCGGCCTTCGTCGTGCCGGATCACATATTGTCGCGCATCGTCGAGGGCAGCGGACTGCCGTCGATCCTCTCCGCCGCGCAGCCGCCGCTCGGCACCACCGCACGGGCATGCATCGGCGCGGTCGCGGCGCTCGCCACCTTCGGCGCGGTCTTCACCCTGCTGCGCCTCCTTGGCGGCAGCGGCGGCAAGGCGCCTCGACGTGAGCGCGATCGCAATCGCGAGCGCGAGCCCGCGCCGATGTTCGAAGTTCACGAAGTTCACGACGACCACGATTTGCCGGCTCCGCGTCTCCGCCGCGCCGACATCCACCCGGACGCGCCGGCCCGCCGCCCGATCCTCGCCGCGCGCGAGCTCGGCGAGCCGGACCTTCGCCCCCCGGCGCCGGCGCCCGCCGAGCCGCAGGAAGCCGTGGTGGAACAAGCGGCGCTCGCCCCTGGGTTTATGCCCGCGCACGTCCCCGAGCCGGAGCCCACGCCCAAGCCGGAGCCGGACGTCGTCCAGTCCGAAGAGGCGGCAGAGCCTGCTCCGCACGCGCCGGCGCTCGACGAACTCGAGCTTTCCGGGCCCGATATCCAGATGATCGCGACGGAGCCGGTTGCGGCGTTCGAAGCGGCCGAGCCGCCTGTCCCGGCAGACGCTGCGCCCGCGCCGCGCGAGCCCGTCGCCGATGCAACCATCGCCGACCTCATGGCGCGGCTCGAACGAGGCTTGGCGCGTCGACTGCACGAGGCGCCCGCCGCCGTGCGTCCGGAGCCGGTGCGTGCGCCCGAGCCCGACCCTTCTCCGATCTTCCACTCGGGCGGCGACGACCGCCTCCGCAGCGCCATCGAGAACCTCCAGAAGATGGCCGCGCGCGCAGGTTAATTGTCCTCCACGGTCAGCGCTTCGATCCGGAGCTCCACCCGGTCGCCGGCGGCCGATCTCTCGTCCCCGGCAAGCGAGATGTCGGCGACGATGTGGCCGCGCAGATCGAATTCGGCGTCGGCCATACCGGCAACGAACGCGTCCGCAGCCGCTGCCGCGCCATCGCCTTCGAGGCTGAAGGCGACCTTGTGCCGCGCGCCGCTGAAGGTGACGCTCGCCCAGTTGCGGCTGGTCAGCTCGTCAACGCGGAACAGCCCGGCGAAGCTGGTGAAGTGCCGTCCGAGTGCGCGCAGCAGGGCGGTGGACGCATCGTCGGCGGTCATTCGCATGTTTCGGCTCCCATTCCGCTTTCCGCCGAGTCCAGCCAGGCGGAAAGGCGTGCTTCCGTCTCGGGGCGAAGCTGCCGGCCGTTGCGCAGATCGTGGACGAAACGCGGGTCGTTCAACACCCTGCGCCCGAACTGCGTCGGCTTGATTCCGGTTGTGCGAAGGAGCCGCTCGACGCGGCTCGTTACGTTCATCATGCCACTCACCTCACGAATCATTGTTCCTCATTTGTTCATGCTGAGAGGACATTTCCTACTTGTCTAGGAAAATTCCTACCACTATGAAGTCCATGATGGAGGAGACCGGCGCACGCGCCGCGCTCGCGCGGCTGATCGAGGAGCAGGGGGCGGATTATTCCAGCCTGTCGCGGATGCTCGGCCGCAACCCGGCCTACATCCAGCAATATATCAAGCGCGGCACCCCCCGCCGCTTGGCCGAGGAGGACCGCAGGCTCCTCGCCCGCTATTTCGGCGTGGCGGAAGAGGCGCTGGGCGGCCCTGCGCCTGCGCCCGTCCCGAACGCCGGGCTGGTCAGGGTGGCGCGGCTCGAGGTCGGCGCCTCGGCGGGACCCGGCTCGCTCGCCGGGGACGAGCGGGCGCGGGGGCATATCGCCTTCGATCCCGCGTGGCTGCGGCGAATGGCGTCCGATCCCAGGCGGCTGTCGCTGATCCGGGTGGAGGGCGATTCGATGGTGCCGACCCTGGCGGACGGAGACGAGATCCTGGTCGACCGCGGCGATGCGGGCGAGCGGCTGCGCGACGGCATCTATGTGCTCCGGATCGAGGACGCCCTCGTGGTGAAGCGGGTCGCGCCGCACCCGGCCGGCCGCACCCTTACGATCCGCAGCGACAATGAAGCCTATCCGAGCTGGCTCGACTGCGATCCCGCGTCCGTGGAGATCGTCGGGCGCGTCGTCTGGGTGGGGAGGCGGCTCGGGTGAGCTGTTCCGTCATCCCCGCGAAAGCGGGGATCCAGTCTGAGCCTCCGCCGCATTGCCTTTTGTCGAAACGCAGGCTGGATTCCCGCTTTCGCGGGAATGACGGGATGGGGATTAGCCCCTGCGGCGGTCGATCAGCCAGACGATGAGGAGGAGCAGAAGTCCGGCCGCGGTGCCGGCGAGGAAGCCGATGCTTGGCTCGCGATGATAGAGACCCACGGCCACGCCGGCGAGGATGCCGAAGGTGAGGAGGCATCCGCCCGCCTGCCTGTTCTTCCTGGGTGCCTCGGCCATAGCGGCCTCATGGCAGGGCGGGGCCCTCGTTCCAAGATGCTTTCCGGTGCCCACTTTACTGGTGAACGGCGCATTCAGCAGTTTCGCTGGTGCAAATGGAAAGGCTCGCGGCGCTAGGAGCGAAGCCACAGCATAAAGGGCGGGGAAGCTTCTTGAATCAGACTGTTTATCTCGCCGACCGCGCCTCCGCGGCGGAAGCCGACGAGCTCATCGTGCGCTTCGGCGATTTCGCGGCCAGCGAAGCGGCGCGGCGCGCAAGCACGAGCCGGAGCCTCGGCAACGTCGTCCATTATTGCCGCTGGCGCCAGATCGAGCGGATGATCGGCCTCCTTTCCTCCGGGCGCGGCGAAGCGAGCCTGCACTAGGGCTCTCGTACCGAAGCCTCGCTTCATTCTGGCGCGGTACAGGTCGGGCGGTTAGTCTCGCCGCATGCGGCGGCTTGGACATCATGGCTGAGGCGGTGGAAGAGGCGCCTCGGGCGGACGCCCCGGCGGCCTCCGCGCGGGCGCGCCGGCCGGTGCGATGGTGGTCGCTGCTCGCCAAGATCTTGCTGAGCCTCGTGGCCGGCGCGATGCTGATGCTCGCCGGGGTCGGCCTTCTCCTCGATACCGATCTCGGCCACCGGCTGATCCTCGACCGGGTCGCGGCGATGACGCCGAGCAGCGGCTTCCGGATCCGGATCGGCCGGATCGAAGGCTCGATCTGGGGACGCACGGAGCTTCGCGACGTCCGCCTCTACGATCCCGAAGGACTCTGGGCCGAATCGCCCAAGATGATCCTCGACTGGCAGCCGACCTCATGGATCTGGGATCGGCTGGCGATCAACGAGATCGGGAGCGAGCTCGCCATCGTCCACCGACTGCCGCGCTTCGAACCGGCGCGGGAGCGCGGCGGGCTCCCCGATTACGACATGCACATCGGACGCTTCGATTTCGCCCAGCTCCGCTTCGAGCCCGCGGTAACGGGCACGCGGCGGATCGCGCGCATCTCCGGAGAAGCGGAATATCGAAGTGGGCGCATCCTGCTCGATCTCAACGCGGCGATGCGCGGCGGGGGTGACCGGCTCGCTCTGCTGATCGACAGCGCGCCGGAGAGCGACCAGCTCGAACTCGAACTTTCGCTCGAGGCGCCGGCGGACGGCGTGCTCGTCAGGATGCTGGGCGCGTCCGTGCCGCTCCGCGCGGAAGTGCGCGGAGACGGGAGCTGGAGCCGGTGGGACGGCCGGGCGCGCATCGCCGTGTCGGGCCGCGAGGCGGGCGATCTGAGGCTGGCGGCGCGATCCGGCCGGTACGGCGCGGCGGGCTGGCTGGAAGGGGCGCCCTTGCTTCCGCCGCGCCTGGCCGCGCTCGCGGCCGGGCGGCTGGATGTCAGTGGCGAAGGACGCATCGACGAGGGTGTGCTCGACGGGCGATTCTCCGCCGCTTCGCCCGCAGCGCGGCTCGCCGTGCGGGGCGCGGCGGACCTTCGGGAAGACGAATGGCGCGACGTTCGGGCCGGCATCGTTCTCCTTCGCCCGGCGCCGCTTGCGGGCGGCGCGGCGGTCAGCGCCGGAACTCGGCTGACGGCGGTGATCGACGGCCCGTTCGCCGAGCGGAGCATCGCCTATCGCGCGGCCGTGCCGCGGCTGGAGGTCGGCGACACAGCCTTTGAGGCGCTCCAGGCTTCGGGGAGCGGACGATGGGCGGGCGACCGGCTGACGCTTCCGGTCGCGGCGACGGCGCGGCGGGTGAGCGGGGGCGCTGGCGTCCTGCTCACGGGGGTGAGGCTCGGGGGCACGCTACGGGCCGAGGGGAACCGGATCGCCGGCGAGGGCATGACGCTTTCGTCCGATCGGCTGCGCTCGGCCTTCCGCTTCGACGCGGATTTGGCCGGTGGGCGAACCGTGATCGCCGGGAACGCGGCGAGCGAGGGGCTGGCGCTTGCCGGCCTCGGCACGGTGGACGTGGCGGTCGACTGGCGGGCGGAGCTGAACGGGGGCGGCGGCGCGTTCAGCCTGGCCGGAACGAGCCGGGGCGCGGTGCGGCGGTTCGATAACGCGGCTCTCGAATGGGCTGCCGGAGGGCCGCTGCGTTTCGAAACGGGCGTCGCGGCGGCGCCGGACGGGGTGGTGCAGCTCGCGGGCCTCCGCCTCGCGGCCCCGCGCCTCCAGCTCGCCGGCCAGGCCGTGCGGAGGGCCGACGGGGCGCTCACCCTGGAGGGCAGAGGGCGCCAGGCGTCGCTCGGGCCGCTTTCGCTCCGCTACCAGGGCGAGCGGCTGTCGCTCCGCCTCGCCAGGCCCTCGGAAAGTCTCGGCCTGCGCGACGTGCAGGTCGAGGTCGAGCCTGCGGGGCGAGGCTTCGGCTACCGCGCAGCGGGGCAGTCGCCGCTCGGGCGGTTCGCGGCGCGGGGCATGGTGGCGCCCGGCGGGGCGGCACTGCAGGTGGCGGCGCTCACCGTCTCGGGTGCAAGTGCGAGCGGCGTACTGCGGCCTTCGGGCGGCGGCGTCGCCGGGCGGCTGGACCTGCGCGGTGCGCTCTCCGGGCCGCTCACCCTCTCGGCCGGCGGGGGGGCGCAACATGTGGAGGCCCGGCTCGTCGCGAGCGACGCGCGCCTGGGGCGCGTGCCGATCGGCAGCGGGCGGATCGAGGCGGCGGTATCCGTCGGCAATGGCGGCGCGCTGGCCGGGCGGGCACGATTCGACGGGGCGGCCGACCGGCTCTGGGCGCTGACCCGGGTGGAGGGGGCGAGCCTCAGCGGCCCGCTCACCGCCGACGTGGCGTTCGCCGGCACCGCTTCGAACCCGGCGCTGAGCGGAACGGTGCGGCTTGTGTCCGGCCGCTTCGCGAGCAGCGCGGCCGGCACGGCGATCGACGGCATCGATGCGCGCGGGCGCTTCGACGGCGACCGTCTGACGATCGAGGCTTTGACCGGGCGGACGGGCGGCGAAGGGCGGATCGCCGGCTCGGGGACAATCGGCTTCGGCGGCGTCGTGGACGTTCGTGTGGAGCTGGACCGGGCGTTGCTCTTCGCGCGGCCGGACCTCCGGGGCCGGGTCACCGGGCCGCTCAGGATCCGCTCGGACGGGGAGGGCGGCACGATTTCGGGAACGCTGCGGCTCACCGGCGGCGAGGTCCGGCTCGGCCGCGCCACGCAGGGCAAGGGCGGCGCGCGGGGGGGCGGCGGCAGGGGGGATTGGGCGCTGGATCTCGGCCTCGAGGCGGAGCGGATCGAAGTGGAAGGGCGCGGGCTGGACAGCCGCTGGAGCGGCGCGCTTCGGATCGCCGGGACGACGGGGGCGCCGGCGATCACCGGCGAGGCGACCCTGATCGACGGGCGCTACCGGGTGCTCGGCGCCGCCTTTGCCTTGGAGCGCGGCACGATGGTGTTCGACGGTTCGGCGGACCCGCGGCTCGACATCGTGGCGCGCCCGCCGGGCGGAGGCGGCGCGGCGGTCCGGATCGGCGGGCGGGCGAGCCGGCCGGAGCTGGGGCTGGCCGGGTCGAGTTCGGAGCGGCGGCCGGCGCTGCCGCCGGCGCACCGCGCGCGGGATGCGCTCCCGGCCCGGCGCACCCGGCGGCGCAAGCGCTAGGCCTCAGCTCGAATAGTACATGTCGTATTCGACCGGGCTCGGAGTGGTCTCCCAGCGCATCTGATCTTCCCACTTGAGCTCGATGTAAGCGTCGATCTGGTCGTCGCTGAACACGTCGCCGCGGGTCAGAAAGGCGCGGTCGTTCTGGAGCGAGACCAGGGCTTCGCGCAGCGATCCGCAGACTGTGGGGACGTTGACCAGCTCCTGGGGCGGGAGGTCGTACAGGTTCTTGTCCATCGGCTCGCCGGGATGGATGCGGTTCTGGATGCCGTCGATACCGGCCATCAGGATCGCGGAGTAAGCGAGATAAGGGTTGGCGAGCGCGTCGGGGAAGCGGAACTCGACGCGCTTCGACTTCTCGCCGGTGCCGTAGGGGATGCGGCAGGAGGCGGAGCGGTTGCGGCTCGAATAAGCGAGCAGCACCGGCGCTTCGAAGCCGGGAACCAGGCGCTTGTAGCTGTTCGTCGTCGGGTTGGTGAAGGCGTTCAGCGCCTTGGCGTGCCTGATGACGCCGCCGATGAAGTAGAGCGCCATTTCGGACAGGCCCGCATAGCCGTTGCCGGCGAAGAGCGGCTTCGACGCATTCCAGATCGAGAAATGGGTGTGCATGCCCGAGCCGTTGTCGCTCTTGATCGGCTTGGGCATGAAGGTCGCCGTCTTGCCGTAGGCGGCGGCGACCATGTGGACGACGTACTTGTAGATCTGCATCCGGTCGGCGGTCTCGACGAGCGTGCCGTAGGTGAGGCCGAGCTCATGCTGCGAGGCGGCGACCTCATGGTGGTGCTTGTCGCAGGGGAGGCCCATTTCGAGCATGGTCGAGACCATCTCGCCGCGAATGTCCATGGCGCTGTCCACCGGCGCGACCGGGAAATAGCCGCCCTTGGCGCGCGGCCGGTGGCCGAGATTGCCGGTCTCGTACTTGGTCGCGGTGTTGGTCGGCAGCTCGATGTCGTCGATCTTGAAGTAGGACGCATTGTAGCCGTCCTCGAAGCGGACGTCGTCGAACATGAAGAATTCGGCTTCCGGGCCGACATAGACGGTGTCGCCGATGCCGCTCGCCTTGAGATAGGTTTCGGCGCGCTTGGCGGTGGAGCGCGGGTCGCGGGCGTAGAGCTCGCCCGACGCCGGATCGACGACGTCGCAGAACAGGATCAGCATCGGCGTCGCCGAGAAGGGATCGACATAGGCGGCGTCGAGATCCGGCATCAGGATCATGTCGCTTTCGTTGATCGCCTTCCAGCCCCCGATCGACGAGCCGTCGAACATGAAGCCGTCGGTGAGCTGGTCCTCGTCGATTGCCGAGGCGACCATCGACAGGTGCTGCCACTTGCCCTTGGGATCGGTGAAGCGGAGGTCGACCCATTCGATCTCCTCCTCCTCGATGCGCTTCAGGATCGTGCCCGCGTCGGTCGCCATGTCGAAAATTCCTCGTCAGAATCGGTGGGGGATGCGTGGTGTCAGCTTTTGTGCGGCGCGGCGCAGGCGTCCACCCTCCGGGTGTCCGAGGTGAATATTTCACGTGGAGGAGGGGGGCGCACCCTCGTCATTCCCGCGAAAGCGGGAATCCAGCGGGCGTTCGCCCAAGGCTGTGCGGGTGGAGGCTCACACTGGATCCCCGCTTTCGCGGGGATGACACAGGAGGTTGGGTCTGCCCCCTCAATAAATCCGGCGCTGGGCGGCGACGAGCATTCTCAAGAGCATGGCGACGGGGCGGGGGACGCCGACCTTGCCTTCGAGCCACAGGCTGACGGCGGAGCGGCTCACCCCGATTGCGCCGGCGAGATCGTTCTGCGTCCGGTAGCCGAGCGTACGCATCGCCGCGCGCAGCTCGTCCGGCGACATGGAGGCCTTGAGATCGTCATCGTCCACGACCGGCCTTCTAGCGCCGGCGCGCGCGCGGAGGAATGGCCGCCGCCGGACCCGCCTTACTGGCCGGTC
>DASWMS010000059.1:0-5806 GCA_036399655.1 Allosphingosinicella sp. | reverse complement strand
AGCCTGAACGCCGCGGTGGCGACGGCGGTGACGGCCTACGAGATCATCAACCAGTGGCGGTGCTGAACCGCTCCGTGTCCGAGGCAAAGTGGACGAACCGGACGCCGTTGCGGCGCTTCCGACCGGCAAAGTGGACGAAGTGGACGCGATCCGTGCGCTTCCGGATGGGCAAAGTGGACGAAGTGGACGCGATTGCGCGCTGCTTTGCCGAGCGCTTGGCGGCGCGGCGCGGAGCCTGGTTCGCGGACGACGATGAGAAGGAGCCGAGTCGCAGCGAGGCTGGCACGGCAAATCCTATCAGGAAAGGGATGTACGCACATTCCGCTCGCCCTGAGCCTGTCGAAGGGCGAGTTGCAGTGCACGGGCCTGGGCATGGTGCAAACCGGGCTTCGACAGGCTCAGCCCTGGCGGGGAGGATTGCGGCGGCAGTCCGGATGGGATCGGGCCTCGCTTAGTCCGGCGGATGGCGGGGGGATCGCGCCGGACGCACTTTCAACCGCCAGCCCTGAGCCTGTCGAAGGGCGGGTTGCAGTGCACTGGCCCCAGCATGCTGCGAACCGGGCTTCGACAGGCTCAGCCCTGGCGGGGGAGGATTGCGGCGACGATCGGGATGAAGTCGGGCTGCATTGCGTCGGCGCGGGTTTCCGGAGTCCACCCCCACCCAAACCCTCCCGATCGAGGGGGAGGACTTTCCGGGCGCAAGTGGCGAGCCCTGCCTCACTCGGCGGCGAGGGGTTCCGTATCCTCCCCGCTGAGATCGGCCAGGGCGCCGCGCGGGATCTCGCCCGCGCCGGCGAGTGCCTCGACGGCGGGGACGTCCTCCAGCTCACGGGCGCCAGTCTCGATGTTGAGCTCCTTGAACTTGCGTCCGGTGGAGACGAGCCGGCTGTTGAACGAATTGGTGAAGGTGTTGAAGTTGGTGACGGCGCTGTTCAGCCCGGTCCCGACCTTGCGCAGATCCTCGCCGACCTTGGCGAGGCGGTCGTAAAGCTCCTTGCCGAGAAGCGCGATGTCGCGGGCGTTGCGGGCCAGAGCCTCCTGCTGCCACACCGAAGCGACCGACCGGGCGATGGCGATGAGGTTGGTGGGCGTCGCCAGCAGCACCTTCTTGTCGAACGCGAAGTCCCACAGCGTCGGATCGTGCTCGAGGGCGGCGGAGAGGAAATGCTCGCCGGGGACGAACATGACGACATAGTCCGGGCTGTTCCCGAACTGAGTCTGATAGGCCTTGTTGCCGAGCGCGTTGACGTGGGCGCGCATCGCAGCGGCATGGGCAGCGAGGCCGATGTGCCGCTCGGCCTCGTCCACCGCGCCGAACGCGTCCTGGTAGGCGTTGAGCGAGACCTTGGCGTCGATGATCAGGGTGCGGCCGCCCGGGATGCGGATGACGACGTCGGGGCGGAGGCGGCCGTCCTCGCCCTCGACGCTGACCTCCGTCTGGAAGTCGCAATTCTCGGTGAGGCCGCAGGTTTCGAGCACGTTCTTAAGCTGCTGCTCGCCCCAGCGTCCGCGCGACTTGGGCGCGTTGCGCAGGGAATTGACCAGCTTGGCAGCCTCGCTGCTCACCTTTTCCTGGCCGATCCGCATCGATTCGATGAGGCCGACGAGGTTGCCGAACGCGTCGCGCCGCTCCGCTTCGACCTTGGCGACGCCCTCTTCGTAGCGGGTCAGGCGATCGGTGACGGGCTGGAGCAAGGCCTTGAGCCCGATGCCGGCGGTCTCTTCCGACTGGCGGAAGCGAGCCTCGGCGCGTTCGAGGAACTGCTTCTGCGCTTCGCCGAGCAGCTTGCCGCCGATCTCGCTGAACTGTGCGGACAGCGCTTCGCGCGCCTGCTGCAGCTCGGCGATGCGCTCGGCGAAGGCGCGCTCCCGCTCCTCGGCCGAGGCCGAGAGGCGGGCGCATTCGCTGCGCGCGTCGTTGCAGTCGCTCCGGATGGCGTCGAGCTGCTGCTGGAGCAAAGGAACCTGCTTCGCCCGCTCCTCGGCGCCGGCGAGATCGGTGATCGCGCGGCGGAAATCCTCGAGCCGCTCGTCGCGCTCCTTGCGGAAGGCGGCGGCTTGGCGGCTGCCGAGGTACCAGCCGACCGCGACGCCAAGGATGGCGAGCAAGGCGGCGACGATGAGTGCGGCGGCGTCCATGCGCCTTATCCCCTTTTGGAACGGAAGGCGAACCTAGAGGAGGATGAGGCGGCGCTCAAGCGCGCGGTTGATTTTGTTGTGGAAAAGGGGAGGCAGCTACGACCGCTTCTTCGTCATCCCCGCGAAAGCGGGGATCCACGGGCGGCGGTGCGGGGCTCGAGCTTCGTCTGGATTCCCGCTTTCGCGGGAATGACGCGAGGGGCGGGAATGACGCAGAAAGAGCGAAACGTCACACGAAAGTCACGCCTAGGCGGCGCGCTTGCCGAGTTCCTTGCGCTGCTTGGCGAGCTTCTTCAGCACCATGTCGCGCTTGAGGCGGCTCAGATGGTCGATGAACAGGATGCCGTTCAGATGGTCCATCTCGTGCTGGATCACCACGGCGAGGAGGCCTTCTATCTCTTCCTCGTGGCTCTCGCCCTGCGTGTCGAGCCAGCGGACGCGGACGCGGTCGGGCCGGTCGACTTCGGCATATTGGTCCGGAATCGAGAGGCAGCCCTCGCTATAGGGCCGCTCGACGTCGGAATTTTCGAGGATTTCGGGGTTGATGAAGACGAGCGGGTTCCGGACCGGCTCGCCATCCTCCTCCTCCGGCTCCTGGAGATCGATGACCAGGATGCGCTTGGGGACGCCGACCTGGATGGCGGCGAGGCCGATGCCGGGCGCGGCGTACATCGTTTCGAACATGTCGCGGACGAGCGAGCGCGTCTCGTCCGTCACCGCCTCGACGGGGGTGGAGATCTGGCGAAGGCGCGGGTCCGGGACCTCGACGATGGGGAGGATGGCCATGAGGGCGAATTAGGGATTTTGAGGTGCGAAATCAAGGATTCGGGGGTGGTGAGTGTGGGCCCTAACTAGCCGGTCCCGCTGGCCGAGCACCTCCATCCGTTCGGTTCGAGCGAAGTCGAGAACCACTTTCGAGCGGAGCGAGAACGGGAGGTCGTAGAAAAAAAAGAAGAACGGCCTCGACTTCGCTCGGCAGCGGTCCTCGACTTCGCTCGGACCGAACGGTCGGGGTGATCGCCTCTGCGCCCCCTCCCCTACCCCACCGGACGTCTCGCCCGCAGCGCCTGGGCGAGTGTGCCTTCGTCGAGATAATCGAGTTCGCCGCCCACCGGGAGGCCGTGGGCGAGCTGGGTGAGGCGGACGGGGAAGCGTTCGAGGCGTTCGGCGAGGTAGTGGGCGGTGGTCTGGCCTTCCAGCGTGGCGTTCATGGCGAGGACGATCTCGTCGATGCCGCCGGCCGAGACGCGCGCGACGAGGCGGTCGATCGAGAGGTCTTCCGGGCGCACGCCCTCCAAAGCGGAAAGGCGGCCGCCGAGCACGTGGAAGGCGCCTGGAAAGAGGCGGGAGCGGTCGAGCGCCCAGAGGTCCGAGACCTCCTCGACGACGCAGAGCAGGCGCGGGTCGCGGCGGGGATCGGCGCAGATCGAGCAGGGGTCGTGCGTGTCGACGTTGCCGCAGTTGGAGCAGGTGGAGAGGTTCTCGTTCACCTTTTCCAGCGCGCGGAGCAAAGGCGCCAGCGCGGTCTCGCGGCGCTTCATCAGGTGAAGGACGGCGCGGCGGGCCGAGCGCGGTCCGAGGCCGGGGAGACGCGCCAGCGCCTGGGTCAGAGCTTCGATCTCGGGTGAGGACATGGGGGGGAAGGTAGGGGGCCCCGGCTCTCAGGTAAATGCTGGCACATCCGTTCGGTTCGAGCGAAGTCGAGAACCGTCTTCGAGCGGAGCGAGAATACCGGAGTCTGAAAAGAAGGAGAGCCTCGACTTCGCTCGGCAGCGGTCCTCGACTTCGCTCGGACCGAACGGGCCTCCTCTGCCTGCGCCTTCCCCGGTGACGCGGGCGCCCTGCGCCGCTATTCGCACCGCCATGCGCATTGCCTTCATGGGGACGCCGGACTTCGCGGTGCCGACGCTCGACGCCCTGCTCGAGGCGGGGCATGAGGTCGCGGCCGTTTATACGCAGCCGCCGCGGCCGGGCGGGCGGCGCGGGCGGGAGCTGACGCCCTCGCCCGTGCAGCGGCGCGCGGAGGCGGCGGGGATCGAGGTCCGGACGCCGCTGTCGCTGCGCGATGCGGAGGAGCAGGCGCGGTTCCGCTCGCTCGGGCTGGAGGCGGCGGTGGTGGCGGCCTATGGGCTGATCCTGCCGGTGCCGATCCTGGAGGCGCCGCGCTGGGGGTGCCTCAACGTCCATGGATCGATCCTGCCGCGCTGGCGCGGCGCCGCGCCGGTGCAGCGGGCCATCCTCGCCGGCGACGAAGTCACCGGCGTCACCGTCATGGAGATGGAGAAGGGCCTGGATACCGGGCCGATGCTGCTCGTGCGCGAGACGCCGATCGGCCGGAAGACGGCGGGTGAGCTGACGGCGGAGCTTGCCGAGATGGGCGCCGCGATGATGGTCGAGGCTCTGGCCGCAATCGAGACGCTGCCGAGAGTGGTGCAACCGGAGACTGGAGTCACCTACGCGCACAAGATCGAGAAGGCGGAGGCGCGGCTGGACTTCATCCTTCCCGCGGAGCAGCTGGAGCGTCAGGTGAGAGCCTTCGCACCGTCCCCGGGCGCCTTTTTCGAGCTCGACGGCGAGCGCATCAAGGTGCTCGAAGCGCGGGTGGCGCCCCCGCTGGGCGGGGACCCGGGCATGGTCGCCGACGGGCAGCTCACGATCGCATGCCTGCAGGACGCCCTCTGGCCTTCCATCGTCCAGCGGCCCGGCCGCGCGCCGCTGGCGACGGAGGACTTTCTACGCGGGAAGCCGGTGCGGACCTACACCTATCTCGACGGCTATCCGGCACCGGGCTGGGAATGACGCGCTTCCGCCTCACCGTGGAATATGACGGCCGCCCGTTCATGGGCTGGCAGCGGCAGGCGCACGGGCCTTCGGTGCAGCAGGCGATCGAAGAGGCGGCGAAGGCGATCACGGGTGAGGACGCGACCGTCCACGCCGCGGGCCGGACCGATGCGGGGGTGCATGCGCTCGCCATGGAGGCGCATGTCGACATCGCCAGGCCGATCACCGCCTTCCGGCTCGCCGATGCGCTCAACGCCAAGCTCCGGCCGCAGCCGGTGGCGGTGCTCGCGGCGCAGGAGGTGGCGGAGGACTGGCATGCCCGCTTCTCCTGCGTCGGACGGCGCTACGTCTACCGCATTGCAAACCGGCGGGCGCCGCTCGCGCTGGAGGCGGGGCGGGCGTGGCGGGTGCCGGTGGTGCTCCACGCCGATGCGATGAACAAGGCGGCGCAGGTGCTGGTGGGGCGACACGATTTCACGACCTTCCGCTCCGCGCATTGCCAGTCGGAGAGCCCGGTCAAGACGCTGGACAGGCTGACGGTACGGCGCCTTGGCGAGACGATCGAGATCGAGGCGGCGGCGCGCTCGTTCCTGCACCACCAGGTCAGGTCGATGGTCGGGTGCCTGGAGCTGGTCGGGCGGGGCAAGTGGACAAAGGCGGATTTGCGGGACGCGCTGGAGGCGAAGGACCGGGCGGCGCTCGGCTTCAACGCGCCGCCGGACGGGCTCTACTTCGCCGAGGCCCTGTATCCGGAGGTGTCGCCGAGCCCGAACAGGCGCTGAAGCGACTTTTCGAGCATCGACAGCTGCCAGAGCAGGCGGCCATGCTCCTCGCGGCCGGAAATATGCGCCTCGGCGAGCCGTGACACCGCGTCCGCCCGCAGCCA
>DASWMS010000058.1:0-156792 GCA_036399655.1 Allosphingosinicella sp. | reverse complement strand
TAGCGGTTGGGATCGTCCGAAACGGATTGGCGCCCCCCGCTCGGGCTGAGCCTGTCGAAGCCCGGGTTGCAGAACACCGCGCGCTGCAACCCGCCCTTCGACAGGCTCAGGGCTAGCGGTTGGGATCGTCCGAAACGGATTGGCGCCCCCCCACCCGCTAGGGCTGAGCCTGTCGAAGCCCGGTTTCGTAGAACACGGTGCGCGGCAACCCGCCCTTCGACAGGCTCAGGGCTAGCGGTCGGGATCGTCCGAAACGGATTGGCGCCCCCCCACCCGCCAAGGATGAGCCTGTCGAAGCCCGGTTTCGTAGAACACGGTGCGCGGCAACCGCCCTTCGACAGGCTCAGGACTAGCGGTTGGGGCGGAAATCCACTACGTCCGCGCCAATCCATTCAGACCCGATGATCGAAGGCGCGGCCCTGCCCGTGCCCGCTGGAGCTTACGACCCATGGCCGATGCGCCCCTCGCCCGCGCCGACGACGCGATCACCACCGCCGAGCGGCGCACCTTCGCGATCATCTCGCACCCGGATGCCGGCAAGACGACGCTGACCGAAAAGCTCCTCTACTCCGCCGGCGCGATCCACGAGGCCGGCGAAGTGCGTGCCCGCGGCGACCGGCGCCGCGCCCGCTCCGACTGGATGGCGATCGAGCAGCAGCGCGGCATCTCGGTCACCTCCTCGGTCATGACCTTCGAGAAGGACAATATCCTCTTCAACCTGCTCGACACGCCGGGCCACCAGGACTTCTCCGAAGACACGTACCGGACGCTCACCGCCGTCGACAGCGCCATCATGGTCATCGACGCCGCCAAGGGCATCGAAGCGCAGACGCGGAAGCTCTTCGAAGTCTGCCGGCTCAGGAACATCCCCATCGTCACCTTCGTCAACAAGGTCGACCGCGAGGGCCTCTCCCCGTTCAAGCTCTTGGACGAGATTGCTGAAACCCTGCAGCTCGACGTGGCGCCGATGAACTGGCCCGTCGGCATGGGCGGCCAGTTCCACGGCCTTTACGATCTCGAGCAGCCGCGCCTGATGCGCGCCGACCGCTCAGACGGCACCCGCCCCGCCGAGATCGTCCCGCTCACCGGCCTCGACGATCCCAAGCTCGACGAACTCATCCCCGCCGACGTACTCGCCACCATGCGCGAGGAGGCCGAGCTCGCGGCCATGGCCTATCCGCAGTTCGAGCTCCCGCCCTTCCTCAATGGCGACCTCACGCCGGTCTTCTTCGGATCGGCGCTGCGCGAGTTCGGAGTCGACATCCTCCTCTCCGGCCTCGGCCGCTTCGCCCCGCCGCCCCAGCCGCAGCCCGCCCGCGGCGGCGCCGTTTCGCCGTCCGAGCCGCGCTGCTCGGGCTTCATCTTCAAGGTCCAGGCCAATATGGACCCGAACCACCGCGACCGCGTCGCCTTCATGCGCGTCTGCTCGGGCGCGCTGAAACGCGGCATGAAGCTCACCAACGGCCGGGTCGGCAAGGCCATCGCCATCCAGAACCCGATCACCTTCTTCGCCCGCGACCGCGAGCTCGCCGAGCTCGCCCGCCCCGGCGACATCGTCGGCATCCCCAATCACGGAACCCTGCGCGTCGGCGACACCCTCTCGGAGCGCGGCGACGTGTCCTTCACCGGACTTCCCGACTTCGCGCCGGAAATCCTGCGCCGCGTCCGCCTCGACGATCCGATGAAGTCGAAGCAGATGCGAAAGGGCCTCGAAGACCTCGCCGAGGAAGGCGTCATCCGCATCTTCAAGCCGTCGATCGGCTCCAACTGGATCGTCGGCGTCGTCGGCGCCCTGCAGCTCGACGTGCTCGCCACCCGCATGGAGGCCGAATACAGCCTCAAGCTCGGCTTCGAGCCCTCCCCCTTCGAAGTCGCCCGCTGGGTCGCCGCCGACGATCCCGCGGACTTGAAGCGCCTCAACGACACCCACCGCTCCTCCATGGCGGAGGACGGCGACGGCGACCTCGTCCTGATGATGCGCAACGCCTGGGAGCTCGGCCGCTACCAGCAGGACTGGCCGGGCATCCGCTTCACCAGCGTCAAGGAGCGCAGCTAGCGCGGTTGGGCGCGCGGCGGTGCAAAGTGCCGGCTCTCGAGGTACGCTCAGGCGCGATCACCCCCACGCCGTTCGGCCTGAGCTTGTCGAAGGCCTGCCCTTCTTCTTCCTTCAAACCGCGAGCCAAAAGAAAGGGCAGGGCTTCGACAAGCTCAGCCCGAATGGTGAGTGGCATTTCCCTCGACGCCTACGCGCCAAAGAAGTCGGCTAGCGCGGCAGCTCCAGCCGGTGCCCGCTCTCGAACCCGCTCCTCAGCATCGCCACGATCGCCTCCGCCACCGCACTCGGCGGCTTGAGCGTCGTCTCGTCCTCGCCGGGAAAGGCGCGGGTGCGCATCACGGTGCGGGTGGCGCCGGGGTCGACGATGGCGGTGCGGATCGCGGTCGTGTTGCGGACTTCGTCGGCGTAGGAGAGGATGAGGGTTTCCAGGGCGGCCTTGGAGGCTCCGTAGGCGCCCCAATAAGCGCGCGGCTTCGCGCCCACGGAAGAGGTGACGGCGAGGAGGGCGGCGCCGGCGCTGTTCCGGAGCATCGGATCGAAGGCGGCGATCATCGCCTGCTGGGCAACGACGTTGAGCGTCAGGACGCGCGCGAATTCCTTTCCGTCGATCGCCGGGACGGAGGTGAGCGTCCCCAGCGTCGCCGCGTTGAGCACCAGGACATCGAGAGCTTCCCAGCGCCCGCGCACGGCGGCGGCGAGCTGGCCGACGCTGTCGCCGTCGATCAGGTCCAACGGCGCGATCGTCGCCGAGCCGCCGGCGGCGTGGATCCGCTCCTCGACTTTCTCGAGATCTTCCGCCGTCCGCGCCGTCAGCACCACATGTGCGCCGGCTGCTGCGAGCGCTTCGGCGGTGGCGGCGCCGATGCCGCGGCTGGCGCCGGTCACCAGCGCCAGGCGGCCGTCCAAAAACTTACCCGTCATGTCCAACCTTCGTTCGTCCCGAGCGTAGTCGAGGGGCGTTGCACGGAGTCAGAGCCCGCGCCCCTCGACTTCGCTCGGGACGAACGGACTCTTCGCGGCTGCCCCTACGGTCGGACAGCAGTCTTGGCTAGGCGTAGCGCTCGCCGTGGAGGGCGAGCTGGTCGACCGGCTCCACCTCTTCGTGGTCCGTGAGGCGGGTCGGATAGTCGCCGGTGAAGCAGGCGTCGCAATGCTGGGGCTGGGCGTCGTCGCGCATGTCCTCTCCGAGCGCGCGGTAAAGCCCGTCGATCGAAATGAAGCCGAGGCTGTCCGCCTTGATGTAGTGGTTCATCTCCGCGACGCTCATCTGCGCGGCGAGGAGCTTGTTCCGCTCGGGTGTGTCGACGCCGTAGAAGCAGCTATGCCGGGTCGGCGGCGAGGCGATGCGCATATGCACTTCGCGCGCGCCCGCTTCGCGCATCATCTGGACGATCTTCAATGAGGTCGTGCCACGCACGATCGAGTCGTCGACGAGGATCAGGCGCTTGCCCTTGATCAGCGCACTGTTCGCATTGTGCTTCAATTTCACCCCGAGGTGCCGGACCTGGTCCGACGGCTGGATGAAGGTCCGCCCGACATAATGCGAGCGGATGATGCCGAGCTCGAACGGAATGCCGCTTTCCTGCGCATAGCCGATCGCCGCCGGCACACCCGAATCGGGCACCGGCACGACGATGTCGGCCTCGACCGGGTTCTCCCGCGCCAGCTCCGCGCCGATGGACTTGCGAACGCTGTAGACCGAGGCGCCGTCGAGCACGCTGTCCGGCCGCGAAAAATAGATATGTTCGAAGATACACGGCCGCGGCCGGGTCGGCGAAAACGGCCGGTGCGAGCGGACGCCGTTCTCCGACACGATCAGGATCTCGCCGGGCTCGACGGAGCGGATGTAGGTCGCGCCGACGACGTCGAGCGCCACCGTCTCCGAAGCGAAGATATAGGCGTCGCCGAGCCGCCCCATGACCAGCGGCCGGATGCCGAGCGGGTCGCGGCAGGCGATCATCCCTTCCGCGGTGAGGCAGATGAGGCTGTAGGCGCCTTCCACCTGCTTGAGCGCATCGATGAAGCGGTCGAGCAAGGTCCGGTAGCTGGAGGTCGCGACGAGGTGGATGATCACTTCGGTGTCGGAGGTCGACTGGAAGATCGAGCCGCGGCGGTTGAGCTCGCGCCGCAGCTTGCCGGCGTTCGAGATATTGCCGTTATGCGCGACGGCGAAACCGCCCGACGAAAGCTCCGCGAACAGCGGCTGCACGTTGCGCAGCGCCGTTTCGCCCGTCGTCGAATAGCGCACGTGGCCGACGGCGGCGCGGCCTGCCAGGCGCCGGATCACTTCGTCCGAGCCGAAATTGGTCGCGACATGGCCCATGCCGCGGTGGGTGTGGAAGGTGCGCCCGTCCCAGCTCGTGATGCCGGCCGCTTCCTGGCCGCGATGCTGGAGCGCGTGGAGCCCGAGCGCCGTCACCGCCGAGGCGGTGTCCGCGGCCCACAGGCCGAAGACGCCGCATTCCTCGCGGAGTTTATCGTCCTCGAATGGATTGGTCGTCAGCATGAACCCGCTCGCCTCGCCCGATGCCTGCCCGGCATATAGAAAGAGGACGGCGGCTTGTCGCCCCGCCGGCCCGGAAATTGATGTGGATAAAGGAACGCCTCACCCCATGACGGGCCGAGCCTGAACCTTTGCTGGCCGCCGCGCATTGTCGCCTTGCGATGGGAAAGACGCCGCTCCTTCTCCTGCCCCTCCTTCTCCTCGGCGCCTGCCGTGCGCAGGAGGGGATGAGCAACAACGCCGCCGACTCCAGCGCCGGCGGTGCCCCGGTCGGGACGAGCGGCCCGCAGACTCCCGCGGCGCCGGTCCAGACTGCGACGCTGACCGGCCTCTACGAGAGCGGCTCGGCGCCGCAGCGCAGTCAGATGTGCGTCGTGGAGGGCGGCGGAAGCGCCCGCTTCGGCCTGGTCCTGTGGTCGAACCCGAGCGAAAGCTGCAGCGGCAACGGCATCGCGGTGCGCAGCGGCAATGCGCTGCGCCTCACCATGCAGGGCGATGAGGCCTGCACGTTCGAAGCGCGCATCGAAGGCACGCGGGTGACCTTTCCGGCCCAGCTCCCCGCCGGCTGCTCCTATTATTGCAGCCGCGGCGGCCGCATGGCGGGCGCGGCGTTGGACAAGACCGGCGGCACCGAAGCCGATGCCGGACGCGCCCAGGACCTCGTCGGCGACCGCCTCTGCGGCGGCTAGCGGACCCGCAGCCGTGGCCAGAGCATCGCCGTCAGCCACAAGGTGCCGAGCACGACGACGAGGCCGCCCATGCCGATCATCGGCCCCATGTCCCTTCCCTTCAGCGTCAGGAACAGCCCGACGACCATGGTGACGACGCCGATATTGTGCACCGCCCAATGGCCGGCGGCGAAGCGCGGCACGTCGTCGCCGGCGGCGAACGACCAGAGGAACGCGAACAAGGCCGAAGACACCCAGCCGAGCAGCCCCATATGCGCATGCGGAGACGACATCCCGAACTGCTGGGTGATGCCCAGATACATGCCGAAGATCATGGTCGCGAGAAACCACAGCAAAGCCGTCCGCGCCCACAGCGCGCTCATCCCGTTCAACGTCATGTGTCCCCTCCCTTGTGTCCCCGAGGCGCAACCTAACCCCAACCGTCATTCCCGCGAAAGCGGGAATCCAGACGAAGCCTCCACCCCGTGCTGCAACATCGCCAAAGGCCGTGACCTGCAACGCCCGCCCGCTGGATCCCCGCTTTCGCGGGGATGACGGAAAGGAGAACCGCTTGACCCCGCCCCAACCTCGCCTCAACCCCGACCCCACCGCGCGCGCCGCCTTGACGTTGACGTGAACGTAAAGTAGCGCTCGGCGCCATGCCCGGAACCGCCCTCCACGCCGATTTCCAGCAGAGCGACGCGAGCGCCACCAGCTACACGATTACCGATCTTTGCGAGGAATTCGCGGTCACGCCGCGGGCGCTTCGCTTCTACGAGGACGAGGGGCTGATCTCGCCCAAGCGCCAGGGCCTGTCCCGCATCTATTCGTGGCGCGACCGCGCCCGGCTCGCCTGGATCCTGCGCGGCAAGCGCGTCGGCTTCAGCCTCGCCGAAATTCGCGAAATGATCGATCTCTACGACATCGGCGACAACCGCGCGGTCCAGCGCCGCGTGACGCTCGAGAAATGCCGCGGCCGGGTCGATCTTCTGCGGAAGCAGCGCGTCGACATCGACGCCACCATCGCCGAGCTCGAACGCTTCATCGACATGGTCGAAGCCGCGGACCCACCAGCCAAGTAGGAAAAGCCATGCCCAGCTATACCGCCCCGGTGCGCGACACGCGCTACGTTCTCGACGCCGTGCTCGGCCTCGACCGTTATTCGAACCTGCCGGGCTTCGAGAATGCGTCGGGCGACATGATCGAGGCGATCCTGACGGAGGGCGGCCGCTTCGCTTCCGAGGTGCTGGCGCCCTTGAACCGCATCGGCGACGAGCATGGCTGCACCCGCCACGAGGACGGCTCGGTCACGACGCCGCCCGGCTTCAAGGACGCCTGGGACCAGTTCGTCGCCGGCGGCTGGACCACCCTTTCCGCTCCCGAGGAGTTCGGAGGCCAGGGCCTGCCGCAGGTCGTCGGAACCGCGGTCAGCGAGTATCTCCTCAGCGCCAACCAGGCCTTCGAAATGTACCATGGCCTGACCCAGGGCGCGGTCGCCTCCATCGTCATCAAGGGCTCCGACGCGCAAAAGGCGATGTACCTCCCCAAGATGATCTCGGGCGAGTGGACGGGGACGATGAACTTGACCGAGCCGCATTGCGGCACCGATCTCGGACTCCTTCGCACCAAGGCCGAGCCGCAGGCGGACGGCTCCTATTCGATCACCGGCACCAAGATCTTCATCTCGTCGGGCGAGCACGACCTTGCCGGCAACATCATCCACCTCGTCCTCGCCAAGATCGCCGGTGCGCCGGACACGGTGAAGGGCATCAGCCTGTTCATCGTCCCCAAGTTCCTCGTCAACGAGGACGGCAGCCTCGGTGCGCGCAACGGCGTCGTCTGCGGCTCGATCGAGGAGAAGATGGGCATCCACGGCAACTCGACCTGCGTCCTCAACTATGACGATGCGAAGGGCTGGCTCGTCGGTGAGCCGGAGAAGGGCCTCGCCGCCATGTTCATCATGATGAACGCGGCGCGCCTCGGCGTCGGCCTGCAGGGCCTCGCCCAGGGCGAAGTCGCCTATCAGAACGCCGTCGCCTACGCGAAGGACCGCCGCCAGGGCCGCGCCCTCGTCCCCGGCGAACGCGATCCGGACGCCAAGGCGGACCCGATCATCGCCCATCCGGACGTGCGCCGCATGCTGCTCGAGATGAAGGCGTTCAACGAAGGCGCCCGCGCCCTCGTCCTCTGGGGCGCGCTCCAGGTCGACATCAGCCGCAAGGCCCAGACCGAGGAAGAGCGCGAAGCCGCCGCCGACCTGCTCGGCCTCCTCACCCCCGTCATCAAGGGCTATCTGACCGACAAGGGCTTCGAAGCCGCGGTTCTCGCCCAGCAGGTCTACGGCGGCCACGGCTACATCCGCGAATGGGGCATGGAGCAGTTCGTCCGCGACGCCCGCATCGCCCAGATCTACGAGGGCACGAACGGCATCCAGGCCCTCGACCTCGTCGGCCGCAAGCTCGGCGCAAACGGCGGCAGAGCGATCCAGGCCTTTTTCAGGATCCTCGCGGAGGAGACGGCGAGCGCCAGCGACGCGGCCGGTCCGGAAGTGGAAGCCATCCGCACCAGCCTCCAGAAAGCCACGCAGGACCTGCAGAGCGCAACAATGTGGCTGATGCAGAACGGCATGGCCAACCCCAACAACGCCGGCGCCGCCGCTTATCCCTACATGACCCTGCTCGGCACCGTGGGTCTCGGCCTGATGTGGCTGCGCATGGCACGGGCCAGCACCGAAGCCCTGGCGGCCGGCGACGATGCCGCCTTCCACCAGGCGAAGCTGACGACGGCCAAGTTCTTCGCAGAGCGCATCATGCCGGAGACGGGCGCTCTGCGGCGGAAGCTCGAAGCCGGCGCGGAAACGCTGATGGCGCTGCCGGTTGAGGCGTTCTGATCTGGCTTGCCGCCGCGTTTGCGCTCGTCCAGCCGCCCGCGCCCGAGTGCGGGCGGCGGCGCGACCACGCTGATCTGCAGCCCTGCGCCTTCATTCGCGACGCGCAGGCGGACATCCTCGACGCAGCGGCGCGCCCGCCGCTGGAGGTGCTCGGCAGCGAGGCGATCCGCTTCTCGTCCCGCCCATCGCTCGGCGGCCGTGCCGTGGTCGCCGAGATCCTGCTCCTGCCCTCCGGCGAAGCCGAACTCCGCCTCTTTCGCCTCTCCGGCCACTGGCGGACGCGCTGGGACATGAAAGGCGCGCAAACGTTCTCGCTACCGCCGCCCGAATATCGGCGGCTCGCCGGGCAGGTGGATGCGGCGATCGCCGCTTACCGGCCGCCCTACGTCGATCCCGACAATGGCGAATTCATCATCTGCACGGATGGCCCGGGCTTTCTCACCGAGCGCCTGCGGGCGGGGCAGGTCACGACACTCGTGGGGCAGTGCCCCCCGAAGCACGGCGTACTCCATCCCAATCGTACCATCGCGGCTTCCATCGACGCCGTCCTCTGCACGCACGTGCGACCGGCCATCCGCAGGGGTCCGTTCGGCGCGGCGCGATGCCGCCGCCGCTGACGCCGTGTCTCTTCTATTCTCCCGGTGAGCTACCGAGCGCATGTGTTCGAGTGCTTACCCGCGCGAGCATCGTCTCCGAAGCCATGAACAACGCCCGGCCGTCGCCTCCGAAAGTACAATTGGCGATCTTGGTGCCGGTTGAGATGAGGCCGAGGCGCTTGCCTTCCGGGTTCAGGACGTGGACGCCGCCAGGCCCGGTGGTGAACAGGTTGCCGGAGCGATCGATTGCCATTCCATCCGGGAGACCTGGCCGATCCGCGCCGACTTCAGCGGTGAAGTCGCCGAACACCCTGCCCTCCCTGAGACGGCCGTTCTCCAGCGAATAGGCCATGACGACGGCGCGCCCCGGATCGGAGACGGCGACGTAGAGAGTGCGCTCGTCGGGGGAGAGGATGATGCCGTTGGGATAGGTGAGCGCTTTCGTCAGGAGCGTCACCGCGCCGTTCGCGTCGAGGCGGTAGACGCCGTTATGGTCCATCTCGCGGAGCGGCGAGGCGTTGCGGCCTTCGAGTCCGTAGGGTGGGTCGGTGAAGTAGAGTGTGCCGTTGCTGGCGCGGACGAGGTCGTTGGGGGAGTTGAAGCGCTTCCCTTCGAAGTGGGTTGCAAGGAAGGTCTTCTGCCGCTTCGCGAGGTCGAGGTTGGCGACGGCGCGGTTGCCGTGGTCGCACATCAGGATCGTGCCGGACGGGCCCGGGATGAGGCCGTTCGAGCCCGGCTCGGCGAAGCCGCTCGTGTCCGGGCCGGGATGGCCCGACGGGACGAGGAAGACGGAGAGCCCATCTCCTTCCGACCAGCGGTACATGACGTTGCCGGGCACGTCGCTGAGGAGGAGGTAGCCGCCCTCCTCGTCGATCCAGACCGGGCCTTCGCTCCACACGAAGCCTTCCGCCAGCACCTCGATCGGCGCTTCGGGATCGATCAGCGCGTCGAGGGCCGGCGAGTCCCGCCGGATGCTGCCGATCCGCCGGTAGGGCGGCGCGCAGCCCCGCGCCCTCACGCGCGCTTCGCCAAAGTCACCTGCGCGACGTCGATGCCGCCGCCGCGGAAGCCGCCTTCGCAGTACATCAGGTAGTAACGCCACAGCCCGTGGAACGGCGCGTCGAACCCGGGGGGAAGCCGCTTTTCCGCCACCGCCGCTTCATAGGCTACCCGCCATCGTCGCAGCGTCTCGGCATAATGCAGCCCGAACCCCACCCGGTCCCGCCACTCCAGCCCCTCGCCTTCCGCAATGCGCCGGAACCGCGCCTCGCTGAGGAGCATGCCGCCCGGAAAGACGTAGGTCTGGATGAAGTCCGCGCTTGCCGCATAATCTTCGAACAGGATTTCGCGGATCGAAATGAGCTGCAGCGCCGCCTTCCCGCTCGGCTTGAGCAGCCGCGCGATGGCCGCGAGGTAGGCGGGCCAATAATCCTGCCCCACCGCCTCCGCCATCTCGACACTGGCGACGGCGTCATATTCCCCCATGGAGTCGCGATAGTCGCACAGCGCGATCCCGACGCGGTCCGACAATCCCGCCGCGGCGATGCGCGCGTCCGCGAACGCCTTTTGCTCCTTCGACAGCGTGAGGCCGGTGACCCGCACCCCGTAGTCGCGCGCCGCGACCTCGGCGAGGCTGCCCCACCCGCACCCGATCTCGAGCAGATGCTGCCCCGGCTTCAAGTCCAGCCGGTCGAGCAGCAGCCGGATCTTCCGCTCCTGCGCCGCTTCGAGCGGCTCCTCGTCGGCGATGGGCTCGGCGAACACAGCGCTCGAATAGGTCATGCCCGGATCGAGCCAGGCCCGGTAGAAATCGTTGCCGAGGTCGTAATGCGCCTCGATGTTGCGCCGCGCCCGCGCCTTGTCGTTCTCGCGGAGGCGATGCCCCGCCCAATTGACCAGCCGGAACAGCCCCTTCGCCCGCGCCGTCCCGCCCAGGCTCTCCGCGTTCCGCATGAACAGGTCGAAAAGCGGCACCGGATCGGGGCTCGACCATTCGCCGAGCGCCCAGGCCTTGTACCAGCCGACTGAGCCGGATGTCGCCAGCCGCACCAGCGAACGCCAGCTATGGAGCCGCACCACCGGCACCGGCCCCGGCGCCCGCCCGCCCAGCATCCGCGTCGAACCGTCCGGCAGCGTCGCTTCGATCCCGCCCTCGGCGAGTCCCGCGTCGATCCGGTCGAGGATGCGCTGGAAGCCGCCTGCAGCCATCCGAGCCGCCGCCCGAGCGAACAGGCCGCCGCCGGTCGCGAACCCCTTGTCGGCGGAGAGGAGATGACGGCCGCGCGCCTCGTGAGTCATGGCGGCTTGGTGGCTTGGAAGCGCTTGGGAAGCAAGGGTTCGTGCAACACACGTCATCCCGGCGAAGGCCGGGATCTCAGGGGGTGAAAAGCGGGAGCGCGAGTGCAGCGCTCCATCGACCCCGGTGTCCTTCACCCGCCGAGATCCCGGCCTTCGCCGGGATGACGTTCTCGGCCGACTGCCCCCTCAAATAACGTGCGGCTCCTTCGTCACCATCCAGCTCTGGCCCTTGGAGACCAGAGCCTGCAAATCCGGCGACTTCCCCGCTGCCGCTTCCGCATTCTGCGCGCGCACCGCCGTTTCGAAGGTCGGCGCCGGGTCCTCGTAGATGACGCCCAAAGCCATCGGAAACGACCCGAACGGCATCTCGATCAGCATGTGCGCGACCGAGCGGTTGGTCCGCTCGTGGACGATCACGCCCGCCGCCTGCCAGTCGCCGCCTTCGACATCGACGACGCGCAAGGTCAGCGCCTCGCGGTCGAGCGCGATGCCCTTCGTGCCACCGGCGAAGAGCATCGGCTTGCCTTCTTCGAGCCAGAGCTGGCTCCCCGCATTCTCCTTGGCGGTGAACGGCGCGAAGACGTCGTCATTGTAGACGATGCAATTCTGGAAGATCTCGACGAACGACGCGCCGCGATGCCCATGCGCCGCCTTCAGCACATCGACGAGGTTCTTGCTGACGTCGATCCCGCGCGCCACGAAGCGCGCCCCGGAGCCGAGCGCAAACGCGCAGGGGCTGACCGAGCGGTCCACCGAACCATAGGGCGTCGAAGGCGAACGCGTCCCCACCCGGCTGGTCGGCGAATATTGCCCCTTGGTGAGGCCGTAGATCTCGTTGTTGAAAAGCAGGATCTGGCAATCGAGGTTGCGGCGCAGCACGTGCATCGTGTGGTTGCCGCCGATCGACAAAGCATCGCCGTCGCCGGTGATGATCCAGACGTCGAGCTCGGGATTGGCGAGCTTGATCCCCGTGGCGAAGGTCGGCGCACGGCCGTGGATCGTATGGAAGCCGTAGGTCTCCATGTAATATGGAAAGCGCGACGAGCAGCCGATGCCGGACACGAATACCGTATTCTCCGGCCGGACGCCCAATTCCGGCATCGTCCGCTGCACCGCCTTCAGCACGGCATAATCGCCGCAGCCGGGGCACCAGCGCACTTCCTGGTCGGTCGCGAAATCCTTCGCGGTGAGCTTGGTCAGTTCGTTCATGATGCGCTTCCGTAAAGCAGATACCAGATCAGCCCGCACACGATCACGAGCATGAGAATGAGGCGGACGAGGGCGGCGGTGTTCATGGGGCTCCAGCGGATGAGAAGGAGCGAAAGAAACCCACCACCGTTGGCGCAGTCATCGCCATCGCTAGCCCTGAGCCTGTCGAAGGGCGGATTGCAGCGCGCGGAACCCGGGCTTCGACAAGCTCAGCCCTAGCGGCTTTTCCAGTTTCCAATGCAGGCGCCCTCATCCCAATGCCTCCTCGATCGCGGCTTCGATCTCGGCGATCTTGAAGGGCTGGCCGGAGACTTTGCTGACCGAGCGGGCGTCGACCAGATACTGGTCGCGCAGCAGGGTCTTGAGCTGCCCCTTGTTCATCTCGGGCACGATCACCCGATCGTAGCTCCTGAGCAGCTCGCCGAGATTCTTCGGCAGCGGCCAGATGTGGCGGATGTGGATGTGGCTGACGTCGAGGCCGTTCTTCCTCGCCCGGCGCACCGCCTGGTGGATCGGGCCGAAGGTCGAGCCCCAGCCGACCACCGCCAGCCTGCCCGACGTCTCGCCGAGGCACACGGCCTGCTCCGGTATCGTGTCCGCCACGCCCGCAACCTTGTCGTGGCGGATGTCGGTCATCGCCTGGTGGTTGGCCGGCGCATAATCGATGTGGCCGGTGCCGACATTCTTCTCGATGCCGCCGATCCGGTGACGCAGGCCGTAGGTGCCCGGCTTGATCCACACGCGCGCCAGCTTCTCGTCGCGCGCATAGGGATTGACCTTCTCCCCTTCCGCCGGCGCATCGGTGAAATGCTCCACCGGGAAGGGCGCGTAGGTCGACATGTCCGGCACGCGCCACGGCTCCGCGGCATTGGCGATATAGCCGTCGGTGAGCAGCATCACCGGCGTCATATATTGCGTCGCGATCCTGACCGCCTCGATCGCACAGTCGAACGCGTCGGCCGGCGAGCGCGAGGCGATGACCGGCATCGGCGCGTCGCCGTTGCGGCCGTAGACCGCCTGGTAGAGGTCGGATTGCTCGGTCTTGGTGGGAAGGCCGGTCGACGGCCCGCCGCGCTGCGAATTGACGATGACCAGCGGAAGCTCGGTCATGATCGCAAGCCCCATCGCCTCCTGCTTGAGCGCGATGCCCGGACCGGACGAGGAGGTGACTCCGAGCTGCCCCGCGAAGCTCGCCCCGATCGCCGCTCCGATGGCCGCGATCTCGTCCTCCGCCTGGAAGGTCGTGACTCGGTATTCCTTGAGCCGCGACAGGTGATGGAGGATCGCCGAGGCCGGCGTGATCGGATAGCCGCCGAAGAACATCGGCAGGTTCGCAAGCTGCGCCCCCGCGACGAGCCCGATCGAGATCGCCTCGGCGCCCGTCACGGTGCGGTAGAGCCCCGGCTCGGCCGGCGCGGGCTCGAGATGATGCTGGTGGATCTGCCCGCCGATCTCCACCGTCTCGCCGTAGGCGTGGCCGGCGTTCAGCGCCGCGATGTTCGCTTCGGCGAGCTCCGGCTTCTTGGCGAACTTGGCTTTGAGCCAATCGACGATCGGCTGCCGGTCCCGGTCGAACATCCAGAGCGCGAGCCCCAGCGTCCACATGTTCTTGGAGCGGAGCGCTTCCTTGTTGCCGAGCCCGAACGGCTTCACCGCTTCGAGCGTCAACTGCGAGATGTTGAACTTGATGACCTGCCACTTGCCGAGACTGTCATCCTCGAGCGGGTTCGTCTCATAGCCCGCCTTGGCGAGGTTCCGGGCACCGAACTCGCCCTCGTCGGCGATGATCAGGCCGCCGGGCTTCAGGTCCGCCACGTTCACCTTGAGCGCGGCCGGGTTCATCGCGATCAGGACGTCCGGCTGGTCGCCCGCCGTCTCGATCGCCGAGGAGCCGAAGTTGATCTGAAAGGCGGAGACGCCGAAGGTCGTCCCCTGCGGCGCGCGGATCTCGGCCGGAAAGTCGGGAAAGGTCGCGAGGTCGTTGCCGGCGAGCGCGGTCGACATGGTGAACTGGCCGCCGGTCAGCTGCATGCCGTCGCCGCTGTCCCCGGCGAAGCGCACGACGACGTTTTCGAGCGGCGGGTTGGCGCCCGCTTCTTCCGGGGTCACGAGATGGGTGGCTGTCGCCATCTTGTTCTTGTCCTGAGGCTGTTTCGCCGCCCTCCTTAGCCGGGGCGGCGTCTCACCCCAAGGTAGAAGTTCGCGGCGCCGCTGCAACGGCATGCTGCGAGAAAAGCGCCCCCATCGTCAGGATCGAGCGCGCATGCCGCCGCGCCACCTCCAGCGCATCCGCCCCGTAGCCGCCGCCGAGCGTCCCCGCGAGCGGAATGCCGCGGCGCTGCGCCAGCCCGCCGACGAGCCGGTCCCGCGCGTCCAGCCCCTCCTGCGTCAGCGCCAGCCGGCCGAGCCTGTCCCCGCCATACGGATCGACCCCGCCCTGATAGAGGATCAGCGACGGCCTGAACCGCTCGACCAGCGGCACCAGCGTCTCCTCCAGCGCCGCAAGATAGTCCGCATCTCCAGTCCCGTCCGGCAGCCCCACGTCCACGGTCGAGACCGCCTTCCTCACCGGAAAGTTCTTCTCGGCATGGATCGAGTAAGTCGCGATCTCCGGCCGCCCGGCGGTCAGCGCCGCCGTTCCGTCGCCCTGGTGCACATCGACGTCCACGACCAGCACCCGGGCGCACGTCCCCTCCTCGGTGAGCCGCACCGCCGCCACCGCGAGATCGTTGAACACGCAGTAGCCTGCTCCGCTGTCGCGTTGCGCATGGTGGCTCCCGCCCGCATTGTTGACCGCGAAGCCGCGCCGCATCGCCTCCAGCGCCGCCCGATACGTCCCGCCCGGCACCGCCTGCGCCCGCCGCGCCACCACCTCCGTCACCGGAAAGCCGATCCGCCGCTCCTTCTCCCGCGGCACGGCGGCCGCCAGCACCTCGTCGACATACTCCGCGCTATGCACCCGCTCGAGCCACGCCCGCGGCATCGCCTCGGGCTCGATCCAGTCCACCCCAATTCCGCTCTCGGCCAGCAGGCCGCGGACGAGGCCGTTCTTGTTCCAGCGGTAGCGCTTGTCGGCCGTGGCGGGCGCGACGTAGTCGGGATGATGGACGACTGCGAACATTGCCACTAGCTAGTCGCCGCCACCGCCTTTGCCTATTGGAGCCCTTCTTGTCAGAGCCTTTTGTGCGCCCGGACGTGCGCCGTTTCCTCGATTTCCTGAACGCTCTCCCCGGCCCGAGGAGCCACGAAGTCGGCCCCGCGGAAGCGCGCGAGATGATGCTCCGCTCCCGACATGTCGCCGACGCGCCGACCGGCGAACTCGCCGTCATCCGCGACCTGTCCTGCCCCGGCCCCGGCGGCGACATCCCGCTCCGGCTCTACGATGCTCGCGAGGATCGCCGCCCCGGGCCGCTCCTCCTCTTCTTCCACGGCGGCGGCTTCGTTCTCGGCGATCTCGACACGCACGAGCCCTTCTGCGCCGAGATCGCCCGCCTGCTCGATTTGCCGGTCCTCTCGGTCGACTACCGCCTCGCCCCCGAGCACCCCTTCCCGGCCGGCGCCGAGGATTGCATCGCCGCCGCCCGCTGGGCCGCCGCCTCCCCCGAAGCGCTCGGCCGCACCGTCACCGGCCTCGTCTCCTGCGGCGACAGCGCCGGCGGCAATTTGGCGATCGTCGTCGGCCTTTCCCTTCGCGACGAACCCGCCGCCGTCCCCGTCCTCGCGCAATGGCCGATCTACCCGGCCGCCGATCCCGCAAAAGGCTATCCGAGCTTCACCGATTTCGGCGAAGGCTATCTCCTCAGCCGCGACTCCATGCGCTGGTTCGACGATTGCTACGCCCCGGACGCGACGGACTGGCGCTACTCGCCCCTCGTGAAAAGCCAGGCCGGACTCCCGCCCACCCTCGTCCTCACCGCCAGCCTCGATCCCATCCGCGACCAGGGCCGCGCCTATGCCGCCGCTTGCGCCGAGGCGGGTGTCGACACCGTCTTCATCGAAGCCAGAGGCAATATCCACGGCTTCATCAATCTGCGAAAAGCCATCCCCAGCTCAACCGAAGACATCGGGCGCTGCGTGTCGGCGCTCAAGCTTCTGCTCGGAGAGGCACTCGCCGCATGAACCTCGCAACCGTCACCCCGGACTTGATCCGGGGTCCATGAACACCGAAGCTGGCAATTGTATGCGGACGCCTGCGTTCATGGATGCCGGATCAAGTCCGGCATGACGATCAACCTGTTCCACCCACGGTGCCAGCCATGACCGACCCCTCCACCCTCCCCTACCGCCCCGGCGCGGGCGTCATGCTGGTCAATCGAGAGGGCAAGGTCTTCGTCGCCCAGCGCATCGATTCCACCCTCGAAGCCTGGCAGATGCCGCAAGGCGGCCTCGACGACGGCGAGGAACCGCAAGACGGCGCCCTTCGCGAGCTCGAGGAGGAAACCGGCATCCCCCGCGCCAAGGTCGAAGTGATCGCCCGCGCACCGGAGCCCCTCACCTACGATCTCCCGCCCGATCTCGTCGGCAAGCTCTGGAAGGGCAAGTGGCGCGGCCAGGAGCAGCACTGGTTCCTCGCCCGCTTTCTCGGCGAGGATACGGACGTGAACATCGAGACCGAGCACCCGGAATTCCGCGCCTGGAAATGGTGCGCGCCCGAAGACCTCCCCAGGATGATCGTCCCCTTCAAGCGCGACTTGTACGAGGCGGTGCTCGCGGCGTTTCGCGAACATCTGCGCTGACGATCCTTCGAGACGGGCCTTCGCCAGGCTCAGTCCCTCCTCACGATGAGCGGTAGACTCTTCGCTCATCCTGAGGAGCCGCTGAGTAGGCGAAGCCGTATCGAAGCAGCGTCTCGAAGGACCGGTCGGAGAGGCACCGGCCTGCTCTGCGCCCCTTTCCAAATAGGATTTGAGGCTGCAAGCTCGTGCCGTGGCCGCCGAATCGCCTTGCTTTCCCATCAACGCCAAACCAGCCGAACCTCGCGGAAATTGACCGCTTCCCGCATGACGTGGCCTAAACCTGGTCAACTTCCAAGGCGCCACGCAAACGCCCCTGTCATCCTGACGAAAGTCAGGATCCATGAACACCGAGGGCGGCGAATGTTCTCAGGCCGCTATGTTCATGGATCCCGGATCAAGTCCGGGATGACGCGTCTTCCAGCCACCTCTGGCCTCGCTCCGCGTCCCCGGCTAGAGCCTCAACCATGCGGGGGCTGAACCACATCGAGGCGAAAGCGATCGAGCGGGCGGCGCGCGAGCCGATGCTCGATCAGGTGCGCGCCTGGTCCGCGATCAACAGCGGCTCGCGCAATCTCGCCGGCCTCGCCCGCATGGCGACAATCTGCGCCGACGCCTTCTGCGCCCTGCCCGGCGACCTGACGCTGCGCGAGCCTGCCCCGGCCGAGCAGGTCGATCAGGGCGGTGCCGCCCACCCGCTGGAGCACGGCCGGAACCTCCACCTCGGCGTCCGCCCGGACGCCCCGGTCCAGCTCCTCTTCACCGGCCACATGGATACGGTCTACGCCGCCGATCACCCGTTCCAGAGCGTCTTCTGGCGCGAGGAAGGCAAGGTCCTTGGCGGGCCCGGAGTCGCCGACATGAAGGGCGGCCTCGCCGTCATGCTCGCGGCGCTGAAAGCGGTCGAAGAGTCCGGGCTCGCGCCCCGGCTCGGCTACGAGATCGTCATCAACTCGGACGAGGAAGTCGGCTCCCCCGGCTCCGCCCCGCTCATCGCCGCCGCCGCCCGCGGCAAGCGAGCGGCCTTTACCTACGAGCCGTCAGCCCTCCCCGACGGCACCCTCGCCGGCGCGCGCCCCGGCAGCGGCAATTTCTCCCTCGTCGTCACCGGCCGCAGCGCCCATGCCGGCCGCAACCCGGAAGACGGCCGCAACGCCCTCCTCGCCGCCGCCGACCTCGCGCTGCGCCTCGAAAAGGCGCGCGCGCCCGGCCTGTCGGTCAACCCCGCCCGCATCGACGGCGGTTCGCCCAACAACGTCGTGCCCGACGGCGCGGTCCTCCGCGTCAACATGCGCCCCGCCACCGCCGAACTCGAAGCCGACGCGCGCGACGCGATCCGCCGCGCCGTCGCCGAAGTCGAAGCCGGGCGCGGCGTCACCATTCACGTCCACGGCGGATTCGGCCGCCCGCCCAAGCCGTTGACGCCCGAAGCCGAAGCCCTCTTCCGCCTCGTCGCCGCCGCCGGCGCGGACCTCGGCCAGACGATAAGCTGGCAGAGCACAGGCGGCGTCTGCGACGGCAACAACATCGCCGCCTGCGGCGTCCCGGTCGTCGACACGATGGGCGTGCGCGGCGGCGCCATCCATTCGCCGGAAGAATATCTGATCGTCGAGAGCCTCGCCGAGCGCGCGTCATTGTCCGCGCTCGCCATTCTCAGGCTCGCATCGGGGGAGAATAAGTGAGCTTCAGGGTCCGCCCAGTCCGCAGCGAGGATTTCGACGCGGTCTACGAAATGGCGAAGCTGACCGGCGGCGGCTTCACCAACCTGCCGCCCGACCGCGGCGTCCTCGTCGACAAGATCATCCGCTCCGAGCACGCCTTCGCCCGCGAAAGCGGCGGCCCCTCGGACGACCTCTTCATGTTCGTCCTCGAAAATGTCGACACCGGCCAGATCCGCGGCACCTGCCAGGTCTTCGGCCAGGTCGGCACGGAGAACCCCTTCTACTCCTACCGCAAGTCCACCCTCACCCAGACCTCCAAGGGCCTGGGCCGCACCTTCCGCAACGAGATGCTGACCCTGGTCACCGATTTCGACGGCTGCTCGGAAGTCGGCGGCCTCTTCCTCCACCCCGGCGAGCGCGCCGGCGGCCTCGGCATGCTGCTGGCGCGGAGCCGCTACCTGTTCATCAAGCTCCACCGCGAGCGCTTCGCCGGCAAGGTCCTCGCCGAGCTTCGCGGCGTCATCGACGAAAGCGGCGGCTCGCCCTTCTGGGACGCGATCGCCGGTCGCTTCTTCGGCATGGGCTTTCGCGAAGCGGACGAGTTCAACGCCACCCACGGCACGCAGTTCATCGCCGATCTCATGCCCAAGACGCCGATCTACACCGCCATGCTCCCCGAAAGCGCCCGCTCGGTGATGGGCGTCCCTCACCCTTCCGGACGCGCGGCGATGAAGATGCTTGAGCGCGAAGGCTTCGTCCACGATTGCTACGTCGACATCTTCGACGGCGGACCCACCATGGCGGTCCAGACCGACCAGATCCGCTCCATCCGCGAAAGCCGCGACGAGACGCTGTCGGCGGTCTCCGATGAAGACGGAGGGCAGACCATGCTCGTCGCCGCGGGCCAGCGGATGAACTTCTCCTGCTGCTGGGCGCAGGTGAAGGCGCAGCCCGACGGCGGCGTCGCGCTCGATTCGAAGAGCGCCGCCGCGCTCGGCCTCGCGCCGGGCGACAGGTTCGTGGCGATCGGCCGATGACGCTTCGCGAAATCAACTTCGACGGCATCATCGGGCCGAGCCACAATTATAGCGGCCTCAGCCTGGGGAATCTCGCGTCCACGACCAACAGGGGGAACGTCTCGCACCCGCGCGCCGCCGCCCTCCAGGGCGTCGACAAGATGCGCCACAACCTGCGCCTCGGCCTGCCGCAGGGCCTCTTCCTGCCCCATCCGCGCCCCGACCGCGCCTGGCTGGCCGAGCTCGGCACCAGCATCGAGGAGGTGCCGCCTTCGCTGCGCCCCGCCGCTTTCTCAGCCTCGGCGATGTGGGCCGCCAACGCCGCCACCGTCTCCCCCGCGCCGGACTGCGCCGACGGCCGCACCCACCTTACCGCCGCCAATCTGAGCACGATGGCGCATCGCAGCCACGAATGGCCCGCGACGCTGAGGCAGCTCCGCCTCGCCTTCGCCGACGAGCGGCACTTCGCCGTGCACGCACCGGTTCCCGGCACCTACGGCGACGAAGGCGCGGCCAACCACATGCGCATCGCCGCGAGCCACGCCGCACCCGGCGTCGAGATCTTCGTCTACGGCAGGCGCGGCGGCGACTTTCCCGCACGCCAGCATCTCGAAGCGAGCCGCGCCGTCGCCCGCTTCCACCAGCTCGATCCCGAGCGCACCCTCTTCGTCTGCCAGTCCGAAGACGCGATCGCCGCCGGCGCCTTTCACAACGACGTCGTCGCCGTCACCAACGAGAACGTCCTCTTCGCCCATGAAAAGGCGTTCGAGGACCGCCCTGCCTTCTACGCCGAGCTGCGCCGCCTCGTCCCCGAAGTCGAGATCGTCGAAGTCCCGGAATCCGCCGTTCCGCTCGCCGATGCCATCAAATCCTACCTCTTCAACGCCCAGCTCGTGACCCTTCCGGACGGCGCCGGCATGGGTCTCATCCTCCCCGAGGAAGCGCGCGAGACACCGAACGTCTGGGCCTGGCTGCAGGCCATGATCGCGGGCAACGGCCCGATCCGCCGCCTCCTCGTCGTGGACGTGCGCCAGTCGATGGCGAACGGCGGCGGGCCGGCCTGCCTGCGCCTGCGCGTCGCCGCCGATCCCGCCGCGATCGACCCCCGCTTCCTTGCCGACGAAGCGAAGCTCGATCTCGTTTCCAGCGTCATCGCCAGACACTGGCCGGAGCATATCGCCCCCGACGACCTCCTCGATCCCGCTCTCTGGGTCCGAATGGAAGAGGCCCGCCTCGCCCTCAATGCCGCGCTCCGACTGATGGAGCTCGATTGATGCGCCGCTTGCAAATCCCGCCGGCCGCCCTTCTACTCGGCCGAAAAAGGGGATGATGATGAAGACCTCCTGGCTCGCGGCTGCCGCCGCAACCGCCCTTGCCGCCGCCGCCGCCGCCGCCGCCGCAAGCGCTCAGCAGCCGGCGCGCCCCGCCCAGACCGTGCAGCAACAGTTCGACGCCGCCAGCGCGGCCTCCGAGGCCGGCCGCTTCGCCGAGGCGCTGGCGATCCTGGAAGCGCTCGAGCAGCGCCTGGCGGGCGCCCGCCAGCCGGGCAGCCTCGCCATCGTCCGCGTCCGCAAGGGCGAGGCACTGATTCGACTCAACCGCATCGCCGAAGCCGAGACGGCACTGCGCGCCTCCCTCCCGCTCCTTGCCGCAGGCGACGCCTCGCTCAACGAGGATCGCTTCCTCGGCTATACCGCGCTCGCCCGTGTCGCCGAGCTCCGGCTCGATTATCGCGAAGCCGCCGCGCAGTACCGGACCGCGGCCGCGATCGACGTCGAGCCGGTCGTCAAGCTCGCGGTCTACCGCGGGCTCATCCAGACCCAGATGTTCCACGATGCGCCGGCCGCGCTCGCCGCCGCCGACGAAGCGATCCGCCTCGCCGCCGAGGTGGCGCCGGGCGACGGCGAGGTCGAAGGGCCCGCGCGTACGCTGCGCGGCCGCGTCCTCCTCAACATGGGCCGCATCCCGGAGGCGCGCGAGGAGCTGGAGCGCGCGACACGGCGCCTCGGCGGCCTCGGCACGCGGGTCAATCTACGCGACATCATCGCGCGCTCGGATCTCGCCATCGCCGCCCTCCTCGCCGGCGACCGCGACGAGGCGCGGCGTTACCTCGCTTTGACCGGGGCCGGACGCATGCCCGCCGCCGACATACCGATCGCGAACAACCTGTCCGTGCCGCGCTGCGGCAACGGCCTATCGCCCACGGATGTCGGCGTCGTGGAGCTTTCGTTGCGGGAAGACGGCTCCGTCGCGTTCGCGACTCCGGTCTACGCCTCCGTGCAGGGTGACGCGGCAGTGCGGCTCGCCCGAGCGGCGCTCGCCTGGTCGTGGCGCCCGGAACAGGTGGCGGCCCTCGAGCCCATCTTCCGCTCCGGAGTGCGCGTCGAGATGCGCTGCACCAACGCGCTCGAACATTCCTCCGAATATGCAGCCGAGACTCGCGAGACGATGGCGCGCTGGTCCGCCGCCAACGGCGTCGAGACGGAGTTCAGCCCCGCGCGCAGCCTGACGCGGCCGCAGATGCAGGCGGAGCTCGCCGCCGCCGAGGCGCAGCACGGCGCCTCGTCGCCGCATCTCCTGCGCCACCTGCTTCGCCTCGCGGCACACGACGGGCTGCCCGCGGCCGAGAAGGCGCAGCTCCTCGAACGTGCCCTCCCGATCGCCGCCGCAGCCAGGGCTCCCGGCCCCTATGTCGCGGCGATCGCCATGGATCTCGCCGGCGCGCGCGCCGACCGGCCGCGAGGCGGATCATATGGAGACGAACTGGCCGGCGTGCTGAGATCTCCCGCCCTCCTGCTCGACCCGTCCGTGGCCGCCGCCGTCCATTTCGACGCCTTCGATCGCCTGTTCTCGGCAGAGCGGAACGGCGAGGCCGCGGCGGTGCTGGCGCAGCTGGAAACCGTCCCCGGGATTGCCGGCGGGCCGGCCCAGGCGGACCTCGCCGCGCGCCGCGCGCTCCTCGCCTTGGCGGGCGGCGATGCGGCGGCTTCGAGCCTGCTCGCCGGGACGGGGCCCGTCGCCGCGTCTGCCTGCCGGGTTCCACCGCAGCACCGCAGGGGCAGCGGCTCGAACAACGACTTTCCCGACGCGGCGATCGCCTGGGGCTTCGCCGGCTGGACGGTGACCGAGGCGCAGGTCGGCGCGGCCGGCCGCCCCGATCCGGTCCGGGCCGTGGTCGCCTACCCGCCCTTCGTGTTCGGCGAAGCGGCGGAGGGGATGATCCGCCGTTTCCGCTTCGCGCCGGCCCCGGAGCCCGGCGGCAGCGCCTGCGCCACCTTGAACCAGCGCATCCGTTTCGAGCTGCCCGGCCGCGGCGCCGACTGAGCTCACCCTGAGGGCCGCTCGCAACCCAGCGCGGACCGGCACGTTCAAGCCCGGTCAACGGGAGAGAGACATGCCTGCAAAGTCGAAGGCACAGCAGCGCGCCGCCGGCGCCGCATTGTCGGCCAAGCGCGGCGATACGCCCAAGTCGCAGCTCAAGGGCCCGTCGAAGGACATGGCCGAGTCGATGAGCGAGAAGCAGCTCGAGGAGCTCGCCTCGACGCAGCGGAAAGGCAAGCCGGAGCATGCCGGCGGCTGAACCTGCCCGGCCTGGCTGCGATCAGTCGGGCTGCTCGGCGTAATTCTGCTCGCGCTGCTCCATCTCGTTCTCGCGCAGGTCCTCTCGGTCGCGGGCGGCCTCGACCAGCCGGCGGCGTTCGGCCGCTTCTTCGGCGATCATGTTGTTGAAATGGGCATCGAGCGCGGCCGGATCCGGCTCCGGCTGGCTCCGGCTGCAGCCCGCAAGGGCGAGCGTTGCAGCCAGCACGAGCGCCGCCGGGCGAATGGATTGAAGTTGGGGCATCAGGCGCGAACGTTCCGGCGCAAGAATGGCTGCACGCCCAGATGCGCATGCCGCGCCGTCATGTCGTCAGCTTCGCGATTTCGGAGAGCGGCATGGTCCAGACCGGGCCGCCCCGCTCGTCCACCACTTCGAGGGTCTCTCCGTCCCACGGCCGCCCCTCCGGCCTCTCGGCGAGAATGAGGTCGCGCGCGTTGCGATAGGCCTGGTACCAGGCGGCCTCCGCATCCGGCAGCGCGACGCCGCTCCGGTCCTCCACCCGGGCTTTTCCGTGCTGCAGATGAAAGAAGAAGTGAGGCATGGCGAGCTGAACCGGCCAGCCTTTGAATCAGTTGCAGAAAAAGAACCCAAACGCTTCGTTAACCACGATTATTTTCCATCGGCCCGGCCGGTGCGGCAGGAAAGCGACACCGACTGCCCGCCGCAGGCGCGGGGCGCAGCCGCTTGTGCTAAGCGGCTGCGTCCGCTGATCGAGGGGTGAGTCGATGCTGAAACTGTTCGGATGGGCCGGAGCCGCCGTCCTCCTCCTGCTCGGCGCCGCCGGGGCCGGCGCCCGCCCCTTCACCGCACGTGACCTCGCGATGCTCGACCGGGTCTCGGCACCGCGCATCTCCGCCGACGGCCGCCACGTCGCCTACAATCTGCGCACCACCGACTGGGCGGGCAACCGGGGACTGAACAGCCTCGTCGTCGTCCCCGCCGCCGGCGGCGAGCCGCTCGTCCTCACCCGCGAGGAAGCCGCGCCCGGCAGCGCGCGCTGGTCCGCCGACGGGCGCTGGCTCTACTTCCTTTCCTCCCGCGCGGGCTCGCGCCAGCTCTGGCGGGCACGGCCCGACGGTTCGGAACGGCGGCAGATGACGGCGCTGCCGGTCGATGTCGGTGCCTTCCAGGTCGCCCGCGACGGCCGTCTCGCCGTCGTGGCGCTCGACGTCCACCCCGAATGCCCCACCCTCGCCTGCTCCCGGTCGCGCGACGAGGAGAATGCCCGCACCCGCGCCACCGGCGTCCACGTCCGCACCGGCGCCGGCCGCTTCTGGGACGCCTATGAAGACGAGCGCTACACCGGCCTCTTCTCGGTACGCCTCGACGGCGAAGGCGCGCCCGCCGAAGCCACCGCCCTGATGCGCGGCTTCCGCGCCGACGTTCCGGACCGGCCCGGCGGCGACGAAGGCAGCTTCGCGCTGAGCGCGGACGGGCGCACAATCTGGTTCGCCAGCCGCGAGCCGAACGGCGAGCCGGGCGGCGAAGGCGTCTCGCGGCTCTGGACCGTCCCCGCAGACGGCTCGGCCGCGCCGCGCATCCTCCTGCGCGCCGGGGGCGGCATCGCCCGCCCGGCCCTGTCGCCCGACGGCCGCCGCCTCGCCTACCTCGAATCGAACGGCTCCGGCTGGTCCTACGCGCGCTCCAAGGTCATGCTGCTCGATCTTCGCACCGGCCGCAGCCGCGAGCTCTCGCCCTGGTTCGACGCCAGCCTAGGCCGCATCGCCTGGTCTCCGGACGGACGCACCCTCGTCGCGACCGGGGAGGAGCGCGGCCATGCCCTCCTCTACGCGATCGACGCCGCCACCGGCCGCGAGACCCGCCTCACCGCCGAAGGAACCGTCAGCGACTTCGACCTCGTGCCGGGCGCAACCGTCTTCCTGCGGGAAAGCCTCAGCAGCCCGCAGCAGGTCTTCGTCCGCCACGGCGCCGGACCCGAGCGCCAGCTCACCCACGCCGGCGATGCCGTCCTCACCGAAGCGCCGATCGGCCATTCGGAGCGCTTCAGCTTCGCCGGCTGGAACGGCGAGACGGTCTACGGCTGGGTCACCCGCCCCGCCGACTACCAGCCCGGCCGCCGCTATCCCGTCGCGTTCCTGATCCACGGCGGCCCCCACGGCAGCTTCGGCAACGCCTGGTCCTATCGCTGGAACCCGCAGGTCTGGGCCGGCATGGGCTATGCCGTCGTCTCCGTCGATTTCCACGGCTCCTCCGGCTACGGCGAAGCCTTCGGCCGCTCCATCGTCGGCCATTGGGGCGACCGGCCGCTGGAAGATCTCCAGAAGGGATGGGCCCACGCCCTCGCCGCCTATCCCTGGCTGGACGGCAACCGCGCCTGCGCGCTCGGCGGCTCCTATGGCGGCTACATGGTCAACTGGATCGCCGGCCGATGGAACGAGCCGTGGGACTGCCTCGTCAACCATGCCGGCGTGTTCGACACCCGCTCGATGGCCTGGTCGGCCGACATCCCCGCCTTCACCGAGACTCAATATGGCGGCTGGTCCCGTCCCGAAGAGGTGGAGCGCTTCAATCCCGCCCTCCACATCGCGAGCTGGCGCGTTCCCATGCTCGTCATCCACGGCGCCCGCGACTATCGCGTCCCGCTCGACCAGGGCATCTCGGCTCACAATGCCGCCCGCCGCCAGCGCGTGCCGGCCGAGCTCCTCGTCTTCCCGGACGAGAATCACTGGATCCTCAAGCCACAGAATTCCGTGCAATGGTACGCCGCGGTCGAGAATTGGATGGACCGCTGGACCGCCGAGGGAGGCGCCGCCCCGCCGGCCCGCTGAGGCTCAGATCCCGACGATCTTGAGGAGCGCGTCGCCGAGCCCCTCGAGCCCGCGCCCGAACAGCCCCGCCTGCCCGCCGCGCGGCATCTCCTCGTAGACGACCTTGCCGCGCGGCCCCTCCAGCCGGTCGAGGAACAGGCTCTGCCGCCCGGTCAGAAACGGGAGAAAGGCCTCGCTCCGGTCGACCTTGTGGTCCAGGCCCGCGCTCCACCCGAGCATCGCCGCGCCGGACACCCGCCGCCCGCCTGCTGCCGGCTCCAGCGCCACCCCGCGCGCGCCCTTGACGATGAGCGCGCAAGGCCCGCGAAAGACGATGTGCCTGAGCCGCAGCGTCAGCCACGAGGCCGCGCCGAGCGTCCACACCCGCTCGATCCGGAGCGGCCGCCCGGCGCTCTGCACCACCCCGATCAGCCCGCGCGGCCGGAAAACGAGGCTCGACCCTTCCGCGACCTCGATCACGCCCACTTCGTCGACCAGGTCGGTCGTCGCCGACACGTTCACCATCGCCTCCCGCCCGTCGGCGCGGATCCGCGTCAGCCCGTAGAGCCCGCTCGCCAGGCTCCCCAGCGGCATCCGCGCGCTGAGCAGCATCTGCGACCCGCTCGCCGCCCCGCCGGGCGAGCTCTGCAGACATTCGGGCCTGAGCAACGCTTCCTCGCCGGGCCGGAGCCGAACCCGCCAAGAGACCGCGCTTCCCGTCCCCACCCCGGTCTCGCGCCGCTCGTCCGCCCAGCGCACGTCGCCTCGGTCGGACGGATCGATCCTGAGCGGCCGCAGCCGCCCCGCTACCGGCGCGACGATGAAGAACCAGAACGCCTTCACCGCGGGCGGCACGAGCGTCACGAGCAGGAGCACCCACAAGGCCCAGCCGATGACAGGCCGCACCGCCGCCCAGACGCGGCTCGCCCAATGCCCTTCGAGCTGCGCCTTCTTCTCCGCGATCCGGGAGCGCAGGGCATCGGCCGGCGCCTGCGCAGCGCGAAACGCCGCGGCCGCGCCCCGATAGCCGTCGCGCGCACCTGTAAAGGCGCGCCACGCACCCTGCCGCGCCGCCGCCAGGCGGGCGCGCTCGGCGCGAGCGGAGCCGAGCGCCTGCCGCGCCCCGCGCAGCTCCTGCCACGGCCCCTGCAGCTCGCGGATGACCGGCACCTGCTCGACACGGCTCAGCAGCGGGTGCCGCCGCTCGATGTCCGCGATCCGCTGCTCCAGCGCAGCGATGCGCAGGTCGAGCGCGGCGATCCGCTCGCCGATCCCGCGCACCTGCGCGCCCCGGCCGAGCCCCTCCAGCCGCGCCGCGATCATCCCCTCCTCGCGGCGCAGCAGCTCCAGCCGGAATCGGGACCCGGCCTCGCGTGCGAGCGCGCTCCCCTCCCCGCGCGCCGCCTGCAGCGCCAGCGCCACGCCGCTCGCCCGCCCCGCCTCGATATCGGCGATCGCCGCCCGCACCCGCACCAGCCGCTCGCGCAGCATCGGCTGCTCCATCCGGTCGATCTCGGCGAGGGCCGCAGCGGCCTCGCTCCGCTGCCGCACGATCTCGGCGCGAAGCATCGCATCGTGCCGCTCGAGCGCCGCCACCTCCTCGGCGAGCGCCGGCAGGCGGTTCCAGGCCTCGACCCCCTTCAGCGCGGCGACCATGGCCGCCACGACGATCACGAACAGCAGGATGCGCCGCACCGACCAGGACAGGAGCAAGCGAAGGAGGCGCATCATAAGCGTGCCTCGTGCGCGCGATCCCGCGGCGCTTCAACCCTGCGCAAGGCACCGCCGCCGCGCCGCCGCGTTACCTCGCGCGAACATGAGAAGAGGGCCGCACGATGGAACTACTCGATACATTTCTCGGCCTAGGCGACGGCAAGGATCTGAACGCGCTGCAGATGGGCGCGCGCGCAATCCTCATCTATGTCGTGACGCTCGCCATCATCCGCCTCGGCAAGAAGCGCTTCATGAGCCGCGCCACCGCCTTCGACGTCATCGTCGGCATCGTTCTCGGCTCCATCGCCAGCCGCGCCATCACCGGCAACGCGCCGATGTTTCCGGCGATGACCGCCGCCGCCGTGGTGATGGCGCTCCACTGGTGCTTCTCCGCGCTGGCGGTTCGGTCCGGCCGCTTCGGCCAGCTCATCAAGGGCCACGACACGATCATCGTCAGGAACGGCGAGATCGACGAAAGGGCGCTCTGCGCCACGCACATGACCTCGCGCGATCTTCGAGAATCGCTGCGCGAGCAGGGGGTCGAGGACGTCGCGGCGGTCGCGGAAGCCCGCCTCGAACGCGACGGCAGCGTCAGCGTGATCAAGCGCAGGGCAGAGCCGCGCATCGTCAGCATCGACGTCGCGCCCGGCGTGCAGACGGTCCGCGTCGAGCTCGCGTGAAGGCGGCTGGTCTGGCGAGGGGGGGGAATGGCGCGCCCGGAAGGATTCGAACCTCCGGCCCTCAGATTCGTAGTCTGATGCTCTATCCAGCTGAGCTACGGGCGCGCGGTAGGCCGGGCACATACGAAGGTAATGAGAGGCGCGCAACCCCGTTGCTCGCAAAAGCCCCGGCGCATAGGAGAGGCGATGCCTTTCCGCCCCTCCGCTTCCGCGAGCCCCGCCTGCACCGCCATGCTCGCAGTGCTCGCGATCGCTGCCCTCCTCACGGGCTGCGCGCCCGAAGGCGAATTCCCCTCGCTCGCGCTCCGTCCGATCGAGGCGGAGGACCCGCGCGAAGAGCCGGTCCGCACCCCTCCGGTCGTCGCCGCCGACCCGGCGCTCCGCGCCCAGGCCGCCGCGCTCCTCGGCCAGGCGCGCGAGGGCGAGCGGGCGTTCGCCGCCGCCTACACCCGCGCCGCACCCCTCGCGCGCGCCGCGGGGACTCCGGGCACCGAAAGCTGGGTCGCCGCCCAGGAAGCGATTTCCCGAGCCGAAGCCGCGCGGGCCGGAGCGACGCGGGCACTCGGCGACCTCGACCGTCTCGCCACCGAGCGCGCCGCCCTTCCCATCAACGACGACGATTTCGCGGCGGTTCGCGCCGCGCTCTCCGAGGCCGAGCAGCTCGTCCGCGGTCAGCAGCAGCGCTTCGACGCCCTCAGAGCCTCCGCCGCGCGGTGACACGCGCATTTTCGGTCATTGCTATCGACATGATACAGTGTATCATTGACTCATGAGCAGCCGCACCATCTTCGCCGCGTTCGCCGGCCTTTGCCTCTCGACCGCCGCAGCCGCCGAGTCCCTGCGGGCGCCGCTTACCGAGGAGGCGGTGCAGTCTCTCTCGACGCGGCAGCTCGCAGCACGCCTGTTCGGCGCCGACGTGGCGAGGCAGGTTCAAAGCCACCAGGTGCAAGGCGCCGGCGGCATGCGCCCACCGGGGGCGCCGCCGACGATCCAATTCTACGCGAGGGCAACGCCCGCGGGCGCCAGGCTCTGTAAGCGGCGCACCTATTTCGTCTCATTCGAGCGCTCCGGTGCGGCGCTTCGCCCACTGCCTGCCGGCGAAGGCGCGCAGATCGCGGTCGCGCCGGGTTGCCGTCTCGCGCCGAGCGCCTCTTTCGCGTCGGTTCAGCCGCGCGCTGCACTCCAGGATGCGGGCGAGGCGCTGCTCCGCCTCGCTGCAGCGCGGGACGCGGCCCGCCGCGGCGCGGTGAGCCGCCGAGAGGTCGCCATCTGCAGATCCGTTGCCGGGGCCGACGCCTGCGCAGCCGGCGCCGACGCGGTGCTCGCGGCATTGCCGGTGGAGAGAGCTCATATTGTGGCGCCCGCCGACACCCCCGCCGGCACCTGGCGAATCGCCGTGATGCCGCGCGGGCCGGGCCAACCCTATTGGGATGTGCTGCTGCGCGAGCCGCCCGGGGAGCGGATCGTCATCGAGATGACGTGGCGGGTGCCGGCGCCTTTCTGAGGCTCCGCCGAGGCCGTCAGCCGAGGCCGAGCGCCTCGCGGTGCCGCTTCGCGAGCTCCACATAATGAGCCACGCCCGAGCGCATGCCGTCGATGTCGGCCGCAGTCAGGTCCCGCACATACTTTGCCGGCCGCCCGGCCCAGAGCTGGCCTGCCGGGATGGTCTTGCCGGGGGTCAGCATCGCGCCCGCCGCCAGCATCGCGTCGCTTTCGATGGCGCAGCCGTCCATGACGATCGAGCCCAGGCCGACGAAGGCGCGGTCGTGGAGAACGCAGCCGTGAACCATGGCGAGATGGCCGATCAGCACCTCCGCCCCGATGATCGTGGCGTGACCCTCCGCGTCGCCCGCCCTGGGCGAGTCGACGTGGATGACGGTGCCGTCCTGGATGTTGGTCCTGGCGCCGATTCGAATCCGGTTGACGTCGCCCCGCAGCACGCAATTGTACCAGATGCTCGCCTCGGGCCCGATCTCGACGTCGCCGATCAGCCGCGCGCCCGGCGCCACGAAGGCGCCCGCAGCGACGACCGGCGCCTTGCCGCCGAAGCCGATCAGCTGGCCCTGGTCCATTCGTCCCTCTCGATCAGGTAGACGGTGACGATCCCCTCCGCCCATTCGGGGCCGGAATAATCGAGGTCCGGCCGCCGCGTCATGCCGAGCCGCTTCATCAGCCCCCAGCTCGGCGCGTTGCCGTCCACCGTCAGGGCGACGACCCGCTGCGCGCCAAGGCGATCGAAGGCGAAGTCGAGCGAAGCCGCGGCCGCTTCCTTGGCGAACCCCTGCCCCCATGCATCCTCGCGCAGCCGCCAGCCGATCTCGACCTCGCCTACGATCGCCGATTGCGGGTCGTCGGCGCGCTTCAGCCCGCAAAAGCCGAGCAGCGCGCCGTCTTCCTTGCGCTCCACCGCCCAGAAGGTGAAGCCGCGCTCCGCCTCCCAGCTCAGGAACTTGTCGACCGAGCCGTCGATGAACTCGCGAGTCTTGACGCCGCCGAGCCAGCGCATGACGCTTTCGCTGTTGGTGTGCCGGAAGAAGGGCTCCTTGTCCTCCTCCCGCCAGCCCCGCAGGCGCAGCCGCGGGGTCTCGATCGCGGTGGCGCCGGCGCTCACCAGGGCCACCGGATGAGCGGCAGGATCGTCGCGAAATCGTCGCTCCAGCCATCGAAGCCCGGCGTCGGCTCCAGCACCGTCCACGCCATGCTGTCCTCGCCGCTGAGCTGCACGAGCCGGTCGATTGCCCGCGGGTTGCGCGACATGGCAATCCAGACCGAGACGGTGGCGTTGCGCTCCAGCTCCTCGGGCGTCGGCTCGTAGGAGAGCATCGCCGTCTGCCAGCCGCCGCTTCGGGCGAGGTCGGCGATCACCGGCTCGAGATCGAGATAGCGGTTGGAGATGTGGAACAGGACGATGCCGTCCCGGTGCACGGCTCGGCCGTAGACCGCGAGCGCCTCGCGGGTGAGAAGGTGCATCGGCACCGCATCCGACGAGAAGGCATCGACGGCGAGGAGATTGAGCTGCCCCGCCGGCTCTCGTGCCAGCGTGAGCCGCGCGTCGCCGAGCACGATTCGCCCGCGCGCCGGCTGCCGGCCGAGGGCCTGCTCGGCCCCCCGCCCGACGACGGTCACGCCGCCGAGGCAGTCGCGAAGGAAGGTGAACTGGCCCCAGGCGATGTCGACGATGTGCGGATCGATTTCGAAGATCGTCCAGCTCTGCCCCGGCTTGGCGTAGCAGGAGAGCGTTCCCGTCCCGAGGCCGATCACGCCCATCCGGGCATTGGGCCCGTAGATGGCCGAGGCATTGGAGAAAGCGAGGCCGACTCCGGACCGGCGCGCATAATAGCTGGTCGGCTCGCGCTCCAGGCCGGGCTCCAGATTCTGGATGCCGTGCAGCGTGGTGCCGTGAGTCAGCGTCCGCGCGAACGGCCCTCCGCCCGCGTCGCGGGTGCGGACTTCATAGATGCCGAAATAGCTGCGCGTCCGCGATCCTTCCATCGTCGTCTGGAGCGTCGACCAGCCGCCGTAGCTCAGCATCAGCGCGGCAAGGCCGGCGGCGAACGACCAGCGCCGGCCGAGGCAGGCGAGCGCGAGCAGCGAGATGACGATGCTGCTCAGCGTCGCGATGATCCCGGTGCTCCAGCTCAAATCCTGCTCGATCAGGAACGAGAATTGATCGCTGATGTAGGACAAGGCGAAGGCGATGGCGGGAAGCGCGAAGGCGAGCAGCCGCTTCAGCCCATCCGGCCAGGGGACGAGCGGCGTCTGCGGCACGAGCAATGCGGCGAGGACCACCAGCACGGGATGCTCGTAGGCCCAGTCGAAGATGAGCGGCGCCACGATCGCGCAGAACAGGCCGCCGAGCATGCCGCCGAACGACATGGCGAGGTAGAAGCGCGTGAGGTGGCCCACGGCCGGGCGGCGCCGGAACATCTCGGTGTGCAGCGCCACCGCGACGGCGAAGAGAAGGACGAGGCCGAGCCCGGCGCCGAGGATCGCATTGTTCGAGCCGCCGCTGAAGGCCAGTCCGCCCGCGATCAGGATGATGAGCGGCGCGATCATCGTCACGAAGTCGGCGACGCCGCGCCGCGAGGCGAAGGCGATGACGAAGCTCAGCAGATAGAGGCCGAGCGGCAGCGCCCAGAGCAGGGGCATGGCGACGATGTCGGTCGTGAGGTGCGTCGTCGTCGAGAGCATGAGGCCGGACGGCACGGCGGCGATCACCACCCAGCGCAGGATCTCGCGCCAGGTCGGCGGCGGCGAGGTTTCCTCCGGCAGCGCTTCGACCGCGTTCGACGGCACCGTCCAGGCGCAGCCGGCGACGAGCAGGACGAGAAAGGCGTAGAGCGCCGTCCAGAGCCAGCTCTGCTGCTCCAGCGTCATCAGCGGCTCGACGATGAGCGGATAGGAGATGAGGCCGGCGAAGCTGCCGAGGTTCGACGCGGCATAGAGCGGATAGGGATCCCCGCGTGTCGTCTCGAGCGCGTACCAGCGCTGCATCAGAGGCGCCTGCGCGGAGACGATGAAGAAGAGCGGCCCGATCGAGCTGATCAGGAACCACGGCACCCAGATGATCGGGCTCGCGTCGACAGGCGGCACAGCGGCGCCGAGGCCGATGGGCAGCCACAAGGCGGCAAGGGCGAACAAAGCGAGGTGCGCACCGGCCTGGATCTTCGGCCGGGCGCGGGCGATCCGGTCGGCGTAGAAATAGCCGCCGAGGAGGAGGAGCTGGTAGACCAGCATCGCGCTGTTCCACACCGCCGGGGCGCCGCCGATCCGCGGCAGCGCCATGCGCGCGATCATCGGCTGGGTGAGGAAGAGAAGGAACGAGCCGGTGACGATGGTGAGGACGAAGAGCGGGCGCGCATAGCGTTCGTGCATGGCGCCGGCCGCGGTCAGTTCAGGCAATCTCGTTCTCCCCTGGGTCCCCGTCCCGCCGCCCTAGCGTCCGAGCAGCCGCGCCGCCAGCGGCGCATGATAGCTGAGCACGCCCGAACAGCCAGCCCGCTTGAACGCCGTCAGCGTCTCGATCACGAGCGCGTCCCGGTCCCCCGCCCCGGCCGCCGCCGCCGCCTCGATCATCGCATATTCGCCCGACACCTGGTAGGCGAAGACCGGGATCTCGAACCGCTCCTTCACCCGCCGCACGATGTCGAGATAGGGAAGTCCCGGCTTCACCATCACCGCGTCCGCGCCCTCCTCGATGTCCATCGCCACTTCGCGCAGCGCCTCCAGCGCATTCGCCGGATCCATCTGGTACGTCTTCTTGTCGCCCTTGAGCAGCCCGCGGCTGCCGACGGCGTCGCGGAACGGTCCGTAGAAGGCGCTCGCATATTTGGCCGCATAGGCCATGATCTGGACATTGTGGTGCCCGGCGCCCTCGAGCGCCTTGCGGATCGCGCCGACCCGGCCGTCCATCATGTCGGACGGCGCGACGATGTCGGCGCCCGCTTCGGCCTGCACGAGCGCCTGCTCCATCAGCACCCGCACCGTTTCGTCGTTCAGGACATAGCCGTCCTCCCGCGTCAGCCCGTCATGCCCGTCCGCCGTATAGGGATCGAGCGCGACGTCCGTCAGCACGCCCACTTCCGGCGCCGCATCCTTCACCGCCTTGACCGCACGGCAGATGAGGTTGTCGGGGTTCAGCGCCTCGCGTCCGTCCTCGCTGCGGAGGCCGCCCGGCGTGTTCGGGAACAGTGCGATGCAGGGGATGCCGAGGTCCCGCGCTTCGCGCGCCAGCGCGCCGATCCGGTCGACCGAATGGCGCGAAACGCCCGGCAGGCTGGCGATCGGCTCTTCCGTTCCCTCCCCTCCGGTGACGAACAGCGGCCAGATGAGGTCGGACGGCGTCGCCGCATGCTCGGCGACGAGCGCCCGGCTCCATGCGGCGGCGCGGGTTCGGCGGAGGCGTGTGCTGGGAAAGGACGGCATGGCCACCGCCGCTTAGCGCGCCGCGCCTCCTTCTGCAAAGCCGCTTGGGAGCGCGCCTGCAGGCCTTCCTTGTGCCGCCGGCGAAACGATGTCATTCTCGGCCGCGTCGCTCGGGGGAGACGAACCATGACCATGAAGATCGCAGCCGCGGCCAGGATCGCCGCCGCGCTCACGCTCGCCGCGCTCGCCGGACCGGCCGAAGCGCAGCCCAATCCGATCCTCTACATGACCGGCTTCGAACCCTATACGACGAGCGCCGGCAGCTTCATCCGCTACCGCTACGACGTCTTGAACAAGGACGCCTACCCCGCCGCCATGTTCGCCGCCGCGCCCACCCTTCCGCCCTGCGGCTCCAACGCGAACAGCGCGCGCACCTGGGTCGATTTCTTCGAAGCGCGCACCAATCGCCGCCTCTACGGCTTCTGCGCTCTGAGCAGCCCGCAGCAGCTCGGCTCCCTCTGGTTCGCGCTGCCCGCCGGCCAGGACCCGCCCAGCTACGTCTATATCGAGCTGATCGACCGTCAGACGGGCACGCGCCACCGCTCCAACCTCGCGGACACGACGCTCTGAGCGGAGAAACTTCCGGCTCCGAGGCGGGTTGGGCGGGTGTGACACAGGTCAAGCCAGTCCCGCGCGAGGCGATCCTCATCGTCAACGCTGCGTCCCGCAAGGGCCGCGATCTCTTCAAGCAGGCGCATGAGAAGATCGCCGCCTCGGGCATCCGCCTCATCGAGGCGCACGCCGTGCGCAATCCGAAGAAGCTGATCCCGACGGTCAAGAAAGCGGTGAGGAGCGGCGCACCCATGGTGATCGTCGGCGGCGGCGACGGCTCCCTCTCCTCGGCGGTCGACGAGGTGGTGGACCGCGACTGCGTCTTCGCGCTCCTCCCGCTCGGCACGGCCAACAGCTTCGCCCGCACCCTGGGCATTCCGCTCGACCTCGACGGTGCCATCGAGACGATCGCGACCGGCGAGCGGCGGCGCATCGATCTCGGCATGATCGACAGTGATTATTTCGCGAACTGCGCCGCCATGGGCCTCTCGCCGATGATCGGCGAGGGCATTCCGCACAATCTCAAGCGCTACTTGGGCCGGGTCGGCTATCTCGGCTGGGCGACCTGGTGCCTGGCGCGCTTCCGCCCGTTCCGGCTCACCATCCGCGGCGACGGGATCGACGAGACCCTCTGGGCCACGGAAGTCCGCATCGCCAACGGCCGCCACCATGGCGGCGTCGAGCTGATCGAGAGCGCGAACCTCAACAGCGGCGAGATCGTCATCCAGGTCGTCGAGGGCAAATCCAGCCTCAAGCTGGTCCGCGACTGGGCGTCCAAATATTGGAAGCTCAAATCGCGCAAGGGCACCACCCGCGAGTTCCACGGCCAACGCCTCGAGATCAGGGCACGCCCCCGCCAGCGCATCTCGATCGACGGCGAAGTGCTGGCGAGCACGCCCTGCGTCGCGCAGGCCGCCAAGTGCGCGATCGAAGTGGTCGTGCCCCGCGGCGCCACCCGCACCGACCACGAGCGTGTCGCCTCGGTCGCGGCCGAAGCCGTTGCCGACGCCGCTGCAACGAACGCTGCCGCTTGATTCGAACCTCGTTCGTCCCGAGCGAAGTCGAGGGGCGCTGCTCCGAGTCCGAGCCTCCGCCCCTCGACTACGCTCGGGACGAACGAAGCTAGTTCACTAACCTGCCCCGCCCTGCCCCTGACTAGCCCAATCGCGCCAGGGCCGCCCGATACCGCTCCGCGTCCGACGCCTTGGCAGCATGGTCCTCGCGCGCCTTCTCCACCGCCTCGGGCTTCGCCCGCTCGACGAAGCTCGGATTGCCGAGCCGTCCCGCGAGGCCGTCCCGCTCCTTCTCCGCCGCCTGCGCCGCCTTTTCCAGCCGCGCCTTCTCCGCCGCGACGTCGATCACGCCTTCCAGCGGCAGGACGTAGGTCGCTTCGTCGACCACCACCTGCGCCGCGCCCCCGCCCGGCTCCTCGCCGCCGATCGTCTCGATCCGCGCCAGCCGCTTCAACGCCGCCTCGTTGCGCTGGAGGCGCTGCCCCGTCAGCCCTGAAGCGTCGCGGACGTGCAGCGCCAGCTTCGCGCCCGGCGGCACGGCGAGCTCGGCCCGCGCCGCGCGGATGCCGCTCACCAGCCGGATCAGCCAGTCGATCTCCGGCCCCGCCTCCGCATCGAGCGACCGTGCGTCCGGCATCGGCCAGCGCGCCAGGATCAGCGGATAAGGGCGCTCCCCGAGTGCGTTCCAGAGCTCCTCCGTGATGAACGGCATGAAGGGGTGGAGCATGACCAGGATCTGGTCGAGCACCCAGGCTGCGACGAGGCGCGTTTCCTGAGCTTCAAGCCCCTCCCCTTCAGGGGAGGGGTTGGGGTGGGGCCTGTCCGAAGAAGCCGTTCCGTCGGACAGCCCCCACCCCCCCGCCGCTTCGCGGCTCGTCCCCTCCCCTGAAGGGGAGGGGCTGAGTACAGGCTTGATCAGCTCCAGATACCAGTCGCAGAAGGTCGCCCAGACGAAGTGGTAGACAATGTTCGCGCTCTCGTCGAAGCGCAGCTCCGCGAGCGCCAGGTCGAGCGACTGGACCGTCTTCACCGTCTCCGCGACAATCCAGCGGTTGACCGGCAGCGCCGCTTCCGGCGGCTCCAGCGCCGCCGAAGCGCCGATCCCGTTCGCCTGGCAGAAGCGCGCCGCGTTCCAGAGCTTGGTGGCGAAGTTGCGATAACCCTCGACGCGCTTTTCATCGAGCTTGATGTCGCGCCCCTGGCTCTCCATCGCCGCCAGCGTGAAGCGGAGGGCGTCGGCGCCGAACCGGTCGATCAGGCCAAGCGGATCGACCGTGTTCCCCTTCGATTTCGACATCTTCGCGCCCTTGGCGTCGCGCACCAGGCCGTGAAGGTAGAGCGTCTTCCACGGCTTCTCGCCCATGAACTGGAAGCCCTGCATTGCCATCCGGGCATCCCAGAAGAAGATGATGTCGAAGCCGGAGACGAGGACGTCGTTTGGATAATGGCGGGCAAGCTTGGTGCCCGGCTTGGGCGTCCACTTCGCTCCCTCTCCCCGTGGGGGAGAGGGTTGGGGTGAGGGGGCTCGGCCTCCTTCGCTTTGCTGCGGACTCAGAGCCCCCTCACCCTGCCCTCTCCCCGCCGGGGAGAGGGTGAAGTCTGCATCGTCCGGCCAGCCGAGCGTCGCGAACGGCCAGAGGGCGGAGGAGAACCAGGTGTCGAGCACGTCCTCGTCCCGGCGCAGCATGGCGCCTTCGCCGGCCTCCGCCTGCGCTTCGGCCTCCGTCTCGGCAACGTAGACCTTGCCATTCTCGTCGTACCAGGCCGGAATCCGGTGACCCCACCAGAGCTGGCGCGAGACGCACCAGGGCTGGATGTTCTCAAGCCAGTTGAACCAGGTCTTCTCCCACGTCTTTGGCACGACGTTGATGTCGCCCGACCGCACCGCCTCGATCGGCTTCTCGGCCAGCGTCTTGGCGTCGACATACCATTGGTCGGTCAGCCAGGGCTCGATCACCACGCCGGAGCGGTCGCCATAGGGCGTCTGGATCACACGGTCCTCGACCCGCTCCAGCAGCCCGTCCGCCTCGAGCATCTCGACGACCCGCTTGCGCGCATCGAAGCGGTCGAGCCCGATCAGCTCGGCGGGGATCAGCCCGTCCGCCGTCTGCACGATCTTCGCGTCGCCGCTCAGCATGTTGAGCATGTCGGCGGCCTTGAAGCCGGCGCGCTTGCCCACTTCGAAATCGTTGAAATCGTGCCCGGGGGTGATCTTGACCGCGCCCGAGCCCAGCTCGGGATCGGCATGCTCGTCGGCGACGATCGGGATCAGCCGCCCGGTGATCGGCAGCCGCACCTTCCTGCCGACCAGCGCGGCGTAGCGCGCATCGGTCGGGTGCACCGCCACCGCCATGTCGGCCAGCATCGTCTCGGGCCGCGTCGTCGCGACCTGGATGAAGCCCGATGAGCCTGCCCCGGACCCCGATCCGGGGTCTTCGAGCGGATAGCGCAGGTGCCAGAACTTGCCCTGCACTTCATGAGTCTCGACCTCGAGATCGGAGATGGCGCTCTGGAACTTCGGATCCCAGTTCACCAGGCGCTTGTCCCGGTAGAGCAGGCCGTCGCGGTAGAGCTGGACGAAGACCTTGAGCACCGCGCGGGTGAAGCCCTCGTCCATCGTGAAGCGCTCGTTCCCCCAGTCGCAGGACGCGCCGAGGCGCCGGAGCTGGCGGGTGATCTCGCCGCCGCTCTCCGCCTTCCACTCCCAGACCTTGGCGACGAACTCCTCGCGCGAATAGTTGGTGCGCTTGTCCTGCCGCTCCTCGAGCTGCCGCTCGACCACCATCTGGGTCGCGATTCCGGCATGGTCGGTCCCCACGACCCACAGCGCGTCCTTGCCCTGCAGCCGTGCGTGGCGGACGAGGATGTCCTGCAGCGTGTTGTCGAGCGCATGACCGATATGGAGCGAGCCGGTCACGTTGGGCGGCGGTATCACGATCGTGAACGGCTCCGCGTCGGGCCGTTCGGGCCGGAACAGGCCCTGCTCCTCCCAATGGGAATACCAATGCGCCTCGATGGACGCAGGATCGAAAGTCTTGGGAAGCTCGCTCATGGCGCGGGGATTAGCGGGGAAGACGGCGTCCGTCACCCGCCTCCGTCATTCCCGCGAAAGCGGGAATCCAGTGCGGCGCCTCAACCCGCGGGGGCGGATGGAAGCTCCCGCTGGATCCCCGCTTTCGCGCGGATGACATCTATTGACCGCTCGGCGTCCCCGCCGGCCGCAGATGCTGCGCCATCCAGCCGTGCACCTCGCGGTACCATTGGATGGAATTCTGCGGCTTCAGGATCCAGTGATTCTCGTCGGGGAACATGACGAGGCGCGACGGGACGTTCCGCCGCTGCAGCGCGTTGAACATGGCGAGGGACTGGCTGTACGGGATGCGGAAATCCTTCTCGCCGTGGATGACGAGCATCGGCGTGCGCCAGTTCTGCACGTAGCGCACCGGGTTCCAGCGCTCCATCACCTCGGCCGCCGCGGGCTCGTAATAAGGTCCGCCGAACTCGTACTCGGTGAACCAGAGCTCTTCGGTCTCGTAGGACATGGCGCGAAGGTCGAACACGCCGGCATGGCTGACGAGGCAGCGGAAGCCGTCCGGCCACTGGCCCGCGATCCAGTTCACCATGTAGCCGCCGTAGGAGCCGCCGAGCGCGCAGGCGTTCGTGACGTCGATCCTGCTGTCCTCGCGCGCGGCGGCGGCGAGGCCGAGGCGCAGGTCTTCCAGCGGGGCGCCGCCCCAGTCGCGGTTGATCGCGTCGGTGAAGGCCTGGCCGTATCCGGTCGAGCCGTGGAAATCGACGGACACCGCCGCATAGCCGGGCGCCGAGAACAGCCAGGGGTTCCAGCGATAGGACCAGCTGTTCCCGAACGAGCCCTGCGGGCCGCCGTGGATCAAGTAGGCGACGGGAAGCCGCTCGCCCCGCGCGGGCCGGACGATCTGGCCCCAGACCCGGTCGCCGCCTGCGCCGTTGAAGGAGAATCGCTCCACGTTCGGCCGGTCGAGCTGCGCGAGGAGCGCGGCGTTGACGCGCGTCACCTGCTGCACCCGGCTCCCGCGCTGCACGTACAGATCGTCGGGCGCGGTGAGGCTGTTCAGCGTGTAGACCAGCGCGCCGCTGCGGGTCTGCGAGACGTTGTTCAACGTCCCCTGCTGCGTCAGCCGCGTCACGCGCCCGGTGCGGACGTCGACCCGGAAGGCGGGATGATCGAGCACATCCTGCGCGGTGACGAGCAGGCTGCGCCCGTCCGGCGCCCAGGCGATCGAACCGACCGAACGATCCCAATTCTGCGTCAGCGCCCGTGTCTGCCCGGTCCTAAGGTCGCGCAGCATCAGCACCAGCCGGTCCGCTTCGTAGGTCGGCACCCGCATCGCCGCATAAGCGAGCCAGCGCCCGTCGGGCGACACCGCGGGCGTGGTGTCCGTCGCTTCGTTTGCGTCGGTGAGGTTGACGGGCGGGCCGCTGCCGTCGGCCGGCACGGCGAAGATGTCGAGGTTGGTCGAGGTCGGCTCAGTCCGCCCCGCCTCGCGCAGGGTGAAGAAGAGCGTCCGGCCGTCGGCGCTCCAGCTCAGCTCCTCCGCGCCGCCGAACGGCTTGGAGGGCGAATCGCCGACGAGGTTCGGTGCGACCGGCGTCCCCGTCCCCTGCGGCCGCCCGCCGACCATCGGCATGGTGAAGATGCGCGAGCGGACGCCCGGCTCCACCCACGTGTCCCAGTGGCGCACGAACGTCTCGTCGTAGGTGCGGGCCGATCCCCTGCCCTGCTGCGCGGCGGGGACGTTGGCGCAGTTGAAGTCGGCGCAGGCCATGTTGCGGTCGGCCCAGATCGCGATCCGGTCGCCCGAGGGCGCGAGCAGATAGCCGCCTATGTCGGTTGCAAGGTTCGTCACCTGCTCCGCCTGTCCGCCCGCCGCCGCGGCGACGCGCCAGAGCTGCTCGGAGCCCGATGCGCCCGACAGGAAGTAGATCCAGCGCCCGTCCGCCGAGAAGCTGGGATCGTGCTCGTTATGCTCGGCCGTCGATCCGATCTTCACCGCGTCGCCCGGGCGGCGCAGGTCGAGCAGCCAGAGGTCGGTCCGCCCCCGGTTGGCGGCAATGTCCGCCTCCCGCACCTGGTAGACCACCCAGTTCCCGTCCGGCGACACCTTGGGCGAAGCCATCCGACGAAACGACTGAAGATCCGTGGAGGTCATCGGCCGCGCCTGGGCGGCGGCCGGAACGAGCGCGAGCGCGGCGAGGCCGGCGAGGAGTAGCTTTTTCATGACGCCGCTTTAGCGCGCGGCTTGGAAGCCGTCACTACCGGCAAAGGCGGCCAATGCGCCCCAGCGCGTCATCCCGGCGAAGGCCGGGATCTCAGCGGGTGAGAGGCCCCGGTGCCGATGGAGCGCTCCACATGCGCGCCGCCCTTCACCCCCGGCCTTCGCCGGGATGACGTGCGTGGGCTTACAGGCTGCGTCCGGTGATGCGCGCGATCTCGCGCGTGACGAGCGCCTCGACGAGTTCGGGGAGGTGCTGGTCGAGCCATTCCTTGAGCATCGGCCGGAGCATCTCCCGCACCAGGGCTTCGAGCGGGTGCTCCCCGCCGCCTGCAGGCGGAGCGGTCCCGGCATCGCGGAGCGCGCTCAGCGCCGCGAGCTTCTGACGGCTCGCCGCCGCGGTGCCGGGCGAGAGCAGGCTCTCCCCGTCGGAGACCGGATCGTCGAGCTCCAGCACGTCTTCCGGCTCCTGCGGCTCCTGCGGCTCCGCCGCCAGCTCGGCGCGAGCCGCCCGGCGCGGCGCGGCGCTCCGGCCGGTCGAGGCGGCGCCGGCGGCGGCCGCCCGGCCGTCCTCGGCGATGACGCGTTTGATGGAGGCGAGAATGTCCTCCATCGACGGATCCTGCTGAATGTCCCCCATAGTGAGGACCTTATCCCTTATTCGCCCGCCGCTGTCACTGGGGAGATTGCGGGGTCCCGCTGCCCGTAGTCGGCGCACCGGTAGTCGGCGACCCCGTAGTCGGCGTCGTCCCAATCGTCGGCGCCTGACGGCGCTCCTCGATCGGAGTTTCCGCCGCGGGGCCGGTTACCGTCCGCGTCGAGACCGCCTGCGGCGCGTCGTCCTCGTCCCAATCCGACGCGCGCCGGCTGACCCGCGTGTAGTTGGCGACCGGATCGTAGAGCGCGCCGCCGTCGAGGTTCAGATCCTCGGCCTCGGCCCGGCCCATCGCGTTGAGGAGCTGGAAGCCGGCCACGTAGGCGTCGCGCCGCGCGCTGACGAGCGCGACTTCGCTGTTCAGCAGCTCCTGCTCCGCGTTCAGCACGTCGAGGACGTTCCTGGTGCCGACCGTCTGCTCGGCGCGTGTGCCTTCGAGGGCGAGCGTGTTCGCGGCGACCGCGACCGTGTTCGATTCGATCGCCTCCTGCGCGGCGCGGTAGATCGCGAAGGCGGCGCGGGTGTTGGCGACGACGAAGCGCTCGGTCTCGATGCCGCGCTCGAGAAGCTGGCTGCGAACCGCCTGCGCCTGACGCACCCGGGCGCCGACGATGCCGCCCTGATAGATGGGAATGCGCGCCTGCACCCCGACCGCCGAATTGGCGCTGGAGTTGGCATTGCCGACGCCGCCGAACTGGCTGTCCGCCGTGCCCAGATAATTCGTGTAGTCGCCCTGGGCCACGCCCGAGACGGTCGGCAGGCGGTCGGCCTCGGCGACGCTGATGTCGCGGCCCGATGCGCGGATCTGGGCGGCGATGGAGATGAGATCCGGATTGTTGGCGAGCGCGACGTCGACCGCCTGGTCCGGCGTCGCCGGGAGCAGCGGCAGCGGCGGCGGCGGCTGTAGATCCTCGGGGAGCTCGCCGATCACGCGGCGATAGGCCTCCTCGCTCGAGCGAAGCCGCCCCTGCGCCGTCGCCAGGTTCGACTGCGCGAGCGCGAGACGCGCTTCCGACTGGGCGACGTCGGTCCGCGTCAGGTCGCCCACTTCGAACCGGTCGCGCGTCGCGCGCAGGTTGGTCTCAAGGACGCGGACCTGATTCTGGTTGAGGCCGACGATGGAGCGGTCGCGGATGACGTCCATGTAGACGCTCACGGCTTCGGTGAAGATGTCGCCCTCGGTGGCGCGCAGCGACGCGCGGCCGGCGGCGACGCGCTCGTCGGCGGCGATGATCCGGTTGCGGGTTCGCCCGCCCTCGAAGATCGGATAGCTGACGTCGACGCCCAGATTGACGTTGCGTCCGCTCCCGAAGCCGGCACGGCTGGAGTAGATGTTCTGGTTCACCCCCGCCACGCCCGAAATCTGCGGCCGCCTCGCGGCGCGGGCGATGGCGACATTCTCATCGAGCGACCGGACCTGCGCCCGCTGCCCCATGATCGTCGGATTGGTGTTGTAGGTCTGGACGAGCGCGTCGCGCAGCGTCTCCCCATGGGCGGCCCCCGCCGCCACCAGCGCGGCCACACAAGCGGCCGCCAGCAAACCTCCCCGCATCTAACCCTACTCCGCTCTCTCGAAACTGAATGTACGTGGCTTGACGAAACCAGGCAGGATTGCCGCGGCTCCGTCCGTGAAAATGGTGAGACCGAACGTCCCCGCGACCTTGCGCCCGACGCCGAGCCTCGTCACGCCCCGGTCGAGCACGACGGCGGCGATCTTTCCGCCCTCGGCGACCTGCGCGACGATGGCATCGGGCACGAATTCGACCGCGCCGTCGATCAGAACGAGATCGTACGGCGCGCCTGCGTCATGACCCTCGGCGAGCGGCCCTTCGACCAGCTCCACCCCGGTCCCCGCCAGCGCGCGACGCGCGAAGGCCGCGAGCGCCGCGTCCTCCTCGACCGCGACCACCGACGCGCAAAGCTTCTCCAGCAGCGCCGCCGAATAGCCGGTCGCCGCCCCGATCACCATCGCGCGCTCGTGCCCGCGCGGCCCGGCCTCGCTCAGCAGCCGCGCCGTCGCCATCGGCGGATTGAGCTCGCGCCCGTTCCCGAGCGGCACCAGCGCGTCCGCATAAGCGATCGGCACGCGCGCCTCCGGCACGAACCGCTCGCGCGCCACTTCGCCGACGGCCGCGAGGACCCGCGCGTCGGCCACGCCGGTGGTCCTCAGCTGGCTCGCAACCATGGCACGGCGCATATGCTCGAAATCGTAGTCGCTCATTGAAGGCCTTATCGCACCGCTGTCTTAGATTGGCAATACACCCGTCGTCCTTAGGCTTCTATCGCTCCGGCCCTGCGAGGCCAAGCAGATAAGGCTTTCGTCTTCCGCGTCCTTTGAGCCGAGCAAGAGGCGTGCCACGATCCTGGCCCGGAGCGGGCGATCAGGAAAGCGAAGAAATGTCCGTTTTCGCACAGAGGCCTGTCCGCTGGCGGACAGAAGCCGCGGCGCCCAGTGCCGGCGCCTCCCGCCGATGCGGTTGACATTCCGTCCGCCCGCCCGCATTTCCCGCGTCCTCGGCCCGATGGCGGAGTGGTTACGCAGAGGACTGCAAATCCTTGCACGCCGGTTCGATTCCGGCTCGGGCCTCCACTTCCCTTTTCACCTCCCTTTTCAGCTCAGCGGTTGCTCCCCAGCGCCTGGCGGATGAACCGCCCGGCCGAAAGGCCGCGCAGCAGGGCGACGCGGTAGCGCATCATCACCGCTTTCTCGTGCCAGCGCCCTTCCGGCCAATCCTCGACCAGCGCCTTCATCGCGCCCACATCGAGCGCTTCCGCCGCGGGCTGGCAATCGCCGATCGCCGCCACTTCCTCGCCAAGCTCGCCGCGCACCGCCTCCAGCCCCTCGTGCCAGTCGACCGCCTGCAGCCCCTTGCGGCGCTCCGCCAGCAGCGAGGCCGGCAGCCGATCGCCGAAGCTGGAGAGCGCCAGCGAGCGCGGCCGCCCGCCGGCGAGATATTCCGCGGGCGGGATCGACAGGCAGAATTCGATCAGGCGCTTGTCGGCCGCAGGGTCGCGCAGATCGACTCCCCAGCCGCCGAGCGTCCCTTTCTTGTAATTGCCCTGGTCGACGCGGCGCAGGATCCACAGCCGCGCCTCGTGCCCGTCCCCGCGGGGCCGGTAATCGAGATCGAGCCCCCGCTCCGCCGCCCGTGCCTCGACGCCGAGCGCCGTCGCCTGCTCCCCCCTGATCAGGCTCGCCACCGACGTCCCGCGCTCGCCGCCGCGCATCCGACCGATCGCGCGCCATATCGTAGGCGGCAGCATCGGCCCGATCGCCTGCGACGCCACCGTCCCGAGCCGCGTCCCGCCGCGCTTCAGCCGGGCAGCCTCTCCTGCGAGCTTCAGCAGCCGCCCGCCCTTCAGCAGCCGGTGAAGCTCGTGCATCCCGTCATAGCTGAAGCTCGCATTGCCGAAGACGCCTGTCAGCAGCACGCCTAGCCTGCGCTTCTTCGCCTCTTCGAGCGTCGCCGTCATCCAGACGCCGTTGCACAGGTTGAGGAACGGGCGCTCGAAAAGCTGGAAGTAGCGGCCGAGATCGGCCGTCGGCGACCCTTGCGGGACGCTGATCCTGACATGATCGATATTGTGATGCATTGCCGCGACTTCGGCGGCGAGCGGCCATTCGTCGGCGATCACGCGCGTGGAGGCGGGAGCGCGATAGCCTTCCCGCGGTGCGGCCGTGAAGGCGGTGACCCGCCCCCCCTCCTCCGCGAGGAGCCGGGCCGCCGTCGCCGCCACCGTCGAGCTGTCGAGACCGGCGCTGAGATGCGCCGCAACCCGGCCATCCGCGCCGCGCAGCCGCACCCTCACCGCCCGGTCGACCTCCGCCCGGAGGGCCTCCTCATAGTCGCCGCGGCTCCCGAGCTTCAGCAGAGCAGGCTGCGGATCCCAGTAGCGGCGACTCGCAAACCGGTCCGGCGTCACCACCGCGACGTCGCCGGCCCGCACCTTTTCGATTCCTTCGAAGAACGTCTCGGGGCCGCTCTCCGGCAGCAGGATGAGGAAGTCCGCGATCGTCCTGCGGTCGGGCGCATACGGCACGTCGGGCAGCGCGTGGATGCCCTTGGGCATGGAGGCGAAGGCGAAGAAGCCGTCGCCGCGATGATAATGAAGCGGTCTTTGGCCCAGCACGTCCCGCGCAAGCACCAGCCGCCGGCGCGCCGCATCCCACCACGCGAATGCGAAGTCGCCTTCGAGCCGCTCAACCGCCGCCTCGCCCCAGCGCTCCAGCGCTTTCATGAGGAGGGCAGCATCGGACAGCGACACTGCGTCGGCCGCTCCGAGCCCGAGCGCATCGCCGAGCTCAGGCCGGTTGTCGAGCCTCAGGTCCGCGGCGAGCAGCCCCGCGGCCGAGACGACCGGCCCGCGGTCGAACCGGTCCTCGGGGAGCAGCTTCCAGAGCCGCCGGCCCATCGCCACCGGTCCGGCCTCGCGCACCACGGGCGCGTCCGGCGCATAGACGGCCTGCGCGTTCAGCATGCGCGTGCAGGCCCGCGCCTCGGCCCCGCCGCCGAAGCGCCAATATCCGGCGATCGCGGTCACGCGTCGAGCGGCTCCAGCGCGACGAGGCCGTCCGCCTGAAGCTCCTCCAGCAGCACCTTGAGCTCGCGCGCGCAGGTCTCGGCATCGACCTCATATTCCTCGAGAAGCCGGGCCTGGAGCTCGCTCAGCCGCCTTGGTTCCTCGATCAGCGCCCAGATGCGAGTCGCCGTACCGTTGAAACCGTAGCAAAGTCCCTGGTCGACCTCGAGGCCGATCAGCTCGCCGTCCACCTCAGCCTCGATCAGCCCGCCCTGCCGGCGTACCATGAAGTCCTTCAAAACACGTCCCTTTCCAAGCGGCGGCCGCGGGCAAATCGCACTCAGGCGCCGCGGTACGTCCATTTCGGTTCCGTTTGACACACCCCTGCGCAAAGTCATAGTAAGTGCTCGTCATCACGTTTTTAGGGTAGGTTCATGTCACAACGCGAAGAACAGCAGATCGAAGCCCGCCGCGCGTGGACCGCGCCCGTCGTTCGCCGCCTTGCGGCCGGCAGTGCCGAAGACGGTGCTGACAACATTCCGGACGGCGCACAGCCCTCCTAAGCGCCTGCGCGGCGGCAACGCCGCGCCTGGGATCGGCAGTGTATCGCCTCCGGGCGGACCGCAGCCTTTCAGAGCCCCGCTGCTCTTCGGAGCCGCGGGGTTTTCTGTGTCTCGATCACGAACCGTCCTCCTTTTGCGCCTGCGGAGGCGTATAGATCCCCTCTCCCTTGCGGGAGAGGGAGGGGCGCGCCGCGAAGCGGTAGGAAGGTGAGGCACGCACTTAGTGCGCGCCGCGCCTGTCTCCCCCTTCTTTCCCTCACCCGCCAGGGCGCTATGCGCGCCGGCCACTCCCCCTCCCGATGTCGAAGCGGGGCGAGCAGGCGGGTCAGGCAATCGCTGTCTTCGACAAGGCACAAAAAAGCGCCGCGGCGGATCAGCTCCGCCGCGGCGCCTTTTCGTTCGCTTACCCGATCGGCCTAGAGGTAGAAGTCCGACGCCGTGATCGGATCGGCGGGGTTGATGACCAGCACCACCTCGAAGTCCGACACGCCGTTGCCGTCGACATCGCCCTGGACCAGCCAGACGGGCCCGCCGAGGCTGATGTTCTCGAAGCGGAGCTCGCCGGCCGTGTTCGAGAAAGCGGCGTTGCCGATGAAGCTGAAGGCCTGGTCGCCGTCCGCCACGATGTTGGCATCGATGCGAGACAGATCGATGATGTCGCCCGCGTTGAAGTCCTGGATCCCGTCGCGTTCGGTCGAGTTCGAATCCTCCACCGACTGATAGCGGAAGATGTCGTGTCCGCCGTTGCCGTACAGTGTGTCGCCGCGGCCCCCGCCGTAGATCAGGTCGGCCCCGGCACCCCCCTGGAGGACGTCGTTGCCGCCCCCGCCGAACAGGCGGAAGGTCCCGTCGCTTTCCATCGAGCCGTTGAACGACATCGACTCCTCGGTGCCGAGGCGGCTGCCGTTGATCGTGATCGTCTTGCCGGCCGCCAGCAGCGCATCGTTCCAGGTGATCTCATAGTCGAACTCGTCGCCGCCCGATGCGAAGACCTTTTCGGTGGCGGAGAGCAGGCCGATGCTTTCGACCTCCAGCAATTGGCCCGCGCCGAACGTGACGGTGTAATCGCCGCGCAGGTAGAGGACGTCGTAGCCTCCGCCGCCCGTGATCGTGTCGCTCGCGCCGAACGTGCCGCTGGTGAAGACGAAATTATCGCCCATCTGACCGCCGGTGAGGTGATCGCTGCCCTGGCCGCCATAGATCTGGAAGCTGCCGTCCAGCTCGGCGGAGCCGTCGAACGTGACATCCTCGTCCACCTGAAGGCCCGTGCCGTTGATCTTCAGGACCTGTCCCGCGGCAACGGAGTCGTTGGTTGCGACGAGGTTGTAGTTGTTGAGGCCGGCCGTCGCGCCGCCGTAGAGGTTGTTGGTGCTCGAGAAGAGCGAGATCGAGCCGAGCTGGCCCAGGTTCCTGATGCTGCCGATCGACGTCTGGGCGAGATAGTTGCCCTGCAGGATGACGATGTCGGAATTGCCGCCCCCGTCGACCGTGTCGGCCGACGTGAACGCATTCCCGAAGTAGACGATGTCGCGGCCGGCGAGGCCGTTCACCGTGTCGTTCCCACCCTGCTGGACGCGGAAGATGTCGCGCTGCGGCGTACCGGTCAGCACGTTGTTGCCGGCATCGCCGTCGATGAAGCCGTCGTCGGCTACCTTGATCGAGACCTCGTCGGAGTCCGTCTTCTCGCCGCCGTCGCCGGTGAGGCCGTTGTCGCTGGTCAGGACCGTCAGCGTGTCGTCACCCTCGAAGTTGAGGGTGCCGCGGTAGACGAGGCCGTTCAGCGCCGCGTTGATCTCGGATACGGAGCCGGTGAGCGTCACCATTGCCGTCTCGTCGCCCGACACGGACGTGAGCCCGGCATCGGTGGCGAGCGTCAGCGTGCCGTGGGCGACGCTGAGCGTGACCGTGATGTCGCCGCCGCCCGCATCGCGATCGGAGACGGTGATCGCGTTGCCGTTGGCGGTCGAGAAGACGAAGTCGGTGTCCTCGGTCGCATTCTGCTCCGCCGCCGGGACGCTGTTCACGGGCCCGTCGTTCAGCTGAGTGACGGTGATGGTCGTTTCAGCGGGAGCGCTGGACGCCGTGCCGTCGGTCACCTCCCAGGAGATCGTACGCCCGGTGCCCGGATCGCTGGTCGTCGACTGGAACGCGACCTGCCGCAGCAAGGCCTCGTAATCCGCAACGGAGGCCGTACCGCTCAGGGTCAGGATGCCCGTGATCGCGCTGTAGCTGTAGGTGATGCCGCTGACGGTGCCGACGCCGGAGCCGGCAATGCTCAGATAGTCCGAGCCGGCGCCGCCGTTGGGAACCATGCCGGAGGTGATCCGAACGGTTGCACCGGTCAGCATCGTGCCGTCGTCGGTCAGCGTCAGGCCGCTGGCCAGCGTCACGTAGGACGTGTCCTCAGTGTAGCTCGCGCTGTTGTTGATCCCGGCGTCGGCGCCGTTCAAGTCGAGCACCGGCGCCAGATTGTCCGGCGTGACGTTGATCGTCATCGTATATTCGCCGGACTGGGTAGCCGCGCCGTCGGCGGGGCTGCCGCTGTCGATCACCTTGAACTGGAAGGTCGCATAAGGCGAACCGACCTGGTCCGCGTTCGGCGTGTAGGTGAGCTTGCCCGCCTGGATGTCGGCGACCGAGATCACCTGCTCGTCCGTCACCGCCAGGCCGTCGAGCCGCATCGTGCCGCCGTTCGGAAGGTCGGTGATGCGCACGCCCGAGAGGGTGTGCCCGTCGACATCGTTGAACGGGAAATCGGCGACGGTGAAGACGTAGGGGTCGTCCTCGCTCGCCGTGACCGAATCGTTCGCGCTGGTCGGCGCGTCGTTCACCGCGGAAACGGTGATCGTCCGCTCCGCGTAACCCGCTTCGGTGGTTTCGTCGCCAGTCAGGCCCGGATCGACGCCGCTCGCACCATTGTCGTTGACGTACACCTCCAACTTCGCATTGCCGTTGAAGTTGGCGGTCGGCGTGTAGGTGAGGCCGTTATTGGCCGCGAGCGTCGCGTTGACCTGGTTCTGCGTCGCGTAGACCTGGTAGGTGTCGACCGCCTCGGCGATGACGTCGCCGGCCTCGATCCCGCCGGCGACATCGGTGCGAAGCTCGATCGTGCCGTTCGTGACCATGAAGGTGACGTAGATCTTGTCCGTCGCCGGATCGGCGTCGGGATCGGAGACCGACATGCCGCTCAGCCACGCGTCGACGGCATCCTCGCTGGTGCCGATCGTGCCGCCCAGCGAAGCGCTGGGCGCGTCGTTGACCGCGGTCACGTCGATCGTCTGCGTCACCGTATCCGTCAGCGCGGCGTTGCCGACGCTGCCGACGTTGTTCCCGTCGTTGAACACGAGCGTGACGGTGCGGTCGGCCGCGCCGATGTTGTCGGTCGCGTTCGCGTAGGTGAAATCGTCGAGCAGGTCGTTGATGCGGGTCGGCGTCGTCGGCGAGGCGAAATCGGTGATCGTGACCGAGTTGGTGCCGATGCCGCTGATCGTGCCGATCGCGACCTGGGTCGGGCCTTCCTGGCGCGAGATGAAGAAGACGCCGGGCGGGCCGGAGGTGATCACGAAGGCCGTGCCGGCTCGCAGGTTGATCTCGCCGCCGGCACCGCTGACCGACAGCGTCAGGCTGCCGTTCCGGTAGTCGGTGGGAAGATCGATATCGGAGACGCTGACGCCCTGCAGCAGGGCCACCGGGGCGGCGCCTTCGGTGTAGGCGATGACCGCATTCGTCGGCTCGGCGAGCACCGGCGCGTCGTTGGCCGGAACGACCGTCACGGTCGAGGTAGCGGTCCCCGTTTCGCCGCCGGCGGCGTCCGTCACGCTCCAGTTGAAGGTGCGGACACCGGCGGCCGGGCTTTCGGACGGATTGTTGTAGAAGGTGGCGCGGATCACTTCCTGGACGAGAGCCGGTGTGGCGTTGGCGTTCAGATCGATGTCGTAGCCGACCTGGCCATTGCCGAGGTCGACCGCAACGAACGTGCCGATTTCGACGTCGCCGTTCCCGTCATCGACGAAGACCTTGAGCGTGCCCTCCTCGATCGTCACGTTGCCGGACATATCGATGCCGAACTGGTCGGTGCCCTGCGCATTGAAGGTCAGGCGCAGCTTGCCGCCGTCGAAATTCGCGGAGTCGAGGTCGGTGATGGTCGCATTGCCGGCATCGTCCAGGAAGACCTTGCCGCCATTCTCGGTGAAGGTGCGGGCGTCGCCGTTGAGGTTGCCGAGCACCGGCGCGTCGTTCGCCGGAGTCACGTTGAAGTTGAACGTGTCCGCGTTCGGATCCTTGTTGACGCTGGGCGCGGTACCCGAGCCGTTGTCGATGACCTTGAACGTGAAGCTCGCATAATCGTCGCCGGTGCCGTCCAGCGCGGGCGTGTACTTGAGGAGCCCCGACTGAACATCGCCGGCGCTGATCACCTGTCCGGCGGTCACGGCGACGTTGTTGAGCGTCAGCGTGCCCGGGGTGGGAAGCGTGACGATCTCGACGCCCGCGAACGTGCCGCCGTCGACGTCGGTGAAGCCGAAATCGTTCGTGCCGCCCGGCGTGTAGACGAAGGTGTAGGTCGTATCCTCGTTGATCGTCTTCTCGTTGTCGGCGCCCGCGGGGGCGTCGTTGACCGCGGTGACGGTGACGCTGCTGGTGCGGACGGTCGTGTCGTCGCCGCCGTTGGCGTTGCCGTCGCCGTCCACCAGGGTCCATGTGACCGTGCGCGTCGTGGTCAGCGGATTGGCGCTGTTGCCGTTATTGTAGCCGATCGCGCGGATCAGCGCCTGCACGGCGGCGGGCGTAGCGCTGGCGTTGAAGGCGAAGTCGAACTGGTCGCTAAAGGTGATCGAATACGTGCCGATCTCCGTACCCTGATAGAACACCTTGCCCATGTCGGTGGTGATGTCGGCGCTGGCGAGGAACACCAGTTGCTCTTCGAACGAACTGCGCGCCGCGCCGCCGGTGATCTGGACGCGAAGCGAGCCGGTGTCGTAGTTCGGGCTGTCGCCGACGACGATTGCGGCGTTGCCGCCCTGATCGATCTGGACCGCCGAGCCGCCCTCGGTGAAGTTCACCGTGTCGCCCTGCAGGCCGGTGACGTTCTCTTCCTGGTTCGGCTGCTCGAACGCCACGTCGACCGTATTGTTGACGTCGCCGCCCGGCTCCTGCCCGTAATCGAGCCGCACCGCGCGCGTCGCGACGGCGCCGCCCGAGACTTCGCCGTTATTGTCGTTGTCGACGTTGAGGTCGGCCGGAGCCGCGACGCCCGCATCGCCATCGGCGTTGGTGTCGTCCGGATCCTTGCCGCCGGCGCCGACGACGCGGCTGTTGAGCGGGTTGCCGGCGTTGAAGTTCGACGCGTTGACGACGGCGATATAGTCGCCCGGCGCGAGGCCGGCGAAGCTGTAGACGCCGCCCGCACCGGTCGTCGCGGTGAGCTGCACCGCGACCACGCCCGCCGAGCTTCCGGTCCCCGCGGGAAGCACGTCGTCGACGCCCGCCTCGTAGGTGCCGTTGGCATTGTTGTCGTCGAACACGATCGCGAGATCGCCCGCGTCGTAATGGCCCGAATTGTTGGTGTCGGCGAAGAGCGAGAGGGTGACGCCGACGATGCCGCTGTCCGCGCCGTCGAAGACGCCGTTCTTGTTCGCATCGAGGAAGATGAGGTTGCCGAACGAGAGCGAATCGATGACGCCCGCTTCCGCCTGGTTGCCGACGAGCGCGCCGTTCGAATCGGTGGTCACCGTGGTCGGGCTGACCGTGCCGCCTTCATAGGTGACGGTCGACTGGCCGGACCAATAGCCGGCGAGCGCATCCTCGCCCGGCGCGTTGATCGTGTGCCGCCATTCGATGACGACGATCCGGCCAGGCTCCAGCGTGCCGAGGTTGATCGGCGAGATGGCGAAGGCGCCGGCGACGGCCGAGCCGCTCGCCGCATCCGCGTCGTCCGCGCCCGGCAGGCGCCGCTCGCCGGCGGCGACGGTGCCGTACATGAGCTCGTCCGTCTCGCCCGGCGCATAGGTGTCGGCGAGGCCGATCTGGTGGCCGAGCTCGTGCGTGACGACGGTGAGGAGATCGATCCGCGTGCCGGCGAGCCCGTAGGCGTCGACGGCTTTGAGCTGCGTGCCGGAGCCCGCAAATTCGCTGTCGTCGCCCGGAGTCGCGTCGACGAACCAGCGCCAGCCGGCCGCGTCGGTGTCGAGCGTGATCGTCCCGGCGCCGCTCTCGCCGAGCGTCAGCCCGCCGAGCTCGGAGACGGAGACGGTGACCGCGCGCATCGCGGCGATCTGGTCCTCGCTGGCACCGGCCGCGGCCCAGCGCTGGATCGCCGCCTCGACGACGAGGTCGAGCTCGGCCTGGCTGAGAATGCCGTCGTCGACGACGACCGGCTGCGCGGGTGCGGGCGCAGGCGCCGGAGCGGGCGCCGGAGCCGGTGCGGGCGCCGGAGCCGGGCTCTGGTTCTCGACTTCGGGCGTGTGGACGAGACCGCCGTCGATCGGCGCTTCGGACTCGTCGGGAGAGGCGGGCGGCGCTTCGGCGAGCATCGGCTGCACCGGCGTCCCCGGAAGCGGCGGCGAGGCGTTGGAGGCGAGGTAGCCCTCGACCGTCCCGGCCGTGCCGGCATTGTCGATGTCGGAATAGGCGGTCACCGCCGTCGCGGCCGAATTGAGATTCTGATTTTTGATGAAGTTCTGGATCGCCGCGAAATTGGCAATATCGGCCGCGGTAGCACCGGACAGGGTCATGCTCGAGGCCGCGCCGCTGACGCCGACGATGATGTCGTTGGCGTTGCCCGGATCGCCGGTGCTGACCTCGTTTCCGGAAATCTTCAGGAACACGTCGATGTCGTTGGCGGTCGCGGGCGCACCGGCGGTCACCGCGATGCCGGCGAAGGGCGGCGACGCGTCGACGACGGGCTGGCGGATGGTGTTGCCGGTGATCGTCAGGTTGACGGTGTAGGCGCCGGCGCCGGCGGCCGTATTGTCGGCGTAGATGCCGGCATTGCCCGCATATTGCTGGATGATGTTGTTGGTGATCGCGAGCGTCGCCGTGCCCTTCGGCGCCGTGGCATTGTCGGCGAGGCTGAGGAAGATGCCGTTGCCTGTCGCCGAGCCCGAATTGAGGACGCCGCTCGTGCCGATCGTGTTGCCGTTCACCGTGCCCTGCAAGTCGCGCACACCATTATTGCCGTCGAGCGGCGCCGCCATCTGGATCGTGACGGCGCTGCCGTTGGCGCCGCTCATCGTGTTGCCGGCGAAGTTGAACACCATCGTGGAGGCTGTCGCGAGGGTCACGCCGCCGCCGCCGACATTGTTGTTCGGGTGGCTGTTGGTCAGCGTGTTGTTGGTCACGGTGACGTTCATCGTCCCCGTGCCTTCCTGGTTGATGAACTCGATCTGGTCGCCCGCCGAGCCCTGGAAGGTGGCGCCGTTCACCAGCGCGTCGATCTGCGCCGTGCCGCGCGCCTCGACCGAGAGGTTGTCGCCGAAGCCGGCGGCGGCGGTCTGGCCGAACGTGTTGGCGCCGGTGATCGACAGATCGAGGTTGCCGCTCGTGTTGATGACGGAGAAGTTGCGTCCGAAGCCGCCGCTGATCGTGGACGTCGTGACGTTGAGGTCGCCCGTCACGCCGTTGAAGATGGTCGAGCCGCCGATGTCGCGCCCACCGAAATAGACGCTGCCTTCGCCGTCGGTGCCGGCATTGGTGCCGTTGGTGCCGTTGATGACCATTCCGGTCATCGAGAAGTTGTTCACGGCCTTGCCGCGGATGCCGTAGTTCGAGAAGTTATTGAGGTTCATCGAGTTCAGGACGACATCGACGGTGTTGTTCAGGTAGATGCCGGTACCTTCAGTCGCGAAGTTCGCGTCGATGCCGGACTTGTTGGAGATCGTGCCGCCGCTTCCCGCCGCCCCGGTGCCGGAGACGATCAGGCCGCCCGCCGTTCCGGTGTTGCTCAGGATGATTCCGTTCGCATTGCCGCCGCTGGAGTTGATGCTGACGAAGCGGACGTCGCCCGTGCCGATGTTCGTATCGGTGATTTCAAGCGCGGTGCCGTTGCCGGACGAAATCGTGTTGCCGGTGCCCTGGATGTTGACCGTGCCGCCGCCGACGGCGCTGAAGCCCTTGCCGGTCGTCGTCGTGATGTCGAGGCCGAGGTCGTCGGCGTTGAAGGTGATCGTCTTGCCCGTGTTGCCTGTGAGCGTGACGCCGTTCTGCGTCGTCGTCGTGAGCTGGACCTGGCCGTTGAAGGCGATGGTGCCGCCGACGTTGCTGTTCTGGACAAGGATGCCGGAGGAACCGGCCGTCGCGGTGATGGAGCTCGTCGTCGTGAACGTGATGTTGTTCGACGTGTCGTGCTCGTTGATGTTGACCACGCGGCCGCTGTTGTCGGTGATCGAGCCGCCGAACGAAACGGTCGCCGCGCTGTTGTCGATGACCAGCGCATCGCCGGTCGGGTTGGTGATCTGCGTGTTCGAAATGAAGGCGAAGTTGCCGCCCGAACCCGTGTCGATGTCGATGCCCGCATCGCCGCCGTTCAGCGTGTTGGCGCTCGACATGGTGTAGATGCCGTCGGCGTTCGAGAATTGCAGGCCGGTGCCGTTCGTGGCGTTGAGGGTGGCGGTGGTCTGGAAGACCAGCGTGCCGACCGAATGGTTGGTGACGTCCAGGATCGCGAAGTTGGTCGTCTGCCTGACGTCCGCGTCGAAATTGACGTCGGCCGTGCTGTCGGAAATCACCACCGATGCGCCGTTGACGCTGGTCGTCTGGCCGATGTTCATCGTGCCGGCGAGCGTGAAATCGCCGTCCGAACCGTTGACGATGCGGATGGCGTTGGTGCCGCCGTTCAGGGTCGTCGTGCCGTTGATCGTGTAGCTGCCGTCGGCATTGTCGAACAGGAGGCCGGAGCCGTTGGTGGAGCTCAGCGTGCCGCCGAGCGCGAGGGAGCCGGCGTGACCGCCGGCCACCGTCAGCAGCGAGCTGGTCGTCGTCTGCGCGATGCTGCCGTTATAGGTGATCGCCGCGCTGCCGCCGCCGATCGAGAGGGAGGTGCTGGTCGCGCCGGACATCGTGCCGGTGCCGAGGTTCAGCGTGCCGCCGACGGCGGTCAGGTTCACGTTGTTGGACCCGCCCGTGGACGTGACGCTGTTGAAGCCCGTGCCGGCCACGGTGCCGGTGTTGAGGATCAGGCCCTGAGTCGTCGAATTGATGGCGACGTCGCTGACCGTCAGCGTGCCGAAGCTGCCGCCGTTGATGGCGATACCGGTCGGCGCGGCGCTGGTGCTCGCGACGTCGATGCCGGTGATCGTGTTGTTGGAGCCCAGAGTCAGCGTGGTGCCGCTCGCGCTGGTGATCGACGAATTGGCGGGACCTTGGGCGTCCTCGATCGTGAAGCCGCTCACCACCAGCGCCGCGCCGGTGCCGACGAGGTTCTCGCCGGTGGCGAGCGTCAGGTTACCCGAGGCGTTGCCCTTGACGTAGATCGTGTCGCCGGCGCCATCCTTGTTGGCGGTTTCGAGCGCGGTGATCGTGTTGAAGGGGTTGGCCGAGGTGCCGGTGCCGCCCGCGGCGGCGCCGCTGTCCACGTACCAGACTTCGCCGCTGAGCGTGATCGTGACCGTGGCCGTGCTGGTGAGATCGTCGGCATTGCCGATGGTCCCGTCCAGGCCGGCGTCGCGAATCGTGTAGGTGAAGGTGTCGGTGCCGGTGTCGCCCGCCTCGTTGACGTAGTTGAACGAGCCGTCGGAGAAGATGTTGTAGGTGCCTCCCTGGGCGCTGACGCCGCTGGTGACGGGATCGATCTGGAAGCCGGTCACCTGATCGCCGACGACGATTCCGGCGCCGGTCAGCGTCGAACCGAAATCGTTGGAAAGGAGGTTGCCGCTGACTTCGAGCGAGGGGCCGGCGCCGATGTTGCCGGCGCCGCCGACGCGGAGCACCGTGTTGCCGACCGCCGTGAAGGCGTCGTTCATCGCGATGGGGGAGATGTTGAGCGTGCCGTTGACCAGCGTGGAGCCGGTGAAATTGTCCTGGAACGTAACGTTCAGTGCGTTCGTTGTGCCGATGTTGGTGATCGTCACGCGCGTGTAGAGAACGTCGCCGCCGTCGAAGGCGCCGATCTCGTCGCTGTCCTGATGGAAGCTGGTCGAGCGGAAGACGGTCAGGTTCGCAGGCATGTGATCCCCCCCAATTGGGATGTTTGTCATGGAGCGCGCGCGCGCCGATGCGCGGCAGTTCACTCCCAGGGGGCGAGCATGGCACGGCCAAGAGTTCGTGACCAGACGGAATCGTTACAGAAGCAGTTGTTATCGCGCCCGAAAGAGGCGGCCGGTCTCAAAAAGAAACGGGGCCCGCAAGAGCCCCGTTTCCTCCCCCCAGAGACGTAAATCTAGCCGCGCGGCGGGAAGACGCCCTGCAGCGCGATGTTGAAATAGCAGGTGAGATAGGGCTGCATGTTGTTGTGCGGCTGATCACCGCCCACAGGCGTCAGGGTCTGCGGCGCCATCGGCACGACCTGCGGCGACAAGACGTTGAACAAATTGCCGCTGGCAGGCCGCGTGAAGCTGTTGCCGGCCGGGGTTGCGACGCTGCCGAGCGGAACCGTCTGCGCGCCCATCTGGTGGGTGTGAAACGGCATCTCGCTCTCGAGAAGAGTCACTGTGTCGCTGCCGCCGGTCTCGCCGAGATCGTGCAGGCTGAGGCCCGGCCCCTGCCCCGGATGCATGGGGGCCCGTCCCTGAAGATCGGGAAGCGCGAAGTTCGATTTCCCATTGCCGCCGTAGGTGGTGCCGAGCAGCGAGAAAAGCGCAGTATTCTGCGAGATCGGCAAGAGCTGACCGTCGCACCACGCCCATCCCTTGGGCGCGAAGTTGAACGGAACGATGCGGATTTCCGCGACGAAAGGATCGGCCATGACGAAGGCTCCCTTAAGTTGGACTCGGGAAGATCCCGAACAGAGAGATGATGAAGTCGACGCAGAGATAAGCCTGGAAATTGGTGTGCGGCTGACTGCCGCCGGTCGGCGTCACTGCATTCGGGTTCAGGAACAAAGTCGGCCCACCGGCGCGGTAGAATTTCGCAGCCGCCTGCCCGGTGACATTGTTGGCCGGGGACAGGCCGGCGGGAATGTCGTTGGATGCCAGCATCGCGTGCGTGTGAACCGGGATCTGGTTGATCGTGAGGGTGATCTCCTCCGCGCCGCCCGTCTCCGCAAGGATGAAGCCGTTGCCCTGGTGGATCGGAATGCGGCCGCGCAGGTCGGGCAGCGCGAAGGTCGACTCGCCGTCGCCGCCGTATGTCGTGCCGATCAGCTGGAAGAGTGTCTCGTTCTCGGAAATCGGGAGGAGCTGTCCTTCGCAGAACATCCAGCCCGCGGGCGCGAAATTGCCCCCGAACATCCTGATTTCACCCACATAAGGTTGTGCCATGAGCTCAGCCCCTCAATTCGGAGACGGGAAAATGCCCTGAAGGGCGATGCAGAAGGTAAGGGTCAGGAACGGCTGCATGTTGAGATGCGCCTGGCTGCCGCCGGTGTTGGTGATCATCCCGGGGTTCAGCGCGACGACGTTGCCCGGCGCCGTATAGCCGTTATTGACCGCGCCGAGATACGCCGTGTTCGTCGGGACGTTCGTCTCCGCCGGGGTCGACGACCCGTTCGCCCAGTGCGTGTGCGTCGGCAATTGTGCGATCGTCAGCGTCACCGCCTGTTCGCCGCCCTTCTCGCCCAGCGTATGGCCGCTGCCGACGTGGATCGGGGTGCGGCCCCGGAAGTCGGGCAAGCCGAAGGTGGTACGGCCGTCGCCGCCGAAGGTCGTGCCGAGCAGCGAGAACAAAGCCTGGTTCTGGTTGATCTGCATGAGCTGGCCGTTGCACATCGCCCAGCCCTTCGGCGCGAAGTTGAACGACATGAGACGTATTTCGGACAGGAATGGCTCAGCCATCTCGCTCCCCCCTGTTGCGAGTTCGGCGAGCATTCATACAGGTTAGGATTCGAAAGAAAAGCCCCTGCGATATTCTTTTTTTTGGGAGAAGAGCGGGGCCGCTCCATTGGCCTGGTCAAGTCTAGCCGAGAAGCTTGGCGAAAGGCTTTTCTTGAACGATTTGCGCGGCATGGTCGGCGAGGCGGGCCGCCTCGGCGTCGAATTCCGCCCGTCCCCAGCGCCGCCCCGCCGCGTGGACCGGGGTGCGCCCGGCCACTGCGAGGCACAAGGAGAGGTGGCGCGCGGTCATGCCCATCGCGGTCGCGAACCGGCCGCGATAGGTGTTGGCGACCAGCGCCTCCACCGCCGCCACGCCCGCCAGCCGGGCGATGCCGGGCGCCTGCGCCGCCGCCTGGCCCCCCTCCCCCTCCTCCGGCCGCGCGATCATGTAGCAGGCGGCGAGCGGCAGCGGCCGCGCCGCGGCGGCATCTCCGGCGGGAACGTCGTATTTGTCCTGCCCGTCGAACGAGCGCTCATAGTCGTTCGTGCTCCGTCCCGAGGCGGCGATCGCGTCCTCCCACAGCCGCAGGCGCGGAACGCCGGGGAGGACGAGCGGCGGGCTTCCGTTCGCGCCCGGGGCGATCGCGCAGACGTCGTCGCACAGGATGCGGTGGCCGCGGTCCGCGAACCAGGCGGCGAGCGTCGATTTGCCCGCGCCCGACCGCCCCGAAAAGGCGACCGCCGCCCCGTCGATCTCGACCGCGTTGGCGTGGAGCGGCAGGACGCCGCGCTGGTGGAGGAGCGCGCCCATTGCCGACCCGAGGAGGTAGACTCGAAGGTTGCGCTCGCTCGCGCCGTCTTCCGGGTCGATGACGATCTCGCGGCCGTGAGCGATCCGGAAGCGGGCGAGGCCCGGCACTTCGAAGACGAGCGCCCGCCCCTCCTCCTGCGCCCAGACCCTCTCGCCGGCGCGCGGCGGGATGCGCCCGAAGCGGGCGTCGACTATGTCCCCCGCCGCTTCGCCCGTTGCGGCCTCTGCCGCCGGCAGCGTCATCTCGGAACGCAAGGTGAAGCCGTAGAGGGCGTAAGCGTGAAGCGTCACGTCGCCTCGCCGCGGGGCGGGAAGCAGGCGATCTCCGCGAAGCGCGGCGCTTCCTCCGCGCCGATCACGGTCTCGCCGTCCACCGAGAGCCAGACATGGGCTTTCAACGCGTCCTCCTGGACAATTCCGTAGTGGAGCCGCGAGGCGATCCCCCGGCGCCTCAGCAGGATCTGGAGCGCGAGCGCCTGCTGGAAACAGACCACCCGCCAGGGTGCGCGCCGCGCCCAGGCCAGCACTGCGCGCTTCAGGGTTGCGATCTCGCCCGGCGCGGCGGGCCGAGCGGCCGCCGGCGTGCGGGACGCCAGCCGGCCGACGGTCCTGAACGGCATCGCCCTGATCGCGGCGGACGCGGCTGCGACGGCGGCGAGCGCTTCCGCGAGAAGAGCGAGGTCGCGCCGGGGACGGCGGCGCCGGATCGGAGACTGGGCAGACATGTCGCCGCGCGGTCTAGCGGATCGCGGCGCGGCGGGGCAATGTCGCACGCATGTCGCGGGAATGGTCTTTCGTGGTCGACTGTTGTCGGCATGTGTCGCGCGGAGGCGGCGCCGACGCCGTGCGTGCCGGCGCCGCCGCGGCGGGGCTCGACTGGCCGCTTGTGCAGCGCGTGGCGAAGCGGCACCGGGTGGAGGGCCTCGTCCACAAGGCGCTTGCCGACGCGGGCGCCGCGAGCCCTTTTGCCACCGTCGCGGGCGGCATCGCGCGCCGCAACCTCGCCCATGCCGCCGAGGCCGGCCGCCTTCACTCGCGCCTCGACGCGGCCGGGATTCCTCACCTGTTCGTCAAGGGCGTCACCCTCGACATCCTGGCCTGGCGCAGCCTTGCCTTGAAGACCTCCGTCGACATCGACCTTCTCGTCTTCCCCGACCGCTACGCGCAGGCCTGCGCCCTCCTCTTCGAGGCCGGCTACCGCTGCACCCATCCGGGCGATCTCCCCGCCCCCGCGATCGAAGCCTATGCCCGCCGCAACAAGGACAGCGTCTGGTATCACCGGCGCCGCGGAATTACGGTGGAACTCCACCAGCGTCTTGCCGCGAACCCTGCTTTGCTTCCCACCCTTTCCGTCCACTCTCCCGCGCAGCAGGTCGAGGTCGCGCCGGCGATCACCCTCCCCACCCTCGCGCGCGAGGAGCTGTTCGCCTACCTGTGCGTGCACGGCGCCCTCACCGCCTGGTCCCGCCTCAAATGGCCCGCCGACCTCACCGCCTTACTGTGCCGGGAGCCGGATCTGGAAGCCCTCTACCGGCGCGCGCAGTCTCTCGCTCCGGGTCGCGCGGCGGCGCAGGCACTCCTCGTGTGCGAAGAACTGTTCGGCCTTCCCCTCGGCGCCCTCTCGGCGGAGCTGCGACGCGACAAGCGCAACGTCTGGCTCGCGCGAACCGCGATCGAGACGATGATCCGGGGCGGCGCTGACGTCGAGCTCAGCGACCAGCGCCTGGCCACGGCGCCGGTGCATTATTCGATCCTGTTCCTGCAAAAGGGCCTCAGGTACAAAGCCGGCGATCTCACGCGCCAGCTACGGCGTCTCATTCGCCGCTGACGACCCGCCCGCCTTTCATCACGAACCGCACCCGCCGAACCGCCGAAAGGTCACGCGTCGGATCGCCCTCCACTGCGATCAGGTCCGCAAGCAGCCCCGCGCGGACGGCGCCGCGATCCTCGAGCCCGAAGATCCGCGCATTGCCGGACGTTGCGGCGAGCAGCACGTCGGGCACCGGCATGCCGTAGGCCGCCATCAGCTCCATCTCGCGCGCATTCTCGCCATGCGCGTAGACGCCGACGTCGCCGCCCATGCAGATCGCGACGCCTGCAGCCCGCGCCGCCGCGAAGCTGCGCCTTTTCTCCAGCACCGCCTCGGGCTCCGGCGCCGCGCCGTTCCAGCCGCGATAGCGGGAGATCGCATCAGTGGCCGCAAGCGTCGGGCAGAGCGCGACCCCGCGCGCCCGCATCAGCCGGAAGATCTCCGGCGTCCCCGCATTGCCGTGCTCGATCGTGTCGGCGCCCGCTCCAACCGCGCGCCGCATGCCCTCCGGGGTGGAAGCATGAACGGCGACTTCTCGGCCGGCGGAATGAGCCGCCTCGATCGCCGCGCGCAGCTCCGCGAGCTCGAAGGTCGGCCGGCTCGGCTCGCCCGGACGCCAGCGATAGTCGCCGTAGAATTTGACCACGTCGGCCCCGCCGCCGATCTGCCGCCGAACCGCCGTCACCAGCCCCGGCCCGTCCGCTTCCTCGGCGCCGAGCACCGCCGCTTCAGGATCGGTGGACTTCGGGCCGTAGCTCCCCGTCGCGACCAGCGCGCGCGTCGCGATCAGCATGCGCGGGCCCGGCACGATACCCTCGTCGATCGCCTGGCGCAGGCCCACGTCGGCATAGCCGGCACCCTCCGTGCCGAGGTCCCGAACCGTCGTGAACCCGGCGGCCAGCGTCGCCCGCGCGTGGTTCACCGCCCGCGCCGTGCGCAGCGACAGCGGCTGGCGCAGGACCTGATCGTCCCAACTCGTCTCGTTGTAGGGGTGGAGGAAGAGGTGCGAATGGCCCTCGATCATTCCCGGCATCAAGGTCGTTCCGGGAAGCTCGATCACCCGCGCGCCCGCCGGCGCGGCGACGTTCGGACCCGCCGCCTCGATCCGCCCGCCACGCACCAGCACCGTCCACCCTTCGTGCGGCCGCGGGTTCACGCCGTCGAACACGCGCGCCGGCCGGAGCAGGATCGCCTCCTCCCTTTGCGCCGCAGCGGGCAGCGACACGATGAGCATCAGGACGAGCAGGATCAGGCGCATGGAAAATCCTCCGGCGACCGGCTAGGCCGAGCCTCACCGTCCCGCAAGGAGCAAGTCGGAAAGAGCATGGACAGAAGCGCGCAGAACAGGGGCACCGCCGAAGTCCGCGAGGCGCACCGCTTCGACGTCGCGTCGCTCGCCGCCTGGATGCAGGCGAACGTGGAAGGTTTCGCAGGTCCCCTCTCGGTGGAGCAGTTCAAGGGCGGCCAGTCCAACCCGACCTACAAGCTCGTCACACCGGCGCGCGCCTACGTCCTGCGCCGCAAGCCGCCGGGAAAGCTCCTCCCGGGCGCTCACGCCGTCGACCGCGAGTACCGGGTGATCAGCGCGCTCGGCAGCCAAGGCTTCCCCGTGGCGCGCGCCTACGGCCTCTGCCTCGACGAAGCGGTGATCGGCACGCCATTCTACGTCATGGAGATGGTGGAAGGCCGCATCTTCTGGGATCCGACCTTCGCCGAAGTGCCGCGCGAGGATCGCCCCCTCTATTTCGATGCGATGAACGAGACGATCGCGCGCCTCCACCTGATCGATCCCGATGCGGCCGGGCTCGGCGACTATGGCAAACCCGGCAATTACTTCGCCCGCCAGATCGCCCGCTGGTCGCAGCAATATCGGAACGACGCCGAAGCCGGCCGGGTCGCTTCGATGGACCGCCTCGTCGAATGGCTGCCGCAGAACATTCCGCCCGACGAGCCGCAGGCGCGAGTCATCCACGGCGACTTTCGCTGCGACAACATGATCTTCCACCCGGCCGAGCCGCGCGTCCTTGCCGTCCTCGACTGGGAGCTGTCGACGCTCGGCCACCCGCTCGCCGACTTCAGCTACCACCTGATGATGTACCGGATGCCCGATGCGCTCGGCGGCGCCGATCTCGCCGCGCTCAACCTGCCTGGGGAGGACGATTACGTCGCCGCCTACTGCCGCCGCACCGGCCGGGACGGCATCCCGCACATCGACTTCTACATGGCCTTCAACCTGTTCCGCCTCGCCGGGATCGTCCACGGCATCAAGGGGCGCCTCGCTCGCGGCACCGCCGCCTCCGCGCACGCTGCGGAAATGGCGAAGCGGCTGGAGCCCCTCGCCGATCTCGCCTGGACGCAGGCGCAGAAAGCCGGCGCTGCCTAGCCCCGGCAGGGCTGAGCCTGTCGATCTCGAATTGCCGCACCGCCGCGCGCTGCAATCCGCCCTTCGACCGGCTCAGGGCTAGCGGCCTTGACGACGAAAGTGCCCAGATTTCACCGCTAGGGCTGAGCTTGTCGAAGCCCGGATCACCGCACGCCGCGCGCGTCACTCTGCCTTCACCGTTCGGGGAGATCAAGCGGACCCCACCCCGCCAGGGCTGAGCCGGTCGAAGCCCGGTTCACAGCACCGCCGTTTGCAATTAGCATCGCCCCCGCAACGATGTCGGGGGAATGATGGCCGAAGGCGCGCGCGAACCGTTGCGGACGAGGGTGCGCCGCGCGCTGAAGCAGATCGGGTTCGCGCGCCTCCTCCTCACCTTCGTTTTCCTGTTCGGCGGCCTTTACGTTGCGCGGGCGAGCTGGACCCTGCCGCTCGCCGGGGACGCCGAGCGCGCGCTCTACGACCTGCGCTTCTTCCGCACGGCCGACATCGCCGCCGAGCAGGACCCGCGCATCGTCCTCGTCACCTATGACGACGACACGCTGCGGATGCTCGAGAAGCGCTCGCCGCTCGACCGCGGGATGCTGGCCCGCGCGCTCGCTGCAATCGACGCGATGTCCCCACGCTCCGTCGGCATCGACATCCTGATCGACCAGCCGCAGCGCGAGGATCAGGACCTCGTCCAAACCCTCCGCGCAATGAGGACGCCAACCTACCTCGGTTATGCTTCGTTCGAAGTGAATGCGGCGCAGATGGTCTACGAGCAGGAGGCCTATCTCCGTTCCATCCTGGCGCAGCTGCGCGGCAGCAGCGTGCGGCCCGCCAGCATCCGGATGGAGACCGATCAGAACGACAACGTCGTGCGCCGCTGGCCAGCCACCCGCGCCGGCCTGCCGCCGATCCTCGCCAACGTCATGGCCGGTCCGGCGCATCCGCAGTTCGCGCGCTACACGAGAAGCATCGATTTCCGCCTGCCGCGCAACCGCGACGACACCGTGTTCACCACCATCCCGATCCACATCCTCGCCGAGTTCCCGGAAGGGGTCGCCGAGATGATCCGCGGGCGGCACGTGCTGATCGGCGGCAACATCCGCGACACGGACGATTACGAAACGCCGATGACCCGCTTCACCGCCGCGTGGACCAAAGGTGTGGAAGTCCACGCCCACATGCTCGCCCAGCAGCTCGACGGGCGCATGCCGTCGCAGATGCCGCCTTGGACGCTTTGGGCGGGCGCCATTCTCGCCGTCGCTGCAGGCGCCTTCTCCAGCCTCGCCGAGCTTCGCGGCTGGAAGCTGGCGCTGATCCTGGCCGTCCAAGTGGCGATCATCGCCGCTCTTCCTTTCTGGCTGCAGTCGATCGACGCCGACACGATCGACCTTCCCGCGTTCGGCTGGGGCGTCGGGTGGCTCCTCGCCTTTGTCGGCGTCGGCACGGCGGCGCGCGCCGTCGGCTCGGAGCAGCGCCGCTTCGCCCAGTCGGCGCTCGGCAAGTATCTCCCGCGCGACATCGCGACGCAGATTCTGCGCGAGCCGGAGCTCCTCGCGCTTCGCGGCGAGAAGCGCGAGATCTACGCTTTGTTCACCGATCTCGAAGGCTTTACCAAGCTCAGCCATGCGATCACGCCCGAGCAGCTTTCCAGCCTCCTCAACCGCTATCTCGACGTGATGAGCGAGACCGTGCTCCGCCACGGCGGGACGATCGACAAGTTCGTCGGCGATGCCGTCGTCGCCTTCTGGGGCGCCCCGATTGCCCGGCCCGACGATGCCGAGCGCGCGGCGAAAGCGGCCGTGGCGATGTTCGAGGCGGGCGAAGCGTTCCGGACGAATCCCGGTCCCGGCATTCCGGCGATCGGCTGCACCCGCGTCGGGCTGCATCGCGGGCCGGCGGTGGTCGGCAATTTCGGCGGCGAGGGGCGGATCCAATATACCGCCCTCGGCGACGGGATGAACACGGCGGCGCGGCTCGAATCCGCGAACAAGGCGCTCAAGACGACCGTTCTCGTGAGCGCCGAAGCGATGGCCGGCACGGGGCTCGACATCTTCCGCCCGATGGGTCGGATCGTGCTGAGCGGGCGGGCGACGGCGGTGGAAGTCTGGGAGCCGGCGCCGCATCTTCCCGCCGACTATCGCGCCAGCCTGTCCGAGCTGTGGCGGCGCTTCGAAGCGGGCGAGGAGGATGCGCTGGAAGGGATCGAGGAGATCGCGGCGGCGCACAAGGAGGATGAAGCCCTCCAATATTTCGTGTATCGCATCCGCGAGGTGGGTCCGGGAGGTAGCTTTGTTCTTTCGTCCAAATAGGCTTCGCGCCTGCCATGTCGCCGTCGCCGCCATCGCGCTCGTCAGCGCAAGCGCCGCTGCGGCGAACATCCTCGTCGTCCGCTCGTCCGGGCCCTCGGCCAAGGCCTATCCGCCGGGGCGTTCGCTCCCCCCCAATGCCCGGCTGACGCTGCGCCAGGGCGACACGCTCGTCCTCCTCGACGGGCGCGGCACGCGCACCGTTCGCGGACCCGGCAACTTCGCCGCGGGCGCGGCCGCGCAGGTCGGAACGCGCGGCGCGCTTACCGTCAACAACAACGGCCGGATCGGCCGCGTCGGGGCCTCGCGCGGCAACCCGGAAACGGTGCGCCCGCCCTCCATCTGGCATGTCGACGTGTCGCAGAGCGCGACGGCCTGCGTCGCCGATCCGCGCAGCGTCATCCTCTGGCGTCCGAATGCGACGCAGACGGTGAACCTGTCGATCGCGCGCAGCGTAAGCGCGGCCGCCCCGCGCCGATTCACGTGGACGGCCGGCCAGACCACGCTCGCCTGGCCCGCCGATCTCGCCGTCGAGAACGACGCCGAGTACCGCCTCAGCGTTGAAGGCGTGGCGGTCCCGACCCGCATCAAGTTCCGCGTCCTCCCGGCCCAGCCCAGTGGCCTCGACGCCCAGGCCCAGGCCTTCATCCAGAACGCCTGCCAGGCCCAGCTCGACGTCCTCATCGACACGGTGACGCCGCCGGGCTGAGGCAGACGCTCAGCGCTCCACCAGCGGGTCGAGCGTGTTCAGCAATCGCCACAGCGGGCCCGTCATGTCACAGGAATCCCGCAGCACGTAGCTGCGGCGACCCCGCTCGACGAGTTCGAACACGTAAGTGGTCGGATGCATGCACAGGTGGATCACGCCATCGCCGTTGCTGTCGATATAGTCGGCCGGCATGGGCTCGCCCTCCGGCGCCAGACGGACGAGCCCGGAAATTGCGAGCGCGCGCTCCAGCTCCAGCACCGAATGGCGGTCGATATCGTAGCTTCGGCGCTCGGCGGGCGCCCGAAGTGAATAGTCGCGGGCGCGATCGAGCCATGTCACACGAACCTTCGCGCTCCCGGCCCGGCGCTCATCGATCCCGAGCATCGTGACGCTGGCCGGCCCATCCGGGATGACGAGCAGCCGGAAGCGGCGCGCATATGGACGCGGGTCGGCTTCGAGCACCGGCTCGCCGATAGCGCGGAATAACCGTCCGATTTCCCGCTCCCGCCGCTCGGCATCCTCGGGATCGCGCCAGATGCCCTGGGGCACGTAGCGCTCCCCCGCCCCCGCGGGCTGCGCGCCTGCGGCCGCGAAGGGCAGCAGCAGGAGCGTAGCCGCAAGGGCGAGGAGCAGGCGCATCGGCCGCTTACTGCCCCCCGCCGGTCGGGAAGCCGCGCTTCCTCAGAAGCGCGTTCACGTCCGGGTCGCGGCCGCGGAACTGGCGGTAGGCTTCGGCGCGATCGGTCTCGTTGCCGGTCGAGAGGAGGAAGCGCGCGAAGCGCTCCGCGGTCGCGGGATCCCAGACGTTGCCGCTCTCCTCGAACGCCGCCCAGGTGTCGGCGTCCATCGTCTCCGACCAGAGGTAGGAATAATAGCCGGCGGAGTAAGCGTCGGACGAGAAGAGGTGGTTGAACTGCGGCAGGCGGTGCCGCATCGCGATCTCGCGCGGCATGCCGAGGCGCTGCAGCGTCTCACGCTCGAACGCATCCGGATCGACCACGCCGTCGGGGCGCAGGTGCAGCTCCATGTCGACCAGGGCGGACGACAGATATTCGACCGTGGCGAAGCCCTGGTTGAAGGTCTGCGCCTGCTGGATGCGCTGGACAAGCGCCTGCGGCATCGGCTGGTTGGTCCGGTAATGGCGCGCGAAACGGTTCAAGGTCTCGGGCGTCAGCACCCAATTCTCATGCACCTGGCTCGGATATTCGACGAAGTCGCGCGGCGTGCCGGCGAGCGTCGGATAATGAACGTCGGCGAGGAAATAATGGATGGCGTGGCCAAATTCGTGGAACAGGGTCTCGGCGTCGTCGAGGCTGATCAGCACCGGCTCGCCCGGCCCCGGCTTGGTGAAATTGTTGTTGTTGGAGCCGAGCACGATGCGGTCGCCGAGCAGGCCCGAGCGGCTGCGATAGGTGGTCGCCCAGGCGCCCGAGCGCTTGCCGGTGCGCGCGAACATGTCGCCGTAGAAGACGCCGACATCCTCACCCGCCCGGTTGGTGACGTGCCAGACCTGGATGTCCGGGTGCCAGGTCGGGACCTGCCCCGTGATCTCGCGGAACTGGAGCCCGTAGAGCTGCCCCGCCATGTGGAACATGCCCTGGATCATGTTCTGGAGCTGGAAGTAGGGCTTGATCTCGTCCTGGGAGAGATTGAACCGCTGCCCGCGGACCTTCTCCATATAATAGCGATAGTCCCAGGGCTCGATCGTGATGTTGTGCCCGAGGCGGCGGGCGACGGCCTGCTGCTCGGCCACTTCCTCGCGGACGCGGGCGACGGCGGCGGGCCAGACGCGCATCATCAGCTCCTGCGCGCGCTGCGGCGTGCCGGCCATCGTGTCCTGCATGCGCCAGTGCGCGTGCGTCTCGAAGCCGAGCAGCCTGGCGCGGTCGGCGCGTGCCTTCACGATCTGGGCGATGAGCTGGTTGGTGTCGTTCGCGCCGCCATTGTCGCCGCGATTGACGAAGGCCTGCCAGACGCGCTGGCGAAGCTCCCGGTTGTCGGCGAAGGTCAGGATCGGATCCACCGCCGAGCGGGTGTTGACGATCGCGAACTGGCCCGCCGGCAGGTTGCGCTCGCGCCCGGCCGCGGCGGCGGCGTTGCGCACGTCTTCCGGCACGCCGCGAAGCTCGGCGGCGGTGGCGACGATGTGGGTCGATTCGTCCGCCAGCACCTTTTCGCTGAACTGCGAGAAGAGGCCGGCGAGCTGCTGGTTCAGCGCCGTGAGCTGCTGCTTCTGCTCAGGATTGAGGTTGGCGCCCGACCGGACGAACTGGTTGTAGAGGCGGGTCACGACGCGCTGCTGCTGGGCGTTCAGGCCGGAGCTCTCGCGCGCTTCGTAGATCGTCTTGATGCGCTGGAAGAGCTCGGGATTGAGGATGATTTCGTCCGACGCGGCGGCGAGGCGCGGCGACCATTCGCGGTCCAGCGCCTGATAGGCGGGCGTCGCCATGTTGCTGGTCATGACGCCGAAGACGGAGAGGACCCGGTCGAGCCGCTGGCCGGAGCGCTCGAGCGGGACGATCGTGTTCTCGAAGGTCGGCGCCGAGCGCACGATCGTGACATTGCGCACTTCGCGCTTCAGCTCGTCGATCGCGAACTGAATCGCTTCGGGGAACATTTCGGGCGTGACCCGGTCGAATGGCGGGACGCCGGCATAAGGGCCGGACCAGTCGGCGAGGAGGATGTTGTTCGGGACCGCGGGCGCGGCGGCGGGCTGCGGCGCGGCGGCCTCGCCGGCCGCTGCGGACGGTGCGCCGGCACCACCGGAAGGGAATTCGTCACGGGTGGTGGTGCAGGCGGCGAGCGCGAGGGCTGCGGCGCCGGTCATAAGAACTGCTTTCAACTCATCTCTCCATGCGAAGACGGCGGCGCGTGCGAAAAGCCGCGCCGTGACGCATCCGCCCTATAGGAGAAGCCCTGAACCCTCCGCAACGGCGGCTCGACGAACGGCGGAAGACCTGGTGAAGGGACGGAAGTTGACCCAGTTCAAGCCGCGTCACCGCGAAAGCGGTCAACTTCCGGCATCCTTGCAACGGCCCCCGCCGCTGACGCCCTCGTCGCGGCCGAACCGCCGGTCGAATGCAGCGCGGGCCGCACGCGGGCGGCGGCGGCGCGGAAGCGGTGCAGGCGGCGCGATCGCGTCGAGCAGTTCCTCGAAGCTCGGCGCGCCGTGAGCCGAGTCGCCGACCTTGGGCTCCCAGCGCTGGAGCTGCGCCATCGGCCGGAGAAGGCTGCCATGGTGGAACCGTCGTTCGACGGACACGAGCCTGCCGCGATAGAAGCGCGGCACCAGGACGCCTTCGACGGCACGCTTGTGATCGCCCGCCGGCCGCCCGGCGCTACGCCGCCCCTGCGCAAAATCGACGGCCGCGTCCCAGGCGGCGGCGAAACTCTCCGCACCAGCCCGTCCGCGCAACGTGAACGCGCTCTGCTTGCTCTTGCCGACCGCCTGCGCCGCCTCCGAAGGTCCGCAGCCGGCGGCAAGCAGATCGACGAAGCGCCGCTGCCGCTCCGGCGTCCACCCGTCCGCACGGGCACGCACCGGCACCGGCGTGAAGTCGAGCGGGTCGCGCCCGTCGTTGCCGCCCAGATCAAGGCAGTCAAAATCGTCCGATCCGGCCCGATCCATGGCTCAGCTCCGTTCGAGATCGTTCTACCTATGTTCTCATTCCCAACATTGCAACGGGTAAACCCGTTGGTTGGTAGCTTTGATGTTGCAATGGTCGGGGCTCAGCGTGGCGCCGAGCATTGCGCATGGAGGAACCAGTCGCGGTCGATCGGCATGTCGTCATGCAATCGCCGCGGCGGCGGAGCCAGCGATCCGTCCACGGCTGCGATCCTGCCTGTCAGGCAGCCGTCCCGGTCGAGCCGCGGCGCGCTCCCCGCGCAGCCGGCGATGAGCACCGCCGGATAGCCGTGGAAGAAGTAGTCGCCCTGCCGCGGGACATATTCCACGGCCCAGCGGGACTCGCGCTCCGTCAGGCGTCCGCACACTCTGACCGTCCGACCCTTATGCCGATCGATGCTGTAGCCGTACTGATTGCCAGAAAGCGTCGGCGGGTCGGGCGAACGTGCCCCACCCTGCGTCTGGCATGCCGCCGCAAGCAGCGCGGTTGCGGCCAGCATTGACCATGGAACTTCTTTCCTAATGTGCACGAAATCGCCTCCTCTGGACGCACTCACCGTTCGGCCGAGCATTGCGCATGGAGGAACCAGTCGCGGTTGACCGGCATGTCGTCCCACTCATTCCGCGGCGGCGGCGAGAGCGAACCGTCCGCAGCCGCGATCCGGCCCGTCAGGCAGCCGTCCGGGTCGAGCCGCGGCGCAGCCCCCGCGCAGCCGGCGACGAGAACCGCCGGATAGCCGTGGAAGAAGAAGAAGTCGCCCTGCCGTGGGATATATTCCACGCCCCAACCCGACTCCCGCTGCGCCAGGCGTCCACATACTCTGACCGTGCGTCCCCGGTACTGTTCGATATCGTAGCCGTATTTATCGCCCGAAAGCGTCGGCAGGTCGGGCGAACGTGCCCCACCCTGCGTCTGGCATGCCGCCGCAAGCAGCAGAGCTGCCGCCAGTGCGGGCAAGGCAACTCCATTGCCAAGTTGCATCGTAAAAGGCCTTTGAGATTGGAGCAGAGCCAGGTTCGATGCGGGTGCGCCGAGGCGATCCACGCTGGTGTATCCCAATCAATGAACCTTCGTGAAGGGGAATAAGGAACCGCTTTGAGTTGTACTTGGGCATGCGAAGCTCTTGCGCCCTGTTGCTTCGGAAGGCACGCATGGGCGCCGAGCGTGTGGCAATTCGCAGCGAGCCAGGGCCAGCGGCCACCGGGTAGAAGGTCAAGACGGGCGGACGGGCTTGACAGCCTGCAATGCGAAGCAGACGCTCGTCTGCTGAACCGGCTGCTAAGCGATTCGGTGAATTGGAGCAGAGGAGGACGTTGTGGAAGCAACAACTCGCACTTTTGCAAGGGTTCTGGCTGTTCAGATGCTTACCCCTGAGGAAATCGCGCTCGTCAACGGAACCTATGCGAACGATGCATCCTTCACAGGAGTGGTGAGCCCGGACTCGCGTTCTGAAGGTAAAGCTGACGACTGTCAGCACGACGATCTCATGTAAGATGCTCGGCATTGTTGCTTATTCAGCCTTGAACTTCGCTGCATTGCTGAATCCTGCGGCTCAAGTAGCGGAGCCGCCCGAGCCCGTTCCTCAAAGTGAGGGCGACATCTTTCCCCCGCCGACGACAGGACAGACGCTGATCGTTGGAGAATTTCACGGTTCAGCCGAAATTCCCGCGATGTTTCTGGACCTCGTCCGGCGGACCGCCCGGGAGCGGCCGGTCGTCGTTGGACTCGAGCTGCCACCGTCGACCGAGCGGCTGCAGTGTCGGCTCGGCGGTCGCCTCCCTATGTCCTGGCTCAGGCCGTCGCAGGACGGGCGCACCTCGGTGGCGATGCGCGATCTCGTCTGCGCCTTGCGCATGCGATTTCGATCCGAGCGCGTGCGGATCGTCTACCTCAGCGACGAAGGTCCGCGCGGCGACGATTTCGATTTGGTCGCGGCCGCGCGCTACCACGAGGCGTTGAGTCGACGCCCGGCCGCCGGCCTGATCCTCACCGGAAGCTATCACGCCCGCAACGCGGAAGGGACAATCGCGCACCACCTGCGCGCACGAGGCGTCGATCTTATCACAGCCGTGGTTTCGGCCCCTGTTTCCCAGGCATGGCATTGCAGGAACGACGGCAGCTGCGGATCCGCCGAGGTCCGCATAAACTTCTGCTCGCAGGGTGCATCAGCGGCCGACCGACCGCGCTGGTATGCCGTGCGCGCGACGCCGGCCACCTGGGATTATTGTTTGTCCGTGCCGCGACTAACCGCATCCCCGCCGGCCTCGGGCGCAAGAGGAACGGCCGACTAGGTGCCGAAGCTGTTGATTAGCTGCCTTCCAGGCGACGATGGTCGCGAGCGCTGTCGGCGCAGCAGGGATGCGAACGGACTGAGGCTCACTCCCCCATCTGCTTGAGCGCCGCGCCGGCGCCGCGGCGGATGACGAGGTTTCGGATTTCGGTCATGTCCTCCATGGCGAAGCGGACGCCTTCGCGGCCGAGGCCGGAATCCTTGACGCCGCCGTAGGGCATGTTGTCGACGCGGTAGGAGGGCACGTCGTTGATGACGATTCCGCCCACGTCGAGCCGGTCCCAGGCGTCGAACATCTTGAACAGATCGCGGGTGAAGAGGCCCGCCTGGAGGCCGAACTTCGAGTCGTTCACCTCCTCGAGCGCGGCGTCGAAGCTGGTATATTTGGAGAGGATGGCGACGGGGCCGAAGGCTTCCTCGGTGTAGACGGCGGTGTCGCAGCCGACATTTTCGAGGAGCGTGGCCTGGAGCATGGCCCCTTCCCGCTGGCCGCCGCACAGGAGGGTGGCGCCGGCTTCGACGGCTTGGGCGATCCAGTTGTCGAGCCGGCGGGCTTCGCCTTCGCTGATCATCGGGCCGATGAAGGTGTCGCGGTCGTGCGGGTTGCCGGCGACGAGTGCCTTGGTCTTCGCGACGAGGCGGTCGCGCAGCTCGTCGTAGATGGCGGCGTGGGCGATGATGCGCTGGACGCCGATGCAGGACTGGCCGGACTGGTAGAAGGCGCCGAAGACGATGCGCTCGACGGCGTCGTCCAGGTCCGCGTCGGCGTCGACGATCACGGCCGCGTTGCCGCCGAGCTCGAGGACGACCTTTTTCTTGCCGGCCTTGGCTTTCAGCTCCCAGCCGACGCCCGGCGAGCCGGTGAAGCTCAGCAGCTTCAGGCGGTCGTCGGTGGTGAAGAGATCGGCGCCGTCGCGGCTCGCCGGGAGGACGGAGAAGGCGCCCTTGGGGAGATCGGTCTCGGCCAGGATCTCGCCGATGATGATGGTGCCGAGCGGGGTGCGGCTGGCGGGCTTGATGACGAAGGGGCATCCGACGGCGAGCGCGGGCGCGATCTTGTGGGCGGCGAGATTGAGCGGGAAGTTGAAGGGCGAGATGAAGCTGCACGGGCCGATGGGGACTCGCTTCCAGATGCCCTGGTAGCCCTTGGCGCGCGGGCTGATGTCGAGCGGCTGGACTTCGCCGGTCATGCGCACCGATTCCTCGGCGGCGATGCGGAAGGTGTCGATCAGGCGGGTGACTTCGCCTTCCGCGTCCTTGATCGGCTTTCCGGCTTCGACGCAGAGCGCGTAGGCGAGCTCGTCGAAGCGTTCCTTGAAACGGGCGACGCAGTGCATGAGGACGTTCTGGCGCTCGTAGGACGCCATCCTCGCCATCGGCTCGGCGGCGGCCGCGGCGGCGGCGATTCCGGCGTCGATCGTGGCGGCATCGGCGAGGGCGACGCGGAAGGCGACTTCGCCTGTGTACTTGTCGGTGACTTCGAGGTCGGCATTGGGCTGCTTCGCCTCGTTGGCGAGGTAGAGGGGGTAGGTGTCCTTGAGCTTCGTCATGTTCGTCTCCGCCACGTCCGTTCGTCCCGAGTAGCCGTCGAGCTTGTCGAGACGGCATATCGAGGGACCGCGCGCGGCGGATGTCCTTCGATACGGGCTCTCGATACGGCTTCGCCTACTCGATCCCTACTCAGGACGAACGGAAATCTTTGCTGCTCCACGCGCCCGTCACACCGCCGCGCTCAGTTCCTTGATGTCCTTGTTGAGGATGCGGTCGTTGTCGGCATAGTCGACGGGGCAGTCGATGAGGTGGACGCCGGGGGTCGAGAGGCAGTGGGCGAGGAGGCCGGGGAGCATCTCGGCGCTCGTCACGCGGTGGCCGTTCGCGCCGTAGGACTCGGCGTACTTGACGAAATCGGGGTTGCCGTAGGTGAGGCCCCAATCCTCGAAGCCCATGTTCGCCTGCTTCCAGCGGATCATGCCGTAGCTGTTGTCGTTCAGGATCAGCACGGTGATGTCGAGCTTCAGGCGGACGGCGGTTTCCATCTCCTGGCTGTTCATCATGAAGCCGCCGTCGCCGCAGATCGCCATCACCTTGCGGCCGGGATAGACCATTGCCGACGCCATGGCCGACGGGAGGCCCGCGCCCATGGTGGCGAGCGCATTGTCGAGGAGGACGGTGTTGGGCTGGCGGGCGAGATAGTTGCGGGCGAACCAGATCTTGTAGACGCCGTTGTCGAGGCAGATGATGCCGTCTTCCGGCATGGCGTCGCGGACGCGCGCCACGAGGCAGGCGGGGAAGATTGGGAAGCGCATGTCGTCGCACATGGAGGCGGTGTGCTCCACCTCGGCGGCGCGGGCGCGGAGCATGGCGTCGAAGGCCCAGGCGGGGGACGGAGTCACCGCTTCGTTGATCTGCCAGATGGCGTTGGCGATGTCGCCGATCACTTCGACCTGGGGGAAGTAGACGGGGTCGACTTCGGCCGTCTTGGTGGAGACGTGGATGACTTGCGTCCCGCCCGGCTGCATGAAGAAGGGCGGCTTTTCGATGACGTCGTGACCGACGTTGAGGATGAGGTCCGCGGCTTCGATCGCGCGGTGGACGAAGTCGCCGGCCGACAGCGCCGCGCAGCCGAGGAACTTGGGGTGGGTCTCGTCCAGGACGCCCTTGCCGAGCTGCGTCGTCACGAACGGGATGCCCGTCTTTTCGACGAATTCGAGGAGCATGCGGCTCGTCATCTTGCGATTGGCGCCGGCGCCGATGACGAGGACGGGCGCCCTTGCCGCCTCCAGCCGGTCGACCGCTGCCCGGATCGACTTCTCGTCGGCGAGCGGGCGGCGGACGAGGCTGCGCTGCAGGGGGCGCGAGTCGGTATGCTCGTCGGCAATGTCCTCGGGAAGCTCGAGGTGGACGGCGCCGGGCTTCTCCTCTTCCGCGAGGCGGAAGGCTTCGCGCACCCGGCTCGGTATGTTGTCCGACGAAGCGAGCTGGTGCGTGTATTTGGTGATCGGGCGCATCATGTCGACGACGTCGAGGATCTGGAAGCGGCCCTGCTTCGATTTCTTGATCGGCTTCTGTCCGGTGATCATCATCATCGGCATGCCGCCGAGCTGTGCGTAGGCGGCGGCGGTGACGAGATTGGTCGCGCCCGGGCCGAGGGTGGCGAGGCAGACGCCGGTCTTGCCGGTGTGGCGGCCGTAGGTCGCGGCCATGAAGCCGGCGCCCTGCTCGTGCCGGGTGAGGATCAGCTTGATCGAGCTGGAGCGTGAAAGGCTGTCGAGGAAATCGAGATTCTCCTCGCCGGGAACGCCGAATATGTACTCGACGCCTTCTTCTTCCAGGCATTGGATGAACAGGTCGGACGCTTTGGTCGGCATGGCCCTACTCCCCCTTTGCGTGCAGCAGGAGGCTAGAAGCTTTCGTTTCGCATGTCATCCGATCCGCGCCTGACCGGAGCCGGAATCGCGCTTGCGCCGCTCCGGGCGATTTTCCATAGTCGCAGCGAGGTTCCGGCGGCCCGCTCAAGGGGGCGGCGCGGAGGGGGGACGATGGGGCGAAATCGCGACGTTGCGATCGGGTTCGGCACGCTGGGGCTCGCCCTGGCGGGGCTGGTGCTGTTCCTCGCCGGCGTGCCCTCCGCCGAGGCGCAGAACACGGCGCCCGCGAGCAGCGGCGCCTTCGTCGGCACGGCGAGCTGCGGCGGGACCACCTGCCACGGGCGCAGCGAAGGCAATGGCGCGGTCGTGCGCCAGGACGAACTCATGATCTGGCAGGACCCGGCAAGTCCCGCCGGCGCCCACAGCCGCGCCCATGCGGTGCTCGCTTCTCCGCGCTCGCGGCTAATCGCGCAGCGGCTGGGGCTTGCGGGCGGCGACGCGACCCGGGCGGAGATGTGCGTCGGCTGCCACGCGACGCCGGCCGCGCCCTCGCGGCGGGGGCCGAGGTTCCAGGTGACGGACGGGGTGGGCTGCGAAGGCTGCCACGGGCCGGCCGGCGGCTGGCTGGCGAGCCATTATGCGGTCGGCGGAACCCACGCCAACAACGTCCAGCGCGGCATGACGCCGCTCGAGAACCCGCGCGCGCGGGCGGGCGTCTGCCTCGACTGCCACTTCGGAAGCGCCGACGAGGGACAGTTCGTCAACCACCGGATGATGGCGGCCGGCCACCCGCGCATCGCATTCGAGCTCGACCTGTTCACGACCCTCCAGGCGCACCACACCGAAGATGCCGACTACGCCGCGCGCAAGGGACGACCGAGCCCGGTCCAGACCTGGGCGGTCGGCCAGGCGATGGCGCTGGAGCGGTCGCTGACCCTGTTCGCGTCGTCGGAGCGCGGGACGGAGGGCATCTTCCCGGAATTCTATTTCCTCGATTGCCACTCCTGCCACCGACGCATCTCGGACAATCCGGCTTTCGAGCCGACCGCGATCGGCAATCCCGGCCGCCCGATCCCGCTCGGCATGCCGCCCTACAATGACGAGAACATGATCATGCTCGCCGCGGCGGCGCGGGTCGTCTCGCCCGAGATCGCGGCGCGCTTCGAGCGGGACAGCCGCGCATTCCACCGCGCCGTCGCCAGCGACCGGATCAGCGCGGTGCGTGCGGCGGCGGCGCTGCGCGAAACCGCGCGGGCACTGTCCAGCGCCTTCGGGTCGGCCACCATGGGCGCGGCGCAGACCTTCGCGATCATCGACGCGATCACGACCAGCGCCATCTCCGAGCGCTTCACCGATTATGCCGGCAGCGTGCAGGCGGTGATGGCGACCGACACATTGCTCTCCGCGCTCGTCTCGGGCGGTACCGTCACCACCGAGCGGGCGAATACGATCCGGGCCGACATCAACGTCGCCTACCAGGCGGTGCGCGATCCCAACGAATATGATCCGAGGGTCTTCCGCGCCGCGCTCGGCCGGGCGGCCACTGCGATCCGCAGATTGCGCTGATGCGCGGCGCCGCCTCCGCCCTCGCCATCGCGGCCCTGCTCCTAGCTTCGTGCGGGGGAGGCGGCGGCGGAGGGGGCGGAGGCGGCGGCGGCGAGGCACCCCCCTCGCCCCCTCCCCCGCCGAACCCGCCGCCGGCCGCCAGGCTCTATTCGGTGCCGGCCCCCGAAGCGCTGAGCGTCGCCGACGTCCAGCAGGTCATCGCCAATGCGGCCGGCGAAGCGGCGGCGCGCGGGCGGCCCGCCAACATCGCTGTGGTCGACCGGGTCGGCAACGTGCTTGCCGTCTTTTCAATGACCGGGGCCAACCAGCAGCTCCGGGTGCCGAACGCCCCGAACGGGAGCATGAACGATCTCCAGGGCATCGACGTGCCGGGCGCGGTGGCGGGGGCGATCGCCAAGGCGGTGACCGGCGCCTATCTCTCCTCGGGCGGCAATGCCTTTTCGACGCGCACGGCGAGCATGATCGTGCAGGAACATTTCCCGCCGTCGGCCGCCACGCGCGGGCTGGAAAGCGGGCCTTTGTTCGGCGTGCAGTTCAGCCAGCTTCCCTGCTCGGACCTCAACACCCGCTATAACGGCGTCGGCGGCGGCAGCGCCTTCATCGGGCCGAAGCGCTCGCCGCTCGGCCTGGCCGCCGATCCCGGAGGCTTCCCGCTCTACCGGAACGGAGTCCTGATCGGCGGCGTCGGGATCATGGCGGACGGGGTCTACGGCTTCGATCCCGAAGTGCGCGACACCGACAAGGACGACGAGGAAGCGATCGCGCTCGCCGCGACGCGCGGCTTCGAAGCGCCCGAAGGCATTCGCGCAGAGCGGATCAGCGTGGACGGCACATTGCTGCGCTACAGCGACGTCGAGGCGAACGACCTCAAGGGCGGGAGCGCGCCGGCCTTCGGCTCGATCCCGGGCAGCCTCGTTCCGGTGCGCGGCTATTACGACCCCAGTTTCGGCATGCAGGCGGGCCGCGCCTACGGGAGCGAAGGCTCCGGCATCCGCGCGGCGACGCTGGCGGAATTCTCGAACCCCGACGCGTTCGTCCTTTCCGACGGCGGGGGCACCAACCGCTTCCCGGTGCGCGCCGCGCTGGACTCGATCCCGCAGCCGATCACCGCAGCGGAGTCGCGGGCTTTGCTCGAAGAGGCGTTCCGGATCATGTCAGCAGCGCGGGCGCAGATCCGCCGCCCGCTCGACAGCCGCGCGGAAGTGACGATCTCGCTGGTGGACACGAACGGTGCCGTGCTCGGCATCGTCCGCTCGCCCGACGCGCCCATCTTCGGCATCGACGTGTCGCTGCAAAAGGCGCGCACGGCGATGTACTTCAGCCACCCGATGGCGGCGGCGCAGCTCGACATGCACGCCGATCCCGACGTGCGGCAGTTCGTCGCCGCGTCGCGCGCCTTCTTCGGCACGAACGCGATCTTCACCGGCCAGACCGCCTGGTCCGATCGCGCCATCGGCAACATCCACCGCCCTTATTTCCCGGACGGCGAGCTCGGCCGCCCGCCGGGGCCGCTGTCGCGCAGCATCGCCGAGTTCAACCCCTTCTCGACCGGGCTGCAATCGGCGCTGATCGAGCAGGACGTGCGCGCCCATGTCGGCTTCATCCTCGGCGGCGGCGCGGACGCGCCGAGCCAGTGCACCGGCCTTCCCGGCACGAACCGGATTGCGAACGGCATCCAGATCTTTCCGGGCTCGGTCCCCGTCTATCGCGGCAACCAGCTCATCGGCGGACTCGGCGTCTCGGGCGACGGCATCGACCAGGACGACATGATCTCGTTCCTCGGCATCCACAATGCGGGCGTGCGCACGACGAGCGTCAACAATGCCGATCCGGCAATCCGATCGGACCAGATATTCGGCCGGGTCGGCAACGATCAGGTGCGGCTGCGCTATGTCGGCTGCCCGTTCACGCCGTTCCTCGGATCGAACGACCAGAATGTCTGCCAGGGGCGATAGGCGTGCAGGTTGCAGGCCCGCTCCTCCACCTCGCCGCCGCCCTCGATCCGGGCGGTGCAGCCCTTCCCCGTCATGCCGGACTTGATCCGGCATCCATGAACACAGGCGGGGAAAGATTTGCGCACGCGGTGTTCATGGATTCCCGCTTTCGCGGGAATGACGCGGTGTGGGCTCAGGCGGCGCAGCCTCCCTCGACGCCGCCGACGCAGCAGGAGCCGGGCTGGTGGCCCGGGCAGGTGCCGCCCGCCGAGCGCCCGGAGGAGCAGACGCCGGACGAAGAAGGCCGACGCCGCCCCGGAACGCCGCAGCATGAGCTTCCCGATCCGGTCGTGCAGGAGAATCCGGGCGCAATCCGATCGCCGCCGCCCGAAGCGTTTCCAACCGACCAGATTCCGGTTCCGGACCGCTGGCGGCTCATCGAGTCGCTGGGCGTGGTGCGGGAACGCTGGTTCGATCCCTACAACCAGAACACGCTGAAGGGCGACAGGCCGCTCTGCGTCGGCGAGGAGCGGCCGCGCAGCTACGGCTGCCGGCTGACGCGCGCGCTCGGCCTCCACGGCGACGGCTGGTTCCTGGTCGCGAACGCCGTCTCGGACACGGTGATCGAGCCGCGCAACTTTCCGATCCCCGTCGGCGTGCAGACGACGCAGCGTCCCGGAAGCCTCGACGTCTTCGGGCGCAGCGAGAGCCTGGTCCTCGCCCAGACGTTCATCGTCGGCGCCGCGCTGATCGAGGGCTCGACCGCCTACATGCCGCCGCACCGCGAATATCGGGTCACCCTGGCGGTGCAGGCCAACTATGTCGATGTGCCGGAGCGGCGGGTGCTCTTCGTGGAGCCGTCCAAGGGCACCAACCGCTTCGATTACGCGATCGGCGTCCAGGAACTGTTCGTCGACGACCATCTGCGCAACGTGTCGGACCGCTACGACTTCGACTCGGTCCGCGTCGGCATCCAGCCCTTCCAGTTCGATTTCCGCGGCTTCCTGTTCAACGACAACCAGCTCGGCGTCCGCCTGTTCGGCAATCGGGACAACAACCGGTTCCAGTACAATGTCATGGCGATCTGGCGGCTGGAAAAGGACACGAATTCCGGCCTCAACAACATCCTGCAATGGCCGCGGAGCGACTGGATCCTGGCGGCGAACGTCTACCGCCAGGATTTCCCCTTCGTCGGCATGACGAGCCAGGCGAGCGTCACCTTGAACGTCAACCGCGAGCGCGGCGATGTCGAGGTGGACGACAACGGCTTTCCGGTGCGGCCGGCGCTGATCGGAAACCTGCGCGGGCGCAATTACGACGTCCTGTACGTCGGCTATGCCGCCGACGGGCGGATCGGGCGGGTGAACCTTTCGGCGCAGACCTATGCGGCGCTGGGGCACAACCGGAAGAACATCTTCACCGGCGAGAATGCGCGGATTACGAGCTTCTTCGCCGCCGCGGAGCCGAGCTACGACATGAACTGGATCAGGGTGCGCGGGGCCGCCCTGTTCGCGAGCGGGGACGGCGATCCTTACGACAATGTCGAAAGCGGGTTCGATTCGATCTTCGAGAACCCGATCTTCGCAGGCGCCGACACGAGCTATTGGATCCGCCAGTCCATCCCGTTTGCCGGCGGCGGGCGGGCGATCGTCCTCAGCGGGCGCAACGGCATCCTGAATTCGCTGCGCTCCTCCAAGGAGCAGGGGCAGTCGAACTTCGTCAATCCGGGAACGATCCTCTTGGGGGCCGGCGCGGACTTCGACATCACGCCGACCTTCCGGCTGTCGGCGAACTTGAACCACCTCTGGTTCGCGCGGACGGGCACGATGGAGGCGCTGCGGATGCAGGGGACCATCCGCAACGACATCGGCTTCGACGTGTCGGCGGCGGCGATCTGGCGGCCGCGCATGACTCAGAACCTCGTCTTCCGCGCCTCGGCGGCGGCGCTGCAGCCCGGCACCGGCTTTCGCGACCTGTTCGCCAACCAGCCCCGGCACGACCGATACTATTCCGTGCTCCTGAACGCGATCGTGACTTACTGATGCGGCGCCTGTTCGCCCTCCGCCGTCATTCCCGCGAAAGCGGGAATCCAGCGAGCGTTTCCGCGGGGCGCCGAAGCGGGTGGAAAGGCTGGGCCTGGATTCCCGCTTTCGCGGGAATGACGGAGTTGGCGGGGATGCTGGCCGGGCCCGCCGGTGCGTCCGAAAAGGAGAAGGCGGTCGCGCGGGATTACAGCCTCGTGCGCGCGGCGCCGGCGCCGCGGACGCAGGACCCGGTGGCGGCGGAAGCGCAGAGCTCGGGCTGCGTGTCGTGCCACACGGGGAGCGACTCGCACACGATGCACCGGACGCCCGCGGTGGTGCTCGGCTGCGTCGATTGCCACGGCGGCAATCCGCGGGTCACCGCGCCGGCGGGAAACCTCGCCGCGAACGATCCCGCTTATGTGGCGGCGCGCGATCTCGCTCACGTGCTGCCGCGCTATCCGGCCGCCTGGCACTTCCCCTCCTCCGCCAACCCGCGGCAAAGCTACACCCTGCTCAACATCGAATCGCCGGAGTTCGTGCGCTTCAACAACCCGTCCGATTACCGCGCGGCGCGCGAAGCGTGCGGCGCCTGCCATATCGAGATCATCGAAGCGGCCGAGCGCTCGCTCATGGCGACGGGCGCGATGCTGTGGGGCGGGGCCGCCTACAATAACGGCATCGTCCCTTATAAGAATTATCTGTTCGGCGAGGCCTATACGCGCTCCGGCCAGCCGGCGCGCATCCAGTCGCCGGGGACGATTCCGGGCGAGATCACGCCGGAGCAGCGCGCGCGCGGCGTGATCGCCGAACTCTATCCGCTGCCGACCTGGCACGTCATTCCGCCGGGCGACGTGTTCCGCGTCTTCGAGCGCGGCGGGCGGACGATCGGGACGCAATTTCCGGAGATCGGCCTCCCCTCTCCTTCGGGATCGATCCAGCGGCTGGAGGAAGCGGGGCGGCCCGACATCCGCCAGTCGAACCGCGGACCCGGCACAGGGCTGCGCGTCGCCATCCCCGTGCTCAACATCCACAAGACGCGGCTCAACGATCCCTTCATGTGGTTCATGGGGACGAACGACCAGCCGGGCGATTATCGCCACTCCGGCTGCTCGGGCTGCCATGTCGTCTACGCCAACGACCGCGAGCCGCGGCACAGCCTCGCTTATGCCGAGCACGGGCGCGACGGGCAGACGGCGACGGTCGATCCGACGATCTCAGGGCTGACTGAGCGCGGCGCTCACGGGCCGGAAACTGCGAGCGCAGAGCCGCAAAATGCTGCGCAGCATAGCGACGCTCCAACGGACACAAATCACGCCGCAATGCGCGAACGCGGGCATCCGATCCGCCACGTCTTCACGCGCGCGATACCGACGTCGCAATGCATGGTCTGCCACATGCACCAGCCGAACATCTTCCTGAACTCGTATCTCGGCTACACGATGTGGGACTACGAATCCGACGCCGATCTGATGTGGCCGGGGCCGGAGAACCGCCTGCCCGCGCGCAATGCCGAGGAGGAAGCGCGCTTCCGCCAGCAGCGCTATCCGACGGCGGCGGAGACGCTGGAAGTGCTCAACCGCAATCCGGAAGGCGCGGCCCCGCGCGGGCTTTGGGCGGAGACCGATTTCCTTCGCGAAGTGTACGACCGGGTGAACCCGCTCGCGCGCCACACCCAGTTCGCCGACTATCACGGCCACGGCTGGAACTTCCGCGCCATCTTCCGCCGCGACCGCGAGGGCAATCTCGTCGACGAGGACGGCCAGCGGATTCCGCCCGGCGACCCGAACACCTTCCGCCGCGAAAATGAAGGGCTGTTCGTCCCGCCCGGCACCAATCCGGGGCGCGCGGTGCACATGATGGACATCCATGCCGAGCGCGGCATGCAATGCGCGGACTGCCATTTCTCGCGCGACAGCCACGGCACCGGCTTCATCTACGGCGAAGTCGCGAACGCCATCGAGATCAGCTGCAAGGATTGCCACGGCACCGCGCGCGCCTTCGCCAACCTGCGCACCTCCGGACCGGCCGCGCCCCCCAACGGCACGAACCTGGAGCTGATCAGGAACGAGGACGGGCGACGGCGCTTCGAATGGATGCAGGACGATGCGGGGCGCCGCGTGCTCATCCAGCGCTCGATCGTCGATCCGCAGATCGAGTGGGTGGTGAGCCAGGTCCGCGACAGTGTCGACCGGGACTTGCCGCCCTGCGGACCGGCGTCGCAGGGGATGAGCACCGGCCCGTGCTTCAACGAACTTTCGGCGCGCTCCAAGCTCATGTCGCGGGAGGGCGCGGACACCGGGCGGTTCGTGTTTGGAGCAGGCGTCGCCGACGACGCGCTCGCCCATCCCGACGACGAGATGGCCTGCTTCACCTGCCACCTTTCATGGACGACGAGCTGCGCCGGCTGCCACCTCCCGATCGAGGCGAACTGGCGGACGACGTCGCACCGCTACGACGGCGAAGAGACGCGCAACTTCGCAACCTACAATCCGCAGGTGGCGCGCGAGGACATGTTCCAGCTCGGCCGCCACATGACGACGCGCGGCAACATCATCGCGCCGATCCGATCGACCTCGGCGCTGATCCTGTCGTCGACCAACATCAATCGCGAGCGCATCTACGTCCAGCAGCCGCCGATCTCGGCGTCCGGCTTTTCGAGCCAGGCCTTCGCGCCGCACTTCCCGCACACCGTGCGCCGCACCGAGACCAAGACGTGCAGCGACTGCCATGTGTCGGCAGCGAACGACAACAATGCGATCATGGCGCAGCTCCTTTTGCAGGGGACGAACTTCGTCAACTTCGTCGGCATGCACTCGTGGGTCGGGCTGAACTCAGGCTTCGAAGCGGTGCGGGTGACGGAATGGGACGAGCCGCAGGCGGTGATCGGCTCCTACCTCCAGCGCATGGCCTATCCGGATTATTACCGGATGCATGTCGAGCGGAACCGGCGGGAGCTCGTCAACTGGACGCGCGGGCGCACGTTCGACCGGAACCGCAGCGGCGAGACGCGGCCGCTCGAGGAATTCCGCAACGTCGTGCAAGGAACGGACGGCGCGGTCCGCTGCCTCCAGCAGCGCGGCGAATATATGTTCGTGGCGGAAGGAAGCGGCGGCTTCCGGGTCTACGACGTCGCGAACATCGGCAACAAGGGCACGTCCGAGCGGATCGTCACCGCGCCCTTCTCGTCCATGGGCCAGGACACGCGGGTCGCAAGCCGCAACGCGACCTGCATGGCGCTCCCCACCAACCAGCCGATCGCGCCGGACCGCAACCGCGCCATGGCCGCCACGACGCGGCCGCAGCCGGACGGGACGACGACCAGCCTCCTTGCCGAGAACCAGGAGCAGGGCTTCCACCCCATCTACGATTACGCCGTCGTCACCGACGCCGAGGAAGGCCTGATCCTGGTCGACGTCGACACCCTCGCCGACGCCGACCCGCGCAACAATTTCATCCGTCGCGCGACCTTCACGGCGGGCGGTACCGCCTGGAACGAGGGCGGTGTGCTCGCGGGCGCGCGGCACATCACGCTTGCCGGCACCGTCGCCTACATCGCCGCCGATGCGGGGCTCGTCGTCGTCGATCTTAACGAGCCGCTCGCGCCGCGGCATGTGACGACGATCCCGCTCCGCGACGCGCGCGCGTCCGCGATCCAGTTCCGCTACCTTTGGGTCACAAGCGCCGAGGGCGTGCAGCTCATCGACGTCACCGACCTGCGCGCGCCGCGCCTGATCCCGGAAGCGACGCACCGGATGGCGGACGCGCGGCGGCTCTATCTCGCCCGCACCTACGCTTACGTGGCGGGCGGGCGCGACGGGCTCGTGATCCTCGACATCACCAATCCCGAGCGGCCCGCCGCCGGACCTGCCGTGGCCTGGCCAGCGGGGCAGGCGCCGGACGCGCAGGACGTGATCGTCGGCTCGACCAACGCCTCGCTCTTCGCCTACGTCGCGGACGGGCTGAACGGGTTCAAACTGTTCCAGCTCACCAGCCCGGAGAGCCAGCCCAATTTCTACGGCTTCTCGCCGCGGCCGGTGCCCGAGCTTATCGCCTGGGCGCGCACCCCCTCCCCCGCCCTTGCTTTGTCCAAGGGGCTCGACCGCGACCGCGGCGTCGACGAGACCGGCAACCAGATCGCCGTCTTCGGCCGTCTCGGCTCGCGTCCCTTTACCCGCAGCGAGATGGAGCGCCTGTTCCTCAACCGCCGCGGCCTGCCCTACCGCGTGACCGACCGCGGCTCCCTCGCCGACTGGGTGCCGGCGCGTTGAGGCGCGTCCTGTTCGCCGCGCTCGCAGTCGCCGCGGCCTGCACGCCCGCCGCCGACGGCGGCAATGCGCAGGCGCCGGGGCGGGCGGCGGTCAGCTCCACTCTCGAGCGTCCGGCCTATGTCGTCGACTCGGCCGGCATGCTCCTCGCCGCCGACGAGCACAGGATCGCGGAGCGCCTCCGCGGCTTCGAGCGGCGGACGGGGCACCAGTTCATCCTCGTCACGGTCCGGACCACGAACGGCCGCGGCATTGCCGACTATACCCGCGATCTCGGCAACCGCTGGGGCATCGGCCGGCGCGGGCACGACGACGGTGTCATCCTGCTCTTCGCCATGGACGACCGGCGCGTGCGAATTGCAGTCGGCGACGGTCTCAGGCAGGCGCTTCCGGACGAAACGGCCGCGCAGATCATCCGAATGGAGATCCTGCCCGGCATGAGCGCCCACGCTCCCGATGCGGGCGTGAAAGCGGGCGTCGAGGCGATCCTCGCGCGGCTCCAACCGTAACCTTCGCTTAAGCCGCGGGTGGTAACCGGAATTGATGCAGATCAGGGAGCTTCGCCGGTGCCGCTCATCGTATTGAAACGCGGGGGCCAGCCCGGAAACATCGCGATCAATACCGAACTGGTCACCTACGTCCGCTCCTCCCTCGGGCCGTTCACCGACATTCATTTCGGCGAGCATCACGTCTCCGTCGAAGGAACGTTCCACTATGTGGTGGCGAAGCTCTCCGGCGACCCGCAGGCCGGGATGCAGCCCGCCGTTCGAAGCTGGATCAAGACCAACTGAAGAGCTCGGCCAGCCCGTCGTTCAGGAGGGGTTGTTCCTCTCGTCGGTGAGCAGGCGCACGAGCGGCTGGAGCTTCGGGGTGTAGCTCGCGAGGACATTGTGGTCCTCGGCCGTGTCGAAATGGGTGACGAGCTGGCGGCCGTTCCAGAGGTGCAGCGCGAAAGCGGGATGGTCGGCCACGATCATCGCGCGGCCGTCCGGGCGCTCGGGATCGATCGGCGCGAGATCGAGCGCGACCTGCGGCGCCGTCGACGGGCAGACGGCCAGAATCGTTCCCGCCCAGCCGGTGATGACCGGCCGGTGGAGATGACCGCCGATCATCGCGAGAATGTTCGTGTGAGCCTCGATCACGGCGCGCAGGCGCTGCACCCAGGCGGCGTCCGGGTCCTCGGTCATCCAGCTCAGGCCCGTTTCGATCGGCGGGTGGTGGAGGACGATGAGCGTGGGGCGCTCCGGCGCTTCTGCGAGACGCGCGGCGAGCCAGGCGGCGCGCACTTCGCAGAAGCCGCCGCCATGCCGCCCTTCCTCCAGCGTATCGAGCATGAGGATACGCAGCGGCGCGTCCTCGATCGCATATTGGATGAAGCCGTCGGCGTGGCCGGTCCCGGGAAAGGCGGCGAGGAACGGGCCGCGGCTGTCGTGATTGCCCATTGCCATGTGCACGGGAAATGGCAGCGGCGCGATCGCCTCCTTGAGCCGCGCGTAGGAGTCGCTGTCGTCGCCTTCCTCGGCAAGGTCGCCTGTGATGAGCAGCATGTCCGGGCGCGGCTGCATCTCCATCAGCGTGCGCAAGGTGCGGTCGAGCCGCTGGCGGTTATATTCGTCGGGATTCCCCTGGTCGAAACCGAGGTGGACGTCGGTGATCTGGGCGATCAGGAAGCGCTGGTCGGTCAACGCGGGGCCCTCCTCGGAGGCATGCCTGCAGCGGGCTGCGGCGTGACGGGGATGGTGGTCGTTTCCCACCGCCGGCCGCGGACGCGCTGGCGCAGCAGCATGGCGGGCGTGCCTTCGTCCATATGGTAATCGTGGCACATGGCGCAGGTGGAAGGAACCTCGCCGGAGCTCTCGCCGCCGTGGCAGGTCCGGCAGGTTTCCAGCCTCGGGAGGAGCAGGTCGTTGGCGGATTGCGAGCCCGCCGCATTGTGGCAGGTCGCGCACTCGGTCTGCGCATGCGGGCGGTGATCGAACCAGCCGTGCTGCATGTAGCGCGTCGGGAAGGCGACGGGGCGGATCCGGTAGGCGTGCGAATTGCCGGGCGGCGGGAGTTGGACGACGTGGCAATCGTAGCAGGCGCCGTTCGGCGAGAAGACACCGCGGATCGCCTGGTCGGCGGCCGAGCCGGCCCCCTGCACGGCGCGGGCGTACTGGATCGTGTTGCGGATCTGCATGACGTCGCCCGGGCGGCGGCGCGCGTCCGGGCCGAGGATCGAGGGCCGTGGCGGAACCCGCCCCCGGAAATATTCGCGAAGATCGGCGACGACCTGCTCGGGCGAGCCGTGGCGGAGCGTGCGCGTGGTGCCGCCGACCCGGTCGAAGGCGAGGTCGTGGCACATGGCGCAGTCGCCTTCCATGTCGACGGGCTGGAAGCGGGTGCCGTCCGGCGTCGGCAGGTGGCAGTCTGCGCAGACGAGGCTTGCCCCGAAGCCGTGCTGCCGGCCGAGCCGCCGCCCCATCTGCGCGACGCCGCCGGTGCGCGAAAGATGGAGCGCATGCGGGAAGCGCAGGTTCGAATTCTCGGGCGGGCGGTTCGCGAGCGAGACGCGCTGCATCACCGGCGTTTCATTGTCCCAGCGGATCAGCACGGAGGGCTGGAATTCGGGATGGGCGGTGCCGAAGTCGCCGGCATTGCCGAGGCGCGTGTCGGGGAGGCGATCGGTGAGCGCTGTGTGACAGTCGCTGCAGAAACGCTGCGGCGTCGGCGTCATTTCCTGCGGGCCTTCATGCTCGGTATGGCAGTCGACGCAGCGCCCCGCCGGCACGCCGAACGTCTCCTGGACGGCGAGGCGGAAGCGGCCCCAGCGGTCGAGGTCCGGCCGGGCGCGGGCGAGGCGCGCCTTGTCGGCGTGGTCGTGGACCCGCGTGTGGCAGGCCTGGCATTCGGTGTCGCGCACCGCGACGAAGGGCTCGGCGTGACAGGCGGTGCAATTGTTCTCGAGGCCCTTGTGCACGCCGCTGAGGTGCCCGCTCAGCCACATCCGGTCTGGGTTGTAGCGCTCGGCGGCGGCCTGCTCGCGCTCGCGGCGCTGGTAGAATTCGTTCACCGGCCAGGCGAGGAAGACGACCAGCACGGCGGCGGCGAGGAGCCAGGCGAGCGGGCGCTTGCCGGGCATGACCGAGACGAGCGAAAAGCGGCGCTCGTCGGCCTTGCCGAGCGCGGTTTCGCCTTCCGTCACCCGCTCGACATTGACCTCGATATCGGGCGCACCGGCTTCCGTCGGCATGAAGCGCAGGATGTGGCTGCCGATGCGAAGGTCGCCGCCCTGGCCGAGGTGGATGGCGCCGCCAGCGACGCTGCGGCCGCTCAATTCGAGGGTAAGCCCCTCCCCCGCCAGGACGTCGAGCCGCGTCGGCGAGGTGCGGGTGACGGTCGCGTGGCGGAGTGCGACGGCAAGGTCGGTCAGGTGGACGTTGGAGGCTGGATCGCGGCCGACCGTCAGCACGTCACCTTCAATGCGGGCGGTGCGGACGATCTCGCGCCCTTCGGCGCTGTGCGAGACGGTGCGGAGGAGATAGGCCACCGCGCCGCTACCAGTAGAAGAAGACGCTGACGACGTGCGCGGCGAGCGCGGCGATCGTCGCGAAGGTGATCGGCACGTGGACGTAGAGCCAGACTTCGAGCAGCGCCTTGATCCGGAGGTGCCGCCGGATGCGCCCGAGCGCGGCGGCCTTGCGCTCCATCAGCTCGATGACCCTGGCGGCCGCCTCTTTCTCCCCTCCCGAAGCCCCGGCGGCGCGCAGGCGCATCCGCTTCAGCGCCTTGCCGTTGCGGCAATTGCCGTGATTGCCCGAAAGGCGGCGGTAGAGGCCGGCGCGGAACGGATCCTCCTTCAGCGACAAGGTGACGAGGCGGGCGTCCTCGACGGAAAGCGGCTGGGCGGCGGCCTGGAGCTGCTGGTCGATCTTGGCGACGGCGTCGATCATCTGCGGCCGTGTCATCTCGGCGCGGTTGTCGCTCAGCGCATCGGGAAGCGTCGCATAGACGAAGATGCCGTACACGCCCGACAGGATCACCAGCATCATCAGCGCATAAGCGAGCGTGTGGACGTTCCAGCCGAACTGGAAACCGGTGTGGAGCGTCGCGATCACGACGAGGCTCAGGCCGAGATAGACGTGCGCAGAGGTCCATGACTTGAGCGACCAGCGCCCGCGGGTCATCGCCCGCTTGCGGATGCCGAGCATGGTCAGCCAGAGGATGAGCAGCGCGCCGATCGTCCCCAGCGTGTAGCCGAGCCAGGAGCCGCCATTGTGGCGCGGCTGGACGTCGGAAAGGGCGTAGGCAGCGATCGTAATAAGCGAGAGCAGGACGGCGAGCTTCAGCCAGCGGAATCGGCGGTGCCGCAGGAAGCCCTCATGGGTCCCGCCGCTCCCCAGATGTGTCCTGCCTGCCCCCGTCGCCATCGCCGCGGCGTCGTCCCCTGTCGCCCCGCGCCTACTCAAAGCGCGTTTGTTACCCCGACGCAACAACTAGTCCGCAGTCATCCTGACGAAAGTCAGGATCCATGAACAAGGAGGCCGCGCGATAACGCGCAGGCCGGTGTTCATGGATGCCGGATCAAGTCCGGCATGACGGTGAGGAGCGGGCGCCGGTGCGCTCACTCCCCCAGCCGTGACACGGAAAGAAACTGCTCCGGCGAGACGCGGATCGCGGCGCCCGTCGGGCAGGCGCGCACGCAGGCCGGGCCGCCGCGTATGCCGGCGCACATGTCGCACTTGATCGCCTTCTTCGGAGTCTCGGCGCTGACCCTTTTCTCGGTCCATTTCTTCGGCGGCTCCCCGGGGCCGGGGCCAAAGCCGAACATCAGCCAGGAGAGCATCGGCGGCTTCCTCGGCGGCACCTTTTCCATCCGAATGACGCCGTAGGGGCAGTTCCTCTGGCAATTGCCGCAGCCGATGCAGGTGTCGTCGATGAAGACCTCGCCGTCGGCGCCGCGGTGGATCGCGTTGGGCGGGCAATCGGCCATGCAGTGCGGATGCTCGCAGTGGCGGCATGACGTCGGCACGTGGAGGTGGGCGTAGGTCTTGCCGGCCTCGCGGTTGAGGCGGGACAGGCCCTCGTGGCTGTCGGCGCAGGCCTTCTCGCAATTGTCGCAGCCGACGCAGAGTTTCTCGTCGATGAGGAGCACGTCGGTCGCTTCGCCGATGCCGTTTTCGACCAGGAAGGAGGCGATGGACGAGTACATGTCCACGACGCCGCCATATTCGTGCTTCTTCTCCTCGATCAGCGCATTGATCGCCTTGCGCCCGGCCATGTCGATCTCGGCCTTGGCGAGGAGATCGGGCTTGGCGCCAAGGAGGCGGCGGAAGGCGTCGCCGTCGAGGCGGATGACTTCGGATTTGACCGCGGCGCGCACCGTCGCGGTGCGCCGCCCGCCGTCGATCAGCGCCATTTCGCCGACATAGGAGCCGGCCGGGAGATAGGAGAGGAAAACCGGCTTCCCGCCGATCGTCTTCTGGACGACCATCGAACCCTGCCGGATGACGAAGATGTCGTAGCCTTCGCCCCCTTCCTCGATGATTGCCTCGCCGGCTTTCACCGATTCGACCTTGGCCGTTTCGATCACTTCGGTGAGGTCTTCCGCCGTCAGGCCTGAGCCGAACATCTGCAGCAATTGCCGCTCGATCGAGATGCGGGTGATCGCGCGCTTGGCGGCCGGGACCTGCGACATGAGCTTTAACGCCGCGAGGCGCGACACTTCGACGACGATCGCATCCTCGCCGGCGCGCACCGTCGCGCCCCGGCGGCGGCCGGAGATGAGTCCCACCTCGCCGAAGATCGAGCCCGTGCCGATGGGTACGACTTTCTTCCGGTCTTTTGCGTCCACCTCGACGAGGACCGAGCCTTGGGCGATGCCGAACAGGGAAGAGCCGGGGTCGCTGCGCTCGAAAATGACTTCGCCGGCGCGGTAATGCTCGACCTTCGAATCGAGCATGAACTCGCGCATCTGAAGCGGAGAGACGCCTTCCAGGATCGAGACGCTGGTGCGCAGGAATTCGAGCCACTCGTCGACGCTGCGGCGGCCGGGGAGCCCTGCGAATTTCTGCTCCAGGATCGGCTCGTCGGCGGGCTTCAGATCGCGGTTGCCGTTGACGAATTCGACGACGTCGTAGCCCTGGTTCATGCAATGCTTGATCAGCGGGTATCCGGCCAGCGCGCCGATCACGAAGATGCCCGGCGCCGTCGTCTCAAACACCGGCGAAAGCTTGGGAAAGGCCGTCCGGTCCGAACTCGCGAACTCGATGCCGCAATTCTCGACGAAGGCGCGCGGCGGCGCGGAGCCGATGCGGGCGATGATCCGGTCGCAGCGGATGCGCTCCTCGCCGTCGCGCGTGTTGAGGATTGCCCAGCCCGGCTCCACCGCCTTGGTCTCGGTTTCGTAGCGGATGGTGAGGCGGCCGTCGGCGTCGTCCTGGATGAGCGCCTTGGCGTTGGGCTCCTTGGCGGTGGCGAAGCTTTCGCGCACGTTCGCCGAGCGAGGCTGGCGATTGAGGATGGTGACGACATTGCCCTGCGCCGGATCCTCGGCGAGCGCGCGCGCATTCTCGATCCCCGCATCGCCCGTGCCGACGACGAGGATGTGCTCGTCGAAAATCGCGTACGGATCGTCGAGCTGGTAGGTGACGTGCGGCAGGCTCGCCCCTTCGCAGCGCATCAGGTTCGGATTGCCCTGCGTGCCGATGGCAAGGATGACGTTTTCGGCCAGGATCGTCTCGCCGCTCGTCATGACGATCTCGTAGGGCGGCGCGTGGCGCTGGATTTCCTTGGTCGTCGTCGTGCCGTCCCGCGCCCGCGAGACGATCTTCTGGACCGAGCCTTCGATGGCGGGTCCTGTGCCGCGGATCGCTTTAACCTCGGCGTTGAGCATCACGTTGATCTTGTGCTCGGCGGCCATCCGGTCCCACGTGCCGAGGATCGCCTCGCGCTTGCCGGCTTCGAAATCCATGTCCGAGCGCAGCACGAGCTGGCTCGGCGTCGCCATGACGTGCTTGCCCTTCTGATATTTGTAGATGGTGTCGGAAAGGTGGTCGGTCTTTTCGAGCAGCACGTGGGAAAGGCCGAGCTGCGCGGCACGCGCGGCGGCGCTGAGGCCCGCGGGACCCGAGCCGACGATCGCGATCTTGAACGAAGTCGTCACAGCCGCCGGCCCCCTGTCTACGCAGCCCCCGCGTGCGTAGTCCCCGGCGGCGCAGTCTAGCAGCAGGCGGCGGCGGCGCCAGACTTGACCTCGATCTTTTTGCCGCGATGATCCGCGCCATGCCGGACACGAACAAGACCGCCCGCCCGGGCGCCGCGACCCTCGCCCTCGCCGCGGCGGGGCTGATCGCGCTGGTGGCGGTCGGCACCGCGATCGTCCGCTCGAGCGGCGGCGGCGAGAGCGCGAACGAAGCGGCGCCTTCGAACGCGCAGCAGCCGGCGAGCGTCGAGGAGACCATTGCGGGCCTGCAGCAGCGGCTGCGGCAGGATCCGGACAATGACGAAGGCTGGTTCAGCCTCGGCTTTCTCCTTCGCGAAACCGGCGACGCGGCAGGCGCCGAACGCGCCTTCCGCCGCGCGATGGAGCTGAGACCCGAGAAAGCCGATTACCTCGGCTATCTTGCCGAGTCGCTGGTCCTCACGTCTCGCGGGAACCCGCCGCCGGAGGCCGAGCGGCTGTTCCGCCGCGCGCTCGAGATCGAGCCCGGCCACCCGCAGGCGCGCTATTATCTCGCCACGATGCGCGACATGAGGGGCGACCATCGCGGCGCCGTCGACGATCTCCTCGCGCTTCTGCGCACCGCCCCCGCAGCCGCGCCGTGGGTTCCTCAGGTCCGCGAGGCCGCCGAGCGGATCGCCGCGGCGAACGGCATCGCGCTGGCGGGCCGCCTCCCCGCCGCGCCCGCACCCTCGACCGCAACCGCGGGCATTCCCGGCCCGACCCGCGAGCAGCTCGAAGCGGCACGCGCCATTCCGCCGAGCCGGCAGAACGAAATGGCCCGCGGCATGGTCGACCGCCTCGCGGCGCGCCTCGGCACCAACCCGCGCGATGCCGACGGCTGGATCATGCTGATGCGTTCCCGGATGATGCTTGGCGAGCCGCAGCGTGCGGCGGAGGCGCTGCGCACGGGCGTGGCGGCCTTCAATGGCGACGCGGCCGCCCAGCAACGCCTGCGCGGCGCTGCGCGCGAGCTCGGGGTGCCCGGCGCGTAAGGCCGGTGCGGGTGACTCGCCCTTCGACAGGCTCAGGGCTAGCGGCGGTTTAAACCGCAAGGGATTGTGAGCTCCCGAGCCCGCTTGGGCTGAGCCTGTCGAAGCCCGGATCGCTTGCACAGCCGCCCCTGATCCGCGAAAGCGCGGGCATGGACTGGTCACCGACGCGCTGGCGGAGCTTCGAGGCGCGGCAGCAGCCCGCCTACGAGGAGCGCGCGGCCTTCGAAGCGGCTGCGCGCGAGCTCGCGGCCTATCCGCCGCTCGTTCCCATCGCCGAGTGCGATGCACTCAAGGCCGCGCTTGCCGACGCGCAGGCCGGCCGCGCCTTCCTCGTCCAGGGCGGCGATTGCGCCGAAAGCTTCGCCGAATTCTCGCCCGAGACCATCGCGAGCAGCGCGGGGCTCATCATGGCCATGGCGCGCGAAATCGCCGAAGCCTCGGGTGTGCCGGCGGTCCGCGTCGGGCGCATTGCCGGGCAGTTCGCCAAGCCCCGCACCGCCGACCCGGAGGTGCGCGCGGGCGAGGCCCTACCCGCCTATCGCGGCGACATCGTGAACGCACTCCCCTTCACCCCTGCCGCGCGCCGCGCAGATCCCGAGCGCATGTTCCGCGCCTGGTCGCAATCGGCCGCCACCTTGAGTCACATCCGCATCCTCGCGGAAGCCGAGCGCGCGTGCCTCTACACCAGCCACGAAGCGCTGCTCCTCGGCTTCGAGGAAGCGCTCGTCCGCCTCGAACCGGCGAGCGGCCGCCACTGGGGAAGCTCCGGCCATTTCCTGTGGATCGGCGACCGCACCCGCTTCCCCGGATCGGCGCATGTCGAGCTCGCCCGCGGCCTTGCCAACCCGCTCGGCGTCAAGTGCGGCCCGTCGCTGGACGCCGACACCCTGCTGCGCCTCCTCGACACGCTCGATCCGGAGCGGGAGCCGGGCAAGATCACGCTGATCGCCCGAATGGGCCGCGGCGAGGTCGCGCGCCGCCTGCCGCCGCTCATCCGCGCGGTCCGCCGCGAGGGGCGCCCGGTGCTCTGGTCCTGCGATCCGATGCACGGCAACACGATCGAGACCGCATCGGGGCTCAAGACCCGGCCGCTCGGCCACATTGCGCAGGAGCTTCGCGGCTTCTTCGCCGCCATCCTGGCGGAGGGCGCGGTTCCCGGCGGCATCCATGTCGAAACCACCGGCCGCGACGTTGCCGAATGCACCGGCGGCGCCGCGCGCGTTGCCGAGAGCGATCTCGGCGCCCGCTACGACAGCCATTGCGACCCGCGCCTCAATGCCGGCCAGGCGATGGAAATCGCGGCGCTCGCCGGGTGCCTCCTTGCCGCAGCGCGCCGGAGCGCGCGCCCGCCTGAAACCCGTGCTGCCGCCGTTTGTTGACCGCGCGAACCCGAACAGGAGCCTTTTCGATGAAACCGAGCCCAGCCGCCGCCGCCCTCCTTGCCGCCGCGTTCGCCCTCTCCGCCTGCGGCGGCAGCGGAGAAACCGCGCAGAGCAACGCCGCAGACCAGCTCCGCGAGGCGGCCGGCGCCAGCACGCCGGAGGCCGCCAACGTCCTCGAAAACGGCGCCGAGCGGATCGACGCGCAGGGCGCCGCCGATCCGGCCCAGGAGGTCCAGAACGTCCTCCAGGACGCCGGCAACGCCCAGATGCTGAACCCGAGCGGCAACGGCCAGGCCCAATGATCCGGGTTCTCGCCGCCGCCTTCGCCCTCCCGCTTGCCGCCTGCGCTCCCGCGACGGGCATGGACGCAGGTGAAGTCTCGCCGCAGCCGGCGCAGGGCGAGGCGAGCGTCGGCATCGGCGGCGAGGCCCGGCTCGGCGGCCTGTCGCTCCGCGTGCTTCGCCTCGTCGAGGACAGCCGCTGCCCGGCGTCGGTGCAGTGCATCCAGGCGGGCACCGTCCGCATCGCCGTGCGCCTCAGCCAGAACGGCGCGGCGCGCGAGGCGGTGCTGCGCCTGCGCGGCACCGAGCCGCTCTCGGGCGGCCGCCTCCTCCATTTCTACGGCGCCTGCCCGTCGCGCGGGGCGCCCGGCCCCGCGCCCGCTGAGGCGCGCTACCGCTTCCTCCTCGCCGTCGCCCCGGCGGGCGCCGACATCCCGAACCCGCCCATGTGCGCACCCTGACCGGCGCTCGGGCGCCACCCCGGCGCTTGACACGAAGCCCCTCCCGCCCATATGCGGCCCTCCTCGCTTCGCTCGCGCGCCGCGATGGCCCGATGGCCCCTTCGTCTAGCGGTTAGGACGTCGCCCTCTCACGGCGAAAACACGAGTTCGATTCTCGTAGGGGTCACCATTCCAGCTCAGCAATACGGCCGCCCGGCTGCTCCCGGGCGCCGGACCCGATCCCGGCCTTCTGCTCCCGCAGCTCAGGCTGCAGGCGCCCCCAAAGCGAGGCCGCGCTCCAGATAATCGTCCAGGCCTTCCTCCGAATTGAGGATCGTGCGCACGACGTCGAGCGTCGCGTTGCAGGCTTCGGCGATCTTCCTGAGGTTCGGGTAGAGCTGCTGGCGGCGGATCGCCCAGACGTGGCCGACGAGCTCGCCGCGCGTGGCGAAGCGGCCGGTCGCGCGGCGCGGCGTGTGGCGGGGGCTCAAGCAGGTCATCCGTCTCTCCTCGCTGTTTTCGATGGAGGTACGGCGTGCGGGCGTCGGCGGATGCACCGGACGGATGCAGCCACCGTCTTTCGGCCGGGTTGCCGGGCGCGGGCGCGCGTGCGACACGCCTTGCGTGGACCGGCCGGCAAGCAGCATCAGCAGCGGAAACGAAGCGCGCCGGCGATTGTCGGAAGCGCTCGCCCGCGTCGCGGCGGGCAGCGAAAGCGCACTCCAGGAAGTTTATCAAAGCACGTCCGCGAAGCTGTTCGGCCTCATCCTGCGTATCTTGGGCGACAGGGGAGAGGCGGAGGACGCGTTGCAGGAAGTCTATGTCAGCGTCTGGCGGCGGGCGGGAAGCTTCGATGCCGCGCGGGCGAGCCCCGTCACCTGGCTCGCGGCCATCGCCCGCAATCGCGCGATCGACCGGCTGCGCGCCTCCGGCCGCCCGCGGCCGGCCGAGCCGATCGAGGCGGCGCGGGACGTCGCCGACGGCGGCGAAGACGCGCTCGCCCGGCTCCAGGCCGGCGAGGACCGCGCCCGCCTCACCGGCTGCGTCGACGAGCTGGAGACGCGGCAGGCGGCGGCGATCCGCTCCGCCTTCTTCGGCGGCCTCTCCTATCCCGAGCTCGCCGCGGGCGCAGGCGTGCCGCTGGGCACGATGAAGAGCTGGATCCGCCGTGGCCTCCTGCGCCTTCGCGATTGTCTCGATCGATGAGCGCCGACGATCCCGTCGCGCCCGAGGACGAGAGGGACCTGCTCGCCGCGGAATATGCGCTGGGGCTGCTGGACGGCGGCGCGCTCGCCGAGGTGCGGCGGCTGGAGGCGGCGGACGAGGGTTTCGCGCGCGCCGTCGCGCAGTGGCAGGAACGGCTGATGCCGCTCGCCGGCGAAGCGCCAGCGGTCGTGCCCGATCCGGCGCTCTGGGACCGGGTGCGCCGCGCGATCGGGGAGGCTCCGGCCGCGGGGGCCAACGTCGTCGCGCTGAAGCGGCGCCTGCGCGTCTGGCGGACGATCGCGGTGGGAGCGCTGGCGGCCGCGGCCTCGCTCGCCCTCGTCGTCGGCCTCGATGCCACGACCGACCGTCCGGCGGTCGCCGAGCGCCAGCCGGCCGCTCAGCCGGAGCGGCCGCGCGTGCTGGTCGCCGCCCTCGCCTCGCCCGAGGAGGAGACGTCGCTGTCGGTCGCCTATGATTTGGAGGATCGCAGCCTGGTCGTGACGCCGGGGCGGCTGACCGGCGCCGCCGGCCACGATCACGAGCTGTGGGTCATCCCGGCGGGCGGCGCGCCGGTCTCGCTCGGGCTGGTGCGCGCAGGAGAGCCGCAACGCTTCCGGGTGCCGGTCGAGGTCGCGCCGCATTTCCGCGCTCAGTCGGCGGTCGCCCTTTCCGTCGAGCCGACGGGCGGCTCGCCGACCGGCCGGCCCACCGGTCCCGTGGTGGCCTCCGGCGCCCTCCTCGTCGTCTGACGACTTTTATGCGCCGGCGCCTGCATCCGGCGCGGCGGCGGCTCCGTAGCTCCTCCTGCAGCACACCCCCCGATGCTGCCAAAGGAGGAAAATCCATGGTTCACCGTATCAGCGGGCTCATGCTCGCCGCCGCTTCCACGCTTTCGCTTTCCGCATGCATGACCGGCGCCGAAGCCGATATGGAGGCGATGGGCGCCTCGGCGAATGCCGGCGGCACCGTGATGGTCGGCGGCGCCGAAATGTTCACGAACCGCAACATAGTCCAGAACGCCGCCAACTCGCGAGACCACACCACCCTCGTCGCCGCGGTCCAGGCGGCCGGCCTCGTCGACACGCTTTCGGGCGCCGGGCCGTTCACCGTCTTCGCGCCGACCAACGCCGCCTTCGCGCGGCTGCCGGCCGGCACGGTGGACACCCTGCTCCAGCCCGCCAACCGGCAGATGTTGCAGAACGTTCTCACCTACCACGTCGTGCCCGGCCGTCTCACCGCGGCGGACCTCATGACCCGCATCCGCGCCGGCGGCGGCACCGCGCGGCTCACCACCGCGTCGGGCGGCACGCTCACCGCGCGGATGTCCGGCAATTCGATCGTCCTCACCGACGCGCGCGGCGGCATGGCCACCGTGACCCAGGCCGACGTCATGCAGTCGAACGGCGTCATCCACGTCACCAACGCCGTCTCGGTCCCCGGCTGAGGCCGAAGCGATGACGCCGGTCTTCACGCGCCGCCAGGCGCTGTGCTGCGGCGCGGCGGCGGGGCTCAGCCTCGCCGCCGGCACCGCGGCTTCCGCCGCGGCGGCCCCGCCGCAGGGACGCTTCGCGATCACGCGCACGGACGCCGAATGGCGGCGCATGCTCAGCCCGGCCGCCTATGCGGTGCTTCGCCGCGGCTCGACCGAGCGCGCCGGATCGAGCCCGCTCAACCGCGAGCATCGCCGCGGCACCTATGCCTGCGCCGGCTGCGGCCACGCTCTTTACCGGTCGCAGGCGAAGTTCGAGAGCGGAACGGGCTGGCCGAGCTTCACCGCGCCGATTCCCGGCGCGGTCCGCACGCGCCCGGACGACGGCCTCCTCGGCGCGCGTACGGAGGTGCACTGCGCGCGCTGCGGCGGGCATCTCGGCCACGTCTTCGACGACGGCCCGCGCCCGGCCGGAAAGCGCTACTGCATGAACGGCGCCGCGCTCCGCTTCCGTCCGGGCTGAACCTCGGGGCGGAAGCGGGCGCTCGTGCCGTCAGAACGCCAGGCGCGCTTCGACGCCGAAGGTGCGCGGCGCGTTGAAATTGGCGTAATCGCCGATCACGGCCCCGAAATTTCCGTCGATCGGATCGCGATTCGCGTTGGAGCGGCGGTAGATATGCTGCTCGTTCAAGAGGTTGCGCGCCCAGGCCGAGACCGTGAGCGTCTGTCCGCCCGCGCCCATCGAAATGTCGGCAAGCGAGAGGCGGCCGTTCAGGATGAAGCTCGGCTCCGCCTTCACGTCCTCATTGTCGAACGAATAGGCGCTGCTCGCATAATTGCCGTCGAGGTGGACGCGCACCGCCATGTCGCCGGCGCCGATCGGCATCGCATAGTCCACCGAACCCGACGCGGCGTGGCGCGGCGTATAGACGATGAAGAGGGGCTGCAGCGGATTGCCGGTAACGAGCGGATTGGCCGTCGGCGGCACCTGCCAGTCGGTAAACGCGTAGGAGGCGCCGAAGGTCAGCCCTTCCGCGGCCTGGAAGGCGAAGTCCGCCTCGATGCCGCGGATTTTCGTCGTGCCGGACGCGTTCACGGTTTCGAGCGTGTGGCGGATCTGGCCGTTGGGCTGGATGAAGTAGAAATCGAAGTCGAACTGACTGTCGCTGCGGTTCATGGCATAGGCCGCGATGTTGAACCGGCCGCGGCGGTCGAGGAAGTCGATCTTCGCGCCGACTTCATAGGCAGCCGCGGTTTCGGGGCCGAAGGTGCGGAAGGTGAGCGAGCGCGAGCTCGCCCCGCCGGCGCGGTAGCCCGTTGCGTAACGCGCGTAGAGGTTGATGTCGCGAATCACATCCCAGGCGACCGTCAGGAGCGGATCGAAGCGCGTGCTCGAAATCTCGAACGGGAAGCTGGTCGGCGCATTGTTGACGGTGACGAGGTCGCCGCGCTTGCGGTCGTGCGTGATGCGGCCTCCGGCCGTGATGTGCACGGTCTCGAGCGCGGCCGGAGTCCAGGTGAACTGGCCGAAGGCGGCATAGCTGGTGGAGCGGGCATAGCTCGACCGGGAGATGGACCAGTTGGCGGGGTCCCAGGTCCGCGCGTCGTTGATCGTGTACGCGGTGCCCGTCGCGTTCCAGCGGTTGGTGTTCGGTGTCGCCGCGCGCTCGGAGACGCGCTCGTTGAAATAATAGAGGCCGGCGACGTAATCGACCTCAGGGAAGCTGCCGACAGCCTGAAATTCCTGGCTGAGCTGGCGCTGCTTCAGGTGCGAAAGGCTGTAGCGGCTGAAATTGCCGTTCGGGAGGAAGCTCGGCGTCCGGTGCGCGCCGCCCGAATTGTCCCATTGCTCCGCGTCCACGGTGCGCCGCGCGCTGATCGAGCGAAGCTCCAGCCCCTCGGCGACATCCCAGGCGAAGCGCGCCATGACGCCGTTCGTGCGGTCGATGCTCGGCTGCTGCGGGACGCCGATGTCGGCCGTGCCCATGCGGCGGTCGGACACGGTGACGATCGGCGGCAGCGGCGCGATGGTGCCGGCGGGCAGCCGGTTTCCATTGGCCGCGATCTGCGCCAGCGTTGCGACGGGATAATTGTTCGGATTGTAGTTGATGAGCTGGCTGTAGAAGGACGTGTTCTCGTCCCGGGCGATATCGTAGGCGATGTCGGCGGTGAAATCCTCGTTCGGGCGCCAGCGCGCCGCGACGCGCCCGCCGTAGCGGTGATAGGAATTCCAGCCGAGCTGGCCGGAGAGCGGATTGTCCGTCGTCGCGCCCTGGTGCTGGACGACGGCGTCGACCTTGACCGCGACGTTCGCGAAGGCCGGCAGATCGAGATGGAGCGCGCCATTATAGGCGTTGTAATTGCCGATGCCGGTCGTGAGGCGGCCGCCGAATTCGCCGGTGGGCGCCCGCGTCACGATGTTGAGTGCGCCGCCCTCGGTGTTGCGGCCGAACAGGGTTCCCTGCGGCCCCTTCAGCACTTCGATCCGTTCGACGTCGAACAAGGCGGCGTTAAGGCCGTGCTGCCGGCCGAGATAGACGCCGTCGATGTAGACGCCGACGCCCTGTTCGCGCGCAGGCTGGTTGGCGTCGCCCGGCACGATGCCGCGGATGCCGATGGTGAGGGCGGACTGGCGCGATTCGTAGGTCGCCACGCGCAGGCCCGGGATCGAACCGTCGCCGAGGTCGAGGAGGCTTTGGACGTGCCGGTTCTGGAGGTCCTGATCGCTCATCACCGAGATCGAGATGGGCGTGTCCTGGAGGTTGGTCTCGCGGCGCAGCGCGGTGACCACGATGTCGGTCAGTCCCTGGTCTTCCGAGTCGGGCGCCGCTTCGGCGGGCGCGGCGGCTTCCTCGCTGCCTCCAGAGGGCTGCGCCTCGGCATTGCCGCCGGTGGACGGAGCCGCATCGCCGGCCTCGACCTGGGCGTGAACCGGCGTGGTGAGCGCCAGGGTGGCTGCGCCGAGCAGCAGACGGACTTTGAGCATTTCGGATCCCCCGATTCAATGACGAGGCGAAGGGTTGATCGATTCGCCTTCCGAGGACCGGACTAGATGCGGATTGTGATATGATTGTTACATCGTGCGTTGTTGACTACGGTATGCGGAAATATGACTGTACTGCGTCGGCATGTAACATAAATCTACTTGTACTGTCATGATGCCGTCACGAAAATTGCGCCCGTTTGTCACGTCCCGGTCGTAGCCTGAGCGGATGGACCGACTGAAGCGCCGCCCTGCGGCCAGCGCGGCCGAGGGTGACGCGCCCGGCGAGCCGCTGCTCGCGATCGTGGCCGACGCCGTGCGGCGCGGCGCGTCCGCCGTGCATGTGGAATCGAGCGGAGACCGGGTCACGGCGCGGCTCCGCGTCGGCGGCGTGCTGCGCAAGGCGGTCCGCATTCGGGAGGCTCCGGCACAGTTCATGGCGCACCTGCGCTCGATCGCCGGCCTTGCGCCGGAAGCCAATGATCTGCCGCAGGACGGGTCCTTTACCACCGCCGCCGATACCGAGATCGACGTCGCGGCGCTGCCGATGGCGGGCGGAGACCGGGTTGTCCTCCGCCTCCATCGTGAGAACGACCACCGGGCACGCTTCGAAGAGATCGGGATGACCGCGGATATGGCGGATCTCTACGCGCGCGCGCTTTCGAGACGCGAGGGGCTGATCCTGCTCGCGGGGTGCGGCGGATCGGGCCGCAGCACGACCCTCAAGGCCGGGGTCGCGCAGCTCGGCGGCAGCGGGCGCGAGATCGTGGCGGCAGCAGGCTGGAGCAAGCGGCCCTCCCCTCATGTACGCGAAGTGGATGGTGCCCTGTGTCGCAGGCGCGGCCCGGCCGCCGTCCTGTCGGCCATTCTGCGCCAGGATCCCGACGTGGTTCTTCCCGGCACCATCGCGACGCCGGAGATCGCCGCCCTCGCGGTTGCGGCGGCGCGCGACGGGAGGCTGGTGGTGGCGACCGTCGATGCCGCCGACGCCGTGCAGGCGATCGTCCGGCTGAAAGCGCTGAGGGCCGACCCGTTCGCATTGGCCGGCGCGCTTCGGCTGGTCGTCGGCCAGCATCTGGTCGCGAAGCTGTGCGCGTGCCGCAAGCCCGTCCAGACGGGCGGCTCGGCCGCCTCGCTGCTCGGCTTCGACAGCGGCACCGTCACCTTCGCGCCGCGCGGCTGCGTCGACTGTGCGGGAAGCGGCTTTGCCGGGCGCACCGGCGTCTTCGAGGCGATCGAGCCCGACGATGCGCTCCGCCGGCTGATCATGAACGGCGGCGATGCGGCCGTGATCGCAAGCATCGCCTTTCGCGGCGCACCGAACCTCGGGGCGGCGGCGCGGGCGCTGGTCCGCGCCGGAGTGACCACTGCGGCGGAAGCGATCCGGCTCTCGCGCGGCGGCTGAGCCGTCAGCGCTCGGGTTGCGGCTGCGACTGGAGCTGGGGCTGTGGCTGTGCCGGGGCGGGCGCCGGCTGCGACTGCTGCGGGACCTGGCCTGAGGGCGCGGGGAGCGCCTGCTGTGGCGCCTGCCCGCCCTTTGCGGCAGGGTCCTGCGCACCGGGCTCGCGGCCTTCCATCGCTTCGCGCACGCGCTCGCCCACCTCTTCGCCGACGCGATCGAGATCGTCGCCCTGCAGCCAGACGAGGCCGCAGCGGGTCGCGTCGCACGAGACGATGGAGCCGCTCTCCGTGTTGACGCGGATCACGCGCCCGTCCGGCGTCGCCACCGCCTGGTAGGTCTGCGCCTCGACATGGTCGCCGCTCCAGTAGATGCCGAGCGCGAGGATGCCGGCGGCGATCACCAGGCTGTTGGCGAGCCGGCTGGTCATGCGCTCGACGATCTCGGCCGTGGTCGCCGGCGTCGCCGCGCCCGCGGCACCGTGGCCCGGTTGATTCTGATCCTGCACCCGAATTCCTCCCGCTGGGGGTGTTGTGTAAAGCTAACACACGGGGAAGCGCAATCCCCGACGCACCGCACCCAAGCAAGGTCATCGTGCGTTCAGCCTCGCGAGCCATTAGAATGGCGCAAATCGACTCGGGAGACAGATCATGCGCACCCCCCTCCTCGCTCTTGCCGCCCTCGCTTCCGCCGCCGTGCCGGCCGCCGCCTCCGCGGAGCGCGCCTCGCCCGAGGTCCAGCTCGCGCGCGCGGTCGAAGGCCGTGTCGAAGGCGAGCCCATCCGCTGCCTCAACAATCTTCGCTTCACCTCGACTCGGATCATCGACGGAACCGCCATCGTCTACGAGTCCGGCGGCACCCTCTGGGTCAATCGCCCGCGCGGCGGCGCCCGCGGTCTCGACCGGTGGGACGTGCTGGTGACCCGCCAGTTCTCGAACGAGCTGTGCAGCGGCGATGTGGTGCGCCTTTACGATTCGTCGACCCGGATGGAGACGGGCGCGGTTTTCCTCGGCGACTTCGTCCCGTACCGCCGCGCGCGGTAAGCGAAGCGCGTTCGCCGACGACCCGGGATCAGAAAGCGATACGGACTCGCGCGACGAGGCCGCGGGCGATCATGCCGTTCGGAAGCTGGTACTGCACGGGATCGATCTCGGCGCGCACGTTCTCGGATATTTGAAGGCCCATGACGTTCCGCGGTGCGTCGATGTTAGGCGCGGGAACGCTCTCCGTAAGGCGGTGACGCGCATCGGCATCGCGACGGCCGCAGACGACGATCTCGCTCCCCGCGGCCTCCGTGCAGCCTTCCAACGCGCGGGGAACGACGATCTGCGGACGCTCGGGCGCGAGCATCACCGGCGCTGCGGCGGCGGCCTGCGCAGCGGCCAGGAGTGCGGCGGTGAGCTCCGGATGCACGGCGGGCGCGCCTTTCCACATGTCTTCCGGAGCTCAAGGTAGCGATCGCGGCAGCGCGGTCAAATGCGCGTGGCCGACTTCGCGCCTTCGCTGTTCGAGAAGGGGTTCGCCTCGCCTTCGATCATCGTCCTGAGGCATTGGGCGAGCGCAAGCGTCGCGGCGCGGCTGTCGGTCAGGCGGAGATTGCCGTAGGCGACCCCGTCATTGGCGATCCGCATGCCGCGGGCACGGCTGAAATCGTCGATGAAGTCGCGGCCTCCGTCCTCGCGTCCGGGCCGCACCGCGAAGAAAAGTCCCGGGCCGTCGTCGTCGATCTCCGTGCGGGCGAGCGCCGGGACCGGCCATTCGCTGCCGTCGTCGAAGCGGATCGAGAGCGGATAGACCTGGCCGTCCTCCAGCCCCGTCCATTTCGGATTCTGGAGGAGGAAGCCGATGCCCTCCTGCTCGGGCAGAGCCATGACGGAGAGCACCGTTCCGGCGCGCTGCTCCGTGTGGAGGAGGCAACCGTCGTCGCTCGATGCGACGGTCCAGCCCTGCGGCGCCGGGACCGGCGCGGCCGCGGCGGCCTGGAGAAGAGACAGGGCAACCAGAGCACTCAACATAAGGGCCTCCCATCAGCCCTCCCGCTTCGAGCGCCAACCGTCCGCCTTGCTCTTGGTTGCAGGCGGCGGCGAAAAGGCGTGGAAATAGCAAGCGCCGTCAACGTGCGGCGGCGCCGTGAACGCGTCTTCAGCAGGTCTCGAGGGGCGAGGCTTCGGCGCGCGTGGCCGTCCATTCGCACAGGTCGAGGCTGATCGGATCGAGGAACATGCCGCCCATCCTCGTCCCGACCTGCCAGCGGACCTGGGCGCGGACTTCGCCGATGCCGGGAACTTCGAGCGAGACGTGGCTGCCGATCGCCACCCATTCCGCGCATTCGGCCATGAAGCCGCTCGACGACAGGTCGCGGACCTTGACCTCGATTTCGTAGACGTGAGTGAGCGCGGCGCGTTCCTCGATCGCCATGCGCTCGGCACGACGCTCGTGAAAGGATGAGCCGCCCGCATTTGGGGGGCTGATGCCGCGCCGCCGTCTGTTCATGGCCGGTACTAGGCTTCGATTAGTGAACGAGCGGTAAAAGCGAGCGCGCTCCGCCGCATTTCGGGGGGTCGTAAAGGGGCGCGGCGGTAGGCTAGGGCTCTCAGCCATGTCGATTCGCAGGCTCACCGGCGGCTGCGCCTTGCTTCTCCTGCTCGCCGGCGGCTGCGGGCGGGAGGAAACGGGGCCGGTGGCGGTCAGCGCGATCGGCGCGCCGCCCCAGATTGCCAACCCCAACCTCTCCGACGCGCTAGACGCGCCGTCGGCCATCCTGCTCGAGACGGCGGCGCAGGGGCTGGTGCGGTTCGACGCCGCGGGCGAGATCGAACCGGCGCTGGCGCAGAGCTGGATCGTCTCGGACGACGGGCTTCGCTACACCTTCCGGATCCGGCGCACCGAATGGATCGGCGGCGGGCGGGTCACGGCCCAGCAGGTGGTGGAGCGACTGCGCGCCGTGGTCAGCAGGTCGAGCCGCAATCCGCTCAAGCCGATCATCGGCCTCGTCGCCTCGATCGAGCCGATGACCGATGAAGTGCTGGAATTCACGCTCAAGGCGCCCCGTCCGCATTTCCTCCAGCTCCTCGCCCAGCCGGAGATGGCGGTGCTGCTCGACGGGCGCGGGACCGGGCCGCGAACCGCCACCCCGCGGCCGGACGGCACGATGCTCCTCGCCGTGCCGAAGGCGGAGGACGAGGACGAGCCCGAGGAGCAGGCGCCGCCCGTGATACTTCGCGGCGAGCGGGCATCGCTGGCGGTGGCGCGGTTCGCCGCGGGCGGCGCCGACTTCGTGACCGGCGGAACGGTGGGAGATCTGCCGGTCGCCCGCGCGGCACGCCTCCCGGCTGGGGCGGTGCAGTTCGATCCGGTGGACGGGCTTTTCGGACTCGCCTTTCAGCGCGGCGACGGCCCGGTCGCGGACGTGGGCGTGCGGCGGGCGCTTTCGATGGCGGTGGACCGGGATGCGATCGCCGCGGCCCTTGCGGTGCCGGGGCTGGCGGGGCGGGTCACGTTGCTGCCGGCAGGTCTGGAGGAGGTCCCGCAGCCGGCGGTGCCGGACTGGGCCGCGGCGCCTCTCGTCCTGCGGCGGCAGGAGGCGGCTCGGACGCTCGGCGCGCTCGGGGGCGGCGGGCAGCTCCGGCTGCGCGTCGCGATGCCCGAGGGACCCGGCTACCGGCTGATCTTCGCGCATCTGCGGCGCGACTGGCGCGCGGTCGGAGTCGAGGCGGAGCGGGTGGCGCTCGGCATGGACGCCGAGCTGCGCTTCGTCGACCTCGCGGCCCCCGCCTTCATGACGGCCTGGTACCTGCGCAACTTCACCTGCGACCGCGCGGCCGTCTGCTCGCCCGAAGCCGACCAGGCGTTGACGCTGGCGCGCGAGACGCCGAATGTCGCGGAGCGCCGGGCGCAGCTCGCGCTTGCCGACGCGTTGCTGCGCGACACGGCCGCTTTCGTGCCGATCGCCTCGCCCGTGCGTTGGAACCTCGTGTCGGCGCGGATGACCGGCTTCCGCCGCAACCCGTTCGGCCGGCACCCGCCGGGCGAGCTCATCGCAGAAGAGAGATAGATGCCGAGGATCGACAGGCAGGAATTCGAACGGGTCGCAGGGCAGCTTCAGGTCGGGCGCGACCCGGCCTCGGTGCGCCGCCGGGTCGAGGCCATGGAGCGGCTGCTGGAAAGCGCCTTTGCGATCCCGGGCACGAACATGCGCGTCGGCCTCGACGCAATCGTCGGCCTCGTTCCGGTGGTCGGCGACCTCGTCACGACGGCTATGGGCGCTTGGCTCGTCTGGGAGGCGCGCAACCTCGGCATGTCGAAATTCCAGCTCGTCCGCATGGCTGGCAATATCGGCCTCGACACCCTGGTCGGTGCGATCCCCGTGGTCGGCGACCTGTTCGACTTCGCCTTCAAGTCGAACACGCGCAACCTCAGGATCCTGAAGCGCTACCTCGACAAGCACCACCCGGACACGATGACCATCGAAGGCGAGGTCGTCGCGCGCCGCTAGAGGCTGGTGAAATCGAGGCCGATGTCGGCGGCCGGCGCGGACTGGGTGATGCGGCCGACCGAGACGTAGGTGACGCCCGTCTCCGCCTTTGCGCGGATCGTCTCGAGGCTGATGCCGCCGCTCGCTTCGGTGGGGACGCGGCCGGCGACGAGGGCGACCGCCTCGCGGAGCACCGGCGGCTCCATATTGTCGAGCAGCAGGTGGGTGGCGCCCGCTTCGAGAGCAGGGGCGATCTGATCCAGGCGGTCGACCTCGACGATGATCCGCGCGATGCCGGCATCGACGGCGCGGTGGACGGCCTGCGCGATGCCGCCGGCGACGCCGACATGATTGTCCTTGATCATCGCCGCGTCCCAAAGGCCCATCCGGTGGTTCTCGGCGCCGCCGATGCGGGTGGCGTATTTCTCGAGCAGGCGCAGGCCCGGGATGGTCTTACGCGTGTCGAGGAGGGTCGCGCCGGTGCCGGCGATCGCGTCGACATAGCGGCGAGTCAGCGTCGCCACTCCCGAAAGGTGCTGCAGCGTGTTCAGCGCCGAGCGCTCGGCGGTGAGGAGCGCCCTCGCCTTTCCCCGCACACGCAGCAGCGCAGCCCCGGCGGCAACGCGGTCGCCATCCGAAGCGAGGCACTCCACCTCCGCATCCGGATCGAGCGTCCGAAAGAAGGCTTCGGCGATCCCTAGACCGGCCACGACGATGTCGTCCCGGCTGTTCATCGCCCCGTCGAAACGGGCCTCGGCGGGGATGACGGCTTGCGAGGTGATGTCGCCAGAATCGCCGAGATCCTCCGCCAGCGTTGCTGCGACGAAGACGTCCAGGTCGAAGCCGGGGAGCTCGAAACCCACGGGGGTTCTAGGCCGCCTTGAAAACGGGCCGGCCGACATCGCCCTGCCCTACCGTGCGGCCCGCCATGTCGAGCATCCGATCGAGCGACTTCTTTGCGGCGAGGCGGACCTCTTCCTCGATCACGATCTGCGGCTGGAGATCGCGAAGCGCGACATAGAGCTTCTCGAGCGTGTTGAGCGCCATGTACGGGCACATGTTGCAGTTGCAGTTCCCGTCGGCGCCGGGCGCCCCGATGAAGGTCTTGTGCGGCGCCGCTTTCTCCATCTGGTGGATGATGTGCGGCTCGGTCGCGACGATCATCACCTCCGACTGCGACGACAGCGCATAATCCAGGATCGCCTTGGTCGATCCGACCAGATCGGCATGATCGAGGATGTGCGGCGGGCATTCCGGGTGCGCGAGAACCGGCGCGCCCGGATGCTTCGCCTTGAGCTTCAAAAGCTCGGTCTCGGAGAAAGCTTCGTGCACGATGCACACGCCCGGCCAGAGCAGCATCTCGCGCCCCGACTTGCGGACGAGATAGCCGCCGAGATTCTTGTCCGGGCCGAAGATGATCTTCTGCTCCGGCGGGATCTGCGAGAGGATCGTCTCGGCGGACGAGCTGGTGACGATGATGTCGCTGAGCGCTTTCACCTCGGTGGAGCAGTTGATGTAGGTGAGCGCGATATGGTCCGGATGCGCCTCGCGAAAGGCGCGGAACTGGTCCGGCGGGCAGCTGTCCTCGAGGCTGCAGCCCGCCGCCATGTCGGGGAGGATGACGGTCTTGTCGGGCGACAGGATCTTCGCCGTCTCGGCCATGAAGCGCACGCCGCAAAAGGCGATCACGTCGGCGTCGGTCGCCGCCGCCTTGCGCGAGAGATCGAGGCTGTCGCCGACGAAATCCGCGAGGTCCTGGATCTCCGGCGCCTGGTAATAATGGGCGAGGATGACGGCGTTGCGCTCCTTGCGGAGGCGGTCGATCTCGGCGCGCAGGTCGAGGCCGCGCAGGCTCGATGTCGGTGCGTTCATTTTGGGAAAACCCCTTGCTGCTCGTCCCGGCCTGGGCCGTACCCGCCGGTCGGAACGAAGAAACGTCGGGCAAAGGGCCCGCAGGTCACGCCGGCTCTGGCCGATCGCGTGCGCTGGCACCCATATCGCCTCCCGAGCGACGGAATTCAAGCCTGTCAGAGCCCGTTGGCGGCGCCCGCGCGGCGCTGCTCGACCGCATCTTCGACGCGCGTGGGCCGATCGAGATGGACCGCGATCTCCTCGCCCGATGGCGCGGTGAAGCGGACGCTGACGCTCGCCGCCACGCCGGCGGCGCGGAGCGGCACTGCGAAGCCGCGCGCGACGATCCGCATCGCCGCCTCCCGCGCCGCGGCCATCGCCCCGGGCGCCCTCGCCTGACGCAGCAGCTCCTCGCGGGCGCGGCGGCGATTCTCCTCGTCGAGTTCCGCCTCGGTGCCGGTCAGCGCCATCAGGACGCCGCCCTCGCTATATTCCCGCGCCTGTTCGAGGTCGATTTGCGGACCCAGAATCTCCAGCGGCGGCAATGAGATGGAGAGTGTCCTTGTCGACTCGTCCCAGCTCATATTTTCGCTGCGAAGGCGGCGGAGGTCGATCGAATAGCGGACGCGCGCGGGGAGGATCAGGGTCTTGCGCGCTTCGAGGCCGAGGCTCGTCTGGCTCGAGGTGACCACCGCCACGAAGCGGGCGTCGAAGCTTGCGAGGCGGCCCTGCTCGCGGATCGAGACCAGGGCGGCGTCGGCGATGCCGCGTGGGTCGGCAACGGCCGGCCGGACTGCGCCGCCCGGGAGCAGGAGGAAAGCGAGGAGCGCACCGAGGATCAGGCCGGCGAGGAGCCCGGGCGCCCAGCGGATCGCGAGCGCTTTCAGGCGGTTCGTCTCCATTCCTCCCCTTCGCTTCGAACGACGCCGCGCGCTTCCAAGTCGATCAGATGGGCGAGCACGGAGCGCGCGGCGGCGGGATGCAGGCGCGGATCGACGTCCTTGTAGAGCGTCGGCACCATGGCGGCGATGCCGCTCGCGCCGCCGGCGGCGAGGACATCCAGAATCTGACGCTCGCGCGTGCGGCGGTGTTCGATGAGACGGGCGACATGCGCCTGCGGCCGCTCGACGGCGGCGCCGTGAGCGGGGTAATAAGCGCCGTCTTCGCGGGTCAGAAGCAGGTCGAGGCTCGCCATGTAGGCGCTCATGTCGCCGTCGGGAGGCGAGACGATGGTGGTCGACCAGCCCATGACATGGTCGCCCGTGAAGAGGATCCCGGTGCGGGCGAGCGCGAAGCAGAGGTGGTTCGACGTGTGGCCGGGCGTCGCCACCGCCTCGAGGGTCCAGCCGCGGCCTTCGAGGGCTTCGCCGTCGGCGAGGACGCGGTCCGGCGCGTAGTCGAAGTCGAAGCTGTCGTCGGCGCGGGGGCCTTCGTCCTCGAAGGCGAGCGGGGCGCAGCCGACGATCTGCGCACCGGTTGCGGCGGCGAGGGCGCGGCTCGCCGGGCTGTGATCTCGGTGGGTGTGGGTGCAGACGATGGCGGCGACCTGCTCGCCTTCGACGGCGGCGAGAAGCGCGGCGACATGGGTGGGGTCGTCCGGGCCCGGATCGATGATCGCCACTTCGCCGTGGCCGATGATGAAGGTCTGCGTACCGGTAAAGGTGAAGGCGGAAGGATTGGGCGCGAGGACACGGCGCACCAGCCCGTGGGGGCGTTCGGCAATGCCGGTGGGGTGCGCGTCCATGCAAGGGCATGTGGCACTGGGCGGTGCCCAAGGGAAGGGCTGGGCCGGAAAGCCCTCCCCCTCCCGACCGGGAGGGGGAGCGGCAACTTCGCTTATTGCGCGGCCCTCAATTCGGCGATGGCGCGGTCGATGGCCGCGAGGACGCGTTCGCGGTGCGCGCCGGTCTCGCTGCCCGCGGCCATGCGCTCCCGGATCTGCTCGAGGCGCTGCAGGCGGGTCGCCGGGTCGGCGGCGCCCGTGGTGCAAAGGAAGACGCGGGTGCGCTGCTCGCCACTGCCTTCGTCGACATTGACGAGAGACTCGCCGCCGTTGCAATTCTCCGGAAGCGCGGGCTCGCCGTTCGGGCCGGCGCGGAAGCGCATGACGCGATTGCCGTGGCCGTCCGGCCCGCCCTCGCCCGCCTTGTGCTCCATGATGATGATCCGCTCCTGCTTGGTCTCCGCGCCGGCCTGCGGCTGGGCCATGCCCGGCGCGGCGGCGGCGAGGCCGGCGGCGGCGAGGGTGACGAGGGCGGCGGCGCCGCCGATGCTGCGAAGGCGGCTAATCCTGTGCGTGTTCATCATCTTCAGTCTCCTCTTGAGTTGGTCGGCGTGATTGAGGGGGCAAGCGGCGATCAGGCCGGGGCGGCTGGCCGACTTGACGAGCGCCTGTGCGTAGTCGGCGCGTTCGCCAGGCGCGGCGCGGGCGGCGACGGCGGCGTCGCAGGCGAGTTCCTGGTCGGCGCGAAAGGCGATGAATGCGATCCAGGCGAGCGGGTTGAACCAGTTCAGCGCCAGGACGAGCAGGGCCGCGAGGTTCCACCAGATGTCGCCGCGGCGGTGGTGGATATATTCGTGCTCGGCGGCGAGGCGGCGCTCCGTCTCGCTGTAGCGGGTGGCGAAATCGGCGGGGACGACGATGCGCCGGTCGAGCAGGCCGACGGCGATCGGGCCGTCCACCGCGTCGCTTTGGACGAGCGGCAGGCCGCGAAAGGCGCCGGCGCTTCGCGAGGCGAGGCTGAGGCGGGTGAGGAAGCGGCGATAGGAGAAGAATTGCACCGCCAGGAAGACGGCGGCACCGGCGAGCCAAACGGCAAGGACTAGGCTCAACCAGTCAATGCTGCCCCCTCCCGGCAGGGACGCGGCGGCGTCGCCGGTCGCTGGGAGCAGGACGGCGAAAGTCGGCAGCGACAGGTCGGGCCCGATTTCCGGCAGCGGCGGAAGGAGCAGGCGGCCGAGCGGGAGCAGCCAGAGCGCATAGGCCCAGACCGCCCCGAACGCGCGGGCGACGGGGTTACGGATGGCGAGCACGATCAGCATCATGACGCTTGCCGCCGCCATGTTCTGAAGGAGCCAGGCGGTCACTATTTCAGCGCCTTCAGGAGCGCTTCGATCTCTTCGATGTCGCGGGCGGTCAATTTGTCGCGGCGGGCGAGCTGGGCGACCAGCGGCGTCAGGCGGCCGCCGAACATGCGATCGAGCAGGCGGCCGGATTCCTGGGCGGCATAATCCTCCCGGGTGATCATCGGGCGGTAGAGGTAGCGGCGGCCCTCTTCCTCATGGGCGACAACGCCCTTGGCCGAAAGGCGCGACAGCATGGTCTTGACCGTGCTCGCCGACCAGCCGCGCTCGGCGGGCACGCGGTCGGCGACTTCGGCCGCGGTGAGCGGCGCGTCCTCCCACAGCACTTCCATCACCGCCAGCTCGGCATCGCCGATCCGCTCCATCGTGGGTTCTCCGCTGCTTCCGGCTACAGTTGTAGTCAGCCAGTCGGTGAACGGTGGATGAATGGGGCCCAGACCGTCATCCCGGCGAAGGCCGGGATCTCAGCGGGTGAGTTGCGGAGGCAGTTGTGGAGCGCTCCACGTACGCCTGCACCCTTCTCCCGGCCTTCGCCGGGATGACGTGTGGGGACGAATCTGCGACACGCCCGAAACTGTCGGAGGCGCTTACACCTGCGCGAGAGGTTAAATTCGCTTCACCATCGAACCCCGCGGAAAACTGCGGATGGCACACCCTGGCACGGCGCTTGTATCTATATTGGCGTCCACACGGTTCCACTCGAAAGGGGCGGGCCGGCGCTTTTCTGGTCGCGCCGCCCGCCCCGCGCTTTTTTGGAATATGTGGGTTCCCGAAAATTCCCTGCGCGTTCGTCCTGAGTAGGACCGAGTAGGCGAAGCCGTAGCGAGGGCCGTATCGAAGGACCCGCGCAAGGCGTCCCTCGATACGCCGTCTCGACAAGCTCGACGGCTACTCGGGACGAACGGTGCTACGAGGCGCTTTTGAGTAACGGGTAAGCCGCCTCCGCCCGTTCGGGCTGAGCTTGTCGAAGCCCTGCCCTTCTTTCTTTCTCAGGCGCCCGAAGTGAAGGACAGCCCTTCGACAGGCTCAGGAGCGAACGGTGGAGGTCTCCAACGACGAAGCCGGGCTGGAGTGGCCCCCCGCGCTTATGCCTTGGCGACCTGCTTCTCGTCCACGAGCTGCTGGAGCTCGCCGGCCTGGAACATCTCCATCATGATGTCCGATCCGCCGACGAACTCGCCCTTGACGTAGAGCTGCGGAATGGTCGGCCAGTCGGAATAATCCTTGATCCCGTTGCGGATCTCGGGGTCCTGGAGGACGTCCACGGTCTCGAAGCCGACGCCGAGATGGTCGAGGATCGAAACGGCGCGGCTGGAGAAGCCGCATTGCGGGAAGAGCGCGGTGCCCTTCATGAAGAGGACCACGTCGTGGCCCTGGACGATTTCGTCGATCCGCTGCTTGGCATCGGTCATTTACAGTCTCCTCAATCGGGCGCCGCGGTCGTGAGCTGGAGTGCGTGGAGCACGCCGCCCATCCGTCCGCCGAGCGCCTCGTAAACGCGCTGGTGCTGCCGGACGCGCGGCAGCCCCCTGAAAGTCTCCGACACGACGCGTGCCGAATAATGATCGCCGTCGCCGCGCAAATCTGTGATCTCGACGCGGGCGTCCGGGATCGCCTCGCGGATCAGCCGCTCGATCTCTTCGGAAGCCATCGGCATCGGATCAGGCCATCATCTGACGGCGGGCTTCGACATTCTTGTGCTCGAGCGCTTCGCGGATGCGCACCTCGTCGCACTCGACGCCGGCCGAGGTCAGATCGCCGAGAAGCTTCTTCACCACCTCGTCGTCGCCCGCTTCCTCGAACTCGGCGCGGATGACTTCGCTCGCATAGGTCTCCGCCTCGACGTCCGAGAGACCCATCTGCTTCGCCGCCCAGAGGCCGAGCAGCCGGTTGCGGCGCGCGACGATCTTGAACTGCATCTCCTGGTCGTGTGCGAACTTCGCTTCGAACGCCCTTTCGCGATCGTCGAACGTGGTCATGGCGATCCTTCTTCTGCCTTCGCCCTTTCAGATAGGCGCGGCGGCGGGAGGGCGCAACTGAGCAGCGCGGCGCCGGTCCGTCAGCCCATCGTCACCACGAGCTTTCCGATCGCCCCACGAGCCGCCATGTGGGCGATCGCTTCTCCGGCGCGCTCGAGAGGCCAGGTGGCGCTGACCCGGGGCGCGATCTTTCCTTCCTCCCAGAGGCGGAAGAGGGTCTCGATATGGGCGGCGTTCGCCTTCGGGTCGCGCGCGGCGAAGGCGCCCCAAAAGACGCCGCAGACGTCGCAGCTCTTGAGGAGCGTGAGGTTGAGCGGCAGCCTGGGGATACCGGCCGGAAAGCCGACCACCAGGTAGCGGCCTTCCCAGGCGATGGCGCGGAGCGCCGGCTCGGCATAGTCGCCGCCGACCGGATCGTAGATCACGTCGGCGCCGCCCGCGCCGACCGCGTCCTTGAACTGCTGCGACAGCGCTTTCGACGCCTCCTTGTCGAAGGGCCCGCGCGGGTAGACGAGCACGGCGTCGGCGCCCGCCGCACGGACGGCTTCGGCTTTCTCCTCCGAAGAGACCGCAGCCACGACCCGGGCGCCGTAAGCCTTGCCGAGCTCCACGGCGGCTAGGCCGACGCCACCCGCGGCGCCGAGAACGAGCAGAATCTGCCCTTCCTTCAGCCGGCCGCGGTCGAGCAGCGCGTGGATGGACGTGGCGTAGGTGAGGATGAGCGCCGAGCCCTCCTCGAAGCTGCGCCCTTCCGGGAGCTTCAGTGCCATCGGCGCGGCGACCAGTACCCTTTCGGCGAGGCCGCCATGACCGATCATGGCGATGACGCGGTCGCCCTCCGCCCAGCCGGAGACCCCCTCTCCCATCGCTTCGACGGTGCCGGCGATCTCGCCGCCGGGCGCGAACGGCCTGGGCGGCTTGAACTGGTATTTGTCCTCGATGATCAGCACGTCGGGATAGTTGATCGCGCAGGCGCGCACCCGGACGAGGAGCTGGCCGGGGCCGGGCCGGGGATCGGACAGCTCGGCCAACTCGAGCGTCTCCGGGCCGCCCGGGGCGCGTGAGAGAAGAGCCTTCATTCAATGTCTCCGGATTGTGCGAGGCCTGCAACCCAGGCCTCGAGCGCGGCGGTATCGGCGATATTGCCGTCGTAGAGGCGGTCGGGCACGAACGGGCCGATCTGGGCCGGTGAGGAGGGCGACAGCGCCTGCAGCGTCGAAAAGGCGGCGAGGCCGGACGGCAGCTCGTCCGAGCGGACTTCGAAATAGCGGGTCATCGCGTCCGTCGCTTCGCCCACGTGGAGCGCGCCGAGCCGCCGGAAGGCCGAGGTGACGAGGACGCAGGAGCTGAAGCAGACATGGTCGGTGAGCACGATCAGCCGTCCGGAAAAGAGGCTGCCGCGCGGCCTCCGGCGCGGCCCCTCGCCGGCCTCCGCAGCCGCCGTTGCGCCGCACGCCGGCGGCCCGGACAGAGCGCGTCCGGCCGCCGCCGCCTCCACTGCGCGCCGGTGCTGCGCGCGCCAGTAGACGGTGGCGCCGGCACCGAGCTGGTCGTTCGGGCGATCCGCGATCGAGCGGAGCACCGCGATGTTGCGCGGCGACGCACGCCAGACGGGGTTGCAGCCCACGACCTGTTCCCCGCGCGAGGCGGCCCGCCCGAGCAGGGCGTCGAGGATGAAGCTCCCATAGGCGCTGTTGCCGCCGCCATTGCCGCGCATGTCGAGCACGACCCAGGGCGCGCGGCGCATGTCGGCCGCCTGCGCCCGCACCGCCTCGACCACCGGTGCAGCGTCCTCGCCGAGCGACTGGAGCGCGATCCAATAGCCGGCGCCGGAACGGCGGACGCCGAAGCCTGCGGCGCCGCGGCGGGCGGCGGCGCGCAGACGCGGCTCCAGCCGGGACCATTCGGTGCTGCGCCAGCGCAGTGCCACCTCGCGCCGCTGCCCGCCTCGTTCGAAAATGCAGGCAGCGGGGCGGGTCAGGAATGGATTTCCGTCATCGATGAAGAGATAGGGCGCGGCCTCGATCTGCTGGGCAGGGATCGACCAGATTGCGCGGAAGCCGCCCAGTCGCCGCTCGGCAAAGGCTTCGGCCCCGACGCCGTCGCAGGAGACGAGGCGGGAGCCGCCGAGCGGCGACTCGTCGACCGCTTCCTCCTCGCGGGCGACGATCCAGTCGTTGCCGCGCCGGGCGACGACCAGCCCTGCCCAATTCATCTGTTCCGGGACGACGAGCAGGTCCGCCGCGATATGCTTGTCCGCCATCGCGGCGGCGAAGCCGCGCAGGGTCGCGGCATAGCCCTCGAAGGAGACGACCTCGGCCGCGCGCCGTCGAGCTTCGGCATGAGCCTCGGCGAGGCGACGGCGGAAGGCGGCGTCGTTCGCCTCCGGCGCGGCGCCGGGATGATCCTCGGCAAGCAGGCGGTGACCGGCGTCGACGTCGCCCTGGGCGAGCTGCCGCCAGCCCGCTGCGGTCAGGTCCTGCGCCTGCAGGCCGCCCGGGAGCAGGAGCGCGGCGGCAGCGGCCGCGATCCCCAGCGCCCTCGGCTTCACCGCGCCGGCTGGGGAAACGCCGGGAGCTTGGCGACGTCCGCCGGCTCGTGCTGGATGATGACGCGGGCGCCGAGATTGCGGGCGATGCGGTCGAAGCGGTCCATCGAGGCCAGGGTATCGGCGCGATCGTGGTTGAAGGGCGGGACGCCGCGGTTCGCGACCTGCTCGGTGAAATGGTAGAGATCGCCGGTCAGGAGCACCGGACCCGAGGCCAGGCGGACGAGCAGGGCATTGTGGCCCGGCGTGTGGCCGGGCGTGCGGAGCATCACCACCCTGCCGTCGCCGAACACGTCATGGTCGCCGCGCGTTTCGGTGACCTCACCGCCGCCGGTCAGCCAGTGGGCGAGCGCAGTCGCCGAGTCGGCGTCGGCCGGCGGCGTGGCGCGGAGGAGATCGAGATCGCCGCGGCCGACGAGCAGCCGGGCGCCCGGGAAGTGGCGGGCCTGGCCGGTATGGTCGAAATGCCAGTGGCTGATGCCGACGAACTCGATTTGATCGGGGCGGACGCCGATCTGGCGGAGCTGGTCGACGATCGAACGGGAGAGGCGAAGCGTCTGCGCCGCGTTCGAGAAGCCCCGGCCGACGAGCGCGTCGGTGAGGCCGGTGTCCCACAGCATGTAGCGATCGCCATGGCGGATCAGGTAGCAGCTCCCGACGATGTCCTTCGGTCCCGCCGGATATTGGAAGGTGTCGGAGAAGAAGGCGCCATATTGGTTGATCGTGAACGCGCCGCAATCGAGCCGGTAGAGCGACAGCGCGGCCTGGGCGGCCTGGGCGGCGGGCGCCGCGCGGGCGGGCTGCGCCCCGGCGGGCTGGGCTTGCGCGGCGAAGGCCGGCAACGCGAGGAGACCGGCGAAGGCGGCGAGTTTCTTCAGCATGACACCCCCATTGAGCGCAAGGCGGGCGCCACCACTAACGCCATGTCGGGCGCGCCGCTAGCGGGGAGCGTCGGGATCCGGCGGCATACCGCCCTGCGGAGGGTCCCCGGCGTCCTGCGGAGCGGGATCGCCGGCCGCCGTTTCCGCCACCTCGCTCGAGCCGCCGGCGGCATCGGCTTCCGCCGGTTCGAGGGCGCCCTGCCCCACCGGAGCGGTCTCGTCGTTGGCAGGGGCGCCGACCACCACGACGGTGCCCTGGCGTGTGCCCGGGGCGCCGTCCTGCACGTCTTCGGCGGCGGAGGCGTGGGCGCGCGCCTGGTCGGCGGCGACGTCGGTCGCATTCTCGCCGGTCGCCGCGTCCGTCGCCAGACTCGCCTTGGCCAGGATGTCGGGCACTGCGCGCTCGGAGAAGCCGGCGAGGAAGCCGATCACCAGGGCCTTGAGGGCGCCCAGCCCCTGGTCCTGGGTGACGTCGAGGCCGAGCACCGTCACGAGCTTGGTGAGGAGCAGGCAGATGAGGATGCCGCCGCCGATCGTCCCCACGAGGACGCGCAGGATCGCGTCGCGCCGGTTGTCCCACTTCTGGATGTCGACGAGGACGGTGCGGCTGCGCATGCCGACGGCGATCGAGAAGAAGGCGCCCAGCGTTCCGCCCGACGCGCCGGTCAGCGCCGCATTCCAGGCGGGGTTCGCATAGTCCGTATCGCCGATGCCCGCGCGCACGCCGGCGAACAGCATCAGCAGCGCCGCGACGGTTATTACCGCCGTCAGCAGATAGTCGCTCTGCGCCAGTGAGCGCCGCTCCGCGACGATGTCGTTGCGGATCTCCGTCAAGAGGCTGAGCGTATTGGAGATGCTGCCTTCGAAGCCCGTGACGAGGGCGTCGGCGACGCGGCGGTCGTAATCGGCGACGCGGTGGCTGCGCGCGCGTCGTCCGTCACCGCGCCAGCCGTCGATCAGGCCGTTGATCTGGCCGCGAAGCGGGCTGCAGACCGACATCGCCGTTCGCTGCTCCTTCGCGAGCACCGGATCGTCGGCGTACTGGATCGAGGTGCGGATCTTCGTGCCGTAGACGGCATATTCGGGCGGATTGAGCGCATAGATGCAGGTGACGTCGTAGCCGGAACGATCCGTGCCGCCGAGCTTCACATGTTCCACATTGTGGTCAGCCATGGCCCCCCTCCATGTTCGCGAGAGGAGATGCCTCCGCGGCGATGTAAACGCGGCCGCCGGAGCGGGCCGCGAGAGGTCAGGCTAACAGAATATGGCGAAGCCGCAATGTCGAATGAAGATCAGGCTTCGTAATGCGCCGTCGTCTTGGCCGCGACTTCCTCCGCGGTGACTCCCGGCGCCAGCTCGACGAGCCGGAAAGCGCTGTCGTGATCGGGGCGCTGAAAGACGCAGAGATCGGTGACGATCATGTCGACCACGTTCTGGCCGGTGAGCGGCAGAGTGCAGGCGGGGATGAACTTCGGATCGCCGTTCTTGGACGTGTGCTCCATGACGACGATGATCTTCTTGACGCCGGCGACAAGATCCATGGCGCCGCCCATGCCCTTGATCATCTTGCCGGGGATCATCCAGTTCGCGATGTCGCCCTTTTCGGAAACCTCCATCGCGCCGAGGACGGTGAGGTCGATATGACCGCCGCGGATCATCGCGAAGCTCTGCTCGGAGCCGAAATAGCTCGACGAGGGCAGCTCGGAGATGGTCTGCTTGCCCGCATTGATGAGGTCCGGATCGATCTCGTCTTCATAAGGGAACGGGCCGATGCCGAGCATCCCGTTTTCGGACTGGAGCGTCACCTCCATCCCTTCCGGGATATTGTTCGCGACGAGCGTCGGAATGCCGATCCCGAGATTGACGTAATAGCCGTCGCGCAGCTCCTTCGCGGCCCGCGCGGCCATTTCATCGCGTGTCCAGGGCATATTCGTCCTACCTTCTAGCCAACCAGAAATCTTGTGCTTCCTTGCCGGCGAGCGTGGCGCCGACCGCCTTCTCGCCGAGGCTCCGCAACTCGCCGACCTCGTAGCGCCTGTCGGGATCCTCCGCGAGGGCAGCGTGGAAGCCGTCCCACCCGGCGACGTAACGCTGATCGTCGCGCCTGATGATCAGGGGCACCTCGTAAACCCGCCGCCGCCAGCTGTTCGCCTTGGTAAAGGCATCCCGCCCCAGAACCGGGCGCAGGCGAAACGGCAATGTCGGGTCGATCACGTCGCGCTGGTTCGAGATGCGCCAATCCGGGAGGCCGAACACGATCGCGCCGAGTTCCAGTTGATCCGCGCTTTTCGCCGGCTGAAGCGCGATGGCGCTGTCGCTGAGGCGCACCCATACGGGCGGGGCGACGGGATGCGGCTTGAGACTCGCCAGGATCGGTCCCCAAGCCTCGTCCGGATGGTTTCCGCGCATCTTCAAACCCTCAAGGGAAATGAAGATTTGCCGTTCATCCCAACGGAAGAGCTCGTGGAACGCCCTGAACCTCACGCCGTCTCCCGCTGCCTCGTCATTCGAAACTCGATCTTCTTGTCGTAGGGGGCGCCGAGGATCATGCGCTTCACGTAGATCGAGGGGAGATGGATGCCGTCCGGGTCGAGGCTGCCGACCGGGACGATCTCCTCCACTTCGACGACGCAGACGCGGCCCGCCGTCGCCATCGGCTGGTTGAAGTTGCGCGCGGTCTTGCGGAAGACGAGGTTGCCGGCTTCGTCCGCCTTCCAGCCCTTGACGATCGAGAGGTCGGCGCGAATGCCGCGCTCGAGGATGTAGGTCTCGCCGTCGAACTCCTTATGCTCCTTGCCTTCCGCGACGACCGTGCCGACGCCGGTCTTGGTGTAGAAGCCGGGAATGCCCGCGCCGCCCGCGCGGCAACGCTCGGCGAGCGTGCCCTGGGGGCAGAATTCGACCTCGAGCTCGCCGGCGAGATACTGCCGCTCGAACTCCTTGTTCTCGCCGACGTAGGAGGAGATCATCTTGGCGACTTGGCGGGAGCGCAGCAGCTTGCCCAGGCCCTCATTGTCGATGCCGGCATTGTTGGACGCGATGGTGAGGTTCTTGACGCCGCTGCGCTGGATCGAGTCGATGAGGCGCTCGGGAATGCCGCAGAGGCCGAAGCCTCCGGCGCAGATCGTCATGCCGTCGAACAGCAGCCCGTCGAGCGCCGCATCGGCATCGGGATAGATCTTCTTCATGGCCGCTCCGCTGGAAAGATGCGGCCCAGCCGATACGGCGCGCGCCGGAACGGGTCAAGCTAACCTGAATGAGGCTTCAACTTCTTGCCTCTCTCCCATTTCGGGAGAGGGAGGGGCCCGCCGCCGCAGGCGGTGGGAGGGTGAGGGAACGAAGGGTGCGGGTTCGCGTCGGCGGCGGTGCGGGGCCCCTTCGTCATGCCCTCACCCTCCCACGATGCTCCGCATCGCGGGCCCCTCCCTCTCCCGCAAGGGGAGAGGGGTTTAACGGCCTCGCAACCGGCGCCTGCTACGCTGCGCGCGAACCAAGAGGCACCGACCATGCTCCAGCAGCTCAAGCACGAGGCGGCGTTCCGCACCCCCTACCGCATCAATTCCGAGCTCGATCGGGCGGCGCTGCGGCGGGAATATGAGGAAGCGGGACGGGTGCGCGTCTACGGGCTGCTCGAGGACGGGGCGGTGCAACTTTACGAGCATCTCAACGAACGCTCCGACTGGATCCACCTGATCAACGGCGATTCGGGCATCCTCGAGCTCGACCCGGCCGCGAAGGCCGCGCTTCCGCCCGGGGAATGGGCGGCGATCGAGGACGCGGCGCATGCGCGTGTGAAGGATCATTTCCAGTATCGCTACGAGGCGGTGCGGGTGAACGCGGCCGAGCAGGCGCTGCGCGACGATCCGCTCGCCGATTTCGCGCGCTTCATGCAGAGCGCCGAGTTGCTCGCATTCCTGCGCGACGTCACCGGCCATGACGAACTCGCCTTCACCGACGGCCAGGCGACCGCCTACGGCCACGGCGACTTCCTGACCGGCCATGACGACGACGTCGCCGGCAAGGGGCGACTCGCGGCCTACGTCTACGGCCTGACGCCTTACTGGCGGCTCGAATATGGCGGCCTGCTGCTTTTCCACGGCGCCCACGACCGCACCGTTTCCGGCAACGTGCCGCGCTTCAACGTGCTCGATCTCTTCCGCGTGCCGCAGCAGCACAGCGTCTCGATGGTGACGAAAGCCGCGCCCCACCGCCGTTTTGCGATCACCGGGTGGCTGCGCAGCGAACGCTGACCCCTGCCTCCCGCGGATTAACCCGAAACGCCTCCCCGTCCCACTTCGGGACTGGCCTTTTTTGCCCCATTGTGCCCGGAGCGAAGCGGTGTCAGCCCGGTTTTCACCCCATGCAAACGGGGATGAAACAGGTTCAGGGCCGCCCCGTCCAAGGCCCGCAACAGGAGGCTTACACCATGCGCGATCTTCACACTTTCGAACTCGGTTTCGTCACTGGCGCCGGCAGCTCGCCGACCCCCCCGTCCGATCCGTGCGGCTGCCCGACCACGCCGACCACCCGCCAGCGCAAGGGCAATAACGGCTTCGGCAACGGCGCCGACGCCAACCTCGCCGCGCCGGGCGGTTCCGGCAAGACCGGCGGCGGCAAGGAAGGCAGCGTCGGCGACGACCGCGGCGCGCGCTAAGCATTCGCCCTCGCGCGGATCGTCAGCCCGCGCACAAGGCAAGGAAAAGGCCCCGGCGAGCAATCGCCGGGGCCTTTTTCGTGTTTGGGGTTCAGAGTGCTGCAAACCGGGCTTCGAACGACTGGCTTCCCGTTTCCAAATCAGAAAGAAGGACAGGGCTTCGACGAGCTCAGCCCGAACGGTGTTCTTGAAAGAGGGGAGTGGGCGCGCCAATCCGCGGAGGTCACCAGAGGAGTTCGAGACCCACAACCCGTTCGGGCTGAGCCTGTCGAAGCCCTGCCCTTCTTCTTCGCCCTTCCCCCGCTCAGCCCTTGAGCTTCGCGAGGACGCCCTGGAGCTGCATGGCGTTGGACATGTCGCCCTCGACCTTCAGCTTGCCCTGCATGAAGGCGGTCATGCCGTCGAGCTTGCCGTCGCGCATCGCTTCCCAGTCTTCCCAGGCGACCTTGATCGTCGTGTCGGCAGGCCCGTCTTCCTCGGTCACGTCCTGGCCGGCGCCGTCGAGCAGGATCACGCCCTGCTCGCCGCCGAAGTCCAGCTTCACGCGCTTGCCCGGAAGCCAGGCGCTGCGCTCCTTCAAGGCTGCCGCCATCTCGGTCTTGTTCATGGTGTTCGTCGCTCCGTTCAGACGCATGAGAGCGCCTTCCCTACTTTACGCGCACGTCAGGTCAAGGCTGACACGGGAGTCAGTAAGCGGTCCGCGGCTCGACAGCCGGGGCGTGGTTCATTAGTCGGCGGCGCATGACGAACCTCAGGACCGGCGGCCGGATACTCGTCGACAATCTCGTAGCGCAGGGGTGCGACCGGATCTTCTGCGTGCCGGGGGAAAGCTATCTCGCGGTGCTCGACGCGCTGCACGACACGAAGGAGATCGACCTCGTCGTCTGCCGGCATGAAGGCGGCGTCGCCTACATGGCGGAAGCGGACGGGAAGATGACGGGGCGGCCGGGGATCGCCTTCGTGACGCGCGGGCCGGGCGCGACCAACGCGTCTGTCGGGGTCCATGTCGCGCATCAGGATTCGACGCCGATGATCCTGTTCGTCGGCGACGTCGCGCGCGGCGACCGGGACCGCGAGGGCTTCCAGGAGGTCGATTTCCTGACGATGTTCGCGCCGCTCACGAAGTGGACGGCGCGGATCGAGGATGCGCGGCGGATTCCGGAATATGTCGCCCGCGCCTTTGCGACGGCGACGGCGGGGCGGCCGGGCCCGGTGGTGCTGGTGCTGCCCGAGGACATGCTGCGCGACGAAGTGGAAGCTGTCGACCGGCCGAAGGCGGCGCGCTTCTGCCAGCCGGCCGATCCGATGGCGGTCGCGGCCTTGATGAACATGCTGAAGGACGCCTGCGCGCCCATCGCGATCGTCGGCGGGGCGGGCTGGTGCGCGGGGACGGCGCATTATTTCGCGGAGTTCGCACAGCGTATCGGCCTGCCGGTGGCGGCGGCGTTCCGGCGCCAGGACAGCTTTCCCAACGAAAGCCCGGTCTATGCCGGCAATCTCGGCTACGGACCGAACCCGAAGCTCGTCCAGCGCGTCAAGGAAGCGGACCTCCTCCTCGTCGTCGGCGCCCGCCTCGGCGAGGCGACGACCGACGGCTATACGCTCGTCACCCCCGACCATCGTGACCAGATCCTGGTCCACGTCCATCCGGATCCCGAGGAGCTCGGCCGGGTCTACCGCACCGATCTTCCGATCTGCGCCGACATGCGCGAGTTCGCCGAGCTCGCCGCCGCCTGGGAGACGGACGAGATCGTGACCTTCTCGTCCGGCCCCGAAGCGCACCGCGACTATGAGGCCTGGACGACTCCGCAGCCGACCGCCGCCGCGCTCGACCTCGGCGAGTGCGTCGCGGCGATGCGCGAAGCGGTCGGCGCCCAGGATGCGATCATCTGCAACGGCGCGGGCAATTTCTCGGGCTGGTGGCACCGTTTCTGGCGGTACGGGGCGATGCCCTCCCAGCTCGCGCCGACCAACGGATCGATGGGCTACGGAGTCCCCGCCGCCGTCGCCGCGGCTTTGCGCTTCCCCGGCCGCCAGGCCATCGCGGTGGCGGGCGACGGCGATTTCCTGATGAACGGCCAGGAGCTCGCCACCGCCGTCCAGCACGGCGCCGACATGCTCGTCATCGTCGTCGACAATGCGAGCTACGGCACGATCCGCATGCACCAGGAGCGGGAATATCCCGAGCGCATCTCCGGAACGTCGCTGCGCAGCCCCGATTTCGCGGCTCTGGCGCGCGCGTACGGCGGCTGGGCGGAGACGGTGGAGCGCACCGAGGATTTCGCGCCGGCTCTGGCGCGGGCGCAGGCGGAGCGCGGCGTGAGGCTCCTCCACCTCAGGACGGACGTGGAGCAGATCACATCAGCGACGACGATCTCGAAGATCAGGGCGTGCGCGAAGGGCTGAGCACTGACGAGGTCGGAAAGCGCGTTCCCGTTAGGCTCGCCTCGATCTGTTCTGCCCGCTCCCTGGAGCTGGTGAGCCGCGCCACGCGCAGGTCGCCAAGCATCTGGGCCTGCGCCTCGAGCGTTGCCTCATGGAACAGCGTAATGCCGGGCGCGTAATGATACATCGCTCTCTGATTGTACCCGCACCGTGCGAGATCTCTCAAGTAATTGATGAGGAACCGCCACCGGCCGAGCTGCTTGAATTGCCAGACGTGCGCGAGCTGGTGGACAAACATCCCTTGTACAGGCGGGCCCTCGGCAGCGTAATCCTCGCTCCACAGCCCCGCGGAGGGCCGTACATAGATACGTTCATTGAAGGTCAGGACGAGATTGTGGCTCTGCAGCGCTGAATTCCTTCTGAGTGCGATGGTGGCGTTTCTGAATGTCGACGCGTCGCCGAATATAGATGCCGCAATTTTCCTCTCACCGCTCGTGAGCACCCTCTCCCTGTCGATATAAGTGCCGATGCGATCCGCGAGATCGAGGAGAGTCTCGAACGTTTCGTGGAGCCGTCGAAGCTCGTCGCGGCGCGCGCGTTCGGATGCGCTGTTCTGTACGATCGGCTCGCGAGCCGCCGCATCGGCAATTATATACTTGACGAAACAGGTGCCAGATGCAAACCGAGGATGGACAGGCCGGCGCTATCGACGCAACCCAGTTCTATCCCGACACGCCGCTATTCGCGGCGATCACCGAGGAGATTTCAGAGTCTGGGATACTGTCGCTTCAAGCCGAAGCAGCAGGGGGGGCGGAGAGCTTGGCTGGTCAGGTTCTGACAGCAATCCGCGTCTATTTCGAGCTTGAGCCCAAAACCACACTATAGCCTCCCTTAGCTCATCGAACTCATCCGAGCGGCGCTTCAAATCCTTCGCGGACAGCAGGCTGGCGCGACCTTCGGCAAGCCTCGATTGCGATAGGAAGGGCGACAGATGCACCGTCTTTTTGCCGCGCTTGCCGGTTGCCTCGACAATGCTGAAATGAGCGATGCCGTGCCGCTTCTTGTAGAGCTTCTCGGCGCGCAGCTTGAAGGCCCGCCACACCGCCTTCTCCAGCTCGCTACAGGCCTCCGCTTCCATCAGCCGATTGCACAGGGCCAACCGGACTTCGAAGCTGATGATGGTGTCGAACACCGCACAGGCCTTGGCCTGATCGGGCATGTCCGTTAGGACGGCGTAAAGGTGGGTAAGACGGACCTCGAAGCCCGCCCAAGATGATAGCGCGGTTCCGACGCCCATGGCCAGCAGGAGGCCGCTCAGATCGGAGGATTTCGTCATGGCAGTTGCCGAGCCGTCCCCACCGGAAGAAATTGAGCGGCGGATGGAGGCCGGGCTTCGCAAGGCCCTGCGCACCCCCGCTAAAAAGCAGGGGCCTAGCCGGGCCGCGGACGGCGAGTCCAGACTGCCCGGCTGATCTAGGGCGCAAGCCCGTCCAGCAGCGCCTGGTTGCACTTGAGGCCCGCCGTGGCGCTCCAGGTTCGGTATTCCAGATCCCGGTTCGCATTGAGATAAGCTTCCGCAACCTCCCGCGCGCGTTGACATAGCTCAGCCGGGCTTTCACCGGCCCGCTCAGCCATCCTGTATTTCCGTTCGGCTTCAGATGTTTGGTTTGAGCACGCGGCGGCGAGGCCGCACACGGCAGCAAGCGCGATAACACGCATAGACGTTCCTATGCTTGCCGCTCCGCCCCGACAGTCGGGGCGGTTAGTCCGCGTGAGCATAGGAACACGCGCCCTGCGTATTTCCCGGAGGTATTGTATTCGGCAGGCCGCCCGACCGTAGTCGAGGACCCTATGCTCGCCGCAGATGCGGGCGGCCCCTCACGACTAAGATCGGGACTGCGCGGCCTGATTAGCCGTCAGCTGGTAAGCGGGCCAGCCCTAATAATATCGCTTGCGCGGCGTACCGGGCCGGCGCGGCGGTTGCGCCTTTTCAGGCTGCAAGAGGCCGCCGATAGGTGAGGCGCTTGCCGCGCGCGGCAATCACGGCTGCGTCGGTGCGCTCGGTGTCTCCGATCGCGCGGGTGTTGTAGCGGAAATCGAACTCGGCGCAGTAGCGGCCAAGGTGCGCCTCGCTCATGTGGTGATAGGTGCCGATCACGCCGCGCTTGAAGATCGAGAAGAAGTTCTCGACCGTGTTGGTATGGTGGAAACCTGCGGTGCGGACGTACTCGCCAGCCGAGTGATTGACGGTGCCGTGCCCGCTGAACTCGCGGCCCATGCGCGTGTAGATCATGCTTTCGTCCGTCATGAGGTAGCTGGCGCGCTCCACCTTCGAAACGACCAACGGGCGCACGTTCGCGGCGGTCACGTTCGCAACATGCTGGCTGGCAACGCGCCCGTCGCGCTCCACCAGCGCGACAACGGCTTTCTTCGGCGCGGGGGCGCGGAAGGCGCGATTGCGGGCTTTGCCGCCGACATAGGTTTCGTCGGCCTCCACTACCGTGTCAGGACCGCCGAGCGGGCCGCCTTCAATGTTCATCGCCTCGCGGATGCGGTGGCCCATGAACCACGCCGATTTGTAAGTGATGCCGAGCGAGCGATGAAGCTGGTGGGCGCTGACGCCCTTTTTCGATCCGGCCATCAGGCGGAAGCCGAGCAGCCACTTGTTCAGGCCGATCTTGCTATCCTCGAAGATCGTTCCAACGGTGACGGTGAACTGCTTGCGGCAGGCGTTGCACTTGTGGAGCCCGGCGCGCGCCGTGGCGGCCGTCAACCTAGTAACGCGTTCGTCCTCGCCGCAGTGCGGGCAAACCGGGCCGTTCGGCCAATGTAAGGCTTCCAGATGTTCGCGGGCCGCGTTGGCGTCGTGATAAATCGGATTGGTAAGGTCGAACATCGAAAACCCCTTGGCGTTGAAACCACCTTAGGGCCGGGTCGTGTTTCGTCAAGTATATAATTGCCGCCGCATCTACGGCGTATCTGAACAGCGAATAGAATTGAACTATGTTTCGGGCCTGCGTCTCCCCCAACAGCCCGAGTTTCGGCGCAAGCGACTCGAAGATCGCAAAGCGGTCGATCTTCATCTGCAGTGCGGAAATGGTAGCAACCCGCGGATCGCTGTCCACGGCGCCGGCGATCGCGGCCAGCTTCTCCAGATACCTTTCGTTGCGCACGATTTCCGAGATCACGCCGACTTCGCTGACCAGTGCGACAAGGGTGGTCGCCCGCTCTCGCTGCCTGTCCAGCAGGCGCAGAAGCGCTTGGAACAATCCGCCGGCAAGCGCGCCGAGGAGCGCGGCCGTGATTGGCACCCACAAGGGCATCGATTCTTCCTCCAGGTGTGGCCGCCGACGCGGTCGAACGCGACGATAGCCGGCCGGTTCGGCTGCCTCTCTGACGAATGTGCCGCTCTAGATCACGCGCCTGAACACAGGATCAGAGGCCGAAAAAACCGGTCTGCGCGAGCTTCGCCTTCAAAGCCGGGTCGGCCGCGCCGCCATGGAAATATTGCTCCACGATGCTTGCCTGGCCTTCGAGCGTCGCCTGGTTGAAGTGACGTGCGTCCGAATGCCTGTAGGTCATTTCCGGATTGCAGTCGCAGGCGATGTAATTCCAGCCGTAACGCAGCGCGAAGAGCGGCAGGCCGAGCTTCGCATATTGCCAGACGTGCACCATCTCGTGGACGAGCAGCCGGGCGTCTGCGTCGAGAGCGGAGAAATCGTCCGAGTAATGCGCTTGCTTGAAGTGGATTGTCGACCGGTAGGTCATTGCCCAGACCATCTCCTGCCGGAGCGCGAGGCGTGCGAGCGGATTGCGGCCGGGCCCGGCGCGCAATGTCACGCGCGAACGATCGACCATGTTGCCGAAGACGCCGCGCAGCAATTCGTCTTCGCCCAGCGTCAGAGATCTCACAGTGCCCGCCATGCCTTCCCCCGTCGGCCGTAGAGCTTAGGCGCCAGGAAAGACGCGCGGCAACGCTCTGCCCTTACTCGGGCGCTGTCAATCGGGGAGATGACAGGTCGCAGGTGCGCCGGGCGAGCGCCGGCCGCGGTCCGGGGGCTTCCGGACCGCGTCGGCGTGCAGCCTTAGAGCTTGTTGATGACGCCCTTGACGGCGCCCTTCAGCTCCTGGCCGTGGCCCTTCGTCTTCTGGGCGGCGCCTTCTTCGCGCACGGCGGGGTCGGGGCTGCTCTGCTTGGCGGCGCCCACCGTCTTGTTGACGGTGCCTTTGAGCTTGTCGGTCATCTCGCCCATGATGCGTACCTTTCTACAGGGTCCGGCACGCAAGGAACGGGCGCCGCTAACCTGTGTTGGAAACGACGCCGATGCGGCTGCGGTTCCGGCGCATCAAAGGCCGAACGGATACATGTCGTCCTCGCCCGGCCAAGTCTCGCCCGGCTGGGTCTCGCCGGGGAGCGGGGTCACCGCCGACGTCTCGTCGACCCAGACGAAGGCGTCGAACTGGTTGGGGAGCACGGCCTCGGCATAATGGCTCCAGCGCTCCGTCTCCGGGCGGTAGATGACGCCGATGAAGCGCTCGAGGCGGGGCTCGAGCAGGGCCTCCACCGCCTCCTCGTTCACGCCCTGGCGCATGTCGAGGAGGAAGCGCGGCACGCCCGCATCGTGGCAGACGCGCTCGTAGGAGCCGGGGAGCGAGGGGCGAACGCGCTTCACCTCCATCTCTCCGTCCCAGTCGGTGGCGGCGGCCACGGTGCCGGTGTGCGTGCCGAAGCCGATCAGGCGCGAGGCTTCGCCGAACCGTTCCTTGACGAGCTGGCCGATGTTCAGCTCCTCGCGCTGCCGGCCCATTTCGGTGTGAGCGGCGTTGCCGATATGGCTGTTGTGCGCCCAGACCACCGCCTTGGAATCCGGCCCCCTGGCGTCGAGGATCTGGCAGAGCGTTTCGAACATGTGCGTGTCGCGCAGGTTCCAGCTCTCGGCCGAGCTTTCATACATTGCGCGGTAATAGCCCTCCGCATTCTTGACGAGGCGGGCGTTGGCGGCGGCATCGAGCCATTCGTCGCCGTCCCGGGCGGCATAGTCCTGCCGGTTTTCGAGAAGCGCGCGGAGCACCTGGACGACCTTCGCTTCGCAGCGCGCATAGCCCTCGCTGATCGCCATCCGGCCGTAGCCCTGCGGATTGTCGCGCCAGGGGGCGAGGCAGCCGTAGCGTTCGCGGGCGATGGCGGCGGCCTCTGGGTCGACCTCGTCCAGATAGTCGATCACTGCGCGGATCGAGCCGCCCAGATTGTAGAGATCGAGCCCGTAGAAGCCGGTGCGCGCGGCGGGCTCCCGCGGCTGGTTGTGTGCGGCGAGCCAGCGCACGAAATCGTCCACCTCGCGGTTCCGCCACATCCAGGTCGGGAAGCGGGAAAAGGGGCTTTCCTCCCCTTCCCTCTCAGGTCGGTGGCGGACGTAGCGGTCGATCGAGGCGGCGTCGGGCCAGTCGGCCTCAACGGCGACGATGTCGAAGCCGTGCCGCTCGACGAGACGGCGGGTGATGGCGGCGCGGGCGCGGTAGAATTCGGACGTGCCGTGGGACGCTTCGCCGAGGAGGACCACGCGGGCGCTCCCGAAGCGGTCGAAGAAATCCGCAAACTCCGGATCGTCGATATCCGGCAGCGGCTCGGCGGCTTCCGCGACCACCTCCGCGATCGCACGCGAGCGCCCGCCTTTCTCGTCCCACGCATGGGCGCCGATCAGCGGCACGAAGCGGACGGCGCCCATTTCCTCCTGCTCGAAATCGTCTTCGTCGACGCGGGTCACCTTGTAGAGTTTCTGGACCTGGTCGGGCTCGCCGACCGGCATGACGAGGCGTCCGCCGATCTCGAGCTGGAGGAGCAGCACCTCCGGCACATGGCTCCCGCTCGCGGAGCAGACGATCGCATCGAACGGCGCTTCGGAAGGAAGGCCGCTCGTGCCGTCGCCTTGATAGACGGAGACGTTCTCGTAGCCGAGCGCCTCCATCCGAGCGCCGGCCTGCTTCGCCAGTTCCTCATGCCGCTCGATCGTGAACACCTGGTCCGCGAGCTGCGCGAGGATGGCGGCGGCGTAACCGGAGCCCGCACCCACTTCGAGCACGCGGTCGCCCGCCCCGATCTCCGCCGCCTCGGCCATGAGCGCGACGATATAGGGCTGCGAGATGGTCTGCTCCGCCTCGATCGGCAGCGGCATATCCTCATAGGCGGAGGCGCGGGCATTCTCCCCCACGAACTCTTCGCGCGGAACGGCGCGGAAGGCGGCGAGGATGCGCGGATCGGAGATGCCGCGGCCTGCGATCTGCCGCTCGATCATGCGCTCGCGGGCTGCTTCAAATTCAGTCATCGCTGCCTTTCACCTGCTCAACAACTAGGTGAAGGAACGACCGTTCCGAGCAAACTCAGGAGAAGCTTCGGCGGCAGCCATCTTTCACTGAGACCAATCCTCAACAGCAAGGTCCGGTATCTGCAGGAAGTCTCGCGGGTTGAGCGTCACCAATGTTACGCCCCTCTCGATCGCCTGTGCGGCGATCATGCGATCGATGATAGCGCGCCGGGAAAACCCGAGCGCCGAAACGATCCGGCCGTAAGCGAGGGCATGTGCTTCGCCGAAGTCGACGACTTCGAAATTTTCGATCATCCGCTCCAGTGCGCGGCGTCGGCGCTGCTGCGGATCCGGGTCGTTCGCAACTCCGCCGTGCAGCTCGACGATGCTCAGGACAGATATCTGCGGCAGCGTTGTCAGTGCTGAGAAACGCTGCAGCACGGCAGGGTCGTTGTCACGCAACGAAATCGCCACGCTCGTGTCGAGCAGACTCGGCTTCAAAGGCCGGGACGCTCCGGAAATTCGATCGGCTCGCGCTTCTGCACACCGCCCGGCGGGGGCCCAATCCTGCGAAGTTCCTCGACGAGTTCGCGCGGAGTCATCTTCTTTCGACGGATCGTCACTTCATCGCCGTTCTTGACGATCTCGACTTCGACGCCTTCCCCGAAGGCGAACTCCTCCGGCAGGCAAACGGCTTCGCTGTCTCCGCTGCGGAAGGTTCGGCTGGTGACGATCCGGGTCATGGCGCGGGTATACGCCTCCCCAAGCCTCAGATCAAACCGGCGAGCGGGCGTGCCGCTAAATCAGCCCGGCGAGCGGGCTGGACGGGTCGGCGTAGCGGCGCTGGCCCATGCGGCCGGCGCGGTAGGCGAGGCGGCCGGATTCGACCGCGGACTTCATCGCGCTCGCCATCAGGACTGGATCCTTGGCTTCGGCGATGGCGGTGTTCATGAGGACGCCGTCGCAGCCCAGCTCCATCGCCACCGCGGCGTCGGAAGCGGTGCCGACGCCCGCGTCGACGAGGACGGGCACGCCCGCACCCTCGACGATGAGGCGGATCGTGACCCGGTTCTGGATGCCGAGGCCGGAGCCGATCGGGGCTCCCAAGGGCATGATCGCGACCGCGCCGGCCTCTTCCAATTGCTTCGCCGCGATGGGATCGTCGACGCAATAGACCATCGGCTCGAAGCCTTCGCGCACGAGGACCTCGGTGGCCTTCAGCGTCTCGCGCATGTCGGGATAGAGGGTCTTGGCCTCGCCCAGCACTTCGAGCTTCACCAAATTCCAGCCGCCCGCCTCGCGCGCGAGGCGCAGCGTGCGGATCGCGTCGTCCGCGGTGAAGCATCCGGCGGTGTTGGGAAGGTATGTGTAGCGTTTGGGATCGATGAAGTCGGTCAGCATCGGCTGGCTCGGATCGGAGATGTTGACCCGCCGCACGGCCACGGTGACGATCTCCGCGCCCGACGCTTCCACGGCCGCCGCATTCTGCTCGAACGACTTGTACTTGCCCGTGCCGACGATCAGCCGCGAGCGGAAGGTCCGCCCCGCGACGGTCCAGAGATCATCATTGGCGGCGCCTGCGACGGCGATGCGGCTTTCTGCGTTCAAGGCCTGGAGTCCATCGAAGAGGAATGTGATCGTTTCCGCGATATAGGACAGGAAGCGCGCCGCGTAAGCTTTACTTTCGCCTCGCTGTGCCTAGGCTGGTTGGGAAGCGGAGGAAAACATGCGCAATTTCATCATCGCAGGTGCGGCACTGCTCGGTTTCGCAAGCCTCGCCGCGGCGCCGGCTCCGGCCGCAGCACAGGAGAGCGCCGCCCCGTCGCGGGGCACGGCGGCGCAACGGAGCGAGATCGCGCGGATCCTCGCCGCCGACAACATCGACAATGGCAACATGATGCCTGCGCAGGTGGCGGCCACGATCCGGGCGATCCCCCGCGGCGGCGCTCCTGCCGATTTCTGGGGAGCCTATCGCGCGCATGTCGCAGCGTGGGAACGGCTCGGCGAGGCCGTGACGCGGGCAGAGGCCGTCGTCGATGCGGCGGAGGCCAAGGGTGGCGGCGACGACGCCGCATTCAGACGAGCCGCCGAGGAGTTGCTGGAGGCCGAGGCCGCGATCGGGACGACCTTCGACGAGGTGGAGCGGATCGCGACCCTTTACGGCGTACCCCTGCCCGCGTCGGCAGAACCCGTCGATCTGCGCGGCACCGTCTGAGCGCGCTTCAGCCGCCGCCCACGAAGGTGACGATTTCGTAGTCGTCGCCGTCTTCGATCTTCACTTGCGCAAGCGTGGAGCGCGGCACGATGTCCAGATTGCGCTCAACGGCGACGCGCGTCGGCTCGAGCCCCAGCTCCAGCGCGAGGTCGGCAACGCTGGAGCCTGCCGGCACCCGCCGGTGCTGGCCGTTCACGCGAATGGAATAAGTGTCGTCACTCAATGCCGGTCTCCGCATCGTTCGTCCCGAGCGAAGTCGAGGGGCGCATCGCGGGCGCCGGTGCGGCGCGCCTCGACTTCGCTCGGCACGAACGAGCTTGGGTTTGGTTCGCGCTGCCCATATAGGGCGGGACCATGGCGACGCCACCGGTGATCTTCGTCCTGAACGGACCCAATCTCAACCTGCTCGGCACGCGCGAGCCCGAAATCTACGGCTCCGACACACTCGACGATATCGCCACACGGCTGGAGGATCGGGGGCGCGGGCTCGGCCTGATGGTCGACATGCGCCAATCGAACCATGAGGGGCATCTGATCGACTGGCTGCACGAGGCGCAGGCGACCGGCGCCAAGGCGGTGATCCTCAACGCGGGCGGCTTCACGCACACGTCGGTGGCGCTTCACGATGCGGTGAAGTCGGTCTCGGTGCCCGTCATCGAGGTGCATCTTTCGAACCCGCAGGCGCGCGAAAGCTTCCGGCGAAGGAGCTTCATCGCCGCCGCCGCCAGGGGAACAATCGCGGGCTTCGGCGCGCTGGGATACGAGCTTGCTCTGGACGCGGCCGCCCGCCTTTGAGTATGCGCACCCCAACAGGGGAATGTTGAAATGACCAAGGAAAAAGAAGGCTCGAACGGGGGCATGAGGGTCGATGCCGACCTCGTCCGCTCGCTCGCCGAGATGCTGAACTTGAACGACCTGACCGAGATCGAGGTCGAGGACGGCGACCGGCGCATCGTCATCAAGCGCCAGGTGACGGTGCAGCAGGTGGCGCAGGCCGTCGCCGCGCCGGCGCCGATGGCCGCTCCCGCTCCCGCCGCAGCCGCGCCGGCGCCCGCCGCGCCCGCCGCCGACATCCCGCCCGCCGCCCATCCGGGCACGGTCAAGTCGCCGATGGTCGGCACCGTCTACCTGGCCGGCGAGCCCGGGGCGCGGCCCTTCGTCGCGCCCGGCGGCACGGTCAAGGAAGGCGACACGCTCGTCATCATCGAGGCGATGAAGGTGATGAACCCCATCATCGCGCCGCGTTCGGGCACGGTGGTCCAGGTCCTCGTCCAGGACGGCCAGCCGGTCGAGTTCGACCAGCCGCTGGTGATCGTCGAGTGACGCTTGCCGCGAGCCCCCTCCATGTCATCCCCGCGAAAGCGGGGATCCAGTCTGACTCTCCGCCCGCGGCGCCCTTTGCCGGCTGCCCGCTGGATTCCCGCTTTCGCGGGAATGACGGAGTGAGCCAGAGAATGATGGTTTCCCAATGAAGATCCAGAAGGTCCTGATCGCCAACCGGGGCGAGATCGCGCTGCGCATCCACCGCGCCTGCCATGAAATGGGGATCAAGACGGTTGCGGTCCACTCAACGGCCGATACCGAGGCGATGCACGTCCGCCTCGCCGACGAAGCGATCTGCATCGGCCCGCCGCCGGCGAACGAATCCTATCTCAACATCCCGAACATCATTTCGGCGGCCGAGCTCAGTCACGCCGACGCGATCCACCCCGGCTACGGCTTCCTCTCCGAGAATGCCCGCTTCGCCGAGATCGTCGAGCTCCACAACATCATCTGGATCGGCCCCAAGCCCGAGCATATCCGGATCATGGGCGACAAGATCGAGGCGAAGCGCACCGCCGCCAAGCTCGGCCTGCCGCTCGTCCCAGGCTCGGACGGCCCCGTCGAAGGCTTCGAGGAAGCGCGCGAAGTCGCCAACGCCGCGGGCTACCCGGTCATCATCAAGGCGGCCTCGGGCGGCGGCGGGCGCGGCATGAAGGTGGTGCGCTCGGAAGACGAGCTCGAAGCGCAGATGATGCAGGCGCGTTCCGAGGCGAAGAACGCGTTCGGCGACGAGACCGTCTATATCGAGAAATATCTCGGCAATCCTCGCCACATCGAATTCCAGGTGTTCGGCGACGGCGCGGGCAAGGCCGTTCATCTCGGCGAGCGCGACTGCTCGCTCCAGCGCCGCCACCAGAAGGTGCTGGAGGAGGCCCCCTCCCCCGTCATCTCGGCCGAGCAGCGCGCCCACATGGGCGGCATCGTCAGCCGCGCCATGTCCGACATGGGATATCGCGGCGCCGGCACGATCGAGTTCCTCTACGAGAACGGGGAATTCTACTTCATCGAGATGAACACCCGCCTCCAGGTCGAGCATCCGGTGACCGAGATGATCACCGGCATCGATCTGGTGCGCGAGCAGATCCGCGTCGCCGCCGGCGAGGGCCTCTCCGTCACCCAGGACGAGGTCCAGCTTCGCGGCCACGCGATCGAATGCCGGATCAACGCCGAGGACCCGAAGACCTTCACCCCCTCGCCCGGCCTGGTGAAGAATTACGTCGCGCCCGGCGGCATGCACGTGCGCGTCGATTCCGGCCTCTACGCCGGCTACAAGGTGCCTCCTTATTACGATTCGATGATCGCCAAGCTGATCGTCTACGGCACCACCCGCGAACGCTGCATCATGCGCCTGCGCCGCGCCCTCGAGGAGTTCGTGGTCGAAGGCATGAAGACCACCATCCCCCTCCACCAGAAGCTGATCAAGGACCCGGAGTTCAACGCGGGAGAGTATACGATCAAGTGGCTCGAGGAGTGGCTGGCGCGGGACGAGGACGCCTAATTATCCTCCCCATCGAAGATGGGGAGGGGAACCACCCGAAGGGTGGTGGAGGGGTAAGTGGCTCGGCTTCCGAGTTGCCCCCCGATCCCTCGAGCCAGCGCCTTTTACCCCTCCACCATGCTTCGCATGGTCCCCCTCCCCCCGCTTCGCGCCGGGAGGATATTACCCCGCCGTCGCCAGCGCCCTCAGATACGCCAAAAACCGCGGGTGCGTGCCGACCTGCTCGAGGAGCGGGATGACGGCGCGGTAGCCTTCCTGGTTGTTGGTGAGGATGACGAGGCCCTCGCCGGTGCGCGGAACGACATAGGCGAAGGTCCATTCGTCGCGGTCGGCGCCGGTGTGCCAGAGGATGCGGTCCGCTCCGAATACCGCCAGGTCCCAGCCGAGGCCCCAGCCGACCTCGCTCGGGCACACGGCCTCGCGCTCGGGAGGGCATTGCCGGTCGCGGATGCTGACCTGGAGCCGCTCGCGGTCGGCAGCGACGGCTTCGCTGAGATTCTGGCGCTGCGCGACCGAGATCAGGAAGCGGGCGTAATCGAGCACGGTGGTGTGGACCTCGTCGGACGCCGTGTACTCGCTCCGCCGCTGCACCTCGATCCAGCGGCCCTCCGCATCCGTCGGCCGGGCAAGGCGCGCGTCGAACCAGGGCCGGTGCGTGTAAGCCGTTTCGGCCATGCCGGCGGGGCCGAAGACGAATTCTTCGGCAAGGCGCTCGAACGGCGTGCCGGTCCGCCGCTCGGCGTAGCGCGCCATATATTCGAAGCCCTCGCCCGAATAGCCGACCCGCGTGCCCGGCTCGGAATCGAAGCGCAGCCTCCCATCGGTCATCCGGCGCCAGTTGGCAAAGCCGGTGCGGTGGGTGAGCGAGATGCGCGGGGTGAGCAGGCGGTGGCGGGGATCGGCGGCGAGATCGGGATCGACCCACCAGGGGTGCATCGGCTCGTCGATCGACAGGCGTCCGGCGGAGGCGGCGCGAAGCACCGTCTCGGCGGAGATCGGCTTGGAGAGCGACGCCACGTTGTAGACAGTGGCGAGAGTCGCGGGGACGCCCGGGCTCTGCTCGCCCCAGGCGCCCGCCCAGGCGATCCGCCCGCCTTCGATCCGCGCCACGGCGACGCTCGGCACCTTCGTTCCCGCCAGGATCGAAGCGGCGCGCAACGTGGCGGGCGGTGCCGGCACCGCGGGGGTTGTGGCTTGCGCGGCCGCCGCGGCCGGAGCCGCCATCAGCGCCATAGCGAGCGCCGCGCTGAGCTTCCTCGTCATCGTCGAGGCCTCCTTCGTTTCGGCGGCGTGTACTATTCATGCAATACACATGCGTAAAGAGGCCGGGGCGGCACTGAAACCTTTGAAACCAAGTTCCCGGCGCGGCGAAATGCGCCTGTTGCGGGCGGCGCCTATCCCGGGATCACGGACATCGCAGACGAAGAAAGGAACGGCGCCGTGGACATGATCGAGTGGCAACTGGCTCGGGAGGAGCGCGCCCAGGCGAAGGCGGCCGGCACCGGCGCGGGCGCCGCTCTTCCGCTCGTCCTCTGGGCGGTCGTGATCCTCGGCGCGAGCGGCGCGACCGCGGCCGACCGGCTCCCCTTCTGGCTCTGCGTCCTGGTCGTCGCCTCCCCCTCGGCCCTGCTGATCCTCGGCCTCTGGCTGCGCGACCTCGTCGCCGGCGCGGCGGCCGGCGGCGCGCGGGAGAGCCGCTGCTGAGGGCGCAGCGCCCGGGCTGTACCTGAGGCGAATAATCGTCTATTCTCCGCCGCTTAGCGAGTGCCGGCGTTCCGGCGGGTGGGGAAAAAGGCCAATGTTTCGAACGATCTTCCGGATCGCCCCGGCAACGGCGGCTTTTCTCGCCTCTGCCGCAGCGCCCGCCGCCGCGCAGAGCCCTGCCGCGGCCCCCGCGCCCGCCGCCCAGCCCGCCCGCTGGCACCTGGACGGCGCGACCAACCGCTGCGTCCTGACGCGCCGCCTCGAAGGAAACCCCGTCGCGGCGACCTTCATTCTGCGCACCGTGCCGGGCTCCAGCCGCTTCGACATCATCCTCGCCGCGCCCGACCTTCCCGGCGACCTGCGGCGGACGAACCGCCCGGCCGTCCTCAAGTTCGGCCCGGCGGGAACGCCGATGCGGAGCCCGGCGGCGGAGGTCGACGTTCCGGGCCGCCTCGGCGAAGGTGTCGCCTTCGGGCCGTTCGGCGGCGGGTTCGGAAGCGAGTTCGGCCGCGCCGCGACGCTCGACATCGCCGACCCGCAGGGGCGCCCGCTGGCGAGCTGGACCATCCCTCTCGCAGCCCGCGCTGCCGAGGCGCTCGCGTCCTGCGAGGCCGAGAAGCTGGTGGACTGGGGCGCCGATCCGGCGGGCTTCGAGCCCGGCGCGACCCGGCCGCGCCCCGCCGGCGACCCCGCCTCCTGGTTCAGCCTGCGCGATTTCGGCCTTTCCACCGCGACCCAGTCGGCCGGCTTCACCGCCGTCTTCCGCCTCGCCGTCGACGCGCAGGGCCGGGCGAGCGATTGCGCGCTCATCGAATCGGCCGGCAACGTCGACCTGACCGGCGCCTGCCGGGCGCTGACCGGCCGCGCCCGCTACGAGCCGGCCCGCGACGCGCAGGGCAACGCCATCCGTTCGATCGCCGTCTACGTCGCCGACTACCGGATGGAGATCGATTACCGGATCACCGGCTGATCCGCGCGGGCCGCTGAAACAATCGAAACCAATGCGCGCCTCCGGGGAAACGAAGCTGTTGCACGGCGCCTCTAGAACGGCCGGGTGAGCGACCGGGCCGGGGGGATCCCCTCGACCCGTCGGCCGCCGCCGCCCCTGCCGACCCGGCCGAAGCCGCTTTTGCCGACACCCTTATCGCCACCATGCGAAACGCCGCGACCGCGATCATGATCTCGGTCGGCCACCGCACCCACCTGTTCGAAGCGATGAAGGAAGGCCCCGCCGCTTCACCGGCTTCGACCTGTGCGAGGAGACGGTCGCCGTCGCCCGCGCCGAAGCCAGTGCCGACTGACGTTGCCGCGGCAGAGGCCGCGCTCGGGCGAGACTGTATCTGCCGGTCGAGCCCAACGCTCCGGCCTTCGCCGGAGCACCGAAGAGTTTTCGCTTCGTGCTCCGGCGAAGGCCGGAGCCCTGGATGCAGCGCGATGGCATCGGAGTGAGTTTACGCCTGAATCTGCGAACGAGGCCGACGCTCCGGCCTTCGCCGGAGCACGCAAGGAGAGAACTTCGTGCTCCGGCGAAGGCCGGAGCCCTGGATGAAGCGCGATGATGGCAACATGCGTGACTGAAACATTCGAAACACTTTTCCCCCTTCGCTGAAATCCGGCTGTTGCAGAGCGGGCCTATTCCGATCCCATCGAACACGCGAACGGCAGGGAGACGGACGATGCGCAGGGACGAGCAGACGAAGGAGCGGTTCAGGATCGAAGCCGGCATGGGCGGCATCGTGATGGTGACCCTCGTCCTCCTCCTCGCGCAGCTCCAGATCGACAGCGCAGGCCTGTTCTTCGCCTGACGCCGCCGCTGCCCGTGAAGGGCGGCGGCTGCGGACCAGCAAGGTATTTGAAGTCATGACGCCGCCGAACCCGAAGCCCACGCCGCCGCACGACCGCTGGTTCTCCCGCAGCCTGTTCGGCCTGTGCGGCGAGGGCGGCGCCTGCCCGCCCGCCGCCACGGCGCCCGCTGCCCCGCAACCGGCCACGCCCCGCTGGCGCGGCGCACCGCTCGCCCCTAAGAAGGCGGCATGAAGGCGACCATCTTCCACAATCCACGGTGCGGGACTTCCCGCAAGACGCTCGAGATTCTCGAAGCCGAAGGCGCCGACGTGACGGTGCGCGACTATCTCCGGGATCCGCCCACGACAGACGAGCTTCGCCGCCTCTACGCGCGCGCCGGCATCGCGCCCCGCGAGGGCCTGCGCGCCAAGGAGACGCTGGCGAAGGAGCTCGACCTCGTCGACGGCGCGGTGAGCGACGAGGCGATCCTCGACGCGATGGCCGCGAACCCGATCCTCATCGAACGCCCCCTCGTCGAAACCGAGAAGGGCGTGCGCCTCTGCCGCCCGCAGGACCGGGTGCGCGAGATCCTCTGAGGCCGCGGGCGCGGCGGGCCGGCTCGCCCTGTTTGAGCCCCGCCCTACTGAGCGTTCCCGGCCGTGTTGCCGTTCCTGTCGCGGTTGCGGCGGACGTCCACGTCCACGTCGATGTCGCCGACTTCGTTGCCGATCGCCCGCCCCGTGCTCGCCGCGACGTTGCCGACGGCCGATCCCACGTCGCGCGCCGTGCGGGCCGTCTTGCGGGCTCCGTCGCGGATCCGCTGCTCGTTATATTCGATCGTCACCTGATCGTTGGAACCGTCGCTGTCGACGCTGCAGGCGGCGGCGGCGAGAGGCACGAGAAGCAGCGGGAGCGCGAGGATGGTGCGCATGATGATCTCCTGATTGTTTCGCAGTGCCAACGTGCCGCGTGCGCTTCGGCTCCGTCCCGAGGCGGGACACGGGAGGCTCCGGCCGTAGCGCGCGGCAATGCCGCTGAATAAAGCCCAACGGGAACTCCGGGTGCCAGTGAGGCGGAAGGTGGGCGACATGATGATCTTCGGTTCGTTCAAAAAGGTCGGCGGCGAGACGCCCGTCAACACGACGACGGCGAATGTGCAGAACCGCCCCACCGTGGCCCCGCTCGCGGGCGGCGGGTACGTCGTGGTCTGGAACAGCCGCTACGACGACACGCGGCCGTTCGGCATCGAGCTTCGCGGACAGGTCTTCGGCGCCGACGGCGAGAGGATCGGCGCGGAATTCCCGGTTGGCGCCGGCCCCGCGCCGCACACCGCACTCAACCCGACCGTCGCGGCGCTCCCGGGCGGCGGCTTCATCGTCGCCTGGGGCAAGACCTATGGCGGCGATCCGGACACGGGCCAGGACATCGCGGCGCAGATGTACGACGCCGCCGGCAACGAAGTGGGGAGCCGCAGCGAAGTCGCCTCACGCAGCGCGTTCAACGCGCTCGCGCCCAGCGTCACGATGCTCGCGGACGGCGGTTTCGTGGTGGCCTGGTACGACGACGACACGTCCGCCCAGCCGCGCGCGCGGATCGTAAAAGCGCAGCTCTTCGACTCGAGCGGCGCGAAGGTCGGCGCCGAATTCGCGCCCGGCGGCACCACGCTCTTCCAGGGCAGGGCCGACGTCGCGGCGCTGGCCGGCGGCGGTTTCGTCGTCACTTGGTCCGCCGTGAACGCCGACGGCGACGGCGCTGGAATCCTGTACCGGGTCTACGATGGCGGCGGCACCGCCGTGGGCGCGGCGACGCTTGCGAACGCGCGCACCGGACGCGACCAGGACCTGGTCTCGGCCGCGCCGCTGTCGACGGGAGGGTTCGTCCTGACCTGGTGGGACGATTCGCCCGGCGCGGACGGCTCCGCCTCCGGCATCAGGGCGCAGCTCTTCGACGCGGCGGGTGCGAAGCTCGGCCCGGAATTCGTCGTGAACGCCACGGTCGCCGGCATCCAGCGCGCGCCTTCCGTTCACTCCCACCCCGGCGGGTTCGTCATCGCCTGGGAGGATCATGGCGGCGCCGGCAGCGGCGATACGAGCGGCGCAGCCGTCCGCGCACAGCTCTTCGACACCGGCGGCAACAAGGTCGGCGCCGAGTTCCTGGTCAACACGACGACCGCGCTCAACCAGGTGGAGCCGGCGATCGCCGCGCTCGCCTCGGGCGCAATCGCCGTCGCCTGGACCGACGACAGCAACAGCACCGCGACGAGCACCGACATCAGGACCCAGGTCTTCGCGCCCGGCACCGTCCAGGGCACGAACGGCTCCGACGTGATGCGCCTGGTCCATGCGCTGGACGTGAACGTCAGCGGCTTCGGCGGCGTCGACAGCTTCTATTTCGGCGCGGCCTTCACGGCCGGCGACACGGTGAACGGCGGCGGCAATCGCGACTCGATCATCCTTCAGGGGGACTATTCCAGCGGCGTGACTTTCGGCACCGGCAGCGTGTCGAACATCGCCGGGATCGAGTCGATCTCCCTCCTCTCCGGCGCCAATGCGAGCTACGGCGACGGAGCGGGCAATTTCTACAGCTACAGGCTCACCATGCTCGACTCGAACGTCGCCGCGGGGGCGCTGATGAAGGTGAACGGCTTCCACCTCCGCGCCGGCGAGGACTTCACCTTCGACGCCTCGGCCGAGAGCGACGCCGCCGTCCAGGTCTTCGCCGGCCTCGGCACGGACGACCTGACCGGCGGCGGCCTGGGCGATGCGTTCATCTTCGGCCACGACGGCCGATTCGCCAAGGGCGACCGGGTGGACGGCGGCGGCGGCTACGACGTCGTCTACCTGCGCGGCGACTACCGGCTCGACTTCAACGCCGCCGGTTTCGAGGGCGCGTTCACGAACGTCGAGAGCATCGCCATCCTGACCAGCGCCAACAACGAGTTCGCCGGCGGAGGCGACGGCGAGTTCGACTACGACCTCGTCTGGGCCGATGCGCTCCTCGCAAGCGGCGCGACCTTCACCGTCAACGCCAGCCGCCTCCAGGCGCACGAAACGTTCGACTTCGACGGCAGCCGGGAAACGAACGGGCACCTGCGCCTCTTCGGCGGCGCGGCGGCGGATATGCTGACGGGCGGCGCGGGCGCGGACCAGCTCCACGGCGGCGGCGGCGCGGACCTGCTGGCCGGCGGCGCAGGCGCCGACCTCTTCCGCTTTTCGCGGACGAGCGATTCGACGGACGCGGAGACGGACACGATCCAATGCTTCGTCTCCGGCATCGACAGGATCGACCTGAACCGCGTGGACGCAAAAGCCGGCACGGCCGAGGAGAACGAAGCCTTCGCCTTCATCGGCGCCGGAGCCTTCTCCGCCTCCGGTCCCAACGCGCCGGGCGAGCTCCGTGCGTTCAACGTCTCGGGCAAGCTGTGGCGGGTCGAAGGCGACGTGAACGGAGACGGCGTCGCCGACCTCGTCATCCATGTCCAGGTGGAGGCGGGTCAGCCGCTCTCGGAAGGCGATTTCGTCCTCTGACGCGGCGAGCGGCGCGCGTATGATGAGCGCGATGACCGGCATCCGCGTCTCGATCGCGCGCCCGACTGCGGAAGGCAGGCTCTATCCGGCGTACGATAACGCCATCGGCATCCTGACGCTGGCGAGCGACACGCCCCGCCCCTGCCCCTTCGGCGTCACGATCGACGGCGCCGTGATTCTCGACTTCGACGCGGCGGGGGTGCTTGCGGGCGTGGAGCTGCTCCTCCCGATGCGGCGGTGGAAAGGCAAGGCGGACGTCCGCGAGCCCGGAGGCGCGGCGGGGGACGTCGTCCTGCCCGCGCCGCGCATCGCTTCGTCCAGCTACGACTGGGCAGTGACGGTCGGCCACGACGTCCAGAGCGATGCGGCCCGCATCGACTTCGCTCCGGTCGGGTACGACCGCGCGGTCCGCCTGTCGGAGGCCTGCTGCGCGCTGCTCCTCGGCGATGCGCTGACCGGCTTCTGGTTCTCGCTCCGGCGCTGAGCGGAGACCGCTCCCGGCTCAGGCGGCGCGGCCGCCGTCCCACGCGCCGGCGAGCGATGCGAGCACTTCGAGCGGGATGTCGCCGCTCAGGAGAACGAGGTCGTGATAGGCCTTGAGATCGAAGCGCGGCCCGAGACGGCGGCGGGTCTCCTCGCGGATGCGCAGCATCTCGTTATGGCCGATCTTGTAGGCCGCCGCCTGGCCCGGCCGCGCGATGTAGCGATCGATCTCACGCTCGGTCGCGGCGCGGTTGCGGCCGACCGTGTCCATGAAATAGCGGATCGCCTGCTCGCGGTTCCAGCCCATGGCATGGATGCCGGTGTCCACCACCAGGCGCGCCGAGCGGAAGAGGAAGCTCTGGATCATGCCGATCCGGCTCAGTGGATCGTCCCGGTAGAAGCCCATCTCGTCGGCCAGCGTCTCGGCATAAAGGCCCCAGCCTTCGGCGAAGGCGGAGATGCCGGTGGCGCGGTGGAGCATCGGCAGGTCGCGCGCGGAATTGACGATCGCCCCCTGCCAGAGGTGGCCCGGTATCGCCTCGTGGGCGGTCAGGGTCGGCAGGCCGAAGCGGGGCCGGCTGCTCACGTCCTGGAGATTGATGTAGAAGATGCCGGGGCGCGTGCCTTCGATGTCGGTCGACTGGGCGTAGGCACCGGCCGAGCCGACCTCGATGGCGACGGGGACGCGGCGGACCTCCATCGCGCTGGTCGGGATGGACTGGAAGATTTCGGGCATGCGGGCCCGGAACCGCTCCATCCAGCCGGAGATGTAGGCGAGCAATTCGCGGCGGCCTTCGTCGTTGCCGGCGAAGAGCTGGCCGGGCAGCCGCTCCAGCGCGGCGATGCGCTGGCCGATCGGGCCGTCGCTTATCCCCTGCGCGCGCAGCAGCGGGTCCGCCTCGGCGGTGAGCCGCGCGACTTCGGCGAGGCCGAGGCGGTGGACTTCGTCCGCCGACATGTCGGTGCTGGTGTAGGTGCGCAGCGCGAAGGCGTAGAATTCGTCGCCGCGGGGACGGCGGCCGATGCCGGCCTGGTCGCCGGCGCGGGCGCGCAGCTCCTCGAGCAGGGCGGCCTGGCGGCCGAGGGCGGCGGCGAGCGGACCATCGACGATGCGAACCGCGCGGCCTTCCCAGTCGCCGGGGAGGTTCTTCGCACGGGCGCGAGTCACGAGGGAGCGGACGAGGCCGCTCTGCGCGCCGCGCTCGGCCTGAGCCGTGCGGGTCTGCCGGATCGCCTTGTCGAGGATGAAGTCGGGCGGGACGATGCCGGCCGCCGCGTCGGCGCGCGCGAATTCGACTTCGGCGTCGATGAGGCGCGGAAAGGCGTCGAGCCGGTCGAGATAGGCCTGGGCGTCGGCCTCCGTCTCGATCTTGTGCTGGACGTCCAGGAAGTTGGGGATCGAGACGTAGGCGCCGTAGAGCTGGGTGATGACGTAGGGCGCGGCTTCGACGCCGTAGCTGAGTGCGCGCCGCTCGGCCGCACGCTCGCCGAACCAGATGGCGGTGTCGCGAAGCGCCCGGTCGCGCAGCGGCAGGTCGTCCGCGTCGATGGCGCGAAGCCGGGGCAGCGCGTCGATCAGCGGCGCGCCCCAGCCGTTGCGGCCGGTGACCGAGAGGTCCCGGAGGCGGGCCTTGAGCGGCGCGCGGGCGCCGGTGTCGAGGCCGAGGCTGGTCGCCGCTTCGGGCTCGAGCCGGAGCATGGCTTCGAAGGTCTCGTCGTAGATCTGGCGTGCCCGGGCCGCGGCAGCGGCGCCGGCGCCTGCGGGACGGGCGCCGCGCGTGCAGGCGGCGAGCGCCGCGGCCGCGGCGGCGGCGGCGAGGAAGGATCGGCGTGAGATCGAGGACATGCGCGCTCCTGGGCTGGCGAAAAGGCAGGGGGCCGCCTTGCCCCAGGCGCGGGCGGAGGTGAAGGGCGCAGGCCGAAAAACGCGCCTCCGCCGGGAAGCATCAGCGCGGCGGCGGCGCCACCGCGCAGCCTTCGGGCGCGATCCAGTTCCCGCCACGGTCGCCGCCGACATGGACGAGGCGCGCTTCCATGGCGGTCCACTCGCTCCGGGGGCGCCGCACGACCGAGCGGCGGTCGTCGTCGAATGCAATGCTGGTCTGGTCGAAGAGGCAGATCGCCGTCGCCGCCGAGCCCGGCTCCCATCTGCAGCGGGCGCTCCTCACCGGAAAGTCGGCAAGCTCGAGATCGACATGGGTGCCCGGCGTGCGCTCGGCGACCTCCTTGAAATGCATGGCCGCGCCCGCGCAGGCGCCCTCGATCGCTCCTGCATCCGGGAAGGCGGCGGCGGCGGCGCGCCTGTAGCCCGGCCAGAGGTCGTCGGTCCGCTCGATCGGATCCGCCTCGGCGCACGCGCCCGCGGCGAGGAAGAGGGCGACGATGCCGATCTTCAGCTTCAAGTCCGCGCCTCCGCTCCCGAACGCACGAGCATCGCGGAAGCGCAGGCGCCGGACAAGAGGCCGCCGCTTAGCGCCCGGTGCGGCGGCCGTGCAGCTCGCGGGCGCCGCGGTACATGGTGAAGCGGTCCACCGCGCCGTTCTCCGGATGGAAGACGATGCGCATCGGCGTGCCGTCGATCCGGAACTCGGTCGCGGAGACCGGACGCATCGGCATCGGCGCCTGCCCGGCTGGCGCGATCGTCAGGCTGCCGTTCTCCGCGACCGCGACGACGAGCGCCACCGTCTCCGTCTGGTAGCTCCCGACATAAGCCCGCAATATCTCCGGAGCGACGGCGAAGGCGGCGGGCACCGGGCCGGTGCGGACGGTGCGGCTCGGAGCGGCGGCTTCGGCGCCGTGCATCTCGAGGACGTGGGCGCCGTCCGGCCGCCGCTCGAAGCGGAACCAGGCGAGCTCGTCCGGGCCGAAGAAGAAGCGGTCCGCGCCCGCAGCGAAGGCTTCCCGCTCCACGTCGCCGCGGCCCATGTAGAGCTTGCCGTCGCGCGCGAAGAAGCGGGTGGCGGGGCCGTAGGCGCCGAACAGCGGCTCGATCGTCGCCAGCGGCACGTCGGCGCGGGCGAGGACCGGGATCGGCTCGCCCAGCGCCATAGCGGCGAGGCGGCGCACGAGATTGGCAGGGTCGGTGGCGGGCGCGTCGCTGTTGGCGAAGACGGCGACGAACAGGTCCTCGGACGGGATGTAGGCGCTGTCCGTGTCGAGCCCGCCGCCCGCGCCGCCGTGGACGAAGGCCGGCCGCCCTCTGATCTCGCGCAGGCGCAGGCCGAAGCCGTAGGGCTCGTCCGATCCGTCGGCGAGCCGCGCCGGGCTCGTCATCTCGCGGTAGAGCGCGGGCGTCACCACCCGCCCGCCGTGCAGCGCCCGCGCCCAGCGCGCCATGTCGGCGACGCTGCCGTGCAGCCCGCCCGCGGCATGGGCGACGCTCATGTTCGAAAGCTGGATCGGCTGCCGGCGCCCCTCCTCTTCCGTATAGCCGCTCGCCGAACCCGGCGGCGCGGCGTAGGCGATGGTGCGCAGGCCGAGCGGCGCGGCGATCCGCTCCGCCACCGCCTCGTGCCACGCCTTGCCCGTCACCTGCTCGACGATGGCGCCGAGCATCACGTAGCCGCCATTGTTATACTCCCACGCCTGTCCCGGCTGCGCCCGTGCGGGCAGGCTGCGCATCAGGGCGACGAGCTCCGCCGTCGTCATCTCCCGGTGACGGTTGCGGCCGATCCATCCCGGTATCTTCGAGAAGTCCTGGAGGCCCGAGCTGTGGTTGAGAAGCTGCCGCACGGTCGCTCCGGCGCCGGGCCCAGGCCAGTCCGGGAAGAAGCGCGACAGCGGATCGTCCAGCGAGATCCGCCCTTCCGCGACGAGCTGGAGCACGAGCGCGGCGGTGAACTGCTTGACGATCGAGCCGAGGCGGAAGGGCGTGTCCGGCGTGATCGCCCGCCCCGCCTCGACATCGGCGAGCCCCCGCCCCGCGGAATAGACGACCCGCCCGCCCCGCGTCACGATCACCGCCGCGCCCGGCCCGTCCGCCGGGTAGGAAGCGGCGAGGAGCGCGTCCGCCTGCTGCCGGAAGTCGGACGGCAGAGCGGCCGCGCTGGCAGGAGACGCGGCGGCGGGCGCGATCGGCGATGCGGCGGCGAGCAGGACGGCGGCGATGCCGGTGAACTTCATATGCGAAAACCCCCTGGGCGATGACGAGCCACCTCCTCGCCCGCCGCGGCGGTGAGCGTCATGAGGCCCAAGTGATCTTTCGCTGAGCGGTTGACCGGGCCGCGCCGCCGCAGCATCGCGGCTTTCGTGATCGACCCCGAGCTCCTGCTCCGCGCTTATTCGATCGGCGTGTTCCCGATGGCGGACAGCCGCGAAGCCGGCGAGGTCTTCTGGGTGGAGCCGCGGCGCCGCGCGATCATCCCGCTCGACGGATTTCGCCTCTCCCGTTCCCTGAAGAAGACGCTTCGCTCAGGCCGCTTCGAGATGACGACCGACACAGCGTTCGGCGAGGTCGTGCGCCAGTGCGCCGAGCGCGAGGAGACCTGGATCAACGCGGAGATCGAGGCGAGCTACAACGAGCTCCACCGCCTCGGCCACGCCCACAGCATCGAGGCGTGGCGGGACGGGCAGCTGGTCGGCGGCCTTTACGGCGTCCGCCTCGGCGCCGCATTCTTCGGCGAAAGCATGTTCTCGCTGGAGCGGGACGCCTCCAAGGTGGCGCTCGCCTGGCTCGTCGCACGTCTCAAGGTCGGGAGCTTCACCCTGCTCGACTGCCAGTTCATGACCGCGCACCTCGCCAGCCTCGGCGCGGTCGAGATCGACCAGAAGGACTATCTCGTCTCGCTCTCCGCCGCCTTGGTCGGCGAGGCCTTGGCGGGCGACTGGGGTGCCGCCCCGCGCCGCGCCGGCGCCGGCGAGTTCGGCGCGCTCGACCGGTTGCTCTCCGCCGATCCGGCGCGGACCGTGGACTCGCCCGCGTCCGGGTGCGTCATCGCGCAGCTTCTCGGCGACACGTCGTAGACCGGGTGCTCGACGACGTTGAGCGACGGGCTTTCCTTGTAGAGCCAGCCCGAGAAGATGCGCCGGAACTGCCCCTCGGGATCGGCGACGTCGACCTGGACGAAGGCGCCGGTCAGCCTCTGCTCCTCCCAGGGCGCCGTCGTCTCGCAGGCGCGCAGGCGCACGATCACGTCGTCGACGCGCATCGCCTGTCCGGGCCGCATCGTGAGATTGCGCGAGATGCCGTTCCTCTTGTTGAGGAGCTGCACGACCGCGACGCGCTCGGTCATCGGCGTCGTGCCCGGCGCGACTTCCGTCACCGTCTGCGGAATGTCGACGACCTGCGCTTCGGGCTCGGCATCCTTCTTCTGCGCCTCGCGCTGCGGCGCCCCGGTCGGTCCGCAGGAAGCCAGAAGGGCGGCGAGCGCCGCCGCGGCTGCGATCGCGCTGCCCCGCTTCATGCTCAGTCGGGAGTCCAGGCTTCGTAGTCGCCGCTCGCCGCGGCGCGCTGGCCGCCCCGCTCGAGCGCGCCGGATGGGCGATAGGCGTCGGGCGTTCCGGTCTGGTTCCCGGTCGGAGCTTTCAGGAACTTGGGCGTGGGCCCGAGCGCCTCGTCCGGCACGCCGTCGATCATCCGGTGCATCCAGGCATACCAGTCGGGCGGGATGCGCGCCGCATCGTTCGCGCCCTTGTAGATCACCCAGCGCTTCTCGCCCCCCTTGGAGGCGTAATAGATGTTGCCGAGTTCGTCCTCGCCCATCTTGCGGCCGTTGCGCCAGGTGAAGAGCGAAGTGCCGACGCCGGCGCCTTCCCACCAGGTAAAAAGGTTCTTGAACATGCCCATGGCGCGCCGCTTTGCCCCTTCTCAAGGAGCGGCGCAAGCGGGTTGCGCGCTCCCGCCCCCCCTCTCGCCGTCATTCCCGCGAAAGCGGGAATCCAGACGTAGCCTCCAACCTTAGAGCCCCGGACGAACACCCGCTGGATCCCCGCTTTCGCGGGGATGACGAGCTGGGCTACTTCCCGGCCGCAAGACTCTCCAGCAGTGCCCGGATCGCCTTGCCCGAGAAGGGCTTCTCCACGACCGGCCGGCCGCACGCCTTGAGGAAGCGCGCCGTGGAGTTGCCGAGCGTGTCGCCGGTGACGAAGGCGATGCGCGACGAAAGGTGCGGCTTCTCGCGCTCGATCCAGGCGAAGAGGCCGGGGCCGTCGAGCTGCGGCATGCGCAGGTCCGAGAGGATGACGTCGTAATCGGTCGCAGCGAGGCGCTCGACCGCCGCGCGCCCGTTCTCGGCAACGTCGACCTGGTACCCGGCCCGCGCCGCGATGATTGCGAGAACTTCGGCGACGTCGGGCTCGTCGTCGACGATGAGGGCCGTGCCCTTCGCCGCCGGCTGCGGGACCGCGGCGGGCGCTTGGGCGACCGGAGCAGGCGCGGGCGCGGCGGTATCGAGCGTCACCCGGAAGCAGGCGCCGGCGCCGCCCGCCGCGTCGACCAGCTCCAGCCGCCCGCCATGGGCCTCGACGAGGCCGAGCGAGAAGCTGAGCCCGACGCCGGTGCCCACCCCTTCCGGCTTGGTGGTGAAGAAGGGATCGAAGACGCGGCGGCGGATCTCCGGCGCCACGCCCGCGCCGTTGTCCTCGACCTCGACGACGAGCCGCCCCTCGCCCGCCGCGCAGGCGCGGAGCGCGAGGCGCCGCTCGCCCGCTTTCTCCTGCAGCGACTGCTGGGCGTTGACGATCAGGTTCACGAAGACCTGGTGGAGCTGGTCCGGATCGGCGTGGAGCGGCGGCAGGCCCGGCTCGATCGCCAGCGACACCTCGATTCCGGCAGTCCTGAGAGGATAATCGTTGAGGCGCAGCGCCGCGCCGAGCACCTCGTCGATCGCCACGATGCGCCGCTCCGGCTCCCGCTGCCGCGCCATGGCGAGGAAGGTCTGGACGACTTTCGAGCAGCGCTCCGCCGCGATCCGCACCTTCGCCGCGCGGCTCGCCATCGCCGAGCCGGCCGCCAGCTCCTCGAGCAGGGCGGCCTGCGCGGTGACGATCGTGAGCGGGTTGTTGAGCTCGTGGCTCACCCCGGCGAGCAGGCTGCCGAGCGCGGTCAGCTTCTCCGCCTGGTGGAGCTTCTCTCGCGAGCGGGCGAGTTCCTCCTCGCCGCGCTTGCGGTCGGTCAGGTCGACGATCGAGCAGATCACCGCCGGCGCCCCGCGATAGCCGATGTGCCGCCAGCTGATCGCCACCGGCAGCCGGACGCCGCCGCGCACCACCCAGGTCTCGTAATTGTCGAAACGGCGATGGGCGCGCACGAACTCGGCGAACGCGTCCCAGCCGCGTTCCGCGGGCGACCAGCTCCGCGGGTCCATGCCGCGCGCTGCGCCGGGCGCGACGCCCATCATCTCGTAGAAAGCGGGATTGGCGAGGACGATGCCGCCGTCCTGCGCGATGACGACAGGGATGGGATGGCCCTCCGTGACCGTCCGGAAGAGCTGCTCGCTTTCCCTGAGCGCCGCATTGGCCTCGGCCCGCTCCAGCGTCGCCCAGGTGCGGTCGGCCACTTCGCCGAGAAGCTGAAGCTCCGCCTCGCTCCACTGCCGCGGGGCGAATTGCTGGGCGGCCATGAAGGCGGTGAGCGTGCCGCTCTTCACCAGCGGCACGCTCATGAAGGCGAGGATGCCGGCCTCGAGGCAGCGCGCGCGCATCGGCTCCGGCACCAGATCGTCCTTCCAGACGTCGGCCGAAAGGATCGCCTCGCCGCGCGAGTAGGTCTCGATATATTCGCGGGAATAATCGGCCATCGGGAAGCGATGCGCCGGCACCGGCGTGCCGTTCGCCCGCCAGTCCCGCCGGGCGTGGAGCAGCCCGGTCTCCCAGTTCACCGTCGCATAGACGATCCGGTCGACGCCGAGCTCGCGGCCGATCGCCTCGGACGCGAGGGTGAGGATGGTCTCGGGATCGCTCTCGTCGCGTATCTCGTCGCCGAGCCGGAGCAGGAAAGCATGCGACCGCTCCGCCGCCTCGTGCTGCGAAACCTCCGTGCAGGTACCGATCCAGCGCCCAGCTCCACCGCCGTCCCCCCGGACCGGCCGCACGTGCGTGACAAACGGGCGTTCCACGCCGTCTGCGCCGCGAAGCTGCAGGGTGAGGCTGAACGCTGCACCTTCAGGCCCCGAACGGATCGCCGCGGCGAGCACCTCGGCATTCACTGCGCCCGCATCACCGGCATAGTCGTGCCAGCGCCGGTTGAACGCGCTGGGATGCCCGTCCGGACCGGCCTCGAAGCAGATGACAGGCAGCAGGTCGGACGACGCGGCAAAGGCCTCGCTGCCTCGCGCTCCCGTCCCCTCTCCCGGCCCATGCATCGCGACCCCCCGTCCCTCGATGCGCAAGCCTAGCGCGGTATCGCCGCGAGCGCGATAGGGCGCGGACCCGGTGCTCAGCAGCAATCAGCAGCAAGGATAATGCACCACCCTCACCACCCGTTCGGTTCGAGCGAAGTCGAGAACCGCTTTCGAGCGCAGCGAGAACGGGGCGGTAGGGGAAGGAGAAGGGCCTCGACTTCGCTCGGCTCCGGTCCTCGACTTCGCTCGGACCGAACGGAGTTCTACGTCATCCGTGCGTGACTAATTACCCTCAGGCGACCGGCATCACTTCCACCGCGAGCGGCCCCTTGCGGCCGTCGGCGATCCTGGCGCGGAGCTGTTGCTCCGGGACGAGGTCCTGGAGACCGCCGCGGCGGACCGTCTCCATGTGGACGAAGATGTCCTGCGTATCGCCCGTCTCGCGCACGAGGAAGCCGTAGCCCTTGAGGCGGTTGAACCATTTGACGAGCACCAGCTCGAACTCGCCGGCCTCGTCGACGAGCTCAGACGGATCGACTCGCTCGGCCGTCGAAGGCTGACGCGTGAAATCGGGCACGACGGCGTTGGAAAGATCGATCGAGAGCACCTTGCGCGCCTGGAGGCCCCGTTCCTGCTGCGCGACGAGGCATTCGACGATCGCGCCTTCGGGAAGGCTGCGGCGGTCATGTTCCTTCAGGACGCTGAAATGGACGAGGACGTCGCCCTTGACCTGGTCCGAGACGAGAAAGCCGAAGCCCCGCGTCGCGTCGAACCATTTCATCGTGCCGGTGATCTTGAGCAGCGCCTCGTCGTCCGGGCCGGGCGCCTGATTGTCCGCGTGGCGCATCTCTCCGTCGCGCATTTCCCCGTGGCGCAGGTCCCCGTCGCTCCCGTCGCCGGAAGCGTTCTCATCTGCAGTCATTTCGCGGCGTGACGTCATCGAGGACCAGGGCCGTCAAAGGAAATTGGCGGGTAGGACTAACACGCTTTGCCGCTTTGTGAACTGTCTCAGTTGGATTTTTAGGATGCGTCCTGTTCCGGGATGCCGCCGGGCGGAGAGTTTACGATCGTTCGGGCGAGATCGAGCGGATGTCCCGCGCGCAGCATCGCAGCAAGCGCCTTTTCCCGCGCCGGGCGCTCGGCCTGTTCCCGCGCATAAGGCCCGATCCGCTTGCGCTCGGCGAAGCGGAGCGCCGCGTCGAACGCACCGTCCCGCGCCTGTCCCCGCGCCTCCGCACCGTCCTCCTCGGCGATTCCCGCCGCCTTCAGCGCCTCGGCGACCCGTCGCGCGCCGTAGCCGCGCCGCCCCAGGGCCGCCGCCTTGCTCTCGGCAAATGCCTTGTCGTCGACATAGCCGAGCGCGGCGAAGCGCTCGACGAGCGGCTCGATCGGCGGCTCCCCCTCCCCGGCCCAGCCCCGCTCGGCGATCTTTCGCCTGAGATAGGTCCTGAGCTTCGCGCGGGTGGTGGCGAAGCGGCCGAGATAATGGAGGGCGAGCCGCTCGAGCGCTTCGGCTTCGAGCCTCGGGGGCTTTCGCTTGGGTTCATGTGGCACGCGCCATGATTGTGCCACAGTCGAGCCGGAATATGAACGCCTCGGCCCCGCAGAGCAAAATCGGTCCGGAGCGCATCTGAAGCGTCTCCGGCAGCGCAGAAGGACAAAGAAGGACGTGGTTGAACGACTAAGCGAGGACAAAAACCCGCTCGAGCCGACCCCGACCCCGGCCCCGACTCCCACGGACGACCGCCTTCCCCGGCGTTTCGCCGATTTCGAAACGGTGGGCGACGCGCTCGACTATGCGGCTGGCGGCGTGCGCGGCCTCAACTTCCACGATCCGCGCGGCACGTTGGTGCGCGCCTACACCTTTTCCGAGCTGCGCCAGGACGCGCTTCAGGCCGCCTACCGCCTGATCGCCGACGGCGTGAAGCCGGAGGACCGCGTCGCGCTCATCGCCGAAACCGGCCCCGAATTCGCCGCCCTCTTCTTCGGCGCCATCTATGCCGGCGCCTGGCCGGTGCCGCTGCCGCTGCCCACCTCGTTCGGCGCGCGCGAAAGCTATATCGACCAGCTCTCCGTGCAGCTCCAGAGTTCGGACCCCATCGCCCTCATCTACCCGGCCGAGCTCGCCTCCATGGCCGGCGCCGCGGCGCAGGCGGCCGGCGTCAAGGGCATCGACTGGGAAAGCTTCGGCGCCCGCGAGGCGCCGGAAGCCGCTCTTCCCGCGGCCGCGCCGGACGACATCGCCTATCTCCAATATTCGAGCGGCTCGACGCGCTTCCCGCACGGCGTCGTCATCACCCACCGCGCTTTGCTCAACAACCTCGCCGCGCACAGCCACGGCATGCTGGTGCAGGGCGGCGACCGCTGCGTCTCCTGGCTCCCCTGGTATCACGACATGGGCCTGGTCGGCTGCCTGCTCTCGCCGGTCGCGAACCAGGTCTCGACCGACTATCTCAAGACCGAGGATTTCGCCCGCCGCCCGCTCGCCTGGCTCGACCTCATCAGCCGCAACAAGGGCACGACGCTCAGCTATTCGCCGACCTTCGGCTACGACATCTGCGCGCGCCGCATCGGCAGCCAGTCGAACGTCGCCGAACGCTTCGACCTTTCCCGCTGGCGCCTCGCCGGCAACGGCGCCGACATGATCCGCCCCGACGTCATGCAGGCCTTCGTCGACGCCTTCGCCGACGCCGGCTTCGATCCCAAGGCCTTTACCCCCTCCTACGGCCTCGCCGAAGCGACGCTCGCCGTCTCGATCATGCCGCCGGGCGAAGGCATCGTCGTCGAGCTGGTCGAGGAAACCCTCCTCGCCGGCGGCAGCGCCGGCGACCGCGACCGGCCGCAGCGCTACCGCGCGATCGTCAATTGCGGCAAACCCGTCCGCGACATGGAGATCGCGATCCGCGGCGACAGCGGCGAGACGCTGGGCGATTGCGAGATCGGCAAGGTCTTCTGCCGCGGCCCCTCCGTCATGGCCGGCTATTTCCGCGACGAGGCCGCGACGGAAGCCTGTCTCGACGCCGACAATTGGCTCGACACGGGCGACATGGGCTACATGTCGGACGGCTACATCTACATCGTCGGCCGCGCCAAGGACATGATCATCATCAACGGCAAGAATCACTGGCCCCAGGACATCGAATGGGCCGTGGAGCAATTGCCGGGCTTCAAGGCGGGCGACATCGCCGCCTTCGCCATCACCACCCCCGGCGGCGAGGAAACGCCGGCGGTCCTCGTGCAATGCCGCACCTCCGACCTCGCGGAGCGCGGGCGCCTCCGCGACGCGATCCGAGACCGCGTCCGCGCCATCACCGGCATCAACTGCGTCGTCGAGCTCGTCCCCCCGCGCACCCTGCCGCGCACCAGCTCGGGCAAGCTCTCGCGCGCAAAAGCGCGCAGCCTCTACCTGAGCGGCGAAATCCAGACCTACGACATCGCCGCTTAGGTCGCCCGCCGCGCTTCTTTCTTTTACTTTTCGTGGCTTCCCTTCTTCGTGGCTTGCGAAGCCATTCCTACGGCGCGTCCGCATGACTTGAAGTCAGAATGGGGGCTTCGCCAAGCCACGAAGAAGGGAAGCCACGAAGGGATCGGCCGTTCGAGCCTGCCGGCAGGGGTTGCGCGCCACGGGGGGGCGGGCTAATCGCGGCAGCGCCGTAGGAGTGTAGCTCAGTTGGTAGAGCATCGGTCTCCAAAACCGAGGGCCGTGGGTTCGAGTCCCTCCACTCCTGCCACGGCTTGGCGAGACTGAAGCAGCCGCCGCGCAAACCCCCAACCCACACCCTTGCGCAAGCCCCTCGCCCCCGCTATCTCGCAAACCTCGCTTACATCGGCAGGATATTCGGAAAACGGCCCTCACCGGCCCCCGCCCCCTGCCCAATCCGAGGACGCAAGAGAAACACGTGGCACGCACCAATCCCGGCGAATTCCTGCGGCAGGTCCGCACCGAGACCGCCAAGGTCGTCTGGCCGACCCGCCGCGAGACGCTGATGACCGGCCTCATGGTCGTCATCATGACCAGCCTCCTCGGCCTCTTCTTCTTCGGCGTCGATTCGGCCTTTTCGAAGATCGTCCAGTCGCTCCTCAGCCTCGTGAGCAACAGCTAATGTCCCGCTGGTACATCATCCACGCTTATTCCGGCTTCGAGAACAAGGTCCGCGAGTCGATCCAGTCGGAGGCCAAGCGCCTCGGCCTCGAGACGCTCGTCGAGGCCGTCGAAGTCCCCACCGAAAAGGTGACGGAAGTCCGCCGCGGCAAGAAGGTGACGAGCGACCGCAAGTTCTTCCCCGGCTACGTCCTCGCCAAGCTCGCGATGAACGACGACGTCTACCACCTCGTCAAGAACACGCCCAAGGTGACCGGCTTCCTCGGCTCCAGCGGCAAGCCCCAGCCGATCAGCGAGGCCGAGGCCGCGCGTATCTTGAACACCAAGGAGGAAGCCGCCCAGGCCGCGCCCAAGACCAAGGTCAGCGTCGACTATGAGATCGGCGACCAGGTCAAGGTGCTGGAAGGCCCGTTCGCGAGCTTCAACGGCATGGTCGAAGAACTCGATTTCGACCGCGGCCGCGTAAAGGTCGGCGTCTCCATCTTCGGCCGCGCCACGCCGGTGGAGCTGGAATTCGAGCAGGTTGAACGGGTGAAGTAATCGTCT
>DASWMS010000057.1:0-13448 GCA_036399655.1 Allosphingosinicella sp. | reverse complement strand
CCAAACGCCGCAGCCTTTCACCCCCTGAGATTCCGGCCTCCGCCGGGATGACGTATCTGGACCAGCCAGGCCCATCGCCCCGCTAGCCTAAAGCCGCTCCACGATGGTCACGTTCGCGAGCCCGCCGCCCTCGCACATGGTCTGCAGCCCGTAGCGTGCGCCGCGGCGCTTCAGCGCGTGCAGCAGGGTCGCCATTAGCTTGGTGCCGCTCGCGCCGAGCGGGTGGCCGAGCGCGATCGCGCCGCCGTGGACGTTGAGGCGCTCGGGGTCGGCGCCCACTTCGCGCAGCCATGCCATCGGCACCGGCGCGAACGCCTCGTTCACTTCGTAGAGGTCGATGTCCTCGATCCGCATGCCGGCGCGGTCCAGCGCGCGCCGCGTCGCCGGGATCACCTCCTCCAGCATGATGACGGGATCGCCGCCGGTCACGGTCAAATTGGCGATCCGCGCCAGCGGCGTCAGGCCATGCTCCTTGAGCGCCCGCTCGCTCACCACCAGGGCCGCCGATGCGCCGTCGCAGATCTGCGACGCGTTCGCCGCGCTGATCCTGCCGCCCTCGCCGAGCGTCTTGACCGCGCCGATTCCCTCCAGCGTCGCGTCGCCCCTGATGCCTTCGTCGCGCGTGTGGAGGCTCTCATTCCCCTCCGCGTCGACGATGCTGAGCGGCACGATCTCCTCGTCGAACGCCCCTTCGTCCTGCGCCCGCGCGGCCTTGCGGTGGCTTTCGAGCGCGAAGGCGTCGAGCTCTTCTTTTCGGAACTGGTATTTCTCGGCGATCATCTCTGCGCCCTGGAACTGGCTGAACATGGCGACTCCGAACCGCTCTTGGATGCGCTTCGAAAAGGGGCCGGTGCCGATGCCGTGCTGGGCGGGGAGCGTGAAGGGGAGGCCCATCGGCACCCGCGTCATCGATTCGACGCCGCTCGCGATCACCACCTCCTGCGTGCCGCTCATCACCGCCTGCGCGGCGAACTGGATCGCCTGCTGCGACGATCCGCACTGCCGGTCGATCGTCACCGCCGGCACGGACTGCGGCAGGCTGGACGCCAGCACCGCGTTGCGCCCGACGTGGAAGGCCTGCTCGCCCGCCTGCCCGACGCAGCCCATGATCACGTCCTCGACCGCCGCCGGATCGATCCCGGCCCGCGCGACGATGGCGTCGAGCACTTCGGCGGCCATGTCGGCGGGATGCCAGTCGCGAAGCGCCCCGCCGCGCTTCCCTCCCGCGGTCCGCGCGGCGGCGACGATATAGGCTTCGGCCATGGGAAGATCGCTCCTGACGTTAACGTCAAGCGCCTGTAGCCGCGCCCGAGCCGCCGCTCAAGGCACCGCGCCCGCCGCTATTCGCTGGCGGGACGGGCGCAGCCGCGATATTGCCGCCGAGGAAAGCAGGAACCGAGCTCACATGGCGGACAATCCCTTCACGCAGCACCCTGCCGAGGTCGGCGAGACTTACGGCGAGCACCTGCGCAGCGCCGGCGGCTTCGGCCTGCGCATGGTCGCGGGCGGCCTCGCCTGCATGGTCCACGCCGTCTTCCCGTTCCTCTTCGTCCAGACCGGCAGCCGCACCATGGCCGCCCTCCACCGCCGCATGAACCGCCGCGCCGTCGCCGCGGAGCTGGAACGCTATCCGATCATCTGAAGACGAGCGGGCGCCGCGCCGGCTCGTCGCGGTCACCTTTGCGACAAACCCGTCGGCCACTCGGGCACGATCTCCAGCGTGGACCAGTCGGGCGACGCGCTGTCCTCGCTTTCCCAGCGTATGACCTCCAGCGAGAGGATCCGCCGCTCATGGTCCATGTTGACGAGAACAGTCACGCTGCCGCCGTCGGAGTCGCGCATCTCGCCTTCGACGGGCAGGTTGTTGTGCCCGCGATACTCGCCCCGTTCGTATCCCGGCAGATCGACGTGCAGGAGGGCGCCGTCCGGCGTCACCTGCGCGGTGCGGACATCGCGAAGGAGGCGCTCGCCTTCGTCCCCCGGCAGCTTCCCGGCCACGCCTTCGAGGAAAGCCCGCTCTCCATCGGAGAACGGCCGGGATCGAGGCTCGTCGGTGGTTGGAGCCTGGTCCGCCCGCCGCGGCTCGCACGCTTCAGCGTCGAAGATGAAAAGGCCTCGCCCGGACACGAGATCGGCTGCGTTCTCCCGCCACCAGGCAGCCGCGGCCGGGTTCGACCGCGCCAGCAGACGGACCGCAGCCTTCGCCCGGACCGCGTAACCTGAAACATTGTAGGATCTGCCGCGCATCACGGCCCACAATCGCGCGGCCAAGCCGCCGGATCCTTCAAGGACACCGAGCGCTCGCCAGCCGCGCCTCGCGCGCGGCGTCGTCGGGAGCGTAACCCCGATCCACGCCTCCCTCACCCATTCCGGAGCCTCGCCGTTCGGCCGGCCCGTGATCCTGATGCGCATGGCGGCAGATTGCCATCCCGGTCCGACAACCGCAACGGAGCGAAACCTGCGCTGGCGCTGCGACACCGATTTCCGCATCATGCGGTCACGACGGCCTCCGCCGGCCGGCGCCCGCCGGAGAGAAAGAAAATGCTGACCGCTTCGCTGTTCGCTACGCTCGCGGCGCTGCTCCCCGGTGAAGTGCCGGCGCAGGGCAGCGCGTTCAGCGGCACGTGGATTGCCGACCTCACGTCCCAGCAGGGCCTGCCGACGGACGTCTATTCGCTGCGCGGCGGCACCTACAGCTGCCGGAGCTGCGTGCCCGTGCGCGACTATCCTGCCGACGGACGGGTGCGTGCGGTGGCCGGGAGCGTGTCCGAGGCGGTCACGATCCTCGATTCCCGAACGATCTCCACCCTGATCGTTCAGCCCGAAGTGACCCGGACCACGACGATGCGGGTCGCGGCTGACGGGCGCAGCGCGACCTATGTCTCCATCGATTGGAGGAGGGGCATCCGGGAACCTCTGCGCACCGTCTATCTCGCGAGGCGGACCGCCGAAGGGCCCGCGGGCGCACACGCCGTGTCGGGAACGTGGCGGGGCATCCGCTACGTCGCCGTTCCCGTGCAGCTGCGCACCACGACGCTGATCGAAAGCGGAACCGGACTGAGCTACCGCACCGGCAGCGGCTACTTCTACACCGCGGCCTATGAGGGCCCGTCCGTGCCGATCGGCGGCCCGTATGACGGGAGCATCTCCGTCTCCGTCCGCAGGGATTCCGCCAACCGGCTCGTCGAGACGCGCCGCCGCGGCGGCAACGAAGTCGAGGTTCGAACCTACACCCTCGCGCCGGACGGCCGCTCGATGGAGATCGCAACGACGAACCTCGCGACGAACGCCACGTTCCGAATCACCGCGCGAAGGCAGTGACCTTCGAAATCGGCTGCGGTGGCGGGACCACGGCCGCCGCACGCGAGCAGGTGCTTCATTCGGCCGGCGGACAGTCCGTGATCAGCGGGAAGCGCAGGGCAGGGCGGCTGCCGTCGGTGACCTCCACCTGCAGCGTCACGCCCCGTTCGAACAGAATCCGCGACTCGGTGCGGCAGAATCCGGTGCGGAAGGAGTCGCGGGCCAAGGACAAGTGGTTCCGGGCGTCGTTGAAATCGGAAGCAGGCACCTGGAGGACCCAGACGAGCATGTTGCCCTGGGCGCGTGCGGCGATCATCTGCGTACCGGGGCTCATTTCCAGTGGCGTGCGCGACTGAGCCTCGGCTGCCACGAGGCCCGCGAGCTGAGCGCCCCTGGGCATCTCGCCCGCCCGTTGCTGGGCGCCCGCCGCACTCCCGCAAGCCGCCAGCGCCAGTGCAGGCCAAATCCTTTTCATGATCTTCTCCCCTCGGAACGGCAGCATATTCGAACGACGCCCCGATGCAACGCCGTAAGCCGCCGGGAGGCGGGCGACGCAGCGCCTAGAACGCCATCCGCAGCCCGAGCCCGCCGATCCCGCGCCGCCGCCGGCTGACATCGGTCGGGTTCCGCTCGGCCTCGATGTGGGTGCGGGGGCGGGGCGGCTCCGGCACGGAGAACCGGCCGAAGCCGATGGCTCCGTTTTCGCCGATGGGGAGGAGGGGGAGCATGTCGCGGTGCCCGGTGCCGCGGGGAGGCCGCGGGTCGGGGTTGAGCCGCGGGCTCTGTTCCTCCGGAGCCTGGGCCTTGCGCGGCGCGGCATGGGCCGGGGCGGCGAGGGCGCAGGCGGCGGCAAGCGACAGGCACAGCCGACCCATCTTCATAAGCCTTTTCTACAAGCTCTCGTCTGGCCGGAACAACATCTCCGGCGCGGTCCCGTTCCGGCCAGACGAGAGGAGGTCGGCAACTGCAGCGATGCGCCGCCGCGATGTTCGGCTATGCGAGCCAGCCGCGCGCGCGGGCGCGGCCTGCAAACCAAACCAGCACCGCCGCTATCACCACGATGGCAATGGGCAGGGCGGCCCCGCCGAACGCATCGAGAGCCCCACTCAGGAAGAGGATCCATCCCTCCAGCACCGCGAGCGCGATGAGCGAGACGGTAAGCACGGGCACGGACCACCGCTTGCGCAGCAGCAAACCGGCACTTCCGATCAAACCGGCAAAGGTGCCGATGGCAAAGGGCGCATAAATCCAGCTCGGAATGCCCTCGGCCGCGATTCGCTGCGCGTCGTCCAGGGTCGCCAGCGGATCGCCGAACAGCCCGACAGATGCGAGATATTGAACGACGCCGAACGCGTTCCAGAGAAGGGCAAGCACGGCAACGATGCGGAACCAGGTCGGGACGGCGGGGGCGGGTGCGTCAGTGGCCATGTCGATCCTCCGGAGAGAAGCTTGCTCGTTACGGCGCTGCGACGCAACCGTTCTGGCTGGCCCGCCTCAGGAACGTCGCCGCCCCAAGCGGAGACGGCGCCGGTCGGCGAGGATGGCGGCCGCGGCATTGTGGCCCGGCGCGCCGGTGACGCCGCCGCCGGGGTGCGCGCCCGATCCGCACAGATAGAGGCCGGGAAGCGGCATCCGGTAATCGGCATGACCGAGCATCGGGCGCGCGGAGAAGAGCTGGTCCAGGCTCATCCGGCCGTGGAAGATGTCGCCGCCGATGAGCCCGAAGCGCCGTTCGAGGTCCAGCGGTGAAAGCGGCGAGCGGGCGATCACCGAAGCCGCGAAGCCGGGCGCGTACAGGTCCACCGTCGCCACGATCGCGTCCGCCGCCGCCTCGCGCCGCGCGTCCCAGCCGCCCTCCACATCGTACGGGAAATGCTGGCAGAAGAGGCTCGCGACATGGGCGCCTTCGGGCGCGAGGCTGTCGTCGAGGGTCGACGGGATCAGCATCTCGACGATCGGCTCGGCGGACCAGAGGCCCGAGCGCGCCGAGAGATACGCCCGATCCATGTATCCGAGCGACGGCGCGATCACGATGCCGCCGGTCAGGTGATCGTCCAACTCGGGAAGGCTGGTGAAGCGCGGCAGCTCGGAAAGCGCCACGTTCATCCGGAAGGTCGCGGATTCGCTCGCCCACCCCGACATGCGCCGCACGATCTCGGGCGCCGCCGCGCCTCCGGGCAGGAGGTCGCGGAACAGGTGCCCGGGATGCACGCCCGCCGCCACGGCCCCGGCGCGGTATGCCCGGCCGCCCGCCACCGCGCCGACGGCGCGGCCGCGCTCGACGATCAACTCGTCGACCGGCGCGTCCAGCACGATCTCGACGCCCGCCTCCGCGCAGGCCCGCGCCATCGCCTGGGTGATCGCGCCCATGCCGCCGATCGCGTGCCCCCAGGCGCCCGGCACCCCCGCCGCCTCGCCGAAGACATGGTGGAGGAGGACATAGGCGGAGCCGGGGCTTTCCGGGCTTGCATAGTTGCCGACCACCGCGTCGAAGCCGAACAGCGCCTGGACCAGCTCCTCGCGAAAGTAGCGGCGCAATATCTCGCCCGCCGACTTGGTGAAGAAGTCGAGCAGGTGCCGCCGCTCCTCGGCATCCAGCGCCTTCAAGTCCCTGCCGAGGCTGAGCGCGGCGACGATGTCGCCGAGGCCCCCCCCCGCATTGGGCGGCGCGCGCAGGATCCATCGGCGCAGCACCCCGACGATGGATTCTAGCGCCGCCGAATAGTCGTCATAGGCTTCGGCATCGGCGGGCGAATGACGCGTGATCTCGCGGCGCGTCAGCCCGCCGCGTCCCGAGAGGAGATAGTCGCCGCCCGGCGTCGGCAGGAAATTGTCCACCTTGCGCAGCACGACCCGGAGCCCGAGGCGCTCCAGCGCCATGTCGCGGATGATCTTGGGCTGGAGCAGGCTCACCGTGTAGCTCGCCGTCGAATTGCGGAAGCCGGCCGCGAATTCCTCCGTCACCGCCGCGCCGCCGACGACGTGCCGCCGCTCCAGCATCGTCACCCTGAGCCCGGCGTTGGCGAGATACCAGGCGCAGACCAGCCCGTTATGCCCCGCCCCGACGATCAGGACGTCTGTTTCGCCTCCCCGCATCGGCCACGTCTATGCTGGCGTTCGAACGGTCTGTCGAGCATGAGGGCGAACATGGAGATTCGCGATCCCGAACAGTTCGGCTTCGACGCCGGACGCCTCGCCCGTACCACCGCCTTCCTTCAGGAGACCTATGTCGGGCCCGGGCTGCTGCCCTGCGCGCAGCTCCTCGTCGCACGGGAGGGTGAGCCGGTGCATTTCACCAGCCTGGGCGTGCAGCGCGACGGCGCGGACCAGCCGCTGAAGGACGACGCGATCTTCCGCGTCGCGTCCATGACCAAGCCGGTGACCTCGCTCGCCTTCATGATGCTTGTCGAGGAGGGAAGAACCGCGCTCGATCAGCCGGTCGCCGCAGTGATCCCCGAGCTGGAAAAGGTACAAGTCTATGCCGGCGGCGGGACGGGCGGGGAGCCGTTTCGCACGGTGCCGCCGGAGCGGCCGATGCTAATGATTGATCTGCTCCGCCACACCTCGGGGCTCACCTACGATTTCCAGCAGGTGACGCCGGTCGACGCCGCCTATCGGGAGCGCGGGCTGATCGCGATGCGCGGCAAGACCGGGCTCGACGCCTTCGTCGCCGCGCTTGGCGAGATCCCGCTCGAATTCTCGCCGGGCACCGCGTGGAATTATTCGGTGTCGACCGACGTCCTCGCGCTCGTCGTCGAGCGGCTCGCCGGAATGCCGTTCGAAGCCTTCCTCCAGCGCCGCATCTTCGAGCCGCTCGGCATGGTGGATACGGGCTTCACGGTGCCGCCCGAGAAGCTGCACCGGCTGACCGACGCCTGGATGCTCCACCCCGAGCGCGGCACCGTGGTCTACGACAAGGCCGCCGAGTCGAGCTGGTCGCGGCCGCCTGCCTTCCTGTCCGGCGGCGGCGGCCTCGTCTCGACGGTATCCGATTACCACCTGCTCTGCCGCCACTTCCTCACGCTCTGCGGCACCTTCGCCAACATCGGGCTGGTCTCCCGCAGGACCTTCGCCCTCATGACCGCGAACCACCTCCCCGGCGGGGCGGATCTGACCGAGCTCAGCCGGTCGATGTTCAGCGAGGCCATCTATTCGGGACAGGGATTCGGCCTCGGCTTCGGGATCAACATGGACCCCGTGAAAGCCTTGGCGCCCGGAAGCGCCGGCGAATTCTATTGGGGCGGCATCTTCTCCACCTTCTTCTTCGTCGATCCGGTCGAGCGCGTCTCGATGGTCTTCATGACGCAGCTCATGCCGTCGTCCACCTATCCGGTCCGCCGCCAGCTGCGCACCATGATCTACGCCGCCTTGCGCTGACGGTGCGCGCATTGCCGCTTGCACGTCCGTTCCCGCGTCCTTAATCCGCATCAGCTTACGGGGGGGTCGGCAGCGAGGGAGCGCGAGTGGCCGATCACGTGAGTTTCGATTCGCACGTCGGCGAGCAGCGGTTCCAGCTGCTCGTCAACGCGATCACGGATTACGCCGTCTACATGCTGGACCGGGAAGGCTATGTCGCCACCTGGAACCCCGGCGCGCGCCGCTTCAAGGGCTATGAGCCGCACGAGATCGTCGGCCAGCATTTCTCCCGCTTCTTCAGCGACGAAGACCGCGCCTCCGGCCTGCCGCAGCGCGCGCTCCACACCGCGGCGACCGAGGGCAAGTTCGAAACGGAAGGCTGGCGCATCCGCAAGGACGGGACGCGCATGTGGGCGCATGTCGTCATCGATCCGATCCTCGACGATACCGGCACCCTCGTCGGCTTCGCCAAGATCACCCGCGACATCACCGAGCGGAAAAGCGCCGAACAGGCCCTGTTCGAAAGCGAGCAGCGCTTCCGCCTGCTCGTCCAGGGCGTCCACGATTACGCTATCTACATGCTCGATCCCACCGGCGTGGTGAGCAACTGGAACACAGGCGCCGAGCGCATCAAGGGCTACAAGGCGAGCGAGATCGTCGGCCGGCATTTCTCGCGCTTCTACACGGACGAGGACCGCGCCAACGGCGAGCCGCAGCGCGCGCTCGCCACCGCGCTCGCCGAAGGCAAGTATGAAAAGGAGGCGTGGCGGGTGCGCGCGGACGGCACACGCTTCTGGGCGCATGTCGTCATCGATCCGATTCGCGACGAGCGGGGCGAGCTGATCGGCTTCGCCAAGATCACCCGCGACGCGACCGAACGGCGCAATGCGCAGATCGAGCTCGAGGAAGCGCGTGCCGCCCTCTTCCAGGCGCAGAAGCTGCAGGCATTGGGCGAGCTGACGGGCGGGATCGCGCACGACTTCAACAATCTGATGACGGTGATCCGCGGATCGGCGGACCTCCTGCGGCGCACCGATCTCGCGGACGAGAAGAGGGCGCGCTACCTGGAAGCGATCGTCGAGACGGCGGACCGGGCCGCGGCGCTCACCGGCCAGCTCCTCGCCTTCAGCCGCCGCCAGCGCCTGAAGCCCGAAGTCATCGACTTGAACCTGCGCCTCGATGCGTTCGGCGAGATGCTGGAGCGCACCCTGGGCGGGCAGGTCGACGTGACGCTCGATCTCGCGCCGGGCCTTTGGACCACCGAGGTGGACCCGACGCAGCTCGAAACCGCGCTCCTCAACGCCGCCATCAACGCGCGCGACGCCATGCCGGACGGCGGCACGCTGAGCCTCCGGACCTGCAACGTTCACGAGAAGAACGGCGACTTCGTCGTGGTCGAGCTCGCCGACACCGGCACGGGCATGCCGGACGAGGTGCTGAACCGCGCCTACGAGCCCTTCTTCACGACCAAGCCGGTCGGCAAGGGCACCGGCCTCGGCCTCAGCCAGATCCACGGCTTCGCCGCCCAGTCCGGCGGCCGTTCCGAATTGAGCTCGACGTCGGGCGAAGGGACCGTGCTCCGCCTCTTCCTGCCGCGCGCGAACAAGGAAGCGGCGCCGCCCGCAAAGGCGGCTCCGGCGGCCCGCCGCGGCGACGGGAAGACCGTGCTCCTCGTCGAGGACAACGACCACGTGCGCGCCTTCGCGGAGCATCTCCTCGGGGATCTCGGCTACGAAGTGCTGAGCGCCGCGTCCGGCGAAGCCGCGTTGGAGATTCTCGAAGGGCGCGGCGTCGACATCGTCTTCTCCGACATCGTCATGCCGGAGATGAGCGGCCTCGATCTCGCCCGCCGGCTTGCCCAGCGCCGCCCGGACCTCCCCGTGGTCCTCGCCACCGGCTATAGCGAGGAGACGGTCAGGGGAGATGCCGCCGCCTTCGAAATCCTCAGCAAGCCCTACGGCGCCGACACCCTCGGCCAGGCGCTCGCACGGGCGCTCGCCGGCGAGACGCGCTGAGGAGGCGGTGCGGGAGCCGGGAAGGCCCTGCTGCGTTCCTCCGGCATGAAGATCGCAGCCTTGTCAGCGCTGATGCTCGCAGCCGCATCGACGGCGTGCGCGCCGGTGGCCGGAATCGAGGCGACCCCTCCTCCCGCCGCCGCACGTGACGCCGCCGAGCCGGTCCCCGGCTTCGATCCGCAGCAGGTGCGGCAGGAAGTCGAGCAGCATGTCGCGGCCCGGCTCGGTCCCGAGGCGGCGCGTCTCGCCGCCGCCGCTTCCGCGTCGCTCATGGCGACCCATCACCAGGGTTTCCCGCGGCCGATCCCGAATGCGCACGGCAGCGTCTCCTTCGAAGGGCCCGGCGCAAACGCGATGGTTCGCGGGACGGGCGGCTGGGCCGGCTGGTCCGGCACGGCGCAGCGCCCCGTCGCCTCTGCCCGGACGGCGGAGATCGACCGCATCCTGTCCGAACCCGCCTTCTGGGCCGAGCCCGACTACGCGGCGCCGGGCTGCACCGACGCCGGCGCTCGCCGCCTCGTGGTCCGCCTCGCCGCACGCACCGCCGTCCGCCAGCAAAGCTGCGGCGGCACCGGCCTCACCGGCCGCCTCTGGGAGCTGGTCTTCGCCGGCCCCGGCTGATCCCCCTGCGCACATATCTCCTCCCGCTTGTCGCGCCCCGCCTCTTGGCTCTAGGAGCGCGGGTAAAGCAGGCAGAGGGAGACATCCATGAAGCTCGACCAATCGATCGCCGCCGTCGTCACCGGCGCCGCCTCCGGGCTCGGCGAAGCGACCGCCCGCGCGCTCGCCGCGCGCGGCGTCAAGGTCGCCGTGTTCGACCGCGATGCGGAGAAGGGTGAGCGCGTCGCCAGCGAGATCGGCGGCGTCTTCGCCCAGGTCGACGTGACGAGCGACGAGGCGGTCGCGGCCGGCTTCGCCAGGGCACGCGAGGCGCACGGGCAGGAGCGGATCTGCATCAATTGCGCCGGCGTCGCCAACGCCGCCAAAACGGTGGGCCGGGACAAGGCCACGGGCGAAGCGAAGCTCTATCCGATCCACCAGTTCGAGCTCGCCATCCAGATCAACCTGATCGGCACCTTCCGCGTGCTCTCCCGGTCCGCCTTCGGGATGACGTCGCTCGAGCCGCTGGAGGACGGCGAGCGCGGCCTCATCGTCAACACCGCGTCGGTCGCTGCGCAGGACGGGCAGATCGGCCAGGCGGCGTACAGCGCCTCCAAGGCCGGCGTGCTCGGCATGGCCCTTCCGATCGCCCGCGACCTGATGGGCGAGGGCATTCGCGTCAACACGATCCTCCCGGGCGTGTTCGAGACGCCGATGGTCGCGATGATGCCGCAGAACGTGAAGGACGCGCTCGCCGCGCAGGTGCCTTTCCCCAAGCGCCTCGGCCGCGCCGAGGAATATGCGCGGCTCGCGGTATTCATGGCGGAGAATAGCTACCTGAACGGAGAATATGTCCGCCTCGACGGCGCCATCCGCATGGCGCCGCGGTAACCGCTCCTATTCGGCGGCCAAAGCGGGCGGGGCCTGCACGACCTGCTCCGCAAGCGTCGCCGCGAGCGCGGCGATGAGCTGCGCGGCGCGGTCGAACCCCGGACCCGGCCCCTTGAGCGCCTCGTCGAGATAGGCCGAGCGGTCGATCTCGAGCTGGACGGCGTGGATGTCCTCGCGCGGGCTGCCGTGCCGGGTGACGATATGGCCGCCGGCATAGGGGCTGTTCTGCGCCGTCGACCAGCCGAGCGTGCGCGCCGTGCGAACCGCCGCGGCGAGCCAGAGCGGGGCGATGGTGGCGCTGTGGCGGTCGCCGAAGACGATCGCGGCGGGGCGCACGCCGCCGACCGGTTCGCGCGGCGGCATCGAGTGGCAATCGAGGAGGATCGCCGCGCCGAAGCGATCGCGCGCGGCGCGCAGAGCTTCGGCCAGCGCCTCGTGATAGGGGCGGTGGACGGTCTCGACGCGCCGCCGCAGTTCGTCGCGGCTGAGCCGGTGGAGCCAGATCGCGCCGGTGCCGGCGATGCGCGAGGGAACGAGGCCAAGGCCGCCGCGGGTCCGCGCCGACTGAAGGACTGACGAGGCAGGCGGCGGCGGGGCGATCAGTGCCGGATCGATCTCGCGCTCGTCGCGGTTGAGGTCGATCTCGGCGCGCGGCGTCCGGGCGATGAATGCGGTCGCGCCCTCCTGGGCGGCGCGCCAGACGAGGCGGTCGACGAGCCGGTCCTCCAGCGTCTCGAGCGTCGCCCGCGGCACCCGAGCGGTGCGGAGCAGGGCCTGCGAATAATCGCGCCCGGCATGTGGGACCGAAAGCACGACCGGCGAGCCCGGCTGTGCGGGGCCGACCCTGAAAAAGGGTGCGTCTGGAGGGGGCGAAACCATGATTGTGGGCGTGAAACTAACAGCCGCGCGCATGGGTGCAAAGCAATTGCGCGGCAGCACCCTTTTGGGCTGCGGCGAGACGATTTTACGGGCGGCGGCTGGAAAATGTTAAAGTCTTCGCGCATAGATGGGGCCGAGCCGCGGCGGCGCGGCCTTGGGTGACATGCGCGGATGATCAGGATCCTTCTGGCCGAAGACGACGAGTCGATGCGGCTCTACCTCGCCCGCGCGCTCGAGCGGGTCGGCTACCATGTGACTTCGGTCGACCGCGGGACGGCGGCCGTGCCGCTGATCGAGAACGAGCGATTCGACCTGCTCCTGACGGATATCGTCATGCCGGAGATGGATGGGATCGAACTCGCCCAGAAGGCAGCCACGGTCGCGCCCGACATGCGGGTCATGTTCATCACCGGCTTTGCCGCCGTGGCATTGAAGGCCGGCCGCAAGGCGCCCGACGCCAAGGTATTGTCCAAGCCCTTTCACCTGCGCGACCTCGTCGCCGAAGTCGACCGCCTGTTCCAGACCGAGGACCAGCACGGGCGCCTCTAGCCGTGCGGGCAGAGCACGGCCGGTGCGGCGCGAGAGCGCTTGCGCGGCAGGGGAGGCCTCGCTACATGGGCGCCCGAGCGGTTCCCGAGGCTTCGTTTCGGGAATGCGCGTGGGCGTGTAGCTCAGTGGTAGAGCACTGTGTTGACATCGCAGGGGTCGCAAGTTCAATCCTTGCCACGCCCACCAGATCAAAGCCCCGGACGTCTTCGGACCTTCCGGGGCTTTTTCTTTGACGGCTCCGGCCGGTCGAGGGCGGGGCTTGACGAATCGCCGGCGAAGGGCGACATCGCCGTCTCCCGGATGCGGGGAGTGCTTCGGCGTCTCCAACCCTCTGGAAAATCCCGGAAAGATCTTCGGGACGGGCCTTGCAAAGCCTCTTCGGAGCCTTACATAGGTTGTATCGGAAGCGCGGGCCGAAAGGCCGCAACGTTTTCGGCACTCTTTGAAAATCGAGAAAACGAGGGCCCTGGCGGGCGGCTTAGCCGACTTCGCCGGGGTGTGGATCCGCCGCTTCTTCGGGAGCGCGGGATCCCGCTCACCTGCGCGGCGGTTCGGGCTTCGGCCCGGCCGAGAACGGCGCAAACGAGCGAAAAAAGCCATTGACGGCTGCGACAAGCGGTCCTATCTGGCCCCTCACCGGCGGACACGACCTCGTGTCGGTTCGCTTGCGTCTCTTGTGATCGTTGGTTCGATCGCCCCTTTCAGCGGGGATGGAGGCGCGTCGGCTCTTTGACATTGTTGGTTTAGATGAAGGGACATGTGGGCGGCGGCTCCGGTCTGCGGTATCCTCTGGGTGCCGCGTGATCGGTCAAATACAAGCCGTTCCACTGGGCTGTCGGTATGGAGTTCGCTCCGGCC
>DASWMS010000056.1:0-40581 GCA_036399655.1 Allosphingosinicella sp. | reverse complement strand
TGGCGAAGGGCGACCTTTCCAAGAAGATCACCGTCGACGTGAAGGGCGAGATCCTCGAGCTCAAGAACACCATCAACACCATGGTCGATCAGCTCAACGGCTTCGCATCGGAAGTGACCCGCGTCGCCCGCGAAGTGGGCTCGGAGGGCAAATTGGGCGGCCAGGCGCAGGTCGAGGGCGTCGCCGGCACCTGGAAGGATCTGACGGACAATGTGAATCTCATGGCCGGCAACCTGACTGGCCAGGTGCGCAACATCGCCGAAGTGACCACCGCGGTGGCGCGTGGCGATCTGTCGAAAAAGATCACCGTCGATGTGAAGGGCGAAATCCTCGAGCTCAAGGACACCATCAACGTCATGGTGGACCAGCTGAACTCGTTCGCCTCGGAAGTGACGCGCGTGGCGCGCGAAGTGGGCTCGGAAGGTAAATTGGGCGGTCAGGCGCAGGTGCCCGGGGTCGGCGGAACGTGGAAGGATCTGACCGACAACGTGAACGCCATGGCCGCGAACCTGACGGGCCAGGTCCGTAACATCGCCGAAGTGACCACCGCCGTCGCCCGCGGCGATCTTTCCAAGAAGATCACCGTCGAGGTGAAGGGCGAGATTCTCGAGCTCAAGAACACGATCAACGTCATGGTCGATCAGCTCAACGGCTTCGCCTCGGAGGTGACGCGCGTCGCCCGCGAAGTGGGTTCGGAAGGAAAATTGGGCGGCCAGGCGCAGGTCGAGGGCGTCGCCGGCACCTGGAAGGATCTGACCGACAACGTGAACCTGATGGCCGGCAATTTGACCGGCCAAGTCCGCAACATCGCCGAAGTGACCACCGCCGTGGCGAGGGGCGACCTTTCCAAGAAGATCACCGTCGACGTGAAGGGCGAGATCCTGGAGCTCAAGAACACCATCAACGTCATGGTGGACCAGCTCAACTCGTTCGCCTCCGAAGTGACCCGCGTGGCGCGCGAAGTGGGCTCGGAAGGAAAGCTCGGCGGCCAGGCGCAGGTCGAAGGCGTCGGCGGCACCTGGAAGGATCTGACCGACAATGTGAACGCCATGGCCGCGAACCTCACCGGCCAGGTCCGCAACATCGCCGAGGTGACGACCGCGGTGGCATTGGGCGACCTTTCCAAGAAGATCACCGTCGACGTGAAGGGCGAGATCCTGGAGCTCAAGAACACCATCAACACGATGGTCGATCAGCTCAACAGCTTCGCCTCCGAAGTGACCCGCGTGGCGAGGGAGGTCGGCACGGAAGGCAAGCTCGGCGGCCAGGCGCAGGTGCGCGGCGTCGCCGGCACCTGGAAGGACCTGACCGACAACGTGAATTTGATGGCCGAAAATTTGACAGGCCAGGTCCGCAACATCGCCGACGTGACGACAGCGGTGGCGAGAGGCGACCTTTCCAAGAAGATCACCGTGGACGTGAAGGGCGAGATCCTCGCCTTGAAGGACACGATCAACGTCATGGTCGATCAGCTCAATTCCTTCGCATCGGAAGTGACCCGCGTCGCCCGCGAGGTCGGCACCGAGGGCAAGCTCGGCGGCCAGGCGCAGGTGCCGGGCGTCGGCGGCACGTGGAAGGACCTCACGGACAACGTGAACCTGATGGCGACGAACCTCACCAACCAGGTGCGCGGCATCGCCGACGTCGTGACCGCCGTGGCGCAGGGCAATCTGCGCCGCAAGCTGACCGTGGACGCCAAGGGCGAGATCGCGGCGCTGGCCGAGACAATCAACTTCATGATCGAGACGCTGTCGACCTTCGGCGACCAGGTGACCAACATGGCCCGCGAGGTCGGCATCGAAGGGCGCCTCGGCGGCCAGGCCCGCGTCCCGGGCGCCGCCGGCCTGTGGCGCGATCTGACCGACAACGTGAACCAGCTCGCGGCGAACCTGACCAACCAGGTCCGCTCGATCGCCGACGTGGCGACCGCCGTCACCAAGGGCGATCTGACCCGCTCGATCGCAGTGGAGGCGTCGGGCGAGATGGCGGCCCTCAAGGACACGATCAACGAGATGATCCTGAACCTGAAGGAGCAGACGCTGAAGAATGCCGAGCAGGATTGGCTCAAGACCAACCTCGCCCGCTTCTCCCGCATGCTCCAGGGCGAGCGCGATCTCACCACCGTTTCGAACCTGATCATGTCGGAGCTCGCACCGCTGGTGAACGCGCAATACGGCGTCTTCTACGTCACCAAGCGCGAGGAGGAGGAGACCAAGCTCGAGCTGGTCGCGAGCTACGGCGCCGAAAGCCACACCGAACTCAAGCGCGAGTTCAAGCTGCGCGAGGGCTTGGTCGGCCAGGCCGCCGCCGACAAGCGGCCCATCCTCCTCGAACACGTCCCCGGCGACTTCATCCGGATCGGCTCGGGCCTCGGCCATGCCGCGCCGGCCAACGTGAACATCCTCCCCGCTTTGTTCGAGGATGAGGTGAAGGCGGTGATCGAGCTCGCCTCGTTCAAGGAATTCTCCGAGACCCACCAGAGCTTCCTCGACCAGCTCATGGAATCGGTCGGCATCGTCTTGAACACCATCGCCGCAACGATGCGCACCGAAGGCCTGCTCAAGCAGTCGCAGCTTCTCACCGCCGAGCTCCAGGCCCGCCAGACCGAGCTCACCACCAAGCAGGAGGAGCTCCACAACACGAACGAGGAGCTTCAGGAAAAGGCGCAGCTCCTCGAGAACGAGAAGAAGCAGGTCGAAGCGAAGAACATCGAGATCGAAATGGCCCGCCGCGCGGTCGAGGAGAAGGCCGAGCAGCTCGCCCTCACCTCCAAGTACAAATCCGAATTCCTCGCCAATATGTCCCACGAGCTACGGACGCCGCTCAACTCGCTGCTCATCCTCTCGAAGCTGCTGGCGGACAACCCGCAGGGCAATCTCAACGAGAAGCAGACCGAGTTCGCGCGCACCATCAACTCGGCGGGCTCGGACCTCTTGAGCCTCATCAACGACATCCTCGATCTCTCCAAGATCGAATCGGGCACCGTCTCGATCGAGGTCGGCGAGATGCCGATGAACGGGCTCAAGCAGCATATGGAGCGGACCTTCCGCCAGCTCGCCGCGGACAAGCATCTCGACTTCAACGTCGAGTTCGATGCGAACCTCCCCGGCGCGATCAAGACGGACGAGAAGCGCCTCCAGCAGGTGGTGCTGAACCTCCTCTCCAACGCCTTCAAGTTCACCGCGCACGGCGGAGTCACGCTGGCGGTCCGGACCGCGAGCGGAGGCTGGAGCACGAACCATCCGGTCCTGCGCAGCGCCGACAAGGCGATCGAGATCGCCGTCACCGACACCGGCATCGGCATCCCGGAGGACAAGCAGAAGCTGATCTTCGAGGCCTTCCAGCAGGCGGACGGCACGACCAGCCGCAAATATGGCGGCACCGGCCTCGGCCTCTCGATCAGCCGCGAGATCGCCCGCCTTCTGGGCGGCGAGCTCCAGGTCCGCTCGAAGCCCGGCGAAGGATCGACCTTCACCCTCTTCGTGCCGCTCCAGGCGATGGCGCCCGCCGCCACCGTGTCGACCGGCGGGACCAGCGCACGCTACGACAATAGCGGCGCCATCGTGCCGACCGCGCTGCCGACCGGCTTCGAAGTCACCGACGATCGCGACGCGCTCGGCGACGACGCCTTCGTCCTGATCGTCGAGGACGACCCGACCTTCGCCTCCATCCTGCTCGACATCGCGCGCACGGCTGGCCTGAAGGGCGTCGTTTCCACCGCCGGCGCCGGCACGCTCGCCATGGCGCGCAAGCTGCAGCCCGACGCCATCACCCTCGATCTCGGCCTGTCCGACATCGACGGCTTCGTGCTCCTCGATCTCCTGAAGCACGATCCGCAGACCAGCCACGTGCCGATCCACGTCATCTCCGGTGCCGACAAGCTCCGCTCGGTCATGGAGATGGGCGCCTTCGGCGTGACCGAAAAGCCGGCCGACGACCAGGCGCTCGGCCGCGTCTTCCGCGATCTGGCCGGCCACATCAAACAGGCGGAGAAGCGCTCCGCCCCACCCGAAGCCGGCAACGAGCCCGGCCACGGCATTCGCAGCGTCCCCGAGCTTGCCGGCGCGAAGATCCTGATCGTAGACGACGACATCCGGAACATCTATTCGCTGACCAGCGTGCTCGAAAGCTACAATGTCGAAGTGCTCCACGCCGAGCGTGGCAAGGACGGCATCCTGATCCTCGAGCAGACGCCCGGCATCGACCTTGCGCTGATCGACATCATGATGCCCGAAATGGACGGCTATGAGACGATGCAGCAGATAAGGCGGCGCCGTGCGCTCGCCGAGCTGCCGCTCATCGCCGTCACGGCCAAGGCGATGAAGGGCGACCGGCAGAAGTGCCTCGACGCCGGCGCGAGCGATTATATCGCCAAGCCGGTCGACATCGATCTGCTGCTTGCCCTGCTGCGCGTCTGGCTCGCCCGGGCGCGGGAGAGTGCGCAGCCGGTCCTGAGCGCAGGGGTGGCGGCGGAATAACATGTCCGTACTGACCAACACCGGCCAGGCTCGCGCGGCCGAGCCCATGCGGGCAGGCGCCGCGGCCGCGGCCGAACCGCTCGACCGGCCGCGCGTCCTCGTCGTCGACGACGACGAGCGAAACCTCCTCGCCATCCAGAACGTGCTGGAGGATCTCGGCGACATCGTCGTCGCCCGCTCCGGCGAGGAGGCGCTCCGGTACCTCCTCAAAGGCGAGTTCGCGGTCATCCTGCTCGACGTCTACATGCCCGGTATCGACGGCTACGAAACCGCGCAGATGATCCGAAGCCGCGAACAGACCAAGCGCATCCCGATCGTCTTCCTCTCGGCGGTCAACAAGGAGGCCGAGCATCTGATGCGCGGCTATTCGATGGGCGCGGTCGATTACGTCTTCAAGCCGGTCGACCCGATCGTGCTGCGCTCCAAGGTCGCGGTCTTCGTCGACCTGTTCGCGATGACCAAGGAGATCCAGCGCAAGGCCAAGGCCGAGCAGGCGCTCCTCGACGCGAACCTGCGCGCCAATGCCGAGCGCCTGCGCGTCGAGCAGGAGCTTCGCCTCGCCGAACAGCGCCAGGGCGCGATCATCCAGTCGCTGCCGATCATCCTCTACCTCGAAGCGCTCGATGCCGTGCCGCGCGTGCCGAAATTCGTCAGCGGCAATTTCTCGGCGCTGACCGGCTACGAATTCTCCGAAATCCAGGCTGCGCCGAACCTCTGGATCGACCGCCTCCACGCCGACGACCGCGACCGCGTGCTGACCGCCCTCGCCGGCCGCCCGCACGGCCGCTCGCTCTCGGTCGAATATCGCTGGCAGTGCGCCGACGGCCAGTATCGCCACTTCCTCGACCAGGCCGTGCTGCTGCGGGACGGAGATGGTGCGCCGATCGAATATGCAGGCACCCTGCTCGACGTCACCGACAGGAAGGAGCTCGAAAGCCAGCTCGTCCAGGCGCGCAAGATGGACGCGATCGGCAAGCTCACGGGCGGCATCGCGCACGACTTCAACAATCTCCTCGCCGCGGTGCTCGGCGGTCTCGGCCTGATCGAGCGCCGCCTTCCGCTCGGCGAGGAGCATCTGAAGATCCTCAACATGACCAAGCGCGCGGCCGAGCAGGGCTCCGAGCTGGTCGGCCGCCTCCTCGCCTTTGCGCGCCGCCAGCAGCTCGAGCCCGCCTGCATCGAAATGGGTGCGCTCTCGACCGCGGTCAGCGACCTCCTCGCCCACACGCTGGGCGGCCTGGTCGAGCTCGAATGGAATATCGAGGGCGAGCCCTGGTGCGCCTTTGCCGATCAGTCGCAGCTCGAGCTCGCGCTGATGAACCTCATCATCAACGCCCGCGACGCGATGCCCGACGGCGGCACGATCACCGTCCGCACCGTGGATCGCGCTCTCGCTGCCGAAAGCTCGGAAGTCGGGCTCCCCGCCGGCGACTATGTCGTTCTCGCCGTGACCGACGCCGGCTGCGGCATCGAACCCGAGATGATCGAGCAGGTGCTGGAGCCTTTCTTCACCACGAAGGACGTCGGCAAGGGCACGGGTCTCGGCCTGTCGATGGTCTACGGCTTCGCGCGCCAGTCGGGGGGCGCCTTCCGGATCGAGAGCGAGATCGGCGTCGGCACCCGCGCCGAAATCTGGCTTCCGCGCGGCCGCCCCGAAGCGGCGCGCGCCGCCGAGCCCGCGCTGCAGGTGCAGGGCGCGGCGGCGCGGCCGCTCAACATCCTCCTCGTCGACGATCATGACGGCGTGCGCACCACCACCGCCGCCCTCCTCGCCGATCTCGGCCACCATGTCGTCGAAGCATCGGACGGCCCGGAGGTGCTCGCGCTCCTCCGCGCCGCGCCCGAAGGCTGCGACCTCCTCGTCACCGATTATGCGATGCCGCACGTCTCCGGGGCGGAAGTGATCCACCAGGCGCGCCAGGTCCGCCACGCTTTGCCCGCGATCATCATCACCGGCTATGCCGATGCCCAGTCGATCGCGCGCCGGCCCGAAGACGTCCCGGTCCTCGCCAAGCCCTTCACCCCCGACCAGCTCGTCGCCGCCGTCGGCGCCGCGCTCGCCGGGGAGCCGGTGGAAGCCGAAGCTCCCCTCGCCGCCGCCTCCTAGCGGCAGCCGCGCCAGCCGCTTGCGCCCCGCGCGGCCTGGTCGAGGTGGAAATGGTCACGGTGGGCTTCATTGTAGTCCGGCGAGAGCACGGTGGAGAAGAGGTCGCAGGCGCCGTCGCGCACCTCCCGGAGAAAGGCGGCACGCGGGCCTTCGTCGTTCCAGTCGCCGATCAAGGTGATGCGCCGCCCGTTCTCCAGCCGGAAGCCCGCGACATCGACCGCGTTGGCGGTGGCATGCTCGCTCCACGCCCCGTCATCCCGGCCATAGATGCGGCGGCAATTGTAGCTTCCGAAATGCTCGATCTCGGCGACGCGGCTCCCGAAATGCCGGAGCGCCGCGGGCTGGACGACGTGCCATTCCCAAAGCGCGAGGCCGGCCGCGACCGGGCAGCTCGTCCCGAGATCCGCGGGCCGCCAGCCGATCCGCACCGCGCCCGCGCGTCGGAGGCGGACCGCGTCGCGATAGCCGCATTGCGCCCTGGCATTGCGCGGCGACAGTGCCGTGTGGCGGATGCCGGCGTCGGCGAGGAGGCGCCGGCACTGCTCCGGCTCGTCGCGCAGGCGCGCGAGCTTGCGGCCTGTAAAGGCGCCGACCGGCTGGCTAAGGTCGAGTTCAGTCCAGGGCATGTCCTGCGGGTGCCCGCGTGCATATCCGTAGAGGAGCAGCCCCGCGAAGCCGAGCAGACCGAGGACCAGCAGCGTCTTGAGGATGCGGGGGACCCGCTTCACCGCGCTTCAGCGCCGCCGCGCGGTTTCGAGGGGCTCCGTCGTCACGGGATAGCCGGCATCGTCCGGAATGCAGACGAGCCTCTGCCCGTCCCGTTCCTCCACCCACGGCGTGATCTTGCGCACCGGATAGCGGGCGGCGTCCGCCCGCGCCTCTTGGATCGAGGCGAAGCGAGCGAGCCGCTCGAGATTGCGCCGCGTCGGGAAGATGACGTGGGCGCGCCCGGCGTCCACCTCGGCGAGCACGTCGGCGGCACTCGCCCAGAAGGCCCGCACACCCTCGCCCGGAGCGACCTCGGGCTCCGCCGAGTCGGCAGGCGCTTCGGCGAGCAAGAAGAGCGTGTCGAACCGCCGCGTTTCGCGAAAGTTCGGGCACCAGCGCGCGAACGGCGTCAGTGCATCCAAGTCGAGCGAGAGGCCGTGTCCCGCCAGCAGCGCCGGCAGCGCCTCGCCTGCGCCAATGCCGTCCCGCAGCGCGCGTGCGGCGTCGGGCGAAGCGGCAGGCCGCGCGGCCGGCACCAGCCCCGTCTCCTCGATCGTCTCCCGGATCGCGGCCACCTTCGCCGCCGCATCCGCGCCGCCGCCGAGGCAGGCTGCCGTCTCATGATCCTGCGGATCGATCCGACCGCCCGGAAACACCAGGGCCCCGGCTGCGAAAGCCATGGTGCCGGTCCGCTCCATGACCAGAATATCGGGCGGCCCCTCCGGCGCGGGGCGCATCAGGATAAGGGTCGCGGCGGGAATCGGCTCGGGGAGGTCGCTCACCCGGCGGACTGCTAGTGCGTCACGAGGAGGCGGGGAAGGCGCTTTGGGCGGGTGGTGGAGCCGAGGGGAATCGAACCCCTGACCTCTGCAGTGCGATTGCAGCGCTCTCCCATCTGAGCTACGGCCCCGCGTCCAAGGAAGCGCCCCCATAAACAGGCCGCGCGCCCGATGCAATGCGGGACATGCTCAGGATTTGCGCTTCGCCGGCGGCGGTGCTTCGGCGCGGCGGCGCCACGTCGCGGCCGGTGCGCGGAACGTGCGCGGCCTCCCCTCTGTTCTAGCTTCAGCGACAGGAGAGCGACGGCATGAGCGACGACAGGAACCAGGACGACGCAGCCGAAGGCAATGAAGGTCTTCCCGGCGGGGGCCCTCAGTGGAGCGGCGACGACGCGTTCGGCGGCTTCGGCAACCAGACGCCGCACCGCAACCCCCAGGACCTCGGCCTCGATCGGCCCGCCGAGGAAGCGCAACCGCCCGCCGGCGACGAAGCGGCAGGCGGCCATGCGGTGGACCCCGGCGTCTCCTCCGCCGGCTGACGCCGCTTCGGCAGCGACAAACGCTATGGCCCGGCCTTTTACGCGAAGGCCGGGCCTTTTTTCGCAGACGCCGCCCGGCTAGGTTGCACAATGAAACGAGGAGATGCCGACATGCCGAACACCACCCGCGCCTGGCACTTGAAATCGCGGCCGACCGGAACGCCGACGCAGGGCAATTTCGAACTCGCCAATGCGCCGCTCGCCGAGCTCGAAGACGGCATGGTGCGGGTCCGCAACACCTGGCTTTCGGTGGATCCGTACATGCGCGGACGGATGAACGACGTCAAAAGCTACGTCCCGCCCTTCCAGGTCGGCGCCCCGATGGAGGGCGGCGCGGTCGGCACTGTGGTCGCATCCCGCTCGCCGCACCTCAAGGAAGGCGAGACCGTCTTTCACATGCTCGGCTGGCGCGAGGAGGCGGTCGGACCCGCGGGCACGTTCAACAAGGTGCCGCCGCTCGGCGTGCCGGAGCATCAGTGGCTCGCCAATCTGGGGCTCACCGGCGCGACCGCCTATTTCGGCCTGCTGCGCGTTGCCGAAGCGAAGGAAGGCGACATCGTCTTCGTCTCTGCGGCGGCGGGCGCGGTCGGGTCGGCGGTAGTGCAGATCGCCAAGGCGAAGGGCATGACGGTGATCGGATCGGCCGGCGGCGAGGAGAAATGCGCCTTCGTCCGCGAACTCGGCGCGGACGCGGCGATCGACTACAAGCAGGGCCCGGTCGTCCAGGCGCTGATGCAGGCGGCGCCGAAAGGCATCGACGTTTATTTCGACAATGTCGGCGGCGACCATCTCGACGCCGCCTTCGCCGCCGCGCGCGGCAATGCCCGCTTCGCGATCTGCGGCATGATCGACAATTACAATGGCGGCGAGCCCCCCGCCTTCCGCTACATCATGCGGGTGATCGCGGCGCGCATCGCGATGAAGGGCTTCATCTACACCGACTACCTCGCCGAGATGGGCGACTTCTACCGCGACATGGGCGGCTGGGTGGCGAGCGGCCAGGTGAAGAGCCGGGAAACGGTCCGCGAGGGCCTCGAGCAGATGCCCGAAGCCTTCCTCGACCTCTTCCGCGGCGCGAACATCGGGAAGATGCTGGTGAAGCTCTAACTCCTCCCCATGCAAAGCATGGGGAGGGGGACCAGGCGAAGCCTGGTGGAGGGGTAACGGCTCCGGGCCGTGAGACACGGGCGTGTACCCGCTCAGTCCTGCGCCTCTTACCCCTCCACCACCCTACGGGTGGTCCCCCTCCCCATCTTTCGATGGGGAGGATGATTCATGCCAGAGCCTCCGCCCTCTCCCGCACACGCTTCAGATCCTCCACGAACCGTGCATATTCCGCCTCGCGATTGTCCTGGACGCGGAGGAGGAAGCTCGGGTGGACCGTCACCCAGGCCTCGCCACCGCCCGCCAGGCTGTGCGGCTCGCCGCGTACCTTGGAGATGGTCACCGCTTTCCCAAACAATGAGCGCGCCGCCGTCGCGCCGAGCGCGACTGTGATCGGCGGCCGGAGCAGGGTCCGCTCCTGGTCGATCCACCAGCGGCAGGCATCGATCTCGCCGCTGTCGGGCTTCGAGTGGATGCGCCTTTTGCCGCGGCGCTCGAACTTGAAATGCTTGACCGCATTGGTGACGTAGGTCGCGGAGCGGTCCACGCCCGCGTCGCCGAGCGCCCGGTCGAAGAGCTGCCCGGCCGGTCCGACGAACGGCCGTCCGGCGAGATCCTCCTGGTCGCCCGGCTGCTCGCCGACGAACATGATCTTCGCGTCGAGCGGCCCCTCGCCGAACACCGTCTGGGTGCCGCATTTGTAAAGGTCGCAGCGCGTGCAGCCCATCGCCTCCGCGCGCACCGCCTCCCAAGCGGTCCGCACGTTTCCGCCGATCTGAACCCGTGACGTTTCCACCATCCGCGCCTCGCGTGCCTGCGCTCCTGCGATGAGCGCACCCACCAACGCGGTTTCGGGCATGTTTTTCCAATATTTGCGCGGCATCTCCTTGGTCATCGCGCCGACCTTGAGGCGGGCGGGATTGAAGATGCAGGCGTAATAGGTCTTCCACGTCTCCTCGACGGGATCGCCGCCGGGCGCATCGGCCCGCGTGGCGCCGGGGCCGTAGGTCAGCACGCCCGCATCGTGATGCGCGGAGAGCGCGGGCGTCAGGATCGACCAGTCCATGTTGGCGAAGCGCCGCGCGAAGAAGGGCGCGCCGGCACGGACGATATGATTGTCCGGCTCGAACCAGGCGACGAAGCGCTCGCTGCCGCCTTCCGTGGGCACTTCGCGGAAGCGGACGAAGGCGTGCATCTTGTGGATGTCGCGCCGCACCTCCTTCGCCAGCGCCTCGACGCGGCGCACGAGCGGATCGGCGGCGTCCTCCAGCGCCCGGGGATTGTCGCGGATGCGCAGGAGCAGGGCGTAGAGCAAAGAGAAGCGCTCCGGATCGACGTGGCAGATCGCCGTTTTGGCAAGCTCGACGAACGCGCGAGGCACCGCGAACCGCGGCGCGGCGGCGGGTGCCGACGCTTCGCCGAACAGGCTCGGCTGCCCGGCGCCTGTCTGCCACATCACATCTTCCGCAAGCACGCCCTCCGCCGCCAGCCCCCGTGCAGCATCGCGCCAGCCGGAGAAATCATCCTCGACCGAGAGCGGGACGACGCGCATCAAATCCTCCCCATCGCAAGATGCGGAGGGGGACCATGCGAAGCATGGTGGAGGGGTAACTGACGAGGCCTCCGCCAATTACCCCTCCACCACCCTTCGGGTGGTTCCCCTCCCCACGGAGGCGTGGGGAGGATGCTAGGCTGCGAACAGTTCAAGCTGCTTGACCTTGGGCATCAGGCGCTGCGCGAGGTCGGCGCGGTCCGTCAGCAGGGTGGGGCGCCAATCCTCCGCGATCAGGAACGGGCGCACCTTTGCCACCGACACGGTCAGGCGCGCCACGTCGTCGAGCCGCAGCCGCCGGTGCCGGCGCGACGCGATCAGCCGGTCCACCGCCTTCACCCCCAGCCCCGGCACGCGCAGCAGCGCCTCGCGCGGCGCCCGGTTCACGTTGACCGGAAAGCTCTCCCGGTGCTTCAAAGCCCAGGCGAGCTTCGGATCGATGTCGAGCGGGAGCATGCCGTCCTCGCCCGCCGCGTCCGCCACTTCCGCCGGCTTGAAGCCGTAGAAGCGCATCAGCCAATCCGATTGATAGAGCCTGTGCTCGCGCATCAACGGCGGGCGCTGGAGCGGCAGCACGTCGGACGCGTCCGGGACGGGCGAGAAGGCGGAATAATAAACGCGCCGCAATTTGAAGCGATCGTAGAGGTGGCTCGCCCGTCCGATGATCTCGCCGTCGGAGGCCGAGTCCGCCCCGACGATCATCTGCGTCGATTGCCCGGCAGGCGCGAAGCTCGGCGCCGAGCGGAAGCGCTTCTTCGAATCCGCCCCTTCCTCGATCGACGCGCGCATGTTCTTCATCGCGCCTTCGATCCGCGTGCCGTCCTTCTCCGGTGCGAGCCGCTTCAGTCCCCGCTCCGTCGGCAGCTCGACGTTGATCGAGACGCGGTCGGCATGGACTCCGGCCTGACGCACCAGCTCCGGATCGGCGTCCGGGATGGTCTTGAGGTGGATATAGCCCCGAAAGTCATGATCTTCACGAAGGCTGCGCGCCACCGCGACGATCTGCTCCATCGTGTAATCGGGCGAGCGGATGATGCCCGACGAGAGGAAGAGGCCCTCGATATAATTGCGCTTGTAGAAATTGAGCGTCAGCCGGACGACCTCCGCCGGCGTGAAGCGCGCGCGGCGCACGTTCGAGCTCTTGCGGTTGATGCAATAATGGCAATCGAAGATGCAGCTGTTGGTCAGCAGGATCTTCAAAAGCGAGATGCAGCGCCCGTCCGGAGCATAAGCGTGGCAGATGCCCATGCCCTCGCTCGAGCCCACGCCCGCGCCACCGCGGCTGTCGCGCTTCGTCGATCCCGAGGACGAGCAGGACGCGTCATACTTCGCCGCATCCGCGAGGATGGCGAGCTTTTCACGAAGATCGATCGCCGGCATGCGTTCGATCTATGTTCTCTCCATGGCTTTGACAAGACGGCCTTTCGCCCAGGTGCTCCCGCCCGGGTGCGCGGGCGTCAGCGCCGCGCGTCCGCCGGCCGGGCCTGGCGGTAGACGGGCGCGAGGTCGGCCACCACCTCCCGGGCATTCAGGACGCGCCACCCGGCGGTCTGCAGCCCCGCGGGAAGCGCCGCCGGATCGACGAACACCGCATCGAGCTCCGCGACGAAGCCTTCATGGTCGCGGTCGATCTCCCGGCCATATTGGGTGGTGACGAGCGTGCGCTGGAGCACCCGGCGGTCGATGACGATCAGGCCGCTCTTGCCGTCCGCGACGGCGAGCTCGGCGGCGCGGAGCAGGGCCATTTCCCAGTTCGTGCCGGCGGTCCCCTGGTCGGTCGCGAAGATGATGGTGCGCGCGCCGGGAAGCGCCGCCGCCTCGCGCGACATATAGCCTTCGGTCCCGAGAAAACCCTGCGATCCGCCATTATAGCCCGAAACGCGCGAGGCATTCTCCGCCTCTGGAAGAAGCTGACCGATCAAAGCGATGTTGGTGGTGGCGAGGCTGGCAAGCGTCGCGTCCGTGGCGGCGCGTGCCGCCGCGATCGGCGCCGCCATCGCTTCGCGCGACGCCGGATGGGCCGCGGCGATCGCCTCGTAGATCGCAAGTGACAGGCGGTTGGGGCCGAGCGGCGTGGCCGCCGCCTGCGTGGCCGCTTCGGCGGGCCGCGCGTCGGCGAGCAGCCTGAGCTCGGTCATCTTGCGCCAGAAGCCGGCGCGCGCGCGGATCGTGTCGGCGCGCATCTCGAGCTGGCGATAGCGCCTGAGCTCGCGCCGGATCGTCGAGCGGTCGGTGACGCCCGGCGGCAGCGTCGGCTCGGTCAGGGCCTCGTCGATCCTGCGGGTAAGGCCGGCAAGGGCCGCCTCGGCCGCGTCCTTGCGGCCCAAAGCCGCCAGAGCGAATGCGCTCGCGCCGTCGATCTCGAGTTGGCTGACGAAATTCTCGGCCAGCGCGGAGGAAAGGGCGGGCGCTCCGTCGCGCGTCGCCGGCACGGCGAAGACGATATGCGGCTGCAGCGCCAGCATCTCGTCGAACCGGCCGCGGACCATGGCGAGGCCGAAGAGCGACTGGATGGCGGTGGGATTGTAGCGCGAAATGCCGCGCAGCCCCGCGATGTAGGCGTCCCAGTCGCCATTCGCCGCCAGGATGATCCTGGCCGCGGCAAGGCCGACCTCCGGATTGGCCGGCCGCGCGGCCGCCGCGGCGCCCGCCGCCGCAATGGCCTCGTCCTTCCGCCCGGCCTGGTGCAAGGCATAAGCGCGCAGCAATTGCGTGCCGAGGCCGACGCTGCGGCGATAAAGCGGCTGGTCCGCGCCGGCGATCTCGTCGGACGAGGCAAAGTCGGCGAGCGCGGCCTGGGCATCGCCGGCCTCGAGCCGATAGATGCCGCGCGCGCGGGTAAGGCTCGCACGGCGCAGTGTGTGCTCCGGAAGAAGCAGGGGAGAGGCAAGCGCGGCGTCGCAGGTTTCGACGCCCTTCGTCCCCATGCTCGTGCCCGCCGCCTGGCGGCCGTTAAAGGCGCGAAGGAAGAGCGGGTTGATGAAGAGGCTCTGCGCGCGGCGGTTCATGCCGTCGGCATTGCGGCCGGGGGCACGAAAGCCGTCGCAGCCCCGGAAGTTGGCGGGGCTCTGCGCGGCAGCCGGAGCGGCGAGGGCGAAGGCGCACGCGCACGCCGCGCCCGCCAGGAGGGTCTTCGTCTTCACGTCATGTCTCCTGGCGGGCGGCGCCGCCGTCTGCTTCTAGTTTCCGGTGCCCGGCGTATCGGCCGGCGCGGTTTCCGCCGGCGCCGCCGGCGCCACCGTCGGCTCAGGCAGGTCGGCCGCGCCGGCGACGGAATAGGCCAGCATGTTCTGCGCGACGCAGCCGAAGGTCGCCTGGTTGCTGATCTCGGCCGGGCGCAGCGCCGAGGCGAGCGCCGGCTGGGTCGCAAGGGCTTCGCGCGCCTTTTCGATGTCGCTCGAATAGGCCATTGCGGAGGCGCGGCGGCCGCCTTCCATGCGGGCGTTGAGATAGGGCGTCACGTCGCCGAAATAGACGACTTCGCCCGCGCGGACCCGGAAGGTCGGCGCGCCGAGGCAGAAGGTGGCGTCGACGACGCGCATCGGCGCCGCGCCGTACATCACATAGTCGCCTTCCGAGACGATCATCAGCGAATGGTCCTGGGCGAGGGTGCGGACACCGCTCTTCGCCAGCACCCAATAGGTCGTCGTGTCGCCGGCCCGGCGGGCGCCGCGCGGACGGGCGACGATGTCGCGCGCCTCGAGATCGTAGCGCGCGAAGGCGACCGCGCCGTGGCGGTTCTGGCTTTGCGGGTCGGGCCGGCGGAAGCCGACCAGGATCGCGCCCTGGCCGGGGCCGAGCGTCACCGGCAGAGCCAGGTCGGCGCGGCGCTCGACCTTGAGCTGCGCGGCGGCGGGCGCACCGAGCGGGAGGAGGGTGGCGGCGGCGGCTGCGGCCGCAGCGGCGGCTTTGAGGAGGCGGCTCATTCGCCGTCCTCCGAACCGGCCGCATCCGTCTCCTGCTGCTCCGCGCCCTGGTCTGCGGCGGGCGCAAGGCGCGGCGCTGCGTAATCGTTGTTCCATCGTCTCACCTTCCGCCCGCCGACATCCGCCGCGCCCACGATCGTGTTGAAGAAGTCGTCGCGCTGCGCGTCGGTCATGGCGGCGATCCGCGCCTCTTCCGCTTCGTCCACTTCGACGAGGTTCCAGCCGCGGATGAGCAGGCACTGGCGGCGATTGGCGCGGCGCAGGCGCCCTTCGATGATCGCCTGGGCGATCGCTCCGCCGATGCCCCCGCCGATGCCGGCCGCGAGCACGCTCGAGCCCGGCGGCACGTAGACGGGGGTGCTGCCGCTCGGCGTGGTCGAGCCGCGCGCGATGAGGCGGCAGGTCTGCCATTCCTCGTTATATTGCGCGCGGGTGGCGCCCGGCCGGTTGTAGAAGCGCGATTCGCGAAGGTCGCGCTGCGCTTCCTCGGCAATCTTCTCGGCGCTTTCCTCGTCCGCCATGCCGGCGGCGGCGGCGGCACGGGCCTGCGGCGTGGTGCGGCGGCCCTGCGCCGCGGCCGGCTCGGCGGCCTGCGTGGGCGCCGGAGCGGGCGCGGCGCGCACGTCCTGCGCTGCCGCGAGCGAACCCGCGAGCGTCATCGTCAATAGCATTGAAGTTCGTCCCCTTCGATTCCCGCGCGGAGATTGCCGCGAAAACCTCACGCCCGCAAGCCCCTCTATTCTCGGGACAATCCGCTCACTGTTCCATGTTGAGCACGAAGACCGGGCCGATGTCGACGGTATGGCGGGCGGTGGCGAGGTGGATCGAGACGTTGAGCTCGCCCGCCGCATAGTCGCGGTTCGCCCGGCCGCGGATTTCGTGCATCCGCCATTCGGGGCCGATCGTCGCTGGGCCCGTGAACAAAGCCGTGTAGGGGGCACCGGCCATCTGCACGGCATTGTAGGGAAGGACGCTGCTCGTGGCGCCGTTGTCGCCGCGTTCGAGCCGGGCCCAGAAGGCGAGGACGAGATTGTCGCCGGCCTTGACCGCGCGGGTGATCGGCACGGCGACGCTGACCGACCAGGCCTGCTCGCTGCGCCCTGAGACGGGGACTCGAAGCGCCTTGCCGCCCTGCACGCCGGGATCGCGCCGGACGCCGCCGCCGCTGCGCACCCCGTCCAGGCGGTAGCTTTGCGGATTGGGGTTGGAGATGATGCGGCGCGCAATGTCGTCGGCAGCGGCATCCGCGGCAGGCTGCTGGACCGCGGCGGCGGGCGCGAGCGGCGCGGCCAGCGCCAGGCAAAGCAAAGCGGCTTTCAGGTTCATCGCAGGCCCCTCTCTTTTTGTCTCGTGGGGCGAAGTTAACGCTAACATCGCCGCAAGATCAAGACTGTGGCCGCGGCTCCTCCGGATCGGCGCAGCCGCGCCGCGTCTCGCCCAGAACCTGCAGCGTCGCGGCAAAGGCGAACGGCCGCTCCGACATGCCGTCCGAGCAGGGCGCGCGAGTCAGCGTCAGCACGAACGGGCGTCCACGAAAGCTCCCGGAATAGGTCTCGCTGCCCGGACCGTAGGTGCGGCGCGTCTCGACCACGTCGCCGAACTGGCGCTCCGGGACCATGTAGCGGACGCTCGTGCCCGTCACCGTTCCGCCCCAGAAAGGCTCCGTCCCGACCAGCGCGTAGCCGGTCGCCGACATAGGCGCGGTCCGGACCGCCGCCGGTGCCGGCGGCGCTGCGGGCGCGGCGGCGTTTCCGGCCGCCGGGGCGGGCTGGCGAGGCGCGGCCTGCCCGGCGCCGTTCGCCTCCTCGGCCTCGGGCGCGCCGTTGCAGGCTGCGGCGAGTGCGGCAAGAAGCAGGGTGGCGGCGCACCTCGTCATGGATCCTCCTGGTCGCAGCACTGGACGCCGCGAAACGCTGCCGCACCGCCGGGGAGCCGGCAAGCGGTTTCGAATGTTCAGGCATTCCGCACCGAACGGATGTAAGGGCGGCATCGGCATCACGACGAACGAGGACAGCACGATGGCGAAGGGCCAGAAGAAATCGAACAAGGAAGCGCGCAAGCCCAAGGCCGAAGCGCCGAAGAAGCAGAACGCCTCCAACCCCTCCACCAAGCAGCCCCAGGGCATGGTCGGCGACATCAACCGGCGCTGAGGAGAACGCGCCGGGCGATGAACCTCGTCTGGCGATCCGGTTCAGGCAGGCCTCACCGCAGGAGGCGCTAGGTCTCTCCAGGCGCAGGGGGCGCCCCTTGGAGTTTGACCCTATGAACAAGATCCTTTTGAGCATGGCGGCGGTTTCGGCCCTCGCCGTCGGCGCGCCCGCCATGGCGCAGCAAGGCGGCGGCTACGGCGTCTCGGCCGACACCCGCATCGACGTCCGCATCGGCGAGCTCCAGTCCCGCCTTCAGGCCGGCGTGCAGCAGGGCTCGATCACCCGCCAGGAAGCGCAGCCGCTGCGCATGCAGCTCCGCGAGCTCACCCGGCTCGAGCGCCAATATGCCCGCGACGGCCTCAGCCGTACCGAGCGCCAGGACCTGCAGCAGCGCGTCCAGACGCTCCGCCAGCAGCTCCGCATGGCCGAAGGCGGCCGCGGCGGCGGTCAGTGGAACGGTTCCCAGGGTGCCGACGTCCGCGGCGGCGGCTATGACGAAGACGACCGTTACGCCAGCCCCTACGACCGTGACCGCGACGGCTATGACGACCGCGACACCAATCGCGACAATCGCGTCGACAGCCGCGACGGCAATTACCAGCGCGACGGCGACTATCGCGACGGCGAGCGCCGCGGCGGCATCGTCGGCGATGTCATCGACAGGGTGACCGGCAATGGCGGCCTTCGCGTCGGCCAGCGCGTGTCCGGCAACCTGGGCGTTCTCCCCTATGAGTATCGCAACCAGTATCGCGACGGGAACGGCGCCTATTACCGCACGGACGGACGCAACATCTACCGGATCGACGCACGCACCGAAGTGGTGCTGCAGGTCCATGCGATGAACCGCTAGTCGGCCTCGCGTACCAGTTGCTTTGCGTGTCTCGGGAAGCGCCTCGGCCAAGCGGCCGGGGCGCTTCTTCGCGTGCAGCGTGACTCTCGTTGCCGGGGACGAAGCGGCGGCAACACGCGACGAATGGCGGCGTTCATGCAACCCGCGCCGCGTGCCGCACGTTGAGGCACGATCGAAGCGGTGGGGCCTTTGTGGAGTATCGGGCTATGAAAATGCTTCTCATTCTTATGGCGGCCGGGACGGCCGCGATCGCGGCGCCCGCGGCGGCGCAGACGAGCAACAACGGCTACGCCTACGGCAACCAGAACACGGTCAACGCCCAGGCGAGCATCAACCTCCAGACCAGGATCGCCCAGCTCGAGACGCGTCTCCAGTCCGGCATCCAGTCGGGCGCGATCACGCGCAGCGAGGCGGCGAACCTGCGCATGCAGGTCCGCACGCTCACGCGCCTCGAGCGCCAGTACAGCCGCAACGGCCTGACCCAGGCCGAGCGCCAGGACCTGCAGCAGCGGCTCCGCGCCGTGCGCCAGCAGTTCCGCACGGCCGACGGCGGCGGCAACGGCCAGTGGGCCGACAACGAGCTGGACGGCAATTATTACGGCCAGGGCGGCGCCTATGAAGAGGTGACGAGCTGCGAGAGCAATGGCGGCGGCCTCATCGGCGGCGTGCTCGGCGGCATCCTCGGCAACCGCAACAGCGGCTGCGTCGCCCCCGGCTCGCGCGCTCCGTCGAACCTCCAGGCGATCCCGTACGAGCTGCGCAACCAGTTCCGCGACGGCAACGGCATCGTCTATCGGAGCGACGGCCGCAACGTCTACCAGATCGACGTGCGCACCAACACGGTCCTGAGGGTCTACGGCACCCGCTGAGCCCTCGGCTCGGATCCTGAGTGACCAGCGAACGCCCCGGCCCCAGCGGCCGGGGCGTATCGCGCTTTGCGCGGCGGGCTTTCGGGGCTGGCACCCCGCCCGGAAACGTGATTAGGATTGCGGGAGCAATGAGGGAGGCACCTATGAAGAAACTTGCAATGGCTGCGGCCGCGGCGTCCGTGTTCGCGCTCGCCGCCTGCGGCGGCAATGCCGACGACAAGGCGGCCGAGAATGTCGTCCAGAACGCCGAGAACGTCGCCGAGAATTTCGAAGCGATGGCCGACAACGCGACCAACGAGACGGTCGAGGAGACGCTCGAGCAGAAGGCCGACGACACGCGCGAGAAGGCCGAGGAAAAGGCCGAAGCGATCGACGACAATGACAACAGCGCCGCCGAAAAGGCCGGCGGCAGCACCGACGGTCAGGTCGAAAGCAACGTCAGCGGAATGTAAGGCCCCCTTCAGGGGACCTGCCGAAGGGGCGTCCGCCGCGTGCGGGCGCCCCTTTTCGCGTCAGCCGCGCACCACCCGGCGATAGCGCCGCGCGGCATGGCCGGCGCCGACCAGTGCGCGCTCGTCGCCCACGACGATGTCGCCGGGAAGCGGCACCGGCTCGACCCCCGCCCAGCGCCGGTAGAGCGCCATCGCCCCGGCGGCGAACGGCGCGGCGACGAGGAAGGGCGGGAGCAGGATGCCCACGGCGATGCAGGTCGCGAAGCCCACGCCGGCATAGCCGCCCACCGTCACCACCCGGAATTTCTGCGCCACCTTGTGCGAGATCCAGACCGGCAGGAAGAGGAAGAGCGCGAAGAAGAGGACGAGCAGGATCGAGGCGCCGGCACCGACGCTCATGCCCATGCCGAGCGCCGAAGCGTCTCGCGTCGTGATGGCGCCGGCAATCGCGCCCAGGAGGACGAGCGCGGCGAAGAAGCCGCCCACCGCCGCCCCCGAAGCCGCGAGCAAGGCGGCCGACGTGCGCACCTGAAGCGGGCCGTCGTAATAACGCTCCTCGCCCGCCTCGATCAGCGTCGCGGCGGGTGCGTGAGGCAGGCGCGCCGGCGCATCGGGCGCGTTGCTGGCCAGGGGCAAAGGGGAGTGGCCGCACGCGCGGACGGCCGCGGCTTCGATGTCGGCGGGGGCAGCCCGCGGCGCGGGATGTTCCAGCCCTGCCATCCGCCGGTAGACGGCGCCGAGGCACCAGCCGGCGAGAAGCGGAAGGCCGATCGCGACGGTCACGAGCCCCTGATCGCCCGCAAGGGCAATCGAGCGAACGCCTCCGAAACAGAGAAAGGCACCAATGGCCGCTGCCGCCCCCGCGGCTCCGTACAGCCAGGAGTCCGTGCGTCCGAAGCGCCGCAGAGCGAAATGTCCGGCGAGGAACAAGGCGGCAAAGATCGCGCCGCCGCCCAGCATCGTCAGGAGAGCGGCGTCCACGGTCCACCGGGCCGCCTGCTCGGGCGCCGTCTGCCCCCAGCGCGCGCCGAGCAGCCCGAACCCGGCGACCGCCGCCAGCACCGCGCATTCCGCCCCGTCCGTCCGAACCTTGTCCATCCCGCCCCCGCCCCTGCGCGCGCAACTATCGCGCGGGCGCCGTGAAGATTGGGTTACGAGCGTTGAGCGCCCCATTCTGAAAACCGGGCTTGGACAGGCTCAGCCCTGGCGGATGCGGGAGAGCCGGAACATCGGGCCATCCGGCTCCCCAGACCGCTGGCCCTGAGCCTGTCCAAGGGGATTGCAGCGCTCCGCCCTGATTCAACAACGCAGCCGCAAACCATCTTTTCGGGACCGTTGCGCCTTCGCAACACTCGCTCCGCCACTCCGCTCATCGCTCTCCAAAAACGCTCTGTCGCTGCCGCCTTTTCGCCGCGAATCGGCGACTCCAGAGGGGGAAGCGTGGCGGCGCTCGCCTCCGTTCATCCTAAATCCATGAAACTTCTCCGACTCCCGGCGCGTTGGGCCGGTCAAGTTCGAGTTTGTGAGAAGGGAGCCAATGTAATGGCGATTAGCGTTCTTGAAGCCCGCGGCGGAAGCCTTGTCCCGCCGGCCAGCCAGCGCGGTTATCACATCGTCTATCGCGGCCACGAGACCAATTATTGCCCCGGTTGCGGCCGCACCCACTGGTATATTGGCCGGCTGTCTGCGGAATGCGCCTTTTGCGCCACCGCGCTGCCGCTGGAGAACGCCTCCCTCGTCGCCGGCGGGCAGATCGTCCGCCACGTCCGCCGCTCCGGCTTCGGCCCGGGCGAGCAGCACGCCTTCGCCGCCTGATCTGCGGCCGCCGCGGCTCCGCCGCGCGATGCTGAGCTACCGAGGCGCGAGCGGCTTTCCCCTCCCGCTCTTGCCTCAGGGTCCGGGCAAACCTCCCCTCTGCCCCGACCCGCGGCTTCATCGGGGCCGCAACCTCGATGAAGCCGATCCGGGGCGCGAAAGGCGGTCGTCCCCCCGCCGGCGCTCCAACAGGCGGGTCCCCCGGAGCCTCCCTCTCCGGTGGGACCCGCAACTGTGATTCCCCGCAAAGCCGCGCTTGGCGGACGCCCCCTCAGGGGACTCTCAGCGACACACCTGATCGTCAGCCCGCCGGCCGCCGCCGCACGGGCACGTTGACGTTGCACAGGTCCGTGCCGCCGGCCGGGCGGTTGAAGAAGCTGCCGCCGCGATTGGCACGGCCGGTCACATAGGCCGAAAAGGCGGCGGTATCGGTGCGCATCACTTCGAACGATGGCCGCTCGCTTGCAGGCAGGTCGGCCGCGACGCGCACCCGCGCGATGCGGATCGGCTGCTCGCCCTTCGCCGGGTCGTAGAAGCCGAGGTTGCCGGTCCCGCGCGGGCGTGCGGACAGGGCCGGCATGCCCTCGATGACCCGGCCGACGGTCGCGATGTTGAGGTCCAGGTGCCGCGGTGCGTGGCCGATCACCGCATAGAGCTCGCCCGCCGTGCCGGTATCGGGCGCTTCGTCGCGGCCGGCGCCGACGCTTCCGTAGCAATGGGTGAGCCAGGCGCGGCCCCGCTCGGGGTCCCACGCGACCGGCCAGCCGTCGACATGCCCGACCATCGGCGCATAGCTGTCGGGAAAGCCGAGCGGCCGCACGTTCAGCCCGGCGAGCACCCGGTCGTATTCGGCCGGCGGCGTCCTCACCACGCCGGCCGGCAGCGGGTTTTCGGCGTCTCCATTCCCCCATTGCGAGACGTAATTGTCCTGCACCCGGTAGATGGTCGCCTCGTTCCACCAGCCGGCGCGGGCGAAGGCGCGGATGTTCGCCGCGTGGAGGGGCGCGAAGGCGGGCGCGAGCTCGATCGCGACGCGCTGTCCGTCGGCAAGCTCCATGAGGATCAAATTCTCCGGATCGACAGCGCGCCAGTCGGCGGCGCTCGTGGCGGCGACAACCTCGGACGGTTCGCGCGCGCCCGCCACCGGCGCCGGCCGCCAGAAGGCATAGCGGGCTGAGGGCTCCGGCTCGTCGTCCTGGCGCACCTGCACGCAGGCGGAAAGGCCGAGGGCGAGAGCGGCTGCGGCGAAGACGGCATGGCGCATGGCGTGGACCCCTTTTGGTGCGGCGCCACCGTCTGCCCGAAACGGCGGAGGGATCAAGCCCCGGCGGCCCCTTGCCAGTGATGCCGCGCCCGGACATTCTCTGCGCAAGGAGACGCGGGGGCGGGCGAGTGATCGGCAAGCTGTTGAAGGGTGTGGTGAAGGCGGCGCTGACGCTCGTCCTGCTGCTCGTCCTCGTCCTCGCCGGCTTCCGCGCCGCGGCGGCGTGGCGGGAGCGCGAGGAGGGGGTGCCCTCGGCCATGCACATGGTGCCGACGCCGCTCGGCCGAGTCGCGGTCGAGACGGCCGGCCCGGCCGCCGGACGGCCGGTGCTGCTCGTCCACGGCACGGCCGGGTGGAGCGGCTTCTGGCGCAACGTGACCCGGCACCTCGCGGCGCGCGGGTGGCGGGTGATCGCGGTCGATCTTCCGCCCTTCGGCTATTCGGAGCGGGATTCCGAGGCGCGGTACGGCCGCCAGGACCAGGCGGCGCGGCTCGCCGCCGTGCTCGCCGCCGAGGCGCGGCAGCCGGCGATCGTCCTCGGGCACAGCTTCGGCGGCGGCCCGGCGGCGGAGCTGGCACTGCGGGCGCCGGGCCGCGTGCGCGCTTTGGTGCTGGTCGATGCGGCGCTCGGACAGCTCGATCCCGCGGGTCACGCGTCTGGCCTTCCGGAGCGGGCCGTCGGCCGCAGCTGGGTGGCGGAGCCGCTCGTCTCGGCAAGCGTCGCGAACCCGCTCGCCACCGGCGCCCTGCTCCGATCGATGCTCGCCCGCAAGGACGCCGCCGACGCCTGGATCGACACGATCCGCCAACCGATGCGGCGGCGCGGCACCACCGCCGGCTATGCCGACTGGCTGCCCGCCCTGCTTACGGCGGACGACGGCGCGGCGAGCCGGCGCAGCGCCAACCTTTCGCGCATCCGAATGCCCGTCGATATCGTCTGGGGCGAGGCGGACACGGTGACTCCGATCGAGCAGGGCGAACGGATCGCGCGCCTCACCAACGCCCGCTCCTTCGCCCGCCTCCCTGGCGTCGGCCACATCCCGCATATCGAGGACGAAGCGGGCTTTCTGAGGGTCCTCGACGCGGCCCTCGCGCGCGAAAGGCAGACCGAATGAAGCGCAAGAAGCTGCTGGTGACGGTGTCCGTGATCGCGTTGGTCGCGGCGGGAACGACGGCCTGGATGGCACCGCTCGCTGCCGAGCCGGAGGGCGACAAGGATTGCGGGAACGTCCTGCCGCAGGTCGGCGCGGAACGCTTCACCAGGGCGTCCTTCTTCGCATCCGCAGGCGCCGTTCCCAATGCGGAGCCGGCTACGCCCGCCGTGCCCGAGCCGCGCTGGGCGCAGCGCGGCGGCTCCGTCAACGACGCGAGCTGCCTCAGCCGCACAGCGGTGGCGGGCGTGGTCGACGTCCGCAGCGAAGCGGACGTGGCGAACGCCCTGGCTTACGCGCGGGCGAACGGTCTCACCGTCTCGGCCGCCGGCGTGAAGCACAGCATGGGCGGGCAGGCCTTCCGCCAGGGGGGCCTGGTGCTCGACATGCGCCGCTACAACGCGATCCGGCTCGATCGGGCGGCGCGCACCGTCCGCGTCGGCGCCGGGGCGAGCTGGCACGACATACAGACGGCCATCCACCCGCGCTTCGCGGTGAAGGCGATGCAATCCACCGACATCTTCAGCGTCGGCGGCTCGATCTCGGTCAACGCCCACGGCATGGACCACCGCGCCGGCGCCCTCATGGACTCGGTCCGTTCGATGCGGATGATGCTCGCCGACGGGACGGTGGTGACCGCCTCGCGCACCGAGAATCCGGACCTCTTCCGTCACGCGATCGGCGGCTACGGCCTGTTCGGCGTGATCCTGGAAGCCGAGCTCGAAGTCGTCCCGAACGACATCTACGCCTCGGAGCGGGAGATTATCTCGTACCGGGACTTTCCCGCGAAATTCGCACGGATCGCGAACGATCGCGACATCGGGCTCATGTACGCGCACCTGTCGACCGCGCCGGGCTCTCTCCTCGACGAGACGATCGTCTACGCATACCGCCGCACTGCCGACCAGCGGGCGGAGCGTCCGCCGCTCGGCGAGGTGAGCAATACCAAGCTCCGGCGCCTCACCGTCAACCTTTCGAAGCGCGGCAGCGTCTTCCAATCCCTGCGCTGGTGGGCGGAAAAGCGCCTCGAGCCCCGCTTCGAGACCTGCACCGTGCAGCGGTCGCAAGCGATGGGCGACGGCGAGGCCTGCCTCGTCAGCCGCAACGATCCGATGCACGACAGCGTCGCCTATCTCCGGAACAACCTGCCGCGCGAGACCGACATCCTTCACGAATATTTCGTACCGAGGGATCGGCTGATCCCCTTCATCGATGGCCTGCGCACCCTCGTCCGCGCCCGCGACGCGACCCTCGTCAACGCCTCGATCCGGGCGGTGAGCGCCGAGGACAACGCGCTGAGCTACGCCCCGCGGGAGGCCTTCTCCGTGGTGCTCTACCTCAACCAGAAGACCGATGTGCAAGGCACCGAGCGGATGCGGGCACTGACCTCGGACCTGATCGAGCTGACGCTTCGCCACGGCGGGCGGTTCTTCCTCCCCTACCAGCTCCACTACACGCCGCAGCAGCTCGAGCGTTCCTATCCGGAGATACGCGCCTTCTTCGCGCAAAAGCGGGAGTGGGATCCGTTCAACCTGTTCAGCAACACGTGGCACGCGCGCTACGAACCGCATTTCCGGGCTCACCTGGGCTGAAGCAGCCGGCGGCGATGCGGCCCTCCAGGACCAGGCCGGCGCCTTGGCGGTAGAGCGCGGCGGCGAAGCCGGGCCGATCCGAGCGGGCCAGGACCGCGCGGCCGCGGACCTCGACGATCGATCCGCCCGCGGCGAGGATCGCCCGAACCGCGTCGCCCGGCTCGCCGACCACGGCGACCTGCCGTCCGGAGGGCCCGACGAAGGGCAGCGCGATCATGATCAGCGTCCAGCTCCCCGCGACCAGCCCCGCGACAGCGGACAGGCGGGCAAGGCGATCAATAATCGTAGACATGCTCGAACTCGGCGCCCGAAGTGCGCAGCGCGCGGAGCAGCGGCAGCAAACGGTCGACCTTCACCGCAAGGCCGAGCCGCTGCCAGCCGGCGCGGTCGTCCAGCGGCTGCGCGAAAAGCTGGACGGTGCCCGGCGGTACGGGCCGGTCAGCCGGCGCGCGCAGCGTGACGAAGATGTCGTCGTTGCCGGCGATCTCGACGAGCGCGGCGTCCGTTGCCGCCAAGCGCTGGAGGAGGTCGGTGAACTGCGCGTAGCGCGGCGCTTCCACGACCGTGAGGCCGCCGGGCAGCCGTCCCACCGGCCGCAAGCGCCGGTCCACGGCCGCGATCGCCTCCGGTTCGGCCCGGACGACGAAGCGCAGCGTCGGCTCGTCCCGGCCGAGCGCCGCGCCCGAAGCCCAGCCCAAGACGGCGGCGTAGAGCGACTTGAAGCCATATTCGGCCGTATAGACGAAACGCCGCTCCCAGTGGCGCACCGCGTCGCCCGACACCGGCGTCGCCCAAAGGCCGGCGAGCGCGTCGCCGAAGCCGAAGCGGTACCAGGGTGTCTCGTGCATGAAGGCGCCGTAGCGTTGTTGCACCCTGGCCGTGTAGCGGTCGTTGCCGCTCTCGTGCCCGCCGATCCATTCGAAGGCGCGGCCCCAGGTGTTTTCGTAGAGGCCCTTGAGGAGCATCTCGGCGGAATAGCTGATGCCGATCGTGTAGATCATGACCTTGGCGTCGGAGCCGGCCTGGGACCCGGCCGCCGCCCGGTTCGCGGCGCAATAGCCCCGCCAGAAGCCGCGGACATCCGCGACGTAGGAATAAGCGCTCGGCGGCCGTGTCTCCAGGAACCGGCCGAGGCTTTCGGCCGAATAGACGATGTACCATTCGGGATAGGTGAGAAAGGTGCGCGCCTCCTCTCGGCGCCCCTCGGCGCCTGCCATGAGCGGGCGATAGGGCGCCGTGGCCTGGAGCCCGGGGAGCGGGTCGCTGCAAGACGTTTCGATATAGACGATCGGCGCGGCGATCGCCGTCCCGGCGAGGGCGAGCGCTCCGAGCAGGATCTTCCAGCGCCGCCTCACGCTACGGAGGGGCGCCTGCGGGTCGCGAGCACGTAGCCGACGAGCGCAGCGATGCCGCCGATCAGGAGGTGCGGCAGATTGGCGAGGAAGCGGATCATCAGCGAGAGATCGAGCGGCCCGTAGATGAAGATGCCGAAATCGAGATAGCCGCTGCCGAGCGCGAGCCCCATCACGCCGTCGAGGAAGTAGAGCGGCCCGAAGATGCGGAAATAGGTGCGCGACGCATTGTGGCCGAGCCATGCGGCGATGCCCGCCCAGGCGCCCGAGGCGAAGTGGAGGGCATTGTCGTAGAAATCGAGGGTGAAGAGGCCGAACAACCGCCCCTCCGCATCGACGAAGGCGGGCACGAAATCGAGCGCCACGATCGCCATGAACATGACGAAATAAGCCCAGCCGAACGCCCGCACCCGGTCCATCTAACGCCCCTCCCCTGCTGTCCCGCCCGAGGCATAGCATGGCCGCGCTCCGCGCGAAGCGTCCAAATTCTAGGCGCTGACCCGCGCAGCGAAGGCCGCGATGTCGGCGAGGACGGGCGCGCGGCGGCGGAAGGGGAGGGCGAGCGCGGTGACGAGGCCGACATGGCCGACGCGCGGGTAGAGGCGCAGCTCCGCCTCGGCCCCCGCTTGCGCCAGGCGTTCGGCGAGGGTGCGGCTATGGCGTGGGTGGACGGTGGTGTCCTCGGCGCCGTGGAGGAGCAGGGCCGGCGGCGCGTCGGCCGAGGCGAAGTTGACCGGCTGCGTCGCTTCCAGATCCTCCGCCTTGCCGAAGGCGACGCGGGTCGGGACGGTGTCGAGCGGCAGGAAGTCGTACGGCCCGCCGAGCCCGGCAAGGCCGCGCACCGCCGCCCGGTCCGGGCCCAGCCACTGCGGATCGAGCGCGAGCATGGCGGCGATGTAGGCCCCGGCGCTGTGGCCGACGAGGATGACCCGGTCCGCATCGCCGCCGTACGCCGGGGCGATCTTCCGCGCCCGGGCGACGGCCGCGGCGCCGTCTTCGAGAAAGGCGGGGAAGCGGAATTGCGGCACCAGCCGATAATCCGGCAGCACGGCCACGAAGCCGCGCGAAGCGAGCGCCCGCCCGGCAAAGCCGTAGCCCTGCCGCATGCCCGCCGCCCAGTTCCCGCCGTAGAAGAAGACGATGATCGGCAGCGCGCCCGCCGGCCGCCGCCGCGGCACATAGACGTCCATCGCCTGGCGCGCATGCTCTCCGAACGGCACGGCCCGCGCCGCGCGGCGGGCGCCGAGATCCTTGGGAACGAACGCGTTGAAGGCGGAGAGCGCGGAGACCATCGCCGCCCGACGCCTGGGCGAACGCTCCGTTCCCGGCTTAACGCCCGCGCGCTTGCCTGATGCTGCCGCGGTCGACCTGCCAGCCCCTTCCGCCCGCTCCGACCAGGATCGGCATGCCGGCGGCGAGCGAGGTGAAGACGTGGATCTCGGTCGGCACCGGATCGAGGAGGTGGGTGACGACCATCCCGACCGGCCGCGCTCCGGGCGGCGCCGCCGCCCCGCCGCCCATCATCAGGCAGGAGCGCGCGAAGGGGCGCTCATTCGTGACGCGGCCGTCAGTGCTTACGGTGACGCGCCAGTGGCCGCCGAGCGCGAACTGGCCGGCGGCGGGCTGCGGCGTCAGCAGATAGACGTCGATGGGGTGATCCGGCGCGTCTGGCGGGACGACGGCCGTGTTGAAGGGCTGGCGTCCGCATGGCCGGTTGCGGTTCGCGGCGACGGCGGCCTCGCGCGCCGCGACGAGGCGGCGCTGCGCCGGCGTCAGGAGCGGACGTGCCAAAGCAGGGAAGACTTCGCGGCCGCGCACGCGGTGATTGCGCACGTCGCCACGATAATAAGCGACCGGCGCGTCTGCCGGGCCGCCGTAGAAGGTGACCGCGAAGCCTTCGCCCGCTCGCTCGACGATGAAGCCGCGAACGCCCGAGCCCTGCAGGTTGGAAATCTGGGCCATGACGTCGTCGCTCGCAACCCAGGCGGCGCGGTCGAGCCCGTAGAGGAGGCGCCCGCGCGTTTCGGCAAAGGCGATGGCCCGGCGCTCCGCGTCCGGGTTGAGCGGCTGCGGCGCAGGCGCCGGGGCCGCCGGCTTCTGCGCCAAGGCGGGCGCCGCGACGAGCGACAATGCGGCGGCGGCAACGATCGAACGGAAATTCATGGACACCCTCCCGGTTCGCTTCATGCTGCCCCACAAATACGGAGAATCAAAGCCATAGAAAGAGGGGCCGGCGCGCCCCCGCACCGGCCCCTTTCCTTTGCCTCGGCGCCCACAAAGCGGGGCGCCCGCCGGCGCCTACCAGATGCGGACGCGCTGTTCGGGCGGGAGGTAGAGGCGGTCGCCGGGCCGGACGTTGAAGGCGCGGTACCAGGCGTCCATGTTGCGCACGATGCCGTTGACGCGCCATTCGGGCGGGCTGTGCGTGTCGGTCAGCAGGCGCTCGCGGAGCGCCGCCTCGCGGATGTTCGAGCGCCAGGCCTGGGCGAAGGCGAGGAAGAAGCGCTGGTCGCCGGTCAGGCCGTCGATCCTGCGCGGCTCGCCATGCTGGGCGACGTGGCGGCGATAGGCGGCATAGGCCATTTCGAGGCCGCCCAGATCGCCGATATTCTCGCCGAGCGTGAGCTGCCCGTTCACCTTCTGACCGGGAATGCCCTCATACTGGTTGTACTGCTCGACGAGGCGCTGGACACGCTGGGTGTAGCGCTCGCCCGCCTGCGGCGTCCACCAGTCGCGGAAGCGGCCCTGGGCGTCGAAGCGGCGCCCCTGGTCGTCGAAGCCGTGGCCGATCTCGTGCCCGATGATCGCGCCGATGCTGCCGTAGTTGACGGCCGGGTCGGCGTTGGGATCGAAATAAGGCGGCTGGAGGATCGCGGCCGGGAAGGTGATCTGGTTCGACAGCGGCGAGTAGTAGGCGTTGATGGTCTGCGGAGTCATCGCCCAGAGCGACCGGTCCACCGGGTTGGGAAGACGCGAAAGCTGCAGCTGGTGCTGGAATTCGCCGGCACGCATCATGTTGCCGAGGATGTCGCCGCGGTCGACGCGCATGGCGCTGTAGTCGATGAAGCGGTCGGGCCCGCCGATGCGCGGGTCGAAGGCGTCGAGCTTGGCGAGCGCCTGGACGCGGGTCGGCTCGTCCATCCACTCGAGGTTGCGCAGGCGCTCGGAGAAAGCGGCGCGTAAATTGGTGATGAGCTCGCCCATCTGGCGGCGGCTTTCGGCCGGGAAGTGGCGCTCCAGATAGATGCGCCCGACGCTCTCGCCGAGCGCGCCGTTCACCATGTCGAGCCCGCGCTTCCAGCGCTCGCGCTGCTGGGGCACGCCGCGCAGGGTGCGCGAGTAGAAGTTGAAATTCGCCTGGTCGAACGCGCGCGGCAGGAAGGGCGCGGCGCCGCTCAGCGTGTGGAAGGCCATATAGTCCTTCCAGGTCTCGATGGGCACGGTGTCGAGGAGCTGGCCGATGGCGGTGATCGCCGTCGTCTGGCCGGCGATCACCGTCTGGACCTCGCCGAGGCCCTGCTGGGCGAGCCACGCCGTCCAGTTGAACTGCGGCGCGAGCTGCTGGAGCTGCTCGCGGTTCATCGGGTTGATGAGCTGGCGCACGTCGCGGCTGCGCTCCGGCGTCCAGTGCGCTTCGGCGATGCGGCGCTCGAGCGCGATGATCGAGTCGGCTTTCTGCTCGGGATTGGCGATGCCGGCGAGCCGGTGCAGCTCGATGATGTAGTTGCGGTAGCCGGTGCGCGCGGTTTCGAACTGCGCGCCCTCACGAAGATAGTAATCGCGGCCCGGCAGGCCGAGGCCGCCCTGGCCCGCGAAGGCAACGTAGCGCGTCGGATCGGCCGGGTTCGGGATGATGCCGACGCCGACGGGCGACTGGTATCCCGGCGTGGCGAACAGGCGCAGCAGGTCGTCGCGGGTGCGGACGGCGGCGATGCGGGCGAGATAAGGCTGGACCGGCGCGATGCCGCGGCTCTCGATGCCGGCTTCGTCCATGTAGCTGGCGTAGAGGTCGGCGACCTGGCGGTCGGCCGGGTTCGTGCTGCGGCCGGCCGTCTCGAGGATGGCGCGCTGCTGCTGCTCGAGCTCTTCGGAAAGGAGGACGGAGACGCCGTAGGAGGTGCGGTCGGCCGGGATCGCGTTTGCCTTGAACCAGCTGTTGTTGGCGAAGCGCCAGAAATCGTCGCCCGGCTTGACGGACATGTCGCGGGCGGCGAGGTCGACGCCCCAGGCGCCGTAGCGGGCCTTGCCGGCGGCGTGGCCGGCGTGCGGATTGGCGGCGGGCTGCGCGACGAGCGGCGCGGCCCCGGCCAGAAGCAGCGCCGAAACCAGCGCCAAACGACTTTTCATCATGTAACGATCTCCCCAAGGCTGGATTAAGCCAGCCACCCCAAGGGTTTGAACCCTGCCTGCTCCTTAAAGCGGCCACACAAGCGCGCAACAGGATTCGGATGCCGCTCCGGAATTCGCAAGCGCGATCAATCGGCTTGCCGCATCCGCTCCGGCGGTGCACGAAGGGGTGCCCATGACCGTCCATCAAAGCCAGGCCGCCGGCATCGACGCGCTGACGCCGGTCCTCGAGACTGCGCTCGACGCGGTCGTGGTGATGCGGCGCGACGGCAGCGTCGCGGCGTGGAACAAGGTCGCCGAGCGGACCTTCGGCTGGTCGGCGGCGGAAGCCATCGGCCGCTCGATGGCCGACCTCATCATCCCGGAGCGCTACAGGGAGCCGCACGGCAGCGGCCTGGCCCGCTACAACGCGACCGGCGAGAAGCATGTGCTCGGCCAGCGCATCGAGATTTCGGCGCTGCGCAAGGACGGCGTCGAGATCCCGATCGAGCTTTCGATCACCACGGCCCATTCGGTCCGCGAGACCGTCTTCGTCGGCTTCCTGCGGGACATCGGCGAGCGCCGCGACGCCGAGGCGCGGCTGCAGCGCCAGGCGCGCGAAACGCAGCTCCTGTTCGACATCAGCGCGATGGCCGCGGCCAGCGGCTCGTTCGAAGAGGCGCTGCGCGCCTGCCTCGCCGCCATCTGCCAGCTCACGGGCTGGCCGGTCGGCCACGCATTGGTCGCGAAGCAGGGGGAGCCGCCGGAGCTCGTCTCGACCGGCATCTGGCACGAGGATTCGCCGGGCGCCGCCGATCCGCTGCGCGAAGCGACGGCCCGCATCCGCTTCGCTTCGGGCGTCGGGGTGCCCGGCCGTATCCTCCTCACCGGCGAGCCCGTCTGGGTCTCGGACACGGACACGTCGGCGCATTTCGCGCGAAAGGGCCTCGGCTTCGGCGCCGCCTTCGGCTTTCCCGTGAAGGGCGACGGAAGGATCATCGCCGCGCTCGAATTCTTCTCGCACCGGGTCGAGGCGCCCGACGACGATCTGCTCCTCACCGTCCGCACGCTCGGCGAGCAGGTCGGCCGCGTCCTCGAACGCAAGCGCACGGAGGAGCATCAGCGCCTCCTCCTCAACGAGCTCAACCACCGGGTGAAGAACACGCTCGCCGTCATCCAGAGCATCGCCCAGCAGACCTTCCGCGGCGATGCGGCCGTTCCGGAGGCGCGCCAGGCGTTCGAGAGCCGCCTGACCGCTCTCGCAGCCGCCCACGATCTTCTCACCGGACGGAACTGGGAAGCGGCCTCGCTCCTCGCGGTGATCGACCGCGCCGGCCTCGGCTGCGGCGCCGGCAGCGATCGGATCGCAATTCGGGGCGAGGACATCGAACTCGCGCCGCGCACCGCCCTCTCCATCGCGATGGCGCTCCACGAGCTGTGCACCAACGCAGTGAAATACGGCGCCCTCGCAAACGAGAAGGGGCGGGTGACCGTCTCCTGGACCGTGTCAGGCCAGGCCGGCGCGCGCCGGCTCAGCCTCGCATGGATCGAGGAGGGCGGGCCTCCCGTGCCGCCGCCGGCGCGGCGCGGCTTCGGGAGCCGGATGATCGAGCGCGGCCTCGCGGCGGAGCTCGGCGGCACGGCCGAGCTCCTGTTCCGCCCCGAAGGCGTGATCTGCCGCGTCGAAGCCCCGCTTCCCGAGCAGGACGCCGCCGCGGGCTAGGCCCGGCGCCGAGCGCTTAGCGCCCGGGGCCCGGCGGCGGCGTGCGCGTGGGCGAGGCTCCGACCACGCCGATGCGCCCGCGCGAAATGGTCCACAGCCGCTCGGGCTCGCCGGTCGCCACGAGCAGCGGGCGGTTCATCCACAGCGAGAGGAAGACGTGGATTTCGGTCGGCAGCGGATCGAGAAGGTGGGTGACGGCGAGCGGGCGCGGCTGGGTGCCGGCGAGCGCCGTCGGCGCGTCGAGATCGACGCAGCTGTTGGTGAAGGCGCGGGTCGAGGCGACGGTGCCGTCCGGCGCCACGGTCGCCAGGAAATGGCCGCCGAGCGGATATTTGCCGCGCTGCGTCTGCGGCGAGAGCTTGTAGACCTCCACGGGTCCATCGGCGGCGGCTGGCGGCACGACGAAGACGTTGAACGTGCCGCCGCAGGGCTGCCGGTCGAGGGTCGCGACGGCGGCCCGCGCCGCGGCCATGCGCCGCTGTGTCGGGGTGAGCGCGGGTCGGTCCGCGCCGGCGAAGACTTCGCGCGACGCGATGCGGGTGCCGGCGACCTGGCCGCGATAGACGGCGACCGGCCCGTCCGGCGTGTCCGCATAATAGACGACGGTCATCGTCCCGCCCGCTTCGGGCGCCGCGACCCAGCCCGCGATCCCGGCCTGCGACGGGTTTGGCACCCGGGCGAGCATGTCCTGAGTGGTGAGCTGCCCGGCGCGGGCGATCTCGAACAGGAGGATGCCGCGCTGGCCGGCCGCGACGAGGCGCCGCCGCTCTTCGGCCGTGGGCGGAGCCGCACGCGTCGTGGCGGCGCGCGCGGCCGGGCCCGGGCGCTGCGCGTCGGCGGCTTCGGTGATCTGCGCGCTGCCGGCGGGCCGCGTGGCCGCAGAGCCCGGCGCCTGTGCGGCGGCAGTGCCCGTCGTCTGTGCGGCGGCAGTGCCCGTCGTGGCGAGAATCGCGGCGGCGAGGGCGCCGCTGGCGAGCTGAAGACGCATCACATTGTTCCCCTTCGGAAATTTCATCGGCTCATAGCCGCCCGTTTCCCATTCGGGCAACCGGCGACGTCCATTGCCGCGGCTGCATGGCCGTGGCAGCATGGCTGGATGTTGAACGGTTCGGCCCTCGCGCTCCTTCTCGCCGCCTTCGCCTCGGTCGCATGCGCGGCACCCGCGTCCGCACAGCCCGAGTTGCCGCGCCGGCCGGAGGTGGAGCGCACCGACTATGACCGCCTTCTGGCGCTGATCCGCGGCCCGGTCGGCCTGCTCGACAGGGGCGACCTTGCAGGCGCGGAGGCGGCGTTCGCAGCCCAGCTCGCGCGCCATGCCGGCCGCACCGGGCGCGCCGCCATCGGCTATTCCGACCGCCTCATGGCCATGGGGCTCGCCTTGTACATTCGGGACGGCAGCACGCCGCGGCCCGCCGAGATGAGGCGGCGCAGCCTCGACTATTTCCGCCGGGCCGTACAAGCCTCCCGCACCGCGTTCGGGCCGGACGATCCGGAAGTCGCGCTCGCGATCGGCACCCTTGCCGAGGCGGCGCTCGAAGTGGCGCCGGACGACCCGCCCGCCGGCCTCGAGACACTGCTCGCCGACGCGCACCGAATCTTCGCAGCGGCGTACGGCTCGAACGACATCGCCCCCGCGCGGATGCTGCTCCACCGCGCCCAGGTGCTCGGCGCCCCATCGCGCACCCGCGGCGACCCGGCGGCGGTTGCCGCGGCAGCCGAGCTCTTCCGGCAGACCATCCCCGTGTTCCGGGTCGCGGACGAGGTGGAGTATAATAGCGGCCTCTTTCCGGGCGAACTCGGAATTGCCCGCATGTATGTGCAGCACGGCCGCATCGCAGAGGCGGTGGCGCTCGTTGAGGAAGCAGCGGCCCGGAACAAGCGGGAGGCGGGCGAGCGCGATGGGCGGTGCGGGTTCGAATCTCGACTCGGACGCCTTGCCGAGTTCATGTCCGCGCGCGGCTACACCGCCGAAGCGGATGCGATGGTTGAACGCATCGGAGCGCAGGAGTGCGGCGTCGGAATGGAATTATTTCCGACCGGCGGCGGCGACTAGAGCGAGATCGCGACCGTCTTCAGCTCGGTATAGGCCTCGACGCCGTAGCGCCCGCTTTCGCGCCCGTAGCCCGACTGCTTGTAGCCGCCGAACGGGAGCGTGACGTCCGCCGCCGAGGCGGTGTTGCCCCAGACCATGCCCGCCTTCAGCTTGGCGGCGAGCTTGTGCATCGCCGAAACGTCGCGGGTCCAGATGGTGGCGGCGAGGCCGTAGGTGGTGGCGTTCGCCGCCTTCGCGACTTCGTCGAGGTCGTCGAAGCGGGTGGCGGTCAGGACCGGCCCGAATATCTCCTCCCGCACGCAGGACATGTCCGGATTCACGTCGACGAGCACGGTCGGCGACACGTACCAGCCGCCGCCGCTTCCGCCGGGCGCCTCGCCGCCCGTCAGCACCGAAGCGCCTTCTCTCCGCCCCGCTTCGATATAGGACAGGACGCGCGCCTGCTGCTCGTCCGACACGAGCGGCCCCATGGTCGTGTCCGGCGCGAGGCTCGGGCCGACCTTCCAGCGCGACGCGTTGGCGGCAACCGCTTCCAGGAGGCTGTCGAACACGTCGCGGTGCGCGAAGAGGCGCGATCCGGCGATGCAGACCTGGCCGGAATTGGCGAAGATCGACGTCGCCGCGCCCCGCGCGGTCTTCGCCACGTCGACGTCCGGAAGGACGATGACGGGTGACTTGCCGCCGAGCTCCAGCGTCACCCGCTTCAGCGTCTCGGCGGCATTGCGGGTGATGATCTTCCCCACCTCGGTCGAGCCGGTAAAGGCGATCTTGTCGACGTCGGGGTGGCGCACCATCCGGTCGCCCGCCGTCTCGCCGAGGCCGGTCACGATGTTGATCACCCCCGCCGGGAAGCCGGCTTCCGCGACGAGATCTGCGAGGCGCAGCGCGGTGAGCGGCGTCTGCTCCGCGGGCTTGAGGACCAAAGTGCACCCTGCGGCGAGCGCGGGCGCGATCTTCTGCACCGCCATCATCAGCGGGAAATTCCACGGCACGATCTGCGCGCAGACGCCCACCGGCTCGCGCCGCACATAAGCGTGCATGGAGCCAGACGGGTAACCGGCCGGCTCGATATGCTCGCCCGGCATCTTGGTCGCCCAGCCCGCGACATAGCGCAGGGTCTCGGCGCATTTGGGAATGTCGAAGCCCTGCGACGCGGCGCGCGGCTTGCCGTTGTCGATCGACTCGAGCTCGGCGAGATCGGCGAGGTTCGCCTCGATCAAGCCGGCGAGCGTCTCCATCAGCCGCGCGCGGCGCGACGGCGGCAGCCCGGTCCAGCGCCCGTCGTCGAACGCCCGCCGCGCTGCCGCGACGGCGCGGTCGATGTCGGCGTCGGACGCGTCGGCGACTTCCGCGATCTGGCGGCCGGTGGAGGGATCGAACACGGCAACGGTCCTGCCGTGCGTGGAGGCGACCCATTCGTTGTCGATGAAAAGCGCCGGAGCGCGCGAAAGCGCCTTCTGCGCGGCGTCGCTGTAGGCGGGCTGGGCGGCGATGCTGGTGTGTTCGTTCATGGGGAGGCTCCTCTTGGGGGGAGCGCCTATACCAATCCATCATTCCGGCGAAGGCCGGAATGACGGCGGGTGAAGGGTTCCGGCGCCTGTGTCACGCACCACCCGTTGAGCCTTCCAGTAACGCCTGCGCCCTTCACCCCCTGAGATCCCGGCCTTCGCCGGGATGACGGTACCGGACATTCCTCCTCTGCAACCGAATGGCCGCTTCGTCGCTTCTCATGCTTCCATGACCGACGCTCCGCATGATTTCGACATCCTCGCCTTCGGCGACAGCCTCACCGCCGGCTACGGCCTTCCCCGCGACCAGGGCTTCGCGCCCCAGCTCGAAGCCGCGCTCAGGAAGCGCGGCCTCGATGCCAACGTGATCAACGCAGGCATTTCCGGCGACACCGTCTCCGCCGGCTGGGCCCGCCTCCCGCGCGTCGTCGCCGCGCTGAAACGCCCGCCCGCCCTCGCCATCGTCGGCTTGGGCGGCAACGACATGCTCCGCATGGTCCCGCCGCGCATGACTCGCGAAGGCCTGGAAGCGATCCTCGGCGCATTCCGCGACCGCGAGATTCCGGTGCTGATCGCCGGCATGTACGCCGCGCCCTTTCTCAGCCGGCAATATCAGGACGAGTTCAACGCCATCTATCCGGACCTTGCCCGGAAGTTCGGCGCCCCCCTCTACCCCTTCTTCCTCGCGGGCGTGGCGGGCAACCCGCGCCTCAACCTGTTCGATCGGGTGCATCCGAACGAAAAGGGCATCGCAAGAATGGTGGAAGGGATATTGCCGCACGTCCTTCGCGCCTTGGGGCCGCACTGAGCAACGCCCCAGACTCGTTCGCAGCCAGACCAAAGACTCGTTCGTCCCGAGCGAAGTCGAGGGGCGCGAGCTCTGAGTCCGTGCAGCGCTCCTCGATTTCGCTCGGGACGAACGATGCCTGTCATGGGTGGTGTCGCAACCGAACTCAGAACCCCAGCACGATCTCTCCGCCGAAGTTGAGGCCGATGCGGCCGTCGCGGACCCAGCGGACGAAGGCGTGCATCGGGCTGCAGCCTTCGAAGCGGATGATCACGCTTTCGCCGAGCCGCGGCGCGACATTGCTCTCGATCATCGTCCCGCGCGAGGAGAGGTTCACCACCGGCACCGGATGCTCCTCGCCGCGGAAGTAGAGCGTTCCCCGCTCGACCACGCCTTCGTAGCGCGGCTCCGAGCGCTGCTCCGCAGGATCCGGCTGCCGCCGCCTGACGAGTGATCCGACTCCGAGCCGCATGCTGGCCTCCGTTCGAGGCGCAGCATGCGGCAGGAGCGGTTACGGAAGTGCTACCGCTTCACGCGGGGCGCGGCCGCGACCTGCAACCCGGGCTTCGACAAGCTCAGCCCTGGCGGGTGGGTTGGGATTCAACATCCGCCAGCCCTGAGCCTGTCGAAGGGCTTGGCCCGGGCCGCGACCTGCAACCCGGGCTTCGACAAGCTCAGCCCTGGCGGGGTGGGTTGGCATCCCAACATCCGCTAGCCCTGAGCCTGTCGAAGGGCTTGGCCGGGGCCGCGACCTGCAACCCGGGCTTCGACAAGCTCAGCCCTAGCGGGGTGGGTTGGGATTCAACATTCGCTAGCCCTGAGCCTGTCGAAGGGCTGGGCCGGGGTCGAGACCTGCAACCCGGGCTTCGACAAGCTCAGCCCTGGCGGGGTGGGTTGGGATCCAACATCCGCTAGCCCTGAGCCTGTCGAAGGGCTGGGCCGGGGCCGAGACCTGCAACCCGGGCTTCGACAAGCTCAGCCCTAGCGGGGTGGGTTGGCATCCCAACACCCGCTAGCCCTGAGCCTGTCGAAGGGCGGATTGCAGCGCTCCACCCCCAAGGGACCCTCACTGCCCCCCGGCCGCAGCACCCGTCACCGCGCCTTCTTCCCAGAAATAAGGCTGGCGCTGCCGCGTGCCGGTCACTTCCTCGTTCAGCGTCTGGGCGTTGTAGAGGCGGCCGTTCAGCATGACGTGGGTGATTCTATCCGAATTGCGGATGTTCTCGAGCGGATTGGCCTCCAGGATCACCATGTCGGCGAGATAGCCGGCACGGATCTGCCCCAGGTCGCGGAAGCCGTAGACCGTCGCCGGCGTCGCCGTCGCCGTGCGCAGCGCTTCCACCGGGCTCATGCCGCCGCGCACGAACGACCAGAGCTCCCAGTGCATGGCGAGGCCCTGCTGCTGCCCGTGCCCGCCCGCGCTGACCGGCACGCCGCGCGCCGAAAGCGCGCGCGCCTGGCCCGCGCTCACCTGGTCGACGAACTGGTCCTCCGGCGCCGTCGTCGCTCGCACCCGCTCGGCGAGCACTTCGGCCGGCACGTAGCGGGTGAGCAGGGGATGCTGCCAAACCCGCGTCTCCTGCGCCCAATAAGGATCGCCGGCGAGCCCGCCGTACGTCACGCCCAGGGTCGGCGTGTAGCCGACCCGCGTCTGGGCGAAGAAGCTGCGCACATCCTCGTAGAGCCGCGCCTGCGGGATGTTGTGCTCCAGCGTCGTGTTGCCGTCCTGGATGATCGTCATGTCCATCCCGAACAGCGACCCGCCCTCGGCCACCACCGCGATATTCTCGGCCCGCGCTGCCGCGACGACCTGCTGGCGCTGGTCGCGGCGCGGCTGGTTGTAGTTCTTGATCGAATGCGCGCCCTGGAGCCGCAGCCGCCGGACATGGGCGAGCGCGTCCGCATAGCTGTCGATCAGCGCGTAGCGCCCGGGGTTGCGCGCGCCGTAGACGATCTCGCCCGACGAGAAGGTGCGGGGCGCGAGCACGATGCCGGCCCGCTGCATCTCGCCCGCCGCGAAGATCTCGGTCGCCGTGGACGACGGATCGTGGATCGTCGTGACGCCGAGCGCGAGATGCGCGTGGGCCGACCAGTTCTGCTGCGGCACGAGGTCGTCCTCGCCCTGCGGACCGTGCGCGTGGCCGTCGATCAGGCCCGGGATGATCGTCCGCCCGGCAAGGTCGACCGTGCGAGCACCCGGCGGGATCGCGGTGGACGCCCGCGGCCCGACCGCGCGGATGCGGTTGCCGTCGACGATGACGACGCCGTCCTCGATGACGCCGCCCGTATCGCCGTTCATGGTGACGATGCGTGCGCCGACTAGTGCGACAATCCCCTGCGGCACGTCGGCGCGCGTCGCGACGGCGAGCGACACGCCTTCGCGCGGCGGCGTGTAGCTGCCGCCCGGCCCGGTGCGGACGAGCGTCGCGGTGTCCGCCGTGTAGAGCGTCGGTCCGAGGCTCCACGCGACCGAACGGCCGCCGTTCGCCCAATGGAAGTATGAGCCGCCGTCCGCCGTGGCGCGGGTAACGGGTAGCTGCCCGCCCTTCGAACCTACCGCAAGCGTCGCCGCGCCCGGCGCGAACGGCATCACGAACACGTTGTAATTTTCGCGGAAGGCGAGGTGCTGCCCGGTAGGCGACACTTCGTAGCCGACCGCGAATTGCCCGCCGGCGTGGACCCGCCGGTCCTCGCCCGACAGGCCGACGCTGACGAGCCGCCGCTGGTTCTCCTCGGAGACTTCCATGAAGATGCGGTCGTTCGCCGCGCCGAAATGCGGATTGTCGCCGGTCCTGGCGACGCGGACCGGCGTGCCGCCCGCGGCGGGCACGCGGAACACGCCGTTGTCCGACGACCAGCGGTCGGAGGTCAGGTAGCCGCCGCCGCCTCGTTCGAAGACGATGGTCTGCCCGTCCGGAGAGAAGCGGGGGCGGCGGTAGTGTCCGGGCTCGCGGGTGACGGTGCGCGTGCCGGAACCGTCCGCGGACACGACGCGGATTTCGCCGAGACGCCGGTCGTTCCAGCTCACATAGGCGATGGAGCGGCCGTCGCGCGACCAGCTCGGGTAGAGCTGGAAGTCGCCGTCCTGCGCGGTGAGCGGGCGCGGCGCGGCGGTGCCCGCCATATCGCGGACGTAGAGACGCCCGAGGCTTTCGAACACGACCTGCCGCCCGTCCGGCGAGACGGTGGCGAAGCGCGACATGCGGGTCGTGAACGTCTCGGGCGCGACCTCCACCTGGGGCCGCGGCGGATCGATCACTTCGCGGGTGTCGGAGACCTGGAACGGGATCTCGGCCAAGCCCGTCCCATCCACGTTGATGCGCCGGATGCGCCCGCCCGCCCAGAAGACGATCGTGCGGTTGTCGGGCAGCCAGTCCATCTGCGGATAGACGCCGTGCACCGCCCACGTCTCCTGAAGGTCCTGGTCGAGCTCGTCATGGACGCGCCGTTCCTCGCCTGAGCGCAGGTCCTTGACGAACAGCCGCGAACGGCCGCC
>DASWMS010000055.1:0-1949 GCA_036399655.1 Allosphingosinicella sp. | reverse complement strand
TCATCGACCACCACGTGCCCACCGGCGCGCCCGGCGGCGCGCTGGTGATCAGCGGCCATCACGAGGTGCCGGAGCCGACCAGTGCGCTTCTCGCCTACTGGTGCGCGCAAGGTGTGGGACAGGCGGAGGATTTGCTTTGGCTCGCTGCCATCGGCCTGATCGGCGACATGGCGGAGGACAAGGGTTTCGCCGAGATGGCCGAGGCGCAGAAGCGCTTCGGCAAGACGGCGCTGCGCAGCGCGGTGTCGCTGATCAATGCGCCGCGGCGGGCTTCGAAGGCGGATGCCTCGCCGGCTTTGGCGCTGCTCCTCAAGTGCGAGTCGCCGAAGGAGCTGCTTTCGGGCGCGCATCCGGAAACTGCCGCGCTGCACGCCGCCAAGGAGGAGGTGCGCGCTGAACTCGACGCGGCGAAGCGCATCGGCCCCAAGGTGCGCGGGGATGTGGCGCTGATCGCATTCTCCTCTCCCTGTCAGATTCATCCGCTGGTGGCGCAGCAATGGCGCTCGCGGCTTGGCGACAAGGTCGTGATCGCCGCCAATACGGGCTACCGGCCCGGCTGGGTGCATTTCGCCGCGCGTACGGCCTCGGGCCGCGACCTGATCGACTTCCTTGCCGAGCACCGCCCGACCGGGGCGGACGAGAATTACGGCAGCGGCCACCGCCAGGCGACGGGCGGCGCGCTTCAGCCCGCCGACTGGAACCGCTTCATCACCGAACTCGGCTTTCCCGAGGAGCAGATCGCATGACAAACCCCCGCCCGCTTCGCCTCGGCTTTCCGGTCAAGGTGCTTGGCCGCCCGGATTTGAAGTCCAACGACACGCGGCGCTGGCAGAAGAACCCGCATTTGAAGTGCAGCCTGGAGGGCGTCGATGCGATCCTCGATTATCTCGCCAAGGTCGGCATCGACATGTACCGCTTCTCGTCCGACTTGGCGCCTTACGCTACTCACCCGGACATGCCCCAGTTTCACAACATGGTGGCGGAAAGCGACGCGGAGCTGGCCGCGCTCGGCGCCAAGGCGCGGGCGCTCGATTTCCGCCTGTCCTTTCACCCGTCGCAGTTCGTTTTGCTCAACAGCCCCGATCCGGAGCTCACCGCCAAGAGCATCTGGGACTTGTCGAGCCAGGCCGAGATGCTCGACCGGATGGGCTGCGGGCCGGAGGCGGTGCTGGTGACCCATGTCGGCGGCGTCTACGGCGACCACGAAGCGAGCCGGGCGCGGTGGATCGAGGGCTGGAACAAGTGCCCGGAGCATGTCCGCAAGCGGCTGGTGCTGGAGAATGACGACATCCGCTTCTCCGCCGCCGACGCTTTGTGGATCCACGAGCGGACCGGGGTGCGCCTCGTGTTCGATTATCAGCATTTCTGGTGCTTGAACCCGGAGCGGCTGGACATGCGGGCGACGCTGGAGAAGTTCCTGGCGAGCTGGCCCGAGGGCGTCAGGCCCAAGATCCACTTCTCCTCGCCGCGCACCGAGATGCGGGAGGTGAAGCGCGCGATCGGCGCCAGGGAGCGCGCCAACGTGGCGGCGGGGAAGAAGGGCAGGGGTAAGGAAGTCACCAAGGCGCCGGTGAAAGCGGGGCAGCGGGTCAAGACGGTGCTCGTGCCGCCGATCTGGACCGGACACAGCGATTTCACCAACCCGTTCGAATTCGCCACCTTCATGCGCATGGCGGACGGGCTGGAGTTCGACGTGATGATGGAGGGCAAGGCCAAGGACCTCTCCATCCTCAAGCTGCGGCCCGATCTCCTGCGCTTCGCACCCGACGTGGCGGAGCGCTTCGGCATCCGCGCCGCCGACGCCTCGCGGCTGGCGGCGGACGAGGAGGCGCTGGAGCAAGGCGCGGGGGCGGAAGCGGAGGCGGACGTCGACGAGGGCTCGGCCGCACCTTTGCCGGCGGAGGAGATGGCCTGAGGCGGGACTCGCACGCGCTTGGCGGGCGTGCGGC
>DASWMS010000054.1:0-31787 GCA_036399655.1 Allosphingosinicella sp. | reverse complement strand
TCGTCACATAGCTTGGTGGCCATAGCGTCTGTGACCCACCCGATCCCATCCCGAACTCGGCCGTGAAACCAGACTGCGCCGATGGTACTATCGCTTAAGCGATGGAAGAGTAGGTCGTCGCCAGGCTTTGCGACGAGCGGTTGAAGTAAAACCCATTCACAACGAAACAACAACGGCGGTACGCGAAAGCGTGCCGCCGTTTTCGTATGTGCGACACGGCGAAGAGCCCTGCCGGGGTCGTCCTGCCGCACACGTCGTCCCGGCGAAGGCCGGAACCTCAGCGGGTGAAAGGCGGCGCGGGCGTGCAGTGCCGCCGGGACGACCTGCAATTGACCGCGGCGCTCTTCATCCCTGAGATCCCGGCCTCCGCCGGGATCCGTTTTGCACAAAGGCCAAGCGGCCGCAGCGGCGCTTCGCTCCTCGCCGATGCCGGTGTGTACGCTCAGCGGCGCGCTGCGGCTGTGCGGGCGCGGACTGCGGCGAACTCCGAGCCTTCGCGCCACGCCGGCCAGGCGCGGCTGTCGGCGAGGCGCCAGCCGATCGCGCGGATGAGGTTCACGTCCTGGAGCGCGCCCGCGAGATCCCAGTCCGCGCTCCAGGCATCGCAGGGCTGGTGGTAGCAGTTCGTTGTATAGTCGCTCACCCAGCGTTCGCCCGCCTGGCGGCCACCCTCGAGGAGGTCGTTGCCGCCGGCCAGCGCCATGATCAGCAGCGGGGGAACGCCGCGCCTTGCCAAAGCGAAATGGTCGGCGCGGAAGAACAGGCCGCGCTCCGGGTGCGACTCCGGCGTCACCGTCCGTCCCTGGGCGGCCGCCGCCTCGGCCATCAGGTCCTCCATCTCGCTCTGGCCGCGGCCGATCAGGACGACGTCGCGGGCGGCGCCGGCGGTCTGGAGCACGTCCATCGTCAGGTTCGCGGCGGTGGTCTCGAGCGGATAGAGCGGGTTCTGGCTGTAATGCTCGGCGCCCAGCAGGCCGCGCTCCTCGGCCGTCCAGGCGGCGAAGACCATGGTCCGCTCCGGCCGCGGCCCGGCCGCGAAGACCCGGCCGAGCTCGATCAGGCCCGCGATCCCGATCGCGTCGTCGACCGCGCCGGGGCGCATGCGGCGCCCCTCGGCGTCCGGCGGCCCCATGCCGAAGCTGTCCCAATGGCCGGCGAACATCACGCTCTCATTCGCGCGGGTGCGGCCGGTGAGCTTGCCGATCACGTTGCGGCTCATGATGCGAGCGAGATCGATCGATGTCTCGGCCGTGAAGGTGGCGCGCAGGTCCACCGGGCGGAAGCTGCCGCTCCGCGCCTCGCGCCGCACGCGCTCGAAATCGAGCCCGGCGCGGCGGAACAGCGCTTCGGCGGCCGGGCGCTGAATCCAGCCCTGAAGGAGGACGGGCTGCTGCGCGCCTTCGGGGAGGACGATGTTGTAATTCTCGCCCCCCGGGGACTGGACGACGTTCCAGCCGTAGCCCGCGCCTTCCGTCTCGTGGACGACGAGAGCGGCGACGGCGCCGCGGCGGGCCGCTTCCTCGAACTTGTAGGACCAGCGCCCGTAATAGGTCATGGCCTGGCCGCCGAAGCGGTCGTGCGCGGGCTCGCCCGGCGCCGCTTCGAAATCCGGATCGTTGACGAGGAAGACGGCGACCTTGCCGGTGAGGTCCACGCCGCGGAAATCGTCCCAGCCGCGCTCGGGCGCCGAGACCCCGTAGCCGACGAAGACCATCGGCGCGGCCGCGATGCGGGCTGCCTCGACGGAGCGGACCGTCGTCATATAGACGTCTTCGGGGAAGCGCAGCGGCACCGTTTCGCCGGCCTGGGCGATCGAGAAGCGCGCCTCGGGAGAGACGCGGGTGCGGACGAGCGGGACGGCCTGGGTCCAGCCGCCATTCTCACCGCCCGGCTCGAGCCCGGCGGCGGCGAACTGCTCGATGATGTAGCGGACGGTCCGCTCCTCGCCGTCCGTCCCCATTGCGCGGCCGCCATATGCGTCGGAGGCGAGGATGCGGGTGTGCTCCGACAAGCGGGCGGCATCGACCTCGGCGGCGGCCGCGCCGGTGGCGCGGGGCCCGTCGTCGGACGCCGCGCAGGCGGTCAGCGCGGCGGCCGCGAAGAGTGACAAGGCGGCGGCGAGCAAGGCTTTCATTCGGGTGGTCCCCATCGTTTTCGCGCGGTTCAACGCGGGCGGAGCCGAAAGGTCGCGGGACCGACGTCCCCTGGTGCGCCCGACGCGCTTGCATGTCGCGCGCAGAGATCGGAACGTCTGCCCCGTGGCACGACCGAAGCTGAACCTCAGGAGCCCGTGGCTGCTCCTCCCCGTCGCGGCGGCGAGCGTCGCGGCTGCGTCGCTCATCGTGGGCGCGCTCGCCGTGCTGGTCGGGCTCGCCTGGTTCCTGTTCCTCGCCGCGCGCTTCGACAATCACACGGGAAGCTGCTTCATGGTCGCGGTGCTGGTCGTGGTGGTTCTCGCGACGCTCGCCATGCTCGTCGGATTCATGGCGCTGTTCGCGCGCTGAGCCGGACGGTCAGCGCAGGCGCTCCGCGTGCCAGCGCAGGTGATCCTCCATGAAGGTCGAGATGAAATAATAGCTGTGGTCGTAGCCGGCGTGGCGGCGCAGCGTGAGCGGGATGGCGGCGTCCGCGCAGGCGCGCTCGAGGAGCTGGGGCTTGAGCTGATCGACGAGGAAGCTGTCCGCCTCCCCCTGATCGACGAGGAGGCCGGGGAGGCGCGCGCCGTCGCCGATCAGGGCGACGGCATCGTGGCGGCGCCAGGCTGCGCGGTCCGAACCGAGATAGCCGCCGAGCGCCTTTTCGCCCCACGGCACCTGCGAGGGCGCGACGATCGGGGCGAAGGCGGAGACGCTGCGGTATCGGCCCGGGTGGCGGAGCGCGAGGGTGAGGGCGCCGTGGCCGCCCATCGAGTGGCCGGTGATGCCCTGACGACCCAAGTCCACTGGGAAGGCGGAGGCGACGAGTTCCGGGAGCTCGTCGGCGACGTAGCTCTCCATCCGGTAATTCTTGTCGAATGGCGCTTGCGTGGCGTCGACGTAGAAGCCGGCGCCGAGGCCGAAATCGTAAGCGCCGGCGGGGTCGTCGGGCACGCCTTCGCCGCGCGGGCTGGTATCGGGCGCGACGAAGATCAGGCCGAGCTCCGCGCAGGCGCGGCGATATTCGCCCTTTTCGGTGACGTTGGCGTGGGTGCAGGTGAGGCCGGAAAGGTACCAGATGACGGGGCAGGGGGCGCCTTCCTCCGCCGAGGGCGGGAGGAAGATGGAGAAGGTCATGTCGGTGCCGGTGGCGCGGCTTCGGTGCTTCACGACATGCTGGGTGCCGCCGTGGGCGCGGGTGACGGAAATTGTGTCCATTGCGGCTTCCTCGTCATTCCCGCGGAAGCGGGAATCCAGTGGAGGGTCCGTCTGGAGTCCCGCTTTCGCGGGAATGACGGAGAGTTAGTAGACGACGACGGAGCGGATGCTTTCCCCCGCGTGCATGAGGTCGAACGCCGTGTTGATGTCGTCGAGCCTCAGCGTGTGGGTGATGAGCGGGTCGATCTCGATCTTGCCGTCCATGTACCAGTCGACGATGCGGGGCACGTCGGTGCGGCCGCGGGCGCCGCCGAATGCCGATCCTTTCCAGACGCGGCCGGTGACGAGCTGGAACGGGCGGGTGGCGATCTCGCGGCCGGCTTCGGCGACGCCGATGATGACGCTCTCGCCCCAGCCGCGGTGGCAGCATTCAAGGGCCTGGCGCATGACGTCCGTGTTGCCCGTGCAGTCGAAGCTGTAATCCGCGCCGCCGTCGGTGATGTCGATGATGGCTGGGACGACATGCTCGTTGCCGACTTCGCGCGGATTGATGAAGTGCGTCATGCCGAAGGCTTCCGCCATGGCGCGCTTTGCCGGATTGATGTCGACGCCGACGATCCTGTCCGCCCCGACGAGCTTCGCGCCCTGGATGACGTTGAGGCCGATGCCGCCGAGGCCGAAGACGACGACGTTGGCGCCCGGCTCGACGCCCGCCGTCCAGATGACCGCGCCGACGCCCGTCGTGACGCCGCAGCCGATGTAGCAGATCTTGTCGAACGGCGCGTCCTCGCGGACCTTGGCGACGGCGATTTCGGGCATCACCGTGAAGTTCGAAAAAGTCGAGCAGCCCATATAATGGTGGATGGTCTCGGAGCCGAGCTTGAAGCGGCTGGTGCCGTCCGGCATCAGGCCCTTGCCCTGCGTCGAGCGGATCGCCGTGCAGAGATTGGTCTTCTGGCTGAGGCACGACTTACACTGCCGGCACTCGGGCGTGTAGAGCGGAATGACGTGGTCGCCGACCTTGACCGACGCGACGCCGGGGCCGACTTCGCGGACGATGCCGGCGCCTTCGTGGCCGAGGATCGAGGGGAAGATGCCTTCCGAGTCCTTGCCCTCCAGCGTGTCGGCGTCGGTGTGGCAGACGCCCGTCGCCATGATCTCGACCAGCACTTCGCCGGCACGCGGGCCTTCGAGGTCGACTTCATGGATTTCGAGCGGCTGGTTGGGAGCGACGGCGATGGCGGCGCGGGTCTTCATGGATGGGCTGTCCTCAGGGGGGTGTGCGGAGCGCGTAGCGCTGTAGCTTTCCCGTCGCCGTCTTTGGAAGCGATTCGACGAATTCCAGGTCACGCGGATATTTATAGGGCGCGATGGTCGCCTTGACGTGGTCCTGGAGTTCGGCGGCGAGGGTGGGCGAGGGGGCGTGGCCTTCGCACAGGACGCAGTAAGCTTTGACCCGCTGGCCGCGCTCCTCGCAAGGGACGCCGATCACCGCGCATTCCTGGACGGCGGGGTGGGCGTAGAGGGCGTTTTCAACCTCGGGCGCGGCGATGTTGTAGCCGGCCGAGATGATCATGTCGTCCGAGCGGGCGACGTACCAGAAATAGCCGTCTTCGTCCTGGCGGTAGGTGTCGCCGGTCACGTTCCAGCCGTTCTGCACGTAGACGCTCTGCCGTTCGTCGTCGAAATAGCGGCAGCCGGTGGGTCCTTTGACGGCGAGGCGCCCCGTGCCGTGCGGGAGGGGATGGCCGTCGTCGTCGAGCACGCAGGCGCGGTAGCCGGGCACGGCCTTGCCGGTCGCGCCGGGGCGGATGTCGTCGCCCGATGCGGAGATGAAGATGTGCATCATCTCCGTCGCGCCGATGCCGTCGACGATCCGGAGGCCCGTCGCGTCATGCCACGCCTGCCAGGTGGCGGCTGGAAGGTGTTCGCCGGCCGAGACGCAGGTGGTGAGGGACGAAAGGTCGTGATCTCCGACGCTTGGGAGCATCGCCTTGTAGGCCGTGGGAGCGGTGGCGAGGTGGGTGATGGCGAACTTGGCGACGGCTTCGAGGAGGGGCTTCGGGCCGGGCTGCTCGATGGTGACGGCGGTGCCGCCGAAGCGCCACGGCAAGATGAGGAGCATGCCGAGGCCGAAGGTAAAGGCGATCGGCGCCGAGCAGGCCCAGCGGCTGTGGGCTTCCGGCTTCAGCACGTGGCGGGCAAAGGCGTCGGCGGGGGCGAGGACGTCGCGGTGATAGTGGACGCAGCCCTTCGGGACGCCGGTGGTGCCGGAGGTGAAGGCAATCAGCGCCACGTCGTCGCGGTGGGTGTCGACGGGCGCGAAGCCCGGCGCGACGGCGCGGATGCGCGTCTCGAGCTCGCCCCGGCCGTAGTCGCCGTCATATTTGATGATCGAGCGCACCGTCCCCGCATGCTCGGCGCCCTGCCGGAAGTCGCCGATGTAGCGGCTGTCGACGATCGCATGGCTGACCTGGGCGCGCTTAAGGATGGTCGCGATCTCGCCGGGGCGGAGGATCGGCATGGTCGCGACGACGACGCCCCCTGCCTTCAATATGCCGAGCCACGCTGCGAACATCGTCGCCGTATTCGGCCCGCGCAGGAGCACCCGGTTGCCAGGCACCAACCCTTCCTCCTCGACCAGGAGGCGCGCGATGCCGTCGGACATGTCGCGCATCTCGCCGTAGGTCCACGCGCCCTGATCGTTCACGACCGCGAGCGCGTCCGGATCGCCTTTGTCGATCAGTTCGACGGCGGCGTTGAGGCGCTCGGGATATTGGAGTTCGGGCAGATCGAAGAGGAACTCCGGCTGCTGATCGGTGGGCGGCAGCCGGTCGCGCACGAAGGTATCGACGTGGGCGGTATCGACGTGGGTGGTGCTCATGCCCTCACCCTCCCACGATGCTTCGCATCGCGGGCCCCTCCCTCTCCCGAGATGGGAGAGGGGTAAGATGGTGTCGGAGGGGCCCGCCTGCCGCAGGCAGGTGGGAGGGTGAGGGCACGTCGCTCATTCGGGCACCACCGCGGTCGTTTCGATCTCGATCTTCGCGCCCGGCTCGACGAGCCCCGCCACCGCGACCACCGCCATCGCGGGGTAGTTCCGGCCCATATGTGCGCGCCAGGCGGCGCCGATATCCTTGAGGCTCGTGACATACTCATCGCGGTCGGTGACGTACCAGGTCATGCGGACGACATGCTCCGGCCCCGCGCCCGCTTCGGCGAGGATGGCGAGCATGTTCTTCAGTATCTGCTCGAACTGGCCGGCGAGCGTGTCGGAGACCAGAGTCTCCGTCTCGTCCCAGCCGATCACGCCGGCGGTCCAGATCGTGCGGCCGGACGCGGCGATGCCGTTCGAATAGCCCTTCGGCCGCGGCCAGCCGGGGGGCTGCAGCATTTTCACTGCCGGTAGCCCGCGAGATGGGCGCGCGCGATCACGACCTTCTGCACCTCCGAAGCCCCTTCATAGATGCGCAGCGCCCGGATTTCGCGGTAAAGCCGCTCGACCGGCACGCCGCGGGTGACGCCCAAACCGCCGAACATCTGCACCGCCTTGTCGATGACGTTTTGCGCGCTGTCCGTCGCGTGGAGCTTGGCGAGCGCCGCTTCGCGGCTGTTGCGTTGTCCCTTGACGTCGCGCAGCCAGGCGGCGCGGTAGATGAGGAGCGCCGAGGTCTCGACGTCCAGCACCATTTCGGCGAGCTTAGACTGCGTGATCGGGTTGTCGGCGAGCGTGCCCTGGCCGAGCTTGCGCTCCATCGCCCGGCTCGTCGCCTCGTCGAGCGCACGGCGGGCGAAGCCGAGCGCGGCGGCGCCGACGGTGGTGCGGAACACGTCCAAAGTCGCCATCGCCTGCGCGAAGCCGCGGCCGGACTCGCCGATCAGAGCGTCGGGCCCGGCGTGGCCGGAGAAGCGGATGGTGGCCAGAGGATGGGGCGCGATGACGTCGATCCGCTCCACCACTTCGGTGTCGGCGGCGTCGACGAGGAAGGCGGAGACGCCCTTGGAGCCCGTGCTTCCCTCCTCGCGTGCGAAGAGGACGTAGAAGTCGGCGATGCCGCCGTTCGAGATGTAGGTCTTGGTGGCGTCGAAGCGATAGCCGTCGCTGTCCGCGCTGAAGCTCGACGCCATGTTGGCCACGTCCGAGCCGCTTCCCGGATCGGTCAGCGCAAAGGCGGCGATCGCCTCGCCCTGTGCGACCCGGGGGAGGACGTCCCGCTTCATCGCTTCGGAGCCGAACAGGCTGATCGTGCCCGAGCCAAGCCCCTGCATCGCAAAGGCGAAGTCGGCGAGGCCGTGATGCCGCGCCAGCGTCTCGCGGATCAGCGCGAGGCTGCGGACGTCCAGGCTCTCGTGCACGCCGCCATAAGCCGCCGGCACGCAGTAGCGCAGCCACCCGCCCTCGCCGAGCTGCCGCACGAGCATGCGGCAAGCGGCGTCGGTATCTTCCGGATGGTCGTCGTGAAGGGTCGCAATGCACCAGTCCTCAAGCGCCTCGGCGAGCACGCGGTGGCTCTCGTCGAAGAACGGCCAGTCGAGGAAGGAACGGTCGCTCAAGTTGCCCTCTCCCCCTGCGGGAGAGGGTGGCCGAGCGAAGCGAGGTCGGGTGAGGGAGCGAAGTGCGAAGCTAGGGCACAGTCCCTCACCCTCCCACGATGCCTCGCATCGCGGGCCCATGGGGCGCTGCTAAGGCTGCGTCCGGGGGACGCAGCCAAGCGCCCCATCTCTCCCGCAAGGGGAGAGGGGCTAGTCACCTTCGAACTCCGGCGTCTGCTTCGCTGCAAAGGCTTCGAAGGCTCTCCGGAAGTCGTTGGTGGCCATGCAGATCGCCTGGGCTTGTGCTTCCATCTCGATCGCGGTTTCCAGGCTCACATTCCATTCCTGATTGAGCTGGGTCTTGGTGATGCCGTGGGCGAAGGTGGGGCCATTCGCTAGGCCCCGGGCCAGAGCGTGGGCTTCTGTGAGGAGGGTCTCGCGATCCACCAGCCGGTTGTAGAAGCCCCAGCGTTCACCTTCCTCGGCGGTCATGGCGCGGCCGGTGTAGAGGAGCTCGGCGGCGCGGCCCTGGCCGACGATGCGCGGCAGGATGGCGCAGGCGCCCATGTCGCAGCCGGCGAGGCCGACACGCGTGAAGAGGAATGCGGTCTTTGAGTCCGGGCTGGCGAGGCGCAGGTCCGAGGCCATGGCCATGATCGCGCCGGCGCCGACGCAGACGCCTTCGACGGCGGCGACGATCGGCTGGGGGCAGGCGCGCATCGCCTTGACGAGATCGCCGGTCATGCGGGTGAAGTCGAGAAGCTGCGGCATGCTCATCTTCGTGAGCGGGCCGATGATCTCGTGGACGTCGCCGCCCGAGCTGAAATTGCCGCCCGCGCCGGCGACCACCACTGCCTTCACCTCGCGCGCATAGACGAGGGCGCGGAAGGCGTCGCGAAGCTCCGCATAGCTTTCGAAGGTGAGCGGGTTCTTCCGCTCCGGGCGGTTCAGCGTCACGGTGGCGACGCCGGCGTCGTAATCCCAGAGGAAGTGCTGGGGGGCGTACGTCTCAGGGTTCATGCGATCTCCACCGCCTCACCGTTCCGCTCCGAAAGGATGAGGTCAAGGGCGGCGACGGCGACTTCCTCCGGGGAGATGAGGCGGCCGGAGGGGTTGAGGCGGGCGAGCTCGGCGGCGGCTTCGTCCGGGCTGCGGCCGGTTTTCGAGGTGATGTTGGCGATGGACTGGGCGGTCATGTCGCTGTCGACGAAGCCGGGGCAGACGGCGTTTACGCGAAGGTTTGTCGCCGCATATTCCGCAGCCAGGGCGCGGGTGAGGCCGACGGCGCCGTGCTTGGCGGCGATATAGGGCGCGGCGTAGGCGAAGCCGTGGAGGCCGGCCATGGAGGCGATTGTGACGATGCGGCCGCGTGTCGCGGCGCGGAGATCGGCGAGAGCGGCCTGGCAGCAGTGGAAGACGCCGTCGAGGTTCACGGCGAGCATGTCGCGCCAGAGTTGCTCGGTGACCTTGCCGAAGGGGGCTCCGGCGGCGGCGCCGGCATTGTTGACGAGGATGGCGATGGGGCCATGTTCGGCGCGGGCGCGGGCGAAAGCGTCGTCGATGGAGGCGCGACTCGTCACGTCCGCTGGTGCGACCAACACAGCCTCGTTCGTCCCGAGCGAAGTCGAGGGGCGCTGCTCGGAGTCGGTGTGGTCGCCCCTCGACTTCGCTCGGGACGAACGGATGTTGGTTGCGGCCTCTTCCAGCTTTTCGCGGCGGCGGCCGATCAGCGTTACGTTAGCGCCCTCGGCTGCGAGTGCTCGCGCAATGGCGGCGCCTATGCCTGTGCCGGCGCCGGTGACCACTGCATGCTGGCCTTCGAGCCTCATGCCTTCATCTCCGCTTCGCGCGCCAGATTGCGGGCGAGCTGGGTCATGCCGCTGAGGTACGGCTTCGGCACGGCCACCTCGCGGTGACCCTGCGCCGCGGCCGCGCGCAGGGTCCACATCGGATCGACGAGGTGCGGCCGCGCCAGCGCGACGAGATCGGCGCGGCCGGCGGCGAGGATCGAGTTGACGTGGTCGGGCTCGTAGATGTTGCCGACCGCCATGGTGGCGACGCGGCCTTCGTTGCGGACACGGTCGGCGAAGGGGGTCTGGAACATGCGGCCGTAGACGGGGGCGCTATCGGCCCAGGTCTGGCCGGCCGAGACGTCGATGAGGTCGGCGCCCGCTTCGGCGAAGGCGCGGCCGATTGCGACGGCGTCGGCGGGGCCGATGCCATCCTCGCCCATCCAGTCGGTCGCGGAGATGCGGACGGAAATCGGCTTTTCGGCGGGCCAGGCCGCGCGCATGGCGCGGAAGACTTCGAGCGGGAAGCGGAGGCGGTTTTCGAGGCTGCCGCCGTATTCGTCCGTGCGCTTGTTGAGGAGCGGGGTGATGAAGCTCGACAGGAGATAGCCGTGGGCGGCGTGGAGCTCGACCATGTCGAAGCCAGCCTCCTCGCCCATGCGGACGGCCGCGACGAACTGGGCGATCACCTCGTCCATGTCGGCGCGCGTCATCGGGCGGGGGACCTGATTGGCGGACGACCAGGGCACATCCGAAGCGGCCATGAGCGGCCAGTTGCCGCTGTCGAGCGGGACGTCATAGCCTTCCCAGCCGACCCTGGTGCTGCCCTTGGGGCCGCTGTGGCCGAGCTGGAGGCAGAATTTCGCGCTGCTGTTCGCATGGACGAAATCGACGATCCGGCGCCACGCGGCGACATGCTCGGGCGCGTACATGCCGGTGCAGCCGGGCGTGATGCGCCCCTCCGCGGAGACGCAGGTCATCTCCGTGTAGACGAGGCCGGCGCCGCCCTGGGCGCGGGTGCCGTAGTGGACGAGGTGAAAGTCGTTCGGTGTGCCGCCTTCCGCCGAATACATCGCCATGGGCGAGACGACGACGCGGTTGGCGAGCTCCAGTTCGCGGAGGCGGTACGGCGCGAACATGGGCGGGGCGGGGTCGTTGACCGGCTTGCCGCGCGCCTTGGACTGGAACCAGCGCTCGACGCTTTCGAGCCAGGGCCTGTCGCGCAGGCGCAGATTTTCGTGGCTGACGCGCTGCGAGCGGGTGAGAAGGGAATATGCGAACTGGATCGGCTCGAAATGGAGGTAGCGTTCCAGCGTTTCGAACCATTCGGTGGAATTGCGGGCGCTGTTCTGGAGCTTCAGCACTTCGAGGTTCCGCTCGGCCTGATACTCGGCGAGCGCTTCCTCGCGGCCGAGGCCGGGGCGGTTCAGCACTTCGGCCAGCTTGATCGCGTCTTCCAGCGCGAGCTTGGTGCCGGAGCCGATCGAGAAATGGGCGGTGTGCGCCGCGTCGCCGAGCAGGATCAGGTTCCGGTGCGACCAGCGCTCGCAGATGATGCGGCGGAACTGGAGCCAGGCCTGCGGCCCTGGGAGGTGCTTCGCGTTGGACATGAGCGCGTGGCCGTCCAGATATTTGGCGAAGATGCGCTCGCAGGCGGCGATCGCATCCGGCTGGTCCATGCGGTTGAAGCCGAGGCCTTCCCACGTCTCGGGCACCATTTCGACGATGAAGGTCGAGAGACCGCCGTCGAAACGGTAGGCATGCGCCCAGATCCAGCCGGCCTCCGTCTCCTCGAAGGCGAAGGTGAAGGCGTCGAACACCTTGGTCGTGCCGAACCAGAAGAACTTGTTGCGGCGGACCTGGATGTCGACACCGAAATGCTCTTCGTAAGCGGAGCGGATGCGGCTGTTGGCGCCGTCGGCGGCAATGACGAGATCGTACTCCGCCCAGTCCTCCAGCCGAGCGCTGGCTTCATGCTCGAAGTGAAGTTGGACGCCGAGCTCGCGCGCCCGCTCCTGGAGGATGGCGAGGAGGCGCTTCCGCCCGATGCCGATGAAGCCGTGGCCGGACGAGCGGACCGTCTCGCCGCGCAGGTGGACGTCGATATCGTCCCAATGGGCGAACTCGCTCCGGATCGTTTCGCCGGAAACCGGATCGTTGGCGAGCAGGTTCTCAACGGTCTGGTCGGAGAAGACGACGCCCCAGCCGAACGTGTCGTCGGCGCGGTTGCGCTCGAAGAGGTCGATCGCGCACGAGGGGTCGCGCAGCTTCATCGAGATGGCGAAATAAAGCCCGGCGGGCCCCCCGCCGAGGCATGCGATCCGCATGAACCTCTCCCATTGATGCGGCCTCTATAGGCGGAAAAGCGCTAGGCGGAACAGGGCGGCTTCGGCAGGGAAGGCGGATGAGGCAATATGATGTGGCGATCGTCGGGACGGGGCATGGCGGGGCGCAGGCGGCGATCCAGCTCCGGCAGGCGAAGTTCGATGGCTCGATCGCGCTGATCGGGCGGGAGCAGTCGCTGCCCTACGAGCGGCCGCCGCTGTCGAAAGAATATCTGGTCGGCGAGAAGGAGGCGGAGCGGCTGCTCTTCCGGCCGGAGGCATTTTGGGCGGAGCGCGGGATCGAGGTTCTGACGGGCAAGGAGGTCGTGCGCGTCGACAAAGAGGCGAGGCGGCTCGGCTGCGCGGATGGAGGGGAGATCGGGTTCGAGCGGCTGGTCTGGGCCGCCGGTGGCGTGCCGAAGCGGCTGCCGGTGCCCGGTGCAGACCTCGTGCATGTCATTCGCAGCCGCGCGGACGTCGACGGAATACGGGCGCTGCTGCCTGGGGTTCGGCGCGTGGCGGTGATCGGCGGGGGCTATATCGGGCTCGAAGCCGCGGCGGCGATGAGGAAGCTCGGCAAGGAGGTGGTGCTGTTCGAAGCGCTGAACCGGGTGCTGGCGCGGGTGGCCGGCGAGCCTTTGTCGCGCTTCGTCGAGGCGCGGCACCGGGCGGAAGGCGTGGACGTGAGGCTCGGCGCGCAGGTGGAGGCGATCGGGGACGGGTGGGTGCGGACGGCGGCCCGCGAGGAGCCGTGCGACCTCGTCATCGCCGGTATCGGCATCGACGCCGCCGCGGCGCCGCTCCTTGACGCCGGCGCGGAGGGCGGCAACGGCGTGCTCGTCAACGCTTTCTGCCGGACGAGCCTTCCCGGCGTCTGGGCGGTGGGCGACTGCGCGCTGCACGAGAGCCGCTGGGCGGGCGGGGCGCGGATCCGGCTCGAGTCGGTGCAGAATGCGCATGACATGGCGGCGACGGCGGCGCGAGACATTGCGGGGGCGGCGCAGCCTTATGATGCGGTGCCGTGGTTCTGGTCCAACCAGTACGATCTCAGGTTGCAGAGCGTCGGCCTGTGGCTCGGCTATGACGAGATCGTCACGCGCGGGGCGCCAGAGAGCGGGAGCTTTTCGCTGGTTTACCTGAGCGCGGGGAAGGTGATCGCGCTCGATTGCGTCAATGCGGTCCGCGATTACGCGCAGGGGAGGAAGCTGGTCGAGCGGGGGGCGAGGATTGCTGCGTCCGAACTTGCCAATACGTCACGGCAGCTCAAGGAGATGAGCGGCTGAGCGCTGCAACCCGCCCTGCGACAGGCTCAGGGCTAGCGGTTCTCCTCTGTAGGCCGACCCACCACCGCTAGGGCTGAGCCTGTCGAAGCCCGGGTTGCAGCGCGCAGTCCTCAAGCCCCCTGCCGCCGCGCCCGTGCCGCGGCAATTCGCAGACGCAGGGCGTTCAAGCGGATGAAGCCGGCCGCGTCGCGCTGGTCGTAGCTGGACGAGCCTTCCTCGAAGGTAACGAGGTCCTGGTCGTACAAGGCGAGGGCGCTTTCGCGGCCGATCACGGTGACGTTGCCCTTGTAGAGCTTCACCCGGACGGTGCCGGAGACGTGCTCCTGGCTGCGGTCGATCAGCGCCTGCAGCATCTCGCGCTCGGGCGCGAACCAGAAGCCGTTGTAGATGAGCTGCGCATAGCGCGGCATGATCTCGTCCTTCAAATGCATCGCGCCCGGATCGAGGGTGATCGATTCGATGCCGCGGTGCGCCGCGAGGAGGATCGTGCCGCCCGGCGTTTCGTAGACGCCGCGCGATTTCATGCCGACGAAGCGGTTCTCGACGAGATCGAGCCGGCCGATGCCATTGTCGCGGCCGAGCTCGTTGAGGCGCGTCAGGAGCGCGGCGGGCGAAAGCAGCTGACCGTCGATCGAGACGGGGTCGCCGCGCTCGAAGCCGATTTCGATCACGGTGGGCTTGTCCGGCGCATCCTCGGGCGAGATGGTGCGCTGGTGGACATATTCGGGCGCTTCCACCGCCGGGTCCTCCAGCACCTTTCCTTCGGAGGAGGAGTGGAGAAGGTTGGCGTCGATCGAGAAGGGCGCCTCGCCGCGCTTGTCCTTCGAGATCGGGATCCGATGCTCTTCGGCAAAGGCGAGGAGATGCTCGCGGCTGGCATATTTCCATTCCCGCCACGGCGCGATGACCCGGATGTCGGGCTCGAGCGCATAATAGCCGAGCTCGAAGCGGACCTGGTCGTTCCCCTTGCCGGTCGCGCCGTGGCAGACGGCGTCGGCGCCGACCTGGCGGGCGATCTCGATCTGGCGCTTGGCGATGAGCGGACGCGCGATCGAGGTGCCGAGGAGATACTGGCCCTCATAGACCGTGTTGGCGCGGAACATCGGGAAGACGTAGTCGCGCACGAACTCCTCGCGCACGTCCTCGATGAAGATGTTCTCCGGCTTGATGCCGAGCAGCTCCGCCTTGGCGCGGGCGGGCGCGACCTCCTCGCCCTGGCCGAGATCGGCGGTGAAGGTGACGACTTCGGCGCCGTATTCGGTCTGCAGCCACTTCAAAATGATCGAGGTGTCGAGCCCGCCAGAATAAGCGAGGACGACCTTCTTGGGGGCATTCATGTCAGGACTCCTGGGAAAGCTTCTTGAAGCGCGTTTCGATCGCGGCGGGGTTCACGCCGTCGCGAAGCGCGACGAAGAGGGTGTCGTCGCCCGAGATCGTGCCGGCGACCTCCTCGAGCCGAGCCTGATCGAGCGCGAGGCCGACGAGGTGGGCTGAGCCGGGCGGGGTGCGCAGCACGATGAAATTGCCGGCCGCTTCGACGCTGTGCACCCAATCGGCGAAAATCCGCGCGAGGCGCGAGGCGGCCCAGTCGCTGTCGCCGAGCTGCTCGGGTAGCGCATAGGAAAGGACGCCGCCGCGCTTCACCTTGACGGCGCCCAATTGGTCGAGATCGCGTGACACCGTCGCCTGGGTGACCGCGAAGCCGAGCCCGGCGAGGCGGCAGGTCACTTCCTCCTGGCTGCCGAGCGCCTCGGCGCGGATGAGATCGCCGATCGCCTTTTGCCGGCGCGAGCGTGCGTCGGTCATCGGATCCTCCCCGGGACGGGGAGGGGGACCATGCAAAGCATGGTGGAGGGGGCTCGGAGACCCGTGCTGCGTACGATGTGCCAAGTGGAGACCCCCCTCCACCACACTTCGTGCGGTCCCCCTCCCCGTCCCGGGGAGGACATGAGCACCCCCCTCATCCCTGCACCATCCACGCAAGCGCCGCCCGCGCGGTGTGCATGCGGTTTTCGGCCTGGCGCCAGACGGCGCTGCGGGGGCCGTCGATGACGCCGGCGGTGACTTCCTCGCCGCGGCGGGCGGGGAGGCAGTGGAGGAAGTGCGCGGACGGGCAGCGGGCCAACAGCGCCTCGCCCACCTGGAACGGCTGGAACGCGGCCGTGCGGATTTCGGCTTCGTCGTCCTGGCCCATCGAGACCCAGACGTCGGTGTATACGATGTCGGCGCCGTGGACCGCTTCGGCTGGGTCCGCAGTCTGGAGGACGCCTTCGGGCGCGTCGGAAAGGCCGTAGCCTTCGGGGCTGGCGATGCGCAGCTCCGCGCCGAGCAGGGCGCAGCCTTGGGCGAGCGAGCGGCAGACATTGTTGTCGCCGTCGCCGACATAAGCGATCTTCGCGCCTTCCACCCGGCCGAGGAGCTGCTTCACGGTGAGGAGGTCGGCGAGCGCCTGGAGCGGGTGATCGGTGTCGGAGAGCATGTTCAGCACCGGCGTCTCGGTCGCCGCCGCGATGGTGAGAAGGTCGCCGTGGTCCATGACGCGGGCGGCGATCACCGAGTGGTAGCAGGCGAGGGTGCGGGCGACGTCTTCGGCGGTCTCGCGGGTGCCGAGGCCGACTTCGTCCTTCTGGATGTAGACCGGGTGGCCGCCGAGTTGGACGACCGCCATCTCCATCGAGTTGCGGGTGCGGGCGCTCGGCTTCTGGAAGACGAGGGCGACCCCCTTGCCGGCGAGCGGCCGGCCGAGGTCGCGCTCGCTGCCGTTCAGCAGCCGCTCCAGCTCTTCGCGTGTCAGGTCCGCGATCGAAAGGAGGTCCCTCACCAGTTCGCCTCCCTTTTCACCATCGTGCCGATGCCTTCGTCGGTCAGGATCTCGACGAGCAGCGAGTGGGCGACGCGCCCGTCGATGATGTGGGCCGAGCCGACGCCGCCGTCGACCGCATCGGCGCAGGCGCGCAGCTTCGGGATCATGCCGGCCGAAATGCTGTCGTCGCCGATCCGTGCGCGAAGCTCCTGCGAGGTGAGGCGCGGCACCAGCGAGTCTTCGTCGTTCACGTCCTCAAGGAGGCCGGGGGCGGCGGTCAGGTAGACGATCTTCTCGGCCGCCATGGCGACCGCGATCGCGCGCGCGGCTTCGTCGGCGTTGATGTTGTAGGGCTGGCCGCCTTCGTCGGCGCCGATAGTCGAGACGACGGGCGTCAGGCCCTCGTCGAGCAGGCGGTGGAGGACCGAGGCGCGGACGTGGGAGACGTCGCCGACATAGCCGAAGGAGGACTCGCGCGGGGTGACGGTAAGCAGGCCGCCATCCTCGCCGGAGATGCCCATGGCGACGGGCTCCTCGTTGGTCTCGCGGTTGATCGTGCCGACGAGGTCGCGGTTGATCTTGCCGACGAGGACCATGCGGACGATGTCGAGCGTCTCCTCGTCGGTCACGCGGATGCCGTCGCGGAAGACCGGCTCCTTGCCCATGCGGCGCATCATCTCGTTGACCTGCGGCCCGCCGCCATGGACGAGGACGCAGCGCACGCCGACCGAGCGGAGCAGCAGCACGTCCTGCGCCAGCGCGCGGTCGAGCTCCGCGTCGATCGCGGCGCCGCCGAGCTTCACGACCACCGCCTTGCCATGGAAGCGCTGGATGTAGGGCAGGGCCTGGACCAGCACCCGCGCCGTGTCGGCCGCACCGAATTTATGATCGGGAGCGTTCACGATGAAGATCCTCCCCTCGATTTCGAGGGGAGGGGGACCGCACGCAGTGCGGTGGAGGGGCTTCTTGCGGCGGAAGATCCCCTCCACCAGCCTGCGGCTGGTCCCCCTCCCCTGCAAATGCAGGGGAGGAATTCGGCTCGTGTCCGTGTCGCGATTCTCATCATGACGTCTTCGAATTCTCTTTGATGTAGCCGGGGCCGAGATCGATGCCGATCACCTGGGCGGAGCCGGTGCCGAGTCCGAGGGCGACTTCGATTTCGATGCGCTCGTTCGCCATGTGGGTGTGGACTGCGTCGTGGTCGTGCTCGGCATTGGTGCCGGCGCGGCTGACGACGATGCCGCCATAGGCGACGCTCGTCTTCTCCGCTTCGAAGGCGACGCCCGAGGAGCCGGCGGCGGCGAGGAGGCGGCCCCAATAGGGGTCACCGCCGTACCAGCTGCACTTCACCAGGTTGTTCTCGGCGATGTTCTTGGCCGCGATCCGCGCTTCGGCGTCAGACGCCGCGCCGGTGACGCGGAGCGCCACCATCTTGGTCATGCCCTCGGCGTCGCGCGCCATCTGGAGCGTCAAATCCTCGCAGACCTTGTGCACCGCGTCGGCGAACTCCGTCATGTCGGGGCGGCCGCGGCGGGCGGAGGCGAGGAGGATCACCGTGTCGTTGGTCGACGTCGCGCCGTCGACGTTCAGCGTATTGAACGTCGCGTCCGAAGCTTCGCGCAGGATCGCGGTCATCTCCTCGGCGGTGACGTCCGCGTCGGTGGTGAGGAAGGCGAGCATCGTGGCCATGTTGGGCGCGATCATGCCGCAGCCCTTGGCCATGCCGCCAAGCGTGAAGGTGGAGCCGCGGACGAGCGCTTCCTTCTCCTTGTGGTCGGTGGTGAGGATGCCCTTGGCCGCATCGGTTGCGCCGTCGACGGATAGCTTCCTGGCGAGCTTGGGCGTGGCGGGGAGGATCTTGTCCATCGGGAGGGGCGTGCCGATGATTCCGGTCGAGCAGACGAGCACGTCGGCCGCCGAGACGCCGAGCGCGTCCGCCGCCGCCTCGCACATCGCTTCGGAGTCGGCGCGGCCCGGGGCGCCGGTGCCGGCATTCGCATTGCCCGAGTTGACGATCACCGCCGCAGCGCGGCCCCCATTCGCGTCGAGGCGCTCGCGCGAGGCGGCGACGGGCGGGGCGAAGAACTTGTTCTGGGTGAACACGGCTGCCGCGGCGACGGGCTTTCTGTCTACGGTCGCGAGCAGGGCCATGTCGTAGCGGCGCCTTTTGACGCCGGCATGGCAGCCCGCCGCGACGAACCCCTCGGCAGCGGTAACGCTCATGCGAAAATCCTCCCCAAGCTGCGCTTGGGGAGGGGGGCCATGCGAAGCATGGTGGAGGGGTGGATGGCGCAGGCCGAGCCAATTACCCCTCCACCACCCTTCGGGTGGTCCCCCTCCCCATCGTTCCGATGGGGAGGATGTGCGGCTGCAGTGACGCTCACGGCCACATGCCCACACGCGGGAGGCCGGCCGTTTCTTCGAGGCCGAGCATCAGATTGGCGCACTGGATCATCTGGCCGGCGGCTCCTTTCACGAGATTGTCGAGCGCGGCGATCGCGAGGATGCGGCCGGTGCGCTCGTCGTAGCGGGCGGTGAGGTGGACGGCGTTGGAGCCCAATGTCCACTTGGTGGAGGGCGGGCGCTCGGAAACGTGGACGAAGGGCTCGGCGGCATAAGCCTGGCGCAGCGCTCCGAGCGGGTCGCAGGGTCCGCGCGCGGTTGCATAGCAGGTGGCGAGGATGCCGCGGTTCATCGGTGCGAGGTGCGGTGTGAACAGGATGGCCGAGCCGAGCTCCATCTCCATCTCGGCCGTGTGGCGGTGGGAAAGGAGGCCGTAGGCGCTGAAATTCTCGTCGACACTGTTGAAGTGGGTCTCGTCCTTGAGGCCCTTGCCGGCGCCGGAGACGCCGGAGGCGGCATCGACCACGATCGAGCCCGGCTCGATCATGCCGATGAGCGGCTGGAGGGCGAGGATCGCCGAGGTCGGGTAGCAGCCCGCCGCCGCGACGGCCCTCGCGCCGCGGATGCGCTCGCGGTGAAGCTCGGGGATGCCGTAGACGAAGCGGCCGAGCAGGTCCGGCGCCTGATGCTCTTCCTTGTACCAGAGCTTGTAGTCGTCGGCTGAGTTCAGGCGGAAGTCGGCGCCGAGATCGACGAAGGCGATGCCGCGATCGAGGATGCCGGGAGCGACCCGCTGGCTGTGGCCGTGGGGGAGGGCCGCGAAAACGAGGTCGATGCCGTCGAGCGCGGACGGTTCGAAGCGCTCCACCTGCGCGCCGGGGTAGGCGAGTGCGAGGTGCGGATGGACGTCGGCGAGCGCCTGCCCGGCCTGGCTGTCGCCGAACAGCCGGCTTGCATGGATATGCGGGTGGAGGGCGAGCAGCCGAAGCAGCTCCGCCCCCACGAAACCCGAGGCACCAAGGATCGCAGCGTTCATCACCGCGCGCCTATGCAAATAAGTGCATAGTTATGCAAGCGCTTATTTGTGGGGGAGGTGTGAGACAGTGGGTGAAATGCACCGGGGCGTATGTCGGTTCCCCTAAAGGCGGTGGTGTGCTGCAATCCGGGCTTCGACAGGCTCAGCCCTGGCGGGGGCGGGCGCGGGGACCGGGGCAGAGGGTGGGGACCTCCAAAAACCGCTAGCCCTGAGCCTGTCGAAGGGCGGGTTGCAGCGCTCCGCCGTGGCCGCTTCAGCCCTGCCGCGCCACCCAGTCGTTCACCACCGTACCGAGCACTTCGAGCGGCATGTCGCCGTTGAGCAGCACCGCATCGTGGAAGCCCTTGATGTCGAACCGGGCGCCCAGCCGCCGCCGCGCATCCTCGCGCAGGCGCACGAACTCGTTGTGACCGAGCTTGTAGCTCGCCGCCTGTCCGGGCCAGACGATGTAGCGGTCGATCTCGCTTTCGGCAGCGATCGGGTTCAGGCCGACATTCTCGGCGAAGTAGCGGATCGCCTGGTCGCGGCCCCAGCCCTTGGCGTGCATGCCGGTGTCGACCACGATCCGCGCCGCGCGGTAGAGGAAGGATTGGAGCATGCCGATCCGCCCCTGCGGGAAGTCGCGGTACATGCCGATTTCGTCGGCGAGCTGCTCGGAATAGAGGCCCCAGCCTTCGCCGTAGGCGGGAATGCCGATGTTGCGGTGGAGGAGGGGGATCGACTGGTTCTCGATCACCAGCGAGCCCTGCCAGAGGTGGCCGGGGATCGATTCATGATAGGTGAGGGTCGGGAGCGCCCAGCGCGGCCAGGTGCGCGTATCGACGAGGTTGATGTAATAAGCGCCGGGGCGGGAGCCGTCGAGGCTCGGGCCTTCGGCATAGCCGCGCGGGGCGCCGAGCTGGATCGCCTCGGGGACGCGCTTCACTTCCATCGGCGAGCGCGGGATGGTGTTGAAGAATTCGGGCATGCGGGCGCGGACCGCGGCCATCTGGCGGTTGAGGTCGCCCATGAGCTGCTGCCGGCCGGCGTCCGTGTTCGGGTACAGGAAGCGCTCGACCTGTCCGAGCTGGGTGAGCCGCGCGCCGACCGTGCCGCTCGTCAGGCCTTCGGCGCGAAGGAGCGGATCGGCGTCGGCGCTGAGCTCGGCGACCTGGCGGACGCCGATGGCGTGCGCCTGTTCCGGCGTCAGGCTGGTCGAGGTGTGGAAGCGAAGGGCGTTTGCGTAGAAGCTTTCCCCGCCCGGCAGGCGACCGACGCCCGGCACGATGCCGGCGCCGCGGCGCAGTTCGGTGAGAAGCGCGATCTGGCGGTCGAGCGCGGGGAAGACGCGGCCTTCGACGAGCGCCGTCGCCATGACCTCCCAATTGCCGGGGATGTTCTTCTCGCGGGTGCGGCGGACGAGGGAGGAGACGAGCGAAGAGTCCCGCGCGTTGGCGACATGGAGCGAGCGCGTCTGCGCCAGCGCCTTGTCGATGATGTAGGCGGGCGGGACGACGCCGCGGCCGGCGTCGGCGCGGGCATGGTCGACTTCGAAGTCGATGTTGCGCCCGAAATCGCGGAGGCGCGAGAGATAGGCTTCGGCGTCGTCGGCGGTCTCGATCTTGTGCTGGCTGTCGAGGAAGTCCGGCACGTCCTGATAGGAGCCGGTGAGCTGCGAAATGACGTAGGGGACGGGATAATTGTAGCCGCCGATCGAGCCGTATTCGAAGCCCTGGAAGGCCTGGATGCGCTCTGCGACCCAGATGGCCGTGTCGAGCCAGGCGCGCTCGCGCATGTCCATGGCGGCGCGGTTTATGGCGCGCAGGCGCGGGAGGGCGTCGATGGCCGGCTTGTAGGAGCCGAAGCGGCCGGCGCGCGACGCGTCGGAGAGGCGGTGCTTGAGCGGTGCGCGGGCGCCGGTGTCGAGGCCGAGGCCGGTGGCGAGCTCCGGAGCGGTCTGGAGCATCTGGTCGAATATCTGGTCGTAGATCGCGCGGGCGCGCTGCTGCGGGGAGCCGCGGCCGGCACCGGCGGTGGTGCAGCCGGAGAGGGCGAAGGCACCCGCGGCGGCGGAGCCGAGCAGGAACTGGCGGCGGTCGAGGTTCAGCATCACGGAGTTCCCTTGCTTATGTCATCAATCCGTTTGTCCCGAGTAGCCGTCGAGCCTGTCGAGATGGCGTATCGAGGGACTTCTGCGCGGTGCTTCGATACGGGTCCTCGACAAGCTCGGCCCCTACTCAGCACCAACGGGTTTGAAGCGCTGCTCACCTGTTTTCCCTATGCACCCGCCCCGCGCGCATGACGAAGCGCATGTCGCGCAGCACGCCGACATCCTGCAGCGGGTCGCCCGCGACGGCGACGATGTCCGCCGCCTTGCCGGCTTCGATCGTGCCGATTTCACCCGCGAGGCCGAGGAGGTCGGCGGCGTTGACGGTTGCCGCCGCGATGGCCTGCATCGGCGTCATGCCGTGCTGGACCATGAGCAGGAATTCGTCGGCATTGCGGCCGTGCATCGAGACGCCGGCGTCGGTGCCGAAGGCGATGCGGACGCCGGCGGGGACGGCGCGGCGGACGTTCTGGCCGGTGATCGAGATGCGCCATTCGATCTTCTGCCGGACTTCGCCGGTATAGGCGTTCGGATTGGTCCGGAGGCGCTCGAGATAACCGTTCACGGTGGAAAGCGTCGGCACGAGATAGGCGCCGCTCGAGCGGAACAGGCGGATGGACTCGTCGTCGATCAGCGTGCCGTGCTCGATGGAGTTGGCGCCCGCTCGGAGCGCGAGGTTCACGCCGTCGGCGCCGTGGGCGTGGACGGCCACCCTTTTGCCGTAGAGCTGCGCGGTCTGGACCAGAGCGCGCACTTCGTCCTCGAACATCTGGGCGCCCAGGCCAAGCCCGATGCGGCTGTTGACGCCGCCGGTGGTCGCGATCTTGATCACGTCCGCGCCGAGCGCGATCTGGCGGCGCACCGCGCGGCGGCATTCGTCGGGACCGTCGCAGGTGGTGGCGCTCGCGCTCAGCGCCTCATGGAATTCCTCACGCATGCCGAGCGTCGGATCCATGTGCCCGGTGGTCGCCGAGATGCCTGAGCCTGCGTCGACGATCCTGGGGCCCGTCGTCCAGCCGCGGGCGATGGCGTCGCGAAGGGCGAGCGTCACGCCGCCTTCGGAACCGAGGTTGCGAACGGTGGTGAAGCCCGCCTGTAGCGTCTTCTGCGCGTTCCATTGCGCTTCGAAGGCGCGAAGCGGCGTCGATTCCGTCACGCCGGCGAGCTGGCCTTCAACGCCGGCGCGGTCGGAGGTCAGGTGGACGTGGCTGTCGATAACGCCGGGGAGGACGAAGCGGTCGCGCAGATCAATGAGGCGGGCGCCGGCCGGAACGGCTGAGAAGCCGTCCTCCACCCGCTCGATCCGGCCGCCGCGCACGACGATCGTGGCGCCCCGCCGCGGGGGGCGCCCGGGCCGGTCGAGCAGCATGCCCGCATGGATTACCGTCATTTGCTCCTGCTGGGCGGGGCCGGGCACGCCGGTGGGCGGCGGCGGGGCGGAAGGCTGGGCGGAGGAAGGCTGGGCCGTGGAGGCTGCGGCGCCGACGAGGCTGAGCGCGAGTGCGGCGGCGACAGTCTGAATGCGCATCGGCTTCGGTCTCCTCGGAGGGATGGGCGCGATTGCCATAGCCGAAGCGCAGGGGCGGGGAAGGGGGAAAAGCGGGTGCGCCTGCGGCCATGTCGTTCCTGCAAACGTCGTCGCTGCAATCCGGGCTTCAACAGGCTCAGCCCTGGCGGGATTGGGTGCGAGCAGGGGGAAATGGGCACATTCCACCGCCAGCCCTGAGCCTGTGGAAGGGCGGGTTTGCAGCGCACGGCAGATGACGAGAAGGCGCGAGGGTGCAGTGCCGACGACGTGCCTTGCCCCAACGCAAAGCAGCGCCGCACCGCGGTGCGACGCTGCCTTTCACCTTGGCAGGTGCGTGCGGCTGTTAGGCCGTGGTGGTGCTGGACGTGCCCTGCATCGAATGCTTGAGCGCGCTCGCCTTGTCGTGGCCGGCGCGGACCGACTGATAGGCCTGCTGAATGACCGCCATCGTCTCGGGCGAAAGCTGGGTGTCGGCAAGCGCGGTGTCGTACTTGCCCTTGAGATAATCCTCGCCGCGCTCGACTTCCTCGATGATCTCCTGGTCTCCGCCCTTGGAGATGGCGTCGCGCAGGTCGACCCAGCGGCGGTGGAGGTCGGCCTTCAGCGAACCGTCGTCGTTCGGCGTGCCGCCGAGCTTCCTGACATGCTCCTGGAGCATGCCGACGACTTGGCGGCGCTCGCCCGCGAACGAACGGAACATCTCGACGAACTGCGGAACGTCCGCATCCTCGGCCGAGCGCTCGAAGCCGTTCGCGCTGTCGATCGTGGTGGTGATCAGGGTATTGACGACGCCGATGTCGTGCTCGTTGCTCTGCATCATAAGAGATACGCTCCGTTGGACTGGGTAGGGGGTGCGCGGAGAACGTACCGGAGCCGATAAGGTTCAGGGTCTCGCGGCCTTATGGGCTAAAGGAGGTGGGGAACGAGGCGGGCCGAGCGCCGTTCGAAGAACGAACATTCTTCCGGAGCCACGACCCATGCAGCTCAAGCCCCTTTCCGAGCAGACCATCGTCATCACCGGCGCCTCGAGCGGGATCGGCCTCGCCACCGCCCGCGCCGCCTGCGCGGCCGGTGCCAACGTCGTTCTCGCGGCCCGTACCCGCGAGGCGCTGACCAGCGCGGTGGACCAGGCCAAGCAGGCCGGGATCATGAGCGGCGGCAACGCCATCTTCGTGGTCGCGGACGTGACGAAGCGCGAGGATCTGGAAGCGGTCGCCCAGGCGGCGGTGGAGCGCTTCGGCGGCTTCGACACGTGGGTGAACAATGCCGGCGTCGGCATCTGGGGCCGGATCGACGAAGTGCCGGAAGCCGACAAGCGCCAGCTCTTCGAGACGAACTTCTGGGGGATGGTCTACGGCTCCGAAATCGCGGTGGAGCATCTCAGGGCGGACGGCGGCGCGGTGATCAACGTCGGCTCGGTGACCTCCGATTACGCGCTGCCGCTGCAGGGCATCTATTCGGCTTCGAAGCATGCCGTGAAGGGCTTTACCGAGGCGCTGCGCATGGAGCTCGAAGCCGTCGGCGCCCCCGTTTCGGTAACCCTCATCAAGCCAGCCTCGATCGGCACGCCGATGCCGCAGCACGTCAGGAATTACACCACGGGCGAAGCCAAGTTCCCGCCGCCCGTCTACGCGCCCGAGGAGGTCGCCTCTGCAATCCTCCACGCGGCCGCCCACCCGTCGCGCGACCTGTTCGTCGGCGGCGCCGCGGTGACGATGAGCGCGCTCAACCGCCGCCTGCCGCGGCTCATGGACATGGTGGGCGAGAAATTCGTCTACCCGATGCAGATCGGATCGCAGGCCCCGACGCCGACCGACAATCTCTTCAGCGGGCAATCGGAGGGAGAGGTGACCGGCGACCACCAGGGAAGCTGGATCCGCCCGAGCGGCTATACGCGGGCACGGACCAATCCGGGCGTGACGCTGGCGGCGGCGGGTGCTGCGGCGGCCGCCGGCGTGGGGCTGTTCCTGTGGAGCCGGAGCAGGGGCAGCGCGCCGGCGGCGCCGGTTCTCACAGCCGAGCCCGAGCAAAGCACCGCTGCTGAAGCGGAGGCGCATCCAAGCTGACATCCTCCCCTGCACGGGGAGGGGGACCAGCCGCAGGCTGGTGGAGGGGGTTGCGAGACCAGCACTGTGCCAGATGGCGAGCCCCCTCCACCGTCCTTCGGACGGTCCCCCTCCCCGCGAGCGGGGAGGATTTTAGAGCGGAAAATACGCCTTCAGGGCTTCGATGCTCTCGGCGGCGCTTCTGTGCTGGATGAACACGCCGCCGATCTCCTCCCAGCGATCCCGGTGGCGCACCTGGTCGTCGACGAGGACATCTCCGGATTTCGCGTGGTTGCGCTTGTCCTTCGCCATCGTCGTGATGATGCGGACGCCCGGGAAATGCTGCGCCGCCCAGCGCACCTTCTGGTCCGCCGCCCAATTGCCGCGCGGGAGACCCGTCAGGATGACGGGATTCAGATGCTTCACGGCGTCGTAAAGCTCCATCGCGTCGGGCATCAGCGGCAGGGAGAAATAGAAATCGGGCGCGCTCGCGAGCTTCGCCCAGAAACGGCCGAGGCCGTGGCGCTTTTCGAAGGCGCGCGGCGGGAGGCCGAGGATCGCCTGCGCGCCCTTGTCGAAATCGGCAAGGACGCCGTCGCAGTCGAGGTAGAGCTGCCGGCTCATCGCGGCCACCGCCCGGGCGCGAGCTGCACCGGCATGGGAAGCTCGATCGGCTCCCAGCCCTTCGCCTTCAGGACGTCGTTCGATTCCTTCGCCTTGCGCCCGTCGGCGAGCGACCAGGTGATGTGATAGGTGCTTCCGTCCGGACGGTCGGTCGTCCCGCCGATCCGGACGACCATGCATTCGACGCCCTTGCCGTCGTCCGCTCGCCCGACGATCTCGCCGACCGTCTCCTCCGGCACCGGCGCGTCTTGGCCGGCGCCGAATTTCAGCGTCACATGATCGGCGACGACGTTCTTGTACCTGGGCGGGAATTGCTGGAGGAGCTCGACCCGTTCCCTGCGGTCGAGCGTCCAGCCGGTGATGTCGCTGCCTGGCATGGCCCATTGAACACGCGCGGGGCGGAGCCGTTCCGGCGGCGGGTGCGTTGGGCGGGCAAGGAGGCCATTCATGGACAAACCGAAAGACGAAGACCTGCCCCACCAGGACCAGAGCGGCATCGAAGCGGAAGCCGACAGGAGCCGCGAGGCGGAAGACGCGTTTCCCCCGCACGGCACGGACCCGCTGCACGAGGGGCCGTGAGGGCGCGGCCACTGGCGTTCATTGCAGGGCCGTCATCCCGGCGAAGGCCGGGATCTCAGGACCGGAGGGCGCTGTGCAAGGGCAGCGCTCCATTGGCGGCTGAGGCCTTCACCCGCTGAGATCCCGGCCTTCGCCGGGATGACGTGATCGGGCGAACCATCGCTCCAGTTCGCGCTGCTCCGCATCGGTGAACTGGAGGCCGAGCTTGGTCCTGCGCCAGAGCACGTCGCCGGCGGTGCGTGCGAACTCCGTGTCACGCAAATAGCGCAGCTCCGCCTCGTGCAGGCCGGCGCCGAGGTGGCGGCCGAGATCCTGCATGCGCGCCGCGCCGCCGACGATGTCCCGCATCCGGGTGCCGTAGGCGCGCGAGAGGCGGGCGAGGAGCGCGGGCTCCATCCACGCCGCGACCTCGTCGAGCCAGGCGAGGAACGGCGGCATGACGTCGCCCCCCGGGAGCGGAGACGTGCGGGTGAATTTGAGGCCGGAGATGCCGAGGCGGTCGAGCGCTTCGCTCGCCAAGGCGCGCGCGGTGGTCAGCTTTCCGCCGAAGACGGAGAGCAGGCCGTCCTCCAGCTCCAGCCGGTAGTCGCGGGTGACGTCCTCCGGGTCGGCCGCGCCGTCGTCCCAAAGGGCGCGGACGCCGGCGAAGCTCCAGACGATGTCGCCCGGGGAGGTCCGGCGCTCGAAATAGAGGTTCGCGGCGGCGCAGAGATAGCCGACCTCTTCCGCGCTCGCCTCGGCGTCGCCCGGTCCGGAGGCGGGGACATCGGTGGTGCCGATCATCGTCGCCCCTTCGAACGGGAGGGCGAAGACGACGCGCCCGTCCGGCTGCTGGAGGAGGTAGGCGTGGTCGCCCTCCCACAAAGCGGGCACGACGATGTGGCTGCCGCGCACGAGCCGGGCGCGCGCTTCACTTTCTTCGCCGATCCGGCGGCCGAGCACCTCCGCGACCCAGGGGCCCGCGGCGTTGACGATGAGCGGCGTGGTCACCTCGCGGCCGCCTGAGAGCGAGGCGCGCCAGACGCCGCCTTCGCGAACGGCTGCGAGGAACTCGGTGCGCGCGGCGATCTCGGCGCTGCGCTCGGCAGCGTCGAGCGCGTTCAGGGCGACGAGGCGGGCGTCGTCGGCCCAGGCGTCCCAATATGAGAGGAGTGGGCGGCTCGCCCCGTCCTTCAGCGGCGCGCGGGCCGGGTCGTTGCGGGAGACGCCGCCCGATCGGGGGAGGCTGCCGCGCAGCGCCAGGAGATCGTAGAGGAGCAGCCCCAGCCTCAGCACCCAGCGCGGCCGCATACCCTCGGCGACTGGGAGAATGAAGCGCAGCGGCCGGACGATGTGCGGTGCGTTGCGGAGCAGGGTCTCGCGCTCCGCGAGGGACTCGCGCACGAGGCGGAATTCGTAGCGCTCGAGGTAGCGCAGCCCGCCATGCGCGAGCTTAGAGGAGGCCGAGCTGGTATGGGCGGCGAGATCGTCCTTCTCGACGAGCAGCACGGAAAGCCCCCGCCCGGCCGCATCTCGCGCGATCGCGGCCCCGTTGATACCGCCGCCGATCACGAGAAGGTCGAACCGATCCATTCGGCCCCTCTACGTCATTCCCGCGAAAGCGGGAAACCGGCGGGAGGGCGCGGTACGCGGCGCGGGGGGAATGGCCGCACTGGATTCCCGCTTGCGCGGGAATGACGGGTGGAAAGTGCGGCCTGTGCGTGCAACTTTCGCCCAATGAGCGGCAATATCCTCGTGATCGACGAAGGCACGACCAGCACCCGGGCGATGCTGTTCGATGCGGTGGGCGCTTGCCTCGGAACCGCTCAAAAGGAGCTTGTTCAGCATTATCCGCGGCCGGGTTGGGTCGAGCATGATGCGGAGGAGATCTGGGAGGCGAGCCTCGCCTGCGCCCGATCGGTCGTCATGCAGGCGGGCGGCGCCTCGCGCATCGCGGCGATCGGTATCACCAATCAGCGCGAGACGATCTGCTTCTGGAGCCGGCGGACCGGCCGCGCGCTCGCGCCGGCCATCGTCTGGCAGGACCGGCGGACGGCGGACCATTGCGCGCGCCTTCGCGACGCGGGCGCGGAGCCGGGCCTGCAGGAGCGCACGGGCCTGCTCCTCGATCCCTATTTCAGCGCGACCAAGATCGCCTGGGCGCTCGCTCATTGGCCCGCTTTGCGTGAGGCGGGCGAGGACCTGTGCGTCGGAACGGTGGAGAGCTGGCTCGTTTTCAAGCTGACCGGCGGCCTCCATGTTTCGGACGCGACCAACGCTTCACGGACCGCGCTGATGGATATCCGCACCGGCCGCTGGGACGTGGGGCTCCTCGACCTGTTCGGAGTCCCCTCCGGTTCACTGCCGGAGATCGTCGACTGCGCTGCGGTCCTCGGGGAGACGCTGCCGGAGCATCTCGGCCGGGCAATCCCGATCGCCGGGATGGCCGGGGACCAGCAGGCCGCCGCCATCGGCCAGGCCTGCTTCGCGCCGGGCGATACCAAGGCGACCTACGGCACCGGCGCCTTCGTGCTCACTCACACGGGCGCGGCGATGGCCCGCAGCCGCCACCGGCTGCTCTCGACGATCGCCTGGAGGATCGGCGGAGCGACGGCCTATGCGCTCGAAGGCTCCGTCTTCGTTGCGGGGAGCCTCGTCAAATGGCTGCGCGACGCGCTCGGGCTGATCGTCGCCGCCGGAGAGTGCGACACGCTGGCCCGTTCGGTGGCGGACAATGGCGGCGTCGCCATCGTTCCCGCCCTCGCCGGGCTCGGCGCGCCGCACTGGGCGCCGGACGCCCGCGGCGCGATCACGGGGCTGAGCTTCGGGGCGGGGCGCGCGCACGTTGTCCGCGCCAGCCTCGAGGCCATGGCGCACCAGACGCACGACCTCATGCGCGCCTTTGCTGCAGACGGCGCGGCCTGGGAACGGCTGAGGATCGACGGCGGCATGTCGGCCAACGACTGGATGGCGCAGGACCTCGCCGACATGCTCGATGTTCCGGTCGAGCGGCCGCGCTTCGTCGAAACGACGGGGCTCGGCGCCGCGATGCTGGCCGGGCTCGGCTGCGGCATGTTCGACTCGCTGGACGAAGCGGCGTCGATGCGCGGGCCGGTGGAACGGTTCGAGACGGCCATGGCGCCCGACGTGCGGGAGGCGCGGCTGGCGCAGTGGCGCGCCGCGCTGGCCGCGGTCCTTCGGGCGCCGCCTGCAACATAGGGGGAGCGCGGCCGTTTCACCGTGCGTCCCATCCCGGTTCGGAGTGAAACCATGGACCAGTTGCTTTCCCGCCGCACCCTGCTCGCCGCCTGCTGCACCCTTCCCCTGCTCGCTCTGCCGGCCTGCACCTCCATTCCCGGCTTCGGGATGGTGGACGCGATCCGGCGGCTGCTCACCGTCTCGTCGCAGCGGGCCTTTGCCGGGCTCCTCCAGGAGAACGGCTTCTTCCAGGACGAGGTGGCCCGAATCCCGCTGCCGCCCGAGCTCCAGCGTGCCGGCGGCATCGCCTCGGCCCTGCTCGGCACCGGCATCGTCCAGAACCAGCTCCTGCAGCTTATGAACCGCGCCGCCGCCGATGCCGCCGACGTCGCCGCGCCGATCGTCTACGACCGGATCAGGACGATGAGCTTCGGCGATGCGGTCGCTCTCGCAAGGGGCGGGCCGACGGCGGCGACGGACTTTCTGGAGGCCGCGATGGGCGATGCGATCGTCGACGCCATGTTCCCGGGCGTGGGCAGCGCGCTGCGCTCGCTCGACGACGGCGTCCTCAACCAGGTGGTGCGCGCCGCGACCGGCGTGAATTTCGCGGCTATCCAGCGCCACGTCAGCGAAAGCGCCGCGCGCGGCATCTACCGCGCCATCGGCCGCGAGGAAGCGGCGATCCGCGCCAATCCGCGCGCGACGAACGATCCGGTGCTGATCGGCGTCTTCGGCGTACTCGGCGGCTGATACCTCATTTCTGCGGTAACCCGCCGGCAACACTCCAACTGAATTGTCCGGGAGGAGGAGAGATCGGCGATCGGCATCGTTGCGACTTGATCAATTTACGCAAGGAACTTTGCCGATGCTGAAACTTATCTCCGCCGCCGCGCTGACGGGCGCTACGCTATTCGCCGCGCCCGCTTACGCGCAGGACGACGCCAGCTGGACCGGCGTCTATGTCGGCGGCCAGATCGGGCACGGCTTCCAGCCGGGCGACGACGATGAAACCATCCTCTTCGACACCAATCTCGACGGCACCTTCGGCGAGACGGTGAACACCTCGGGCGGCGCCAACGCCTTTTCGCCGGGATTCTGCGGCGGCGCCGCTAGGGGCGCCACGCCCGCCGCCGGCTGCCGCGACGACCGCGACGGCACCGAATACGGCGTCCATGCCGGGTTCGACTACGACATGGGCGGCTTCGTCGTCGGCGTCGTCGGCGATTACAGCCGCTCGCGCCTTCAGGACAGCGTCAGCTCGTTCAGCACCACGCCGGCGCGCTACACGATGACGCGCAGGCTGCGGGACGTCTTCTCGCTGCGCGCCCGCGCCGGCATCGCGGCCGGCTCGGCCCTCATCTACGGCACCGGCGGTGTGGCCCGCGGCAGCATCCGCAACAGCTTCACGACCAGCAACACGGCGAACAGCTTCACCGGCAACGGCAACGAGAAGGGCTGGGGCTACACGTTCGGCGGCGGCGTCGAGCAGCGCATCGGCTCCAATTTCTCGCTCGGCCTCCAGTATCTCTACCGCAGCATCGACGCCGGCGACTATGTCGTGCGGGCCGGGCCGGGCACGGCCGGCCTCACCAACCCGTTCCGCATCGTCAATCCGAACGGCACCGACTTCCAGCGCAGCGACGACAAGTTCACCAGCCACGGCGTGAGCCTGACCGGCAGCTTCCGCTTCTGACCGACACGGAACGCGGGCGGCTGTTCGGCCGCCCGCCGTTTCCGTCTATAGGGGCGCTCGAACCCATCGAATCGAGGCCAGCCCCATGAAATTCTTCGTCGACACCGCCGACACCGCCGAAATCCGCGACCTCGCCGAAACCGGGCTGCTCGACGGAGTCACCACCAACCCGTCCCTCGTCAGCAAGGCTGGGCGGGACTTCATCGAAGTGGTACGCGAGATCTGCGAGATCGTGCCGGGACCGGTCTCCGCCGAAGTCGTCGCGCTCGACCATGCCGGCATGATGCGCGAGGCCGAGATCTTGCGGAAGATCGCGGACAACATCACGATCAAGGTGCCGCTGACCATCGACGGCCTCAAGACCTGCAAGGCGCTGACGTCCGAAGGGACGATGGTGAACGTCACCCTCTGCTTCACCGCGAACCAGGCTTTGCTCGCCGCCAAGGCGGGCGCGACCTTCATCTCGCCCTTCGTCGGCCGCCACGACGATATCGGCTTCGACGGGATGCAGATCATCTCCGACATCCGCCTCATCTACGACAATTACGATTACGGAACGCAGATCCTGGTCGCGAGCATCCGTCACCCGGTCCACGTCCTCGAAAGCGCCAGGATCGGCGCCGACGTGATCACCGCCCCGCCCGCCGTGA
>DASWMS010000053.1:0-29310 GCA_036399655.1 Allosphingosinicella sp. | reverse complement strand
GAGCTACACGATCGGACCGGACGGACGCGTGCACAGCTGCGTCGTCACGGTTTCGAGCGGCCATCCCGCGCTCGACCGGCCGACCTGCGCCCTCGTCGAGCGGCGGCTGTTCTACCGGCAACCGGCGACCGACGCGAACGGCAATCCGGTCAGCGCGGTTCGTACCCAGCGCGTCCATTGGGTGCTGCCCGACGACGACCCGCCGCCGCCGGTCTATCCGCCCCGGCGCTGAGCCGCCTTTCAGCCGCCCGGCCCGCCCTTCGCGCCGAAGCGTTGGCCGCCCCACTTGTTGCAACGCAGCATTCCCGCTACGGGGGGCGGGAACCATTCCCCCGCCTAAAAGAGTTATATCCCCATGAGCCTCCGCAACGTGGCCATCATCGCGCACGTCGATCACGGCAAGACCACCCTGGTCGACCAGCTGTTCCGCCAGTCGGGCACCTTCCGCGACAACCAGCGCGTGGAAGAGCGGGCGATGGATTCGAACGACCTCGAAAAAGAGCGCGGCATCACCATCCTCGCCAAGTGCACCAGCGTCGAATGGGAGCATGACGGCGTCACCACACACATCAACATCGTCGACACGCCTGGCCACGCCGATTTCGGCGCCGAGGTGGAGCGCATCCTGTCCATGGTCGACGGCGTCATCCTCCTCGTCGATGCCGCCGAAGGCCCGATGCCGCAGACCAAGTTCGTGACCGGCAAGGCCCTCGCCCTCGGCCTCAAGCCCATCGTCGTCGTCAACAAGATCGACCGCCCGGACGCCCGCCCCGCCGAAGTGCTCGACGAATGTTTCGAGCTCTTCCTCAGCCTCGAGGCCAATGACGAGCAGCTCGATTTCCCCGTCCTCTACGCGTCGGGCCGCAACGGCTATGCCGGCCTCGCCGACGACGTCCGCTCGGGCGACTTGACGCCCATGTTCGAGACGATCCTCAAGCACATCCCCGAGCCCGACGCCGATCCCGACGGCCCCTTCAAGATGCTCGCCACCCTCCTCGACCGCGACAATTTCGTCGGCCGCGTCCTGACCGGCCGCATCGCCTCGGGCAAGCTGCGCGTCAACATGCCGATCAAGTCGATCGACGCCGACGGCAAGCTCGTCGAGGAAGGCCGCGCCACCAAGCTCTTCGCCTTCCGCGGCATCGAGCGCGTGCCCGTCGAGGAAGCCGGCGCCGGCGACATCGTCGCGATCGCGGGCCTCACCAAGGCGACCGTCTCCAACTCGATCGTCGAGCCCTCGGTCACCGAGCCGCTGCACGCCCAGAAGATCGATCCCCCGACGCTCGCGATGACCTTCACGGTCAACGATTCGCCCATGGCCGGCCGCGAAGGCACCAAGGTGACGAGCCGCATGATCCGCGACCGCCTGGAGCGCGAGGCGGAAGGCAACGTCTCCTTCAAGATCACCGAAAGCGCCGACAAGGACAGCTTCGAAGTCGCCGGCCGCGGCGAGCTCCAGCTTGGCGTCCTCATCGAGACCATGCGCCGCGAAGGCTTCGAGCTCACCATCTCCCGCCCCCGCGTCCTCTTCCGCGACGGCGAGAACGGACGCGAGGAGCCCTACGAGCAGGTCGTCATCGACGTCGACGACGAGCATAGCGGCACGGTCGTCGAGAAGATGGCGCAGCGCAAGGCCGAGCTCACCGACATGCGCCCGTCGGGCGGCGGCAAGACCCGCATCACCTTTTCCGGCCCGTCGCGCGGCCTCATCGGCTATCACGGCGAGTTCCTCTCGGACACGCGCGGCACCGGCATCATGAACCGCATGTTCGAGCGCTACGGCCCCTATAAGGGCCGCATCGAGGGCCGCCAGAACGGCGTCCTCATCTCGAACGGCTCGGGCGAAACGGTCACCTACGCGCTGGGCCCCCTCGAAGAGCGCGGCATCCTCATGGTCGGCCCGCAGGAGCCGGTCTACGAAGGCATGATCATCGGCGAGAATGCGAAGCCGGAAGACCTCGAAGTCAACCCGATGAAGACCAAGCAGCTCACCAACTTCCGCGCCAGCGGCGGCAAAGACGACGCCATCCGCCTGACGCCTCCCAAGCGCCTGACGCTGGAGCAGGCGATCGCGTATATCCAGGATGACGAGCTGGTGGAGGTGACTCCGAAGTCTATTCGCCTCCGCAAACGCCACTTGGATCCCCATGAGCGCAAGCGGGCGTCGAGGCGGAGCGAGGCGGCTTAAATTCCTCCCCGAAATTTCTCGGGGAGGGGGACCACCCGAAGGGTGGTGGAGGGGCCGCGCGAAGCGCGGTGAAGCGGCGAGTGCAGCGACCACAGACCAGGGCAAGAAACGGACTGAGATCGACCGCCAGGAGGGCGATCAGCTAACCCCTGCGCCATCTCGCACTATCACTCGCTGTGACGTTGAGAGTGGCATAACATCTGAACTTCAGCGTTTGGGAGGCTAAGGGATGTCGAAGAGGCGACTAGCACCTGCCTTCATCCCGCCCGCAGACCGCGCTGCTGAGCTGCCGATCGAGGGCTTGCACCGGCATCTTGAGAAAGCAATCGAGAAGCTAAGCCCTCCCAGGGTCAAGCATGCGTGCCGGAGCGCTTTCAACCATCTTCGGAAGGCTTGGCTTTTGCATCCGATTGATGCTGAGATGTCGTTGTTTCGCGCGATTACTGCCGAGGAAGAAGCCGCGACTGCTCTAATACGGGCTCTGAAAGCTCAAAAGTACCCAAACGCTGATAGACTTCGCGAGCGCCAGCATCAGCATAAGTCCGCCATTTGGCCTTTCATCACAGCAGTTGCCGACAAGATGGTCGAAAAGAACATCCCAATGCCGGCGCTCGCGCTGAGCACGGAAGGGGCACCACGTGTTGAGCTCTCCATCGATATCGCGTCGCAGGCCGGCCTTGAGCGTCCACTGTGGGGGACGCCGGACGAGCCATTTAATTTTTCCTTGTGGTCGGACCGAAGCGGACCGTTCAGGCCACACGATTTTTCCGAAGAGCTTGCCGCCTTAGCAGTTGGAAAGGGTGTACGAGATATTCGAGCGTACGTTGCTGATGAGGCGAATCTTAGAAATCAGCTACTCTACGCGTCCGAGACTGGCATTCCGTCGGTAACGTTCTCCGACGATCTGTTGCTCGGTCGCCGGCAGCGAATCACGGTGATGCTCGTGCTTACAATCGCAGTCCTGCAGACGCAGGTGCATCAACTCTTCCTAGTCCAGTGCCTGGATGCGCTTCTGCGCACGATCCACGACTTCGATGGTGATCCAGTCGACATACCGCGGCTCGATGCTAGTGTGACGAGGCTTGAGCTAGCAGAGCAGCTCGACGGCAAAATGAAAGCATCAATAGTTCAACCAATTACCGGGTACAGCTTCCGCTTCTCGATGTGAGATACGCGGCGATCCTTCCTTGTCGGCGGCAGCTCACGGCGTTTGCGTTCGTGCGCGTCGTCGGTGGGCGTAGGATTGCCCCCCGGCAGCCCCGGAGATACGATGCACCCTAGGAGGCCGGGCGTGACTAGCTTTTGGAATGGCATCTACAACGCGTACATGACGGGCTCTGACGGGCAGGGGTTTGCCATGTTCGTATTCCTCGACGGCGTGATTGCGGGATCTGATGCCATGGGAACCATGTTCGACGGCACTTACAGCGAGGACGACAGCGGAACACTCACTGGGACCGTTCGGGCAAAGATTCCGGGCGGGAGCACTGTCATTCAAGGCGCAACCGCAGGAGCCGGCGGCCTCATGTATGATGTTCCGATCCAGCTAAGGCCAGCCGACCTTGAGGCCGAGTTTACGACAATTCCTACTATGCTGGGACCGGTGAATCTGAAGCTGGAGAAGATACGCAATCTTGGAGATGGGGGATGAGCGACGGGTGGTCGAGCCCCGCTGTTCTCGCCGCCTTTTTGAGCGCCGTCGCGGCAATCGCAGCGGCGATCGCGGCGTGGCGCGGTCCTCGTTCAGCCGCTCTTATTGCGGAAAGGCTTAGGCGGGAGTCTGAAGGTGAGCAGGAGTCTCGCCGGTTTAGGTTACAAGTATTCTCAACGATCATGCAGAGTCGGGCTGAAATCTACAGCGAAGACTCGGTCAAGGCTCTGAATTCGATCGATGTAGCTTTCAGCCAGGCGCCTCTTGTCCGCGAATCTTGGGCTGAACTGCTGAATGCGCTGAATACTCCCAGCATACCAAGCCATGTCGTTGAAGAACGGCTGCGAAAACTGCTGCGCGAGATGGCAGATGACCTAGGTCTATCGAAAAGTTTGCGCCAGGACGACTTTGGACGGGTTTATTTCCCAAATGCGATAGCCGAAGCTCGGAACCTGAACGAATTGGAGCGGAGAGCTTCCCTGCAGCGCCTGATGGGTACCTCATCGCCTGCCGCCAACGCGGCGTCAGAAATGGATCCAGAGATGCAGAAGAAGTGGCCGCCCCGACCTCCCTCAGGGGACGGAGCCTAAGTTTCTCCTGATCTCCCTAAAAAGAGAACCGCCAGAGTGTCGTCGGTCATCTTGCAAGGTGACGGAGCTGCGCCTCCACCACTGCTTAAGCGTCATCGGTTACAAAATTTTCTAGCCAACGGTTGCCCTTGAGAGACTCTGTATAAGGGCGACGGCCGCTCGTCCCGGCAGCCCCGGCCTCTCCCCAGAGATTATATTGTGACAAGTCGTCAAGAAGACCATCGAGCCATTCATGACCATGATACTCGTAGATTTGATGCCGTCCGATCTTAAAACCTTCGATCAGAACCGGCTCATCATCGCGAAAAAATAGGAAGTCGCTCGCGTATACCTGTACAATTGAGTTCAGGATATCGACCTCAGGTGCCGCAGTCCTAAGTGTCACTAAGCGGGGTTCGCTAGGATACTGCATCGGCAACATGTAGACGATCGTTGCCGTAGGCAGGAGCGGCAATACGAGCTTCTTTCCAGAATTGATGCCGTCCTGCGATGCTGGGAAGTTGTGCAGGAAGCCGTCACCTGCGATGAACTCTCTTTCATCGCTGAAGAGGACAGCCCACCGTCCGCTGCTCTCCATGCGTTTCCGGTAGGCGTCGTATAGACCACGCTGGTTCGCGGCGATCAAATTCTTGTCTGCCTTCGGATCCGAAAGGCCAAATTCGCCTCGGTAGTATTCAGTAGTGAGCCTAATCGAATGCCGAATGCTCGGGCTTCGAGCTAGGAGAGACGCGGTGATACGCGCTAACTGGCGCAGGCGCTCCGCAGGCAATTCCTGTGGCATGATACGCTCGATCATAGGCCTCTCGGTGCCGCTGATTGAGGCTTCGAGTGTCGCCAGCCATCGTACGAATTCCGCTATTTCCCCATCTGCTTGGTTGAACAAAGGCTCGAAGGTCGAGTCCCACGGGCCACCCAGCTTCATGTGATGCGCGTTCGTGAGGGCACCGAAAGCTCCGGGTGGTGCTCGAAGGACCTCCCCCGTGGGCCGGATCACGGACACCATTCCGTCAGCTGCGCTCCAGTGCTCTGAGAGAGTGCGCGGCCACCAATGATGCAATTCGGTCTTCAACGGTTTTCGTATCAATGGCGCTCCAGGAATTTCCTTGTGGCTCCGCTTCACTCCGGCCGCACCAGCTCCACATGGCTCACGCCCAGCCCCTGCGCGATCTCGTAAAGCGTCACCACCGTCGGGTTCCGTTTCCCCTGCTCCAGCTTGCTCAGATATTGCTGGCTGAGGCCGCAGCGCTCGGCGAGCTGCTCCTGCGTCAGGCCTGCCTCCTTGCGGAGGCGCGCGGCGTTGAGGCCGACCAGCTTGCGCATGTCCATGCACAAAGACATGGCCATCGCCGCCCGAAGAGTTTATCAACTATAGTATGTGGCGGCGCGCTCTGGATCATCGCTTTTCGTGGAGTCGTCTCCCAGTGTCACTCGACGGATGTGGCTGGTCCGGTGAAGGAGGCTCTGCCGGCATCGCTCGCCGCTTTTCAAAACAAGGTATATATCCCGCAGAAGTTGCGCTATCCGAATAGCATGGGTGCTGAGCAAGCCAGCAGCGGGCGGACCTTTCTCGAGGAGCTGAGCGACGAACTCGGCGCCTTTTCCGCCACGCTCACCCGCTACGCCGCCGACGAGCGCCAGCGCCGCGAGGCGGCGGCTCGGGAGCGGATCACGGCAGCGCAGCTTCGGGCGGTGCTTGCGGCTCGGTATGCGCGTTCGGAGCGGCTGGGGATGGACCTTGCCAGTCCCGGGTGGAGCCTGCTCCTGGAGCTGTTCGTCGCCTCGCTGGAGACGCGGACCGTCAGGTTGCCGGGACTGGCGGGCGATGCGCGGGTGCCGTCCACGACGGCGCTGCGCTGGATTGAGGCGTTCGTCGCCGCCGGGCTGGTGGCGCGCGAGGCGGATGCCCGGCGCGACGGCGTGTCCAATCTGGCGCTCACCGACGCCGGTAAGGAAGCGATGGAGGACTATTTCGTCACGCTCCAGCTCGGCTGCGCCGACGCCGACACTCCATTATGGACGTCCTGACACTCCAATCCGGTATATTTCCCGTGGAGTTATATCCCGCAATGCGCCGATCATGGCGGGATGGACGACGACGCCAAGCTGGAGGTCAAACGCTGTTTCGGCGCGCGGCTGCGCAAGCTTCGCAAGGCGCAGAAGCTCAGCCAGGAGAAGGTGGCGCTCAAGTCCGGGATCGACCGCTCCTACTTCGGCGCGATCGAGCGCGGGGAGAACAGCGTCAGCCTCGTCAACATCGTGCGCATCGCTGAAGCGCTGGGCGTGGAGCCGGCTGAGCTGTTCCGGGACTTGAGGTCGCTCTCCAACTAGGCGCGCCGGCCGCTGCCGGAGACTTATCCTCCAATGCGGTGGCCGTCACGGGAGTTAACCCTGCGCCGCCTTCCAACGGTGCTTCGCACCGCCGGAACCTTGGGCGGCTCCGCCCGTGACGTCAGTCCTGTCGGTCCTCGCTTCGCTTTGGAGCGCAGGCTGGCCGGCCGGCGCGCTCTCTTCGCGCTGCTTCGGCGGCGGCTCTGCCGCCGGCGGTGCTGCGCTCGGGCGCTTGGCTGCGCTCGGGTTTCCTCTTTCCTACAACCCAGGCACTGTGCTTAACCCTTCCGGTTCGTCAGCGAATCGGAGAGAACCGGAAATGCGCAATCGTACGCTCGTCCCGCGCGAGGAGAGGGAGCCGGTCCCGGACTTTACGCCGGTGCCTCGCAAGTATCGCTACGACGGGTGGACGCCCGAGCGGCAGAAGGCGTTCATCGAGGCGCTGGCGGAGACGGGGTGCGTCGACCGGGCGGCGCGGATGGTCAATATGGCGCAGGCCAATTGCTATACGCTGCGGCGGGCGCCGGGGGCGGAGGAGTTCCGGCGGGCGTGGGACGCGGCGCTCGACTTCGGGGTGAAGCGCCTCAAGGACATCGCCTTCCAGCGGGCGATCGAAGGGCAGCTCGTGCCCGTCTTCGTCGCCGGCAAGATGATCGGCTTCCGGCGCGTCTATAACGACAAGCTGCTGATGTTCTGCCTCCGCCACTATGGCGAGGATGCGAACGGGCGGCGGACGACGATCAACTATTTCTCCACGCGGGCGAGCGCGAGCGCTGGGGCGGCGGCGCAGGGAGCTGGGGATCGCCCTTCGACAGGCTCAGGGCTAGCGGTGGAGGGGAGCGGGCGCGCGGGGGATCGCCCTTCGACGGGCTCGGGGCTTGCGGTCGAGGGTGACGCCGGGCCCGGCGCGGGGGCGCGGGCGGAGGCTTCGACGACGACGGTGCGGACGGTGATCAGCGGCGCGGGCGACGGTTCCGGGGCGGCGGGAGGGCGGCTGGACTCGGCGGCGGCGACGCTCGGCGGGTTCGAGGGGGTGGCGCTCGACGCGGAGGCGGAGGCGGCGATCGCGGCGGCGCTCGAAGCCTGCGCGGCCCGGGCGCGGGAGGCCGAGGCGGCGCACGACAAAGGCGGCGAGGCGGCGGCGGAGGCGGCGGCGGACGATCCGGACTCGGTCTTCTGCCGCTCCGACGATCCCTATCACGCGATCGAGCCGCCGATGTACGAGGAGTTCGTGCCCTTCTCGCCGGGCGAGCCGCATTGGACGCTGGCCGGCGCGGACGTCCCGGCCGAGCTGCTCGCCTTCGAAGCGCGGCAGGCGGCGCGCGAGGCGGCGGAGGCGGGCGACGGCGCGGCGGCGGAGAATGGGGGCGCGGGGCTGTGACGGCGGATGCGCCGCTGCAGGCCGGTGGGGGCGCTGCTTGACCCGTCCGCACCACGAGTGCGCGCGGCCGCTGCCGTCCGCTGCCGCATTTCAGGGAAAGCTCACCCTTCGCTCATGCCTTTCGCCGGCCGGGCGGTGCAGGAGGGGGCTCAACGGAAAGGGACCAACGACATGAACGCGATGGCTGAGGGGAACGGACGGCGGGGCGGCGGGATGCCGTGGCGGCTGATCGGCTGGGGCGGGGCACTGGCCTTGCTCGCCGTGCCGGCGGTGGCGATGCGCTTCACCGGGGAGGTGAATTGGGACGCGGCGGACTTCCTGTTTGCCGCGATCCTGTTCGGCCTGGTGGGGCTCGGCATCGAGCTTGCCGTGCGCGCGTCGACGAGCTGGGCTTGGCGGGCGGGCGCGGGGCTCGCCATCTTCTCCTGCTTCGCGCTCGTCTGGGTCAATGCCGCGGTCGGCATGATCGGGGACGAGGACAATGGCTACAATCTCTGGTTTCTCGGGCTGGTCCCGCTGGCGATCGCCGGCGCGGTGGCGGCGCGGCTGCGGGCCGGGGGCATGGCGGCGGCGATGCTCGCGGTCGGGGCGGCGCAGGTGCTGATCGCGGCGGGCGGCTTTTCGGTAGACCGGCTCGGCGCGACGTTCAGCATGGTGATGGCGAGCTCCTGGCTGCTCTCGGCCGCGTTCTTCCTCCTCTCCGCGCAGCGGGGGAAGTCGGCCGGCTGATGGGGAGGCGGTGCGCTCAACTTTGTGCGGGAGCCGCGGCGGCAAGGGCGAGGACCGCAGCCCACTCCTCCTCGCGCACCGGCGAGACGGAGAGGCGAGACTGGCGCAGCAGCTCCATCGCCGCCAGCGCCGGCTCCGCCTTGATCGCCGTCAGCGTCACCGGCGCCAGGAGGGGCCGCACCGGCGCCACGGGGACCGCCGCCCAGGCCCCGTCCTTCGGATCCGGCACCGCCGCGCCCGTCACCCGCATGATGCCGACCACCGCCCGGACCTTGCCGCTATGGTAGAAGAAGGCCTCGTCGCCCGGCATCATCGCCCGGAGGTAGAGCCGCGCCGCCGGGTTGCGCACGCCGTCCCAGAGCGCGGCGCCGTCCCGTACCAGGTCGTCCCAGCCGTAGCTGTCGGCTTCCGACTTCATCAGCCACTTTGCCACGCCTCCTCCTCCTCCCGCCGTTCCTCCGCCTAGTCGCCCCGGCCGCCTGCATCGTCAACGATCCGTTGCATGACCTCCGGCAGCCTGCCTCGGTTGCGGCGAGCGGGCGGTCCCGAGCCCACCGCTCAGCCCGCACGCGCCGCGAATCGCATTGTAATTCCAGTGCTTTGCGCCTCGCCGAACGCCTCGCTGAGGGCCCGGGGACCGCCGCCGGCGAACCCAAGCGTCTGAATTTACAATCTTTTTACGTTCGTTCCTCAACTCGTCGGCGGCGTTAACCATTTCGTCCTAAATAAGGCAGGCGCGTGTTGCGCCGAATCGCCGCTTGGGTCAGGGACACTCCAGCGAGAGCGAAAACGCGAAAGCAGGCGCCGCCGAGAGCTCAAGGAGCCGGCGGCCCAGCGAGACGGGGGCTCGATCGGAGATGCGCGGTGCGCATCCGGGGGATCGGCATACCGCACAACAGAACGAGGACGAATGATCCGCACGTTTCGTGCCGCGGCCCTTGCCGTGGCGACCTTCGGCTGCGCCCTGGCCATCGGCACCGGCGTCAGCGCCCCGGCTCCCGGCATCGCCGCACCGGTCACCGCTTCCATCACTTTCTCCGGCACTTTGGAGCAGCAAGTCGCCGCCGCCGCCCGCGTCGAAACCGACGACGAGGAGCAGGATTGCCTCGCCAGCGCCGTCTATTTCGAAGCGCGCGGCGAACAGCTCCAGGGCCAGCTCGCCGTCGCCGGCGTCGTTCTGAACCGCGTCGCTTCCAGCCGCTACCCCGACACGATCTGCGAAGTCGTCGAGCAGCCCTGGCAGTTCTCCTTCGTCAACGCGACCGGCCGCATCCCGGAGGCGGACCGCTCGTCCGCGGCATGGCAGAACGCCGTCGCCATCGCCCGCATCGCCCAGGCCGGCACCGCCCGCGCCGTCGACAGCGACGTCCTCTGGTACCATGCCGAATATGTCAGTCCGAGCTGGGGCCGCCGCCTCGCCCGCCAGGACAAGATCGGCCTGCACATCTTCTACAGCTGAGTTTTCGTGAGGCGCTGGGGGGCGCCTCAGGGGCGCGGGTGGGGGACGGTTCCGGGGGGGACCGTCCCCCTTTTCGTGAGGGTCCGGGTTACCGCAACGTCCTGAAGGTCGCCGAGTAGCGGAGCGCGCCGACGGGGGCGAGGCTGTGCTCCCACTCGGTCCGGGCGGCTCCCCGCAGCAGGTAGGCTGAGCGGGGGGCCGCCCGAAGCACATGACGCTGCCACTTCCCTTCCTGCTTGCGGCGGAAGCGCAGCGGTGCTTCGGACAGGAGCGAGACGCCCACCACGTCGCCGAAAACGGGCCGGTCGCGGTGCCAGCCGAGGCCGGCGCCGACGTCATATTCGATGAGCAGGGCGTGGGCGAGATCGTCGGCGGCGAGGCCCGCGAACGCCGCCGCCCTGGCCCGCAGGGGGAGGAGCCACTCCGGCATCGCCTCCGCTTGGGCGAGGCCCGAGCCGTCGAAGCGGTACTGCATCCCGAACGAAACGGTGCGGCGCTTGCCGAGGAACCCCTGGAACTCGAACGGCGCGAAGGGAAGATCGCGGAAGCGGTCCACCAGCGCCGCTTCCTCCTCGGCCGTGATCAGCTCCGGACGGTAGGCAAGCCCCTCCGGACCGGCAGCCGCCGGCGCTCCGAACATGCTCAGTTGATCCGCCGTCATCGCTCCCCCTTAACGCCCAGACGATATTCCGGGTTGACGAACCTTAGCAAAATCTGTGAGTTGCGCGCCGTGATGAACGCCGACGCGATCCTTTCCCCGGTTCAGGCCGCCGCTCCCGCGGCCGTGGGCGCGCGCGCTGAGGCCTGGCTTTGGTGGCACGACATGCAATCCGCCGCGGCCCCCGCCCATCGATGGTGACTACCCTTCAAAGGTCAGTTTTCCATTTCGAAGGCCCGCCGCAACCCGGCGGGTTTTTTCTTGCCCATCGCACGCCCGAGGATCGCAATCATGTACCGCAACGACAATCTCGCCCGCATCGGGCCCGAAGCACGCCCAGCGCGCGAGCCCGGTGCCGCGCTCGCCGGTCTCTATTCCGGTGAAGCGCTGACCGAAGCCGAAGCCGAGCTCCTTTTCACCGAGATCGTGGAAGGGCGCCTCCCGGAGCCTGCCATCGCCGCCATGCTGATCGCGTTGCGTTTCAAGGGCGAGACGGCGGAGGAGATGATCGGCGCCGCCCGCGCGCTGCGCGCCGCCGACGCGCCCTTCGAGCGGCCGGACTATCTCTATGCCGACACGTGCGGCACCGGCGGCGACGGATCGTCGCTGATCAACGTCTCGACGGCGGTCGCCTTCGTGTCGGCGGCGGCGGGCCTGCCGGTCGCCAAGCACGGCAACCGGTCCGTGACATCGCCCTGCGGCTCGGCCGATGTGCTGGAGCAACTGGGCGTGAAGCTGGATGTCTCGGCGCAAGTCTCGCGCCGCGCGCTGGACGAAACCGGCGTCTGCTTCCTGCTCGCGCCGCTCTACCATCCGGGCCTCCGCCACGCCGCGCCCGTTCGCCGCGCGCTCAAGGTGCGCACGATCATGAACCTGCTGGGCCCCTGCCTCAATCCGGCCGAGCCCGAGGTGCAGCTTCTCGGCGTCGCCGAGGCGCGGCACATGGAGCCGGTCGCGCGCACGCTCGCCTCTTTGGGCGTCCGCAACGCCCTCGTGGTCCACGGCTCGGGGATCGACGAAATGGCGCTCCACGGCGAAACGCAGGCGATCCGCGTCAAGGACGGAACGTTCGAGCCGCTCACCATCGTTCCCGAAGAGGCCGGACTGCCGCGCCGGCCGCTCGAAAGCCTGAAAGGCGGCGGGCCGGCGGAGAACGCCGCGCGGATGGCGGCGCTGCTGAAGGGCGAGGGCCAGCCCGTGGAGATCGAGGCGGTCGCGTTCAACGCCGGCGCCCTCCTGATGACCGCAGGCGTCGCATCGGATCTGAAGGAGGGCGTCGCCCGTGCCACCGACGCGCTCGCCTCGGGCGAGCCGTTCCGCATCCTTGCGCGTCTCGCCGAGGCGACCAATGGCTGAGGGCGTTCTCGGCGAGATCGTCGCCAGAAAGCGCGTCGACGTCGCCGCGCGCCTCGCGGGGGTGAGCCTCGACGATCTGCGCTCCCGGGCCGCGCCCACCCGGCGGAGCCTGCGTGCCGCGCTCGCGCGGCCGGGCGCCCGCTTCATCATGGAGGTGAAGCGCGCTTCGCCCTCGGGCGGCGCGATCCGCGCCGGTGCCGATCCCGCCGCGATCGCCCGCGCCTATGCGCCCTCGGCGGCCGCGATCAGCGTGCTGACGGACTCGCCTTATTTCGGCGGTTCGCTGGACGATCTCGCCGCTGTCCGCGGCGTCTATGACGGACCCATCCTCGCCAAGGATTTCGTGATTGATCCCCGCCAGATCGCCGAAGCGCGTCTCCACGGCGCCGACGCCGTGCTGGTCATGCTCTCCGTCCTTGGCGACGCGGAGGCGGCGACCATGCTGGGCGAGGCGCAGCGGCTCGGCATGGATGCGCTGGTCGAGGCGCATGACGAAGCCGAGGTGCGCCGCGCCGTCGCGCTCGGCGCCCCGATCGTCGGCATCAACAATCGCGATCTCAAGACGCTAAAGGTCGATCTCGCCGTGACGGAGCGGCTTGCATCGCTCGTCCCAGCCGACCGCCTGCTCGTCAGCGAGAGCGGCATCTCGGCGCGCGCCGACGTGGAGCGCCTTGCCCCGCACGCGGACGCCTTCCTTGTCGGCTCGTCGCTGATGCGCGCCGAGGACCCGGCGGCCGCCGCCCGCGCGCTCGCCTACGGCCGGGTCAAGGTCTGCGGCCTGACCGACCCCGCGGACGTCCGGATGGCGGCGGCGCACGGCGCCACCTATGCGGGCCTGATCATGGTCCCGAACACGCCGCGCGCGCTCGATCTGCAACGGGCTCAGCCCGCCGCCGCCGCCGCTGCGGACGCGGGGCTCGCGGCGGTGGGCGTGTTCCGCAACGAGAAGCTGATGCAGGTCGCGCAAAGCGCAAGTGCACTCGGCCTCGATGCGGTGCAGCTCCACGGCGACGAGGACGCGGCCTATATCAAGGGCCTGCGCCCGCTCCTTCCGGCGGGAACCGAAATCTGGGCGGCGGGCGCCGTCGGCGACGACGTGCCCGCGCCACGCCAAGGCAGCGACCGCATCCTGTTCGACACGACTGTGAACGGACGTTCCGGCGGGACCGGCCGGTCTTTTGACTGGTCGCGCGTACAGGGACGGCCCGAACTCGCCGAGGGCATCCTCGCCGGCGGACTCGACCCCGGCAATGCCCGCGAAGCCGCGGCCATCGGCGCTTTTGCCCTCGACGTCAGCTCCGGCGTCGAAGCGGCGCCCGGACGAAAGGACCGAGCAAAGATGCAAGCCTTCTTCGACGCCCTGCGGGTCCCCGACCGCCGGGAGCCGCGCGCATGACCCACTCCCGTCACTCCCGCGATAGCGGGAATCCAGACGAAGCCTCCACCTGCCGCGCGGCCTCCATCCCCGCTCTGGATCCCCGTTTTCGCGGGGATGACGGTTTGCTCTTGAAAGGCCCCCTCCCATGCTGACCTCCGGCCGCTTCGGCGCGTTCGGCGGCGCCTATGTCCCCGAAATTCTGATGCCCGCGCTCGAGGAGCTGGAAGCCGCCTTCCTCGCCGCGCAGGAGGATGAGGCGTTCCAGGCCGAGCTCCACGCTCTGCTCACCAAATATGCCGGGCGGCCGACCCCGCTTACCCGCTGCGCCCGTCTCGGCGCGGGCACGAAGGCGCGCATCTATCTGAAGCGCGAGGACCTTCTCCACGGCGGCGCGCACAAGACCAACCAGGTGCTCGGCCAGGCTTTGCTCGCCCGGCGCATGGGCAAGAAAAGGATCATCGCCGAAACCGGCGCGGGCCAGCACGGCGTTGCCACGGCGCTGGCGGGCGCGCTGTTCGGCATCCCGACCCGCATCTACATGGGCGCGCACGATGTCGAGCGGCAGCAGCTCAACGTGTTCCGGATGGAGCTGATGGGCGCCGAAGTGATCCCGGTCGAAAGCGGCGGCCGGACCTTGAAGGACGCCGTCAACGAGGCGCTCCGGGATTGGACCGCAAGCTTCGCCGACACCCATTATCTCCTCGGCACCGTCGCCGGTCCGCATCCCTTCCCATTGATGGTGCGCGAATATCAGCGCGTCATCGGCAAGGAAGCGCGCGAGCAGATCCTCGAAGAGGAGGGGCGCCTGCCTGATGCGGTGATCGCCTGCGTCGGCGGCGGCTCCAACGCGATGGGCATGTTCTCGGACTTTGTCGGCGACGAGGGCGTGCGCCTGATCGGCGTCGAGGCTGCGGGCAAGGGCCTCGACGGCGCCGAGCACGGCGCGACCTTGCTCCGCGGCCGGCCCGGCATCCTCCACGGCGCCGAAACCTACGTTCTCCAGGACCAGGACGGGCAGATCGCCGACAGCTGGTCGGTCTCGGCCGGGCTCGATTACCCGGCTGTCGGGCCGGAGCATGCGCATCTCAAGGATTCGGGCCGCGCGGAATATGTCGGCTGCACCGACCGGGATGCGCTCGATGCCTTCGCTTTGCTCGCCCGGTCGGAAGGGATCATCTGCGCCTTCGAAAGCGCCCACGCTTTGGCCCACGCGCTGAAGATGGCCGACGCGGCCGAGGAGGAGACCGTGCTGGTCGTCAACCTATCGGGCCGGGGAGACAAGGACGTGACCCAGGCCCAGACCCTGCTGAGGCCGAGCGCATGAGCCGCTACCACCAGATGTTCTCCCGCCTGGAAGCCGCGGGGGAAGGGGCGTTCGGCGCCTTCGTCATGCTCGGCGATCCGGGGCTAGAAGAGAGTGCGGCGATCCTTGACGCGCTCGTGGAGGGCGGCGCCGACATGCTCGAAGTCGGCATTCCCTTCTCGGACCCGATCGCCGACGGCCCGGTCATCCAGGCCGCCGCCGACCGAGCACTCGCGGCGGGCGTTACCCCGGCCGCCTGCTTCCGCCTCCTCGCCCATTTCCGCGCCCGCCACCCGGACGTGCCCGTCGGCATCCTTACCTACGCCAACCTCGTCCTCGCTCGCGGCCGCGACGCCTTCTACCGCGCGGCGGCGCAGGCGGGCGTCGACAGCGTGCTCGTCGCCGACGTGCCGGTCTTCGAAGCGCCGCCGTTCGTCGACGCGGCGCGCACGAACGGCGTGGCGCCGGTCCTGATCGCCGCCCAGAACACGCCGGACGGCACCCTCCGCCGCGTCGCGACATTGGGCGAAGGCTATACCTATTGCGTCGCCCGCTCCGGCGTCACGGGAGTAGGCGAGGAGGTGTCCTTCGACCATCGGGACATGCTCAATACCCTCGCGCAGAATCTCGCACCTCCGCCCGTCTTCGGCTTCGGCATCTCCAAGCCCGAGCATGTCCACGCAGCGCTGGACGCCGGCGCGGCGGGCGTCATCTCGGGCTCGGCGATCGTGCGGCTGATCGCGGAGAAGAAAGGCGATCTCGGCGCTCTGCGGACCTTCGTCGCGGCGATGAAGAGCGGAACGATCAGCGGGGCAGATGCTCGAGGATCTGCTCCGGCGCGCTGAGCTCCAGCTGCCGCGTCTCGCCGGACGCCGAATAGCCGAGCGTGCGAAGCCGCGCCTCGTTGCCGAGCGTCTCGGGGCCGAGGCCGTGGCAGGCGTTCAGGTAGATGTAGGCCGAGGAGTAAGCGAAGCCGTACATGTCGAAGAAGTCGAGGCGGTGGGCGATCCAGGTGCCGTCATCGCTGCGGAACATGGCGGCGGGCGCTGCGCGCGAGCAGAGCACGTAATCCTCGCGCGGCGCGGCGTCCCAGTCGATCTGGAGGCCGCGCCGGTAGCGGCTCGGCATCCTCGACCGGTGGACCGACCGGCCGTTCCTCGCCGTGACCTTCCGAAGCTCCCAGCCAGCGCCGCGGCGGACCGTCTCGATCGAAAGGGGCTGGTGCCAGCCGCACTCCATCATGTGGCAGCGCAGCCTGACGACGTGTCCCGTGCGCCCGGCAAACGGCGTCGGCGTCGGCGTCGCTGCCGGCGCGGCGTGTGCGGCGAGCAGGGCGGAGAGGATCGCGAGCATGAGCGGCTCCTTGTCGGCCGCCGCGCCCGCGAGCCTTTTGCCCCGGCGCGGATCAGCGGGTGAACTTCTCGCCCGCTTCGGCCTTCCTGACAAGCAGCTCCGAAAGCTGGAAGTCGGCGCCGAGCCGGTCCTGCTGGCGGCGAATGCCTTCGAGGATCTTGGGGAGGCCTTCCGTATCGGCCCAGAACATCGGGCCGCCTCGATAGACGGGCCAGCCGTAGCCGTAGATCCAGACCACATCGATGTCCGAGGCGCGCTGGGCGAATCCGCCCTCGAGAATCAGCGCGCCTTCGTTCACCATCGTATAGAGCGTGCGCTCGACGATCTCCTGGTCGGAGATCTCGCGCGCCTCCACGCCCTCCCGGGTGCGGAACTGCTCGATGATCTCCTGCACCTTCGGGGAAGGCGAGGGGCGGCGCTTCTCGTCGTAATCGTAGAAGCCGGCGCCCTTCTTCTGGCCCCAGCGATCGATGGCGCAGAGCGCGTCGCGGATGTTTTCGATGCGGGAGGGATCTCGGTGCCAGCCGATGTCGACTCCGGCGAGGTCGGCCATCTGGAACGGCCCCATCGGCATTCCGAATTCGACATGGACCCGGTCGACCTGCTCGGGAGTCGCGCCTTCGAGAAGGAGCCGCATCGCCTGCGTCTGGCGCGGGATCAGCATGCGGTTGCCGATGAAGCCGTAGCAGACGCCCGCCACCACCGCGACTTTGCGGATCTTCTTGGCGAGCTGCATGGCGGTGACCAGCACGTCCGGCGCGGTCTTGGCGCCGCGCACGACTTCCAGCAGCTTCATGACGTTGGCCGGCGAGAAGAAGTGGAGACCGACCACGTCCTCCGGCCGGGAGGTGGAGGCGGCGATCTCGTCGACGTTCAGGTAGGACGTGTTGGAGGCGAGGATCGCGCCCGGCTTGCAGATCCGGTCGAGCTTGCCGAACACCTCCTTCTTCACGTCCATATTCTCGAACACCGCTTCGATGACGAGGTCGCAATCGGCAAGGTCTTCGAGGCTGAGCGTGGGCTTGAGGAGGCCCATCGCGCCTTCCACCTGTTCGGCGGTGAAGCGGCCCTTGGCGGCGGAGGCTTCGTAATTCTTGCGCACGACGCCGACGCCGCGGTCGAGCGCCTCCTGCTGCTGCTCGACGATCGTCACCGGAATGCCGGCGCTGAGAAAATTCATCGAAATGCCGCCGCCCATCGTGCCGGCGCCGATCACGCCCACCTTGCGGATGTCGCGGGGCACGGTGCCTTCGGGAAGGCCCTCGATCTTCGCGGCCTTGCGTTCGGCGAAGAAGAAATATTGCTGGGCGCGCGCCTGGGTGCCGCTCATCAGCTCCATGAACAGGCGGCGCTCGTCCTGCACGCCCTCCTGGTAGGGCTTGGCCACCGCCGCCTCGATCGCCCGGACGTTGTATTCGGGCGCGTCGAAGCCGCGGAACTTGCGGGCGTTCGCCTTGCGGAATTCGTCGAAGAGGGCCGGGTTCGCGCGGGCTTCGGCGAGCTTGTCGTCGAGCTCGCTGCTCTTGCGGATCGGGCGGGTGTCCTTGACCTCCTCGGCATAAGCGACGGCGTGCTGGAGGAGGTCGCCCTCGATCAGCCGGTCGACGAGGCCGACCTCGTAAGCCTCCTTGGCGCCGATCGGATTTCCGGTAGCGGCCATCTCCAGCGCCTTGCGGACGCCCGCCACGCGCGGCAGGCGCTGGGTGCCGCCCGCGCCGGGGAGGAGGCCGAGCTTCACTTCGGGAACGCCGAGCTTCGCCGAGGGAACGGCCACGCGGTAATGCGAGGCGAGCGCCACTTCGAGGCCGCCGCCGAAGGCCGTGCCGTGGATGGCGGCGACGACCGGCTTGGTGCAGGCCTCGATCCGATCCACCACCATCGGCAGCATCGGCATCTGCATCGGCTTGCCGAACTCGGTGATGTCGGCGCCGGCGAAGAAGGTCTGCCCCTGGCAGATGATCACAACGGCCTTCACCGCATCGTCCCCGTCGGCTTCGTCCATCGCGGCGACGAGTCCCTCGCGCACCGCGATGCCGAGCGCGTTCACCGGAGGGTTGTTCGAGGTGACGATGAGGACGTCGCCGTGGCGGCTGGTCGAGATCGGGGAGGTCATGCGCGCGGTCTCCGAGGCTTGGGATCGTGCTGCGGATAGGCGCTGCTTTACGTAAACGTCAACTCCCCGCCCGAGCCAGCCTCTTGCAGCCGGTGCCGGTGTATGATACGAGCAACACACCTTGGTCAGAAGGACACGGACATGCTGATGGCTCTCTTCGCCAGCGCCGCGCTCGCGGCCGCTCCCGCGCCCTCCCCCGCACAGCCGGCCCAGCCCAGGCCGGCCGCGCCGCCGGCAGCGCCCGCATCCAACCCGCAGGCGGAGGCGCTCGCCCGCAGGCTGGTGGACGTGATCGGCGCCGGCGACGAGGCGCGCGCGCGGGCCTTCTTCGAAGAGGCGTTCTCGCCCGAATCGGTGCGGTTCGAGCCGCGGGAGCGAACGCTGACGCGGCTGCTCGCGCTGACGCGGCAGAGCGGCGCGGTCGAGATCACGGACTGGCAACCAGAGCGCGAGGCCTTCTTCTTCGAGGGCCGCACCGCGCGCGGCGGCGTTCCCGTGCAGGGCATGATCGGCGTCGAGGGCGGCAAGATCATGGGCTTCGAGATGATGCGCAACCCGCTGGTCCGGGGCGACGGCGCTCCCGTCTGGCCGCCGGCCGCAGCGACTCCGGAAGAAGCCGTGCAGGCGATCGCGCGCGAGATCGAGTGGCGCGCAGGGCAGGAACGCTTCTCCGGTGCGGTGCTGATCGCCCATCGCGGCACGCCGGTCCTGGAGAGCGCCTACGGACTCGCCCGGCGCGGGCCGGACGTCCGCGCTACTCCGGCGACGTTGTTCACCACCGCCTCGGCGAGCAAGATGCTCACGAGCGCGGCGGTCGGCCGGCTGATCGACCAGGGCAAGCTCCGCCTCGACACCAGGGTGTCGGACGCGGTGCCGGCCCTCGCCTCCGCGCCCGGCGCCGACGGTGTGACCCTTAGCGACCTTCTGGGGCACCGGGTGAGCTACGGCGAATATTTCTCCGAGACGGAGCAGGATCCGATCATCGCACGCCACATCCGCGCGAGCGAATTGCTGCCTCTCCTCGCTGGTCGGGCAGCGGAGCGGGCGCCGGAGGGGCGGGCCGCGTACAGCAATGCGAACTACCTGATCCTCGCGGCGGCGATCGAGGCGGCGAGCGGTGTGAGCTATTACGACTTCGTCGAGCGCGAGGTGACGCGCCCGCTCGGCATGGCGAGCACGCGCTTCGGCGACGGCCAGGGGCGGCCCGCTGGCGCCGCCGTCGGCTGGATCAAGGACGAAGTGGAGGACCCGCTCGGGCTCGGCGCCTGGTCGCCGAACGACGGCCGCAACGGCGGCTTTCGCGGCGGTCCCGCGGGCGGCGCCTGGTCGACGGCGCGCGACATGTGGACTCTGGTCGACGCGCTCGCCGCCGGGCGGGTGGTCCGGCCCGAGACGCTGCAGGCCATGTGGGGCGACCGGCGGCGCATGGGGCGCAACCTCTCCGTCGCACTCGGCTTCATGGCGCGCGGCGCCGGCGCGGAGCCCGCATTCTTCGGCCACTCCGGCGGCGGCGGCAATGCCGGGGTCTCGACGTCCGTCTTCACGACGCCCGACCGGGAGTGGTCGGTCGTCGTCCTCTCCAACTTCAGCTCGCCCGCTGGCGAGATGCTGGGCGGGCAGATCATGGATTATCTGGCGACGCTGCCGCGCCGATCAGCTTCTAGAGTGACGCCCTAGAACGACGTCCTTCCATATTCCTGGCGGTAGAAGGGGTGGCTTGCCGACAGGCCGCCGTCGACGACGAGGGCGTGGCCGTTGACATAGCTTGCGTCGTCCGAGGCGAGGAAGAGCGCGGCCTTGGCGATCTCGTCTGGTTCGCCGCCGCGCTTCATCGGATTGAGGTGACCGATCTGGTCTTCCTTTCCGGCGGAGCGGGCCATGTCGTAGAGGCCCTTGGTCATGCCGGTCTCAATGAGGCCCGGGCAGATGGCGTTGACCCGGATGTTGGAGCCCGCAAGCTGCGTCGCCGCGACCTGGACGAGGCGGATGACGCCGGCCTTGGACGAGGAATAAGCCGGCCCACCCGCGCCGGCACGAAGGCCCGCAACGCTCGCCGTGCAGATGATCGAGCCGCCGCCGCCTTTCTTCATCGCAGGCGCCCCATGCTTGATCGCGAGCCACGGGCCGACGAGGTTGACGCGGACGATCTCCTGCCAGTCCTCGACGCTTTGTTCGAAGATCGAGGCGAGGCCGCCCGAGATGCCGGCATTGGCGAAGAAGATGTCGAGGCGGCCGTGCTCGGAGAGCGCGCCTTCGACCAGCGCCTTCACATGGTCCTCCGCGCCCGCGTCGGCGGCGACCACGCCCTCCGCTTCGGTGCGGTCGGCCGCGATGACGTGCGCGCCTTCCGCCCGGAACCGCGCGGCGGTCGCCTTGCCGATGCCGGATGCGGCGCCCGTGACGATCGCGACTTTTCCTTTGAGTCTCATGGTCTCACTCCGTCATTCCCGCGAAAGCGGGAATCCAGCTTTCGAAGGTTCGTGCCTTTGATGAAGGTTCCTGGATCCCCGCTTTCGCGGGGCCGACGGCGCATGGTCAAAGCCCCACGCCGGTGGTCGAGCCGCCGTCGATGACGATGGCTTGGCCGGTGACGAAGGTCGATGCGTCGCTTGCGAGGAAGACGGCGGCGCCGGCGATTTCGTGGGGTTCGCCGATGCGCTGCAGGGGCGTGTGCATGGTGACGGCGGCGAGGGTCTGGGGGTTCTCCCAGAGCGCTTTCGCGAAATCGGTGCGGATGAGGCCGGGCGCGATGCAGTTGACGCGGACCTGGTGTGGGCCGAATTCGGCGGCGAGGTTGCGGGCGAGCTGGAAATCGGCCGCCTTGGAGATGTTGTAGGCGCCGATCACCGCGGATGCCTTGAGGCCGCCGATCGAGCTGACGATGATGATCGACCCGACCTTGCGCTCGATCATCTCGGGCGCGACCATCTGGATCAGCCAGTGATTGGCGATGACGTTGTTTTCGAGGATCTTCCTGAACTGGTCGTCTGTGATCCCGCCCATCGGGCCATAATAGGGATTGGACGCAGCGTTGCAGACGAGGATGTCGATGCGGCCGAGCTGGCGGCGCGTCTCGTCGACGAGGTGCTGGAGCGCTTCCTTCGACGAGATGGAGGCGGGGATTACGATGGCGCGGGCTCCTCCGTCCCTGGCGCCATGCTTTTCGTTGATCGAGTCCGCGACGACCCGGCAGGCGTCTTCCTTACGGCTCGAGATCACCACCTTGGCGCCCTGGTCCGCCATCGCTTCTGCGATCGCCCGGCCGATGCCGCGCGACGAGCCGGTGATGATGGCGACCTTTCCGGTCAGATCGAACAAGCTCATTCCTTCACTCCTCCGTCATTCCCGCGACAGCGGGAATCCAGCCTGACTCTCCACCCGCTCCGCCGGGGACGAACGCCCGCTGGATTCCCGCTTTCGCGGGAATGACGGAAGGGGAAGGTGAGCGCCCTTCATCATTCTTCGAATACGATCACGGAGCGGGCGGCCTCGCCGCTCCTCAGCTTCGCCATGGCGCCGTTCACCTCCTCCAGCCCGATCCGCTCGGCGACGAGGGCATCGAGATCGAGGCGGCCGGCGAGGTAGAAATCGACGAGGCGCGGGATGTCGACGGGGAAGCGGTTCGAGCCCATCAGCGAGCCTTGCAGCTTCTTTTCGGCGAGCAGGTCCATCGCGCCCATCGACAAGCGCTCGTTGAGCGGCATCATGCCGACGATAGTCGCCGTGCCGCCGCGGCGGAGGAGTGACAGTGCAAGCTCGCCGGCCGAGATGCGGCCGACGGCTTCGATGGCGTGGTCGACGCCGCCCTTGGTGAGTTCCGCGACGCGCTCTTTCAGGCGCTCCTCGTCGGGCGCGAAGCTGTGGGTTGCGCCGACCTGGCTCGCCAGCGCGCGCTTGGCGGGGACCGGGTCGATCGCGACAATGCGGCGGGCGCCGGCGATTTTCGCGGCGTTGATTGCTGCGAGGCCGATGCCGCCGCAGCCGATCACCGCCACGTCCTCGCCGGGGCGCACGCCCGCCGTGTTGAAGACGGAGCCCGCGCCGGTCACGACCGCGCAGCCCATCAAGGCGGCGCGGTCGAACGGCATGTCGCGGTCGATGGCGACGGCGCCGTTCTCGTGGACGAGGAGCAATTCGGCGAAACCGGCGACGTTGAGGAGCTGGTGGACGGGCGTTCCGTCGAGGGAAAGGCGGGGCTCGCCGCCGCGCTTCCGCTTCGTCGAGGCGTCGGTGCACAGCGCCAGGCGGCCGGTGAGGCAATATTCGCAGCGGCCGCAGAAGTTGGAAAAGCAGGTGACGACATGGTCGCCCGGCTTCATCGCGGTGACGTCCTCCCCGACGGCTTCGACGATCCCGGCGGCTTCATGGCCCGGGATGGCGGGCAGCGGCGTCGGGTAGGCGCCGTCGGCGAAGTGGAGGTCCGAGTGGCAGACGCCGCAGGCGCGGGTGCGGATCAGGATTTCGCGCGGGCCGGGCTTGGAGACGGCGACGTCTTCGAGCGTGAGAGCGGTGCCTGGCTGGCGGAGGACGGCGGCTTTCACTTTCCGTCATTCTCGCGAAAGCGGGAATCCAGCGGGCGGCGGTGCGGGGCTCCAGCTTCGTCTGGATTCCCGCTTTCGCGGGAATGACAAGGAGGGAAGGCCACCGCTCCCACTCCCTCACTCCGCATGCTTGGAAAACTCGATGCGGGCGATGGCGCGGTTGTGCACCTCGTCCGGCCCGTCGGCGAGGCGCAGCGTGCGGATCCCGGCCCAGCTCTTGGCGAGTTCGAAATCCTGGCTCACGCCCGCGCCGCCATGCGCCTGCACCGCGTCGTCGATGATTCGCAGCGCCATGTTCGGCGCCTGGACCTTGATCATCGCGATCTCGGCCGCCGCGGCCTTGTTGCCGGCCTTGTCCATCATGTCGGCGGCCTTGAGGCAAAGGAGGCGCGACATGTCGATGTCGATCCGGGCGCGGGCGACCCGCTCGTGCCAGATACTATGCTCCATCAGCTTCTTGCCGAAGGCGACGCGCGTTCCGAGCCGCTTCACCATCGCCTTCAAGGCTTCCTCGGCGGCGCCGATGGTGCGCATGCAATGGTGGATCCGGCCCGGCCCGAGGCGCCCCTGCGCAATCTCAAAGCCGCGCCCTTCGCCGAGCAGCATGTTGGTCGCGGGGATGCGGACGTCCCTGAGCTCGATCTCCATGTGGCCGTGCGGCGCATCGTCGTAGCCGTAGACGGTGAGCGCGCGTTCGACGGTGATGCCGGGCGCGTCGAGGGGGACGAGCACCATCGACTGCTGGCGGTGGCGGTCGGCGCCCTTGTCGGTCTTGCCCATGACGATCGCGACCTTGCAGCGCGGATCGCCGGCGCCCGACGACCACCATTTTCGGCCGTTCAGGACGTACTCGTCGCCCTCGCGCCGAATGTCGCATTCGATGTTGGTCGCGTCCGAGGATGCGACGGCGGGCTCGGTCATGAGAAAGGCGGAGCGAATCTCGCCGTTCATCAGCGGACGGAGCCACTGCTCCTTCTGCTCGCGGGTGCCGTAGCGGTGGAACACCTCCATGTTGCCCGTGTCGGGCGCGGAGCAGTTGAACACTTCGGACGCCCAGGAAACCCGACCCATCTCCTCCGCGCAAAGCGCATATTCCAGGTTGGTGAGCTGCGTCCCTTCGAATTCGAACGTCTCGTCGACATGCTTGAGCGCATGGCCCGGCGGCATGAACAGGTTCCACAGCCCCGCCGCCTTCGCCTCGGGCTTCAACTCCTCGATGACGTCGATCGGCTGCCACCGGTCGCCCGCCTCGAGCTCGGCCTTGTAATCCTTGTTCCTGGGGCGGATCCGAGTCTCGACGAACTCGCGAACCCGGTCGCGGTAAAAAGCCTGCCGTTCCGTAAGGTCAAAATCCACGGGTCCCGGATCCTCTCGCTAGATGCGCTTCCCCGCTGCCAGAAACGGCGGATTTGCGCCAGTGGGGAGGCTCAGGCCCGGGCGTTCAGGCGATACGCTCGGGGACGGCGGCGGCGTCCTCGACCAGCGACGCGCGGGGCGCCACTGCTTCCCAGGGGAAGACGTACCAGCTCTTGTCCTCGTCGCGGTCGATCTCGCTGCCGTGATATTCGGCGCGCGCCTTCGAGCGGACGTTGTGGACGAGGACGGCGACGCGCAGGCGCTCGGGGGCGTCGACCTTGGCTTCGATCGCGGCACGGAGGAAATTGATCGTGCCGCCGCTGTCGTTGATGTCGTCGACGATCAGAATCCTGAGCCCGGCCGCGATCTTGGCCGCGACCTTGTCGAGGAGTTCGCCGCCGAAGCCATGATCGCCGGTGCTGTGGTCGACGGTGAGGAGCGGGAGGCCGGTGCGATGCGACAGATAGACCGCGGGGACGAGGCCGCCACGGCCGATGCCGACGAGGAAGTCCGGTGCCCAGGCGTCCGTTTCGAGGAGCCGGGCGATGGTCTCGACCTCTTCGAGGAAGCGCTCGTGCGGGATCTTGCGGAAGGTCGGCTCGGCCATCGTCGCTCCTCGGGCGGCTGGGGGCGGACCCATAAAGGGACGGCGGGCGCCCGGCAATCGCGCCGCTTGCGGCGAGACGCCCGGAGCCTCTAGCGTCGCGCGATGCAGCCTCCCGCTCCCGAACATCTCGACATCCTGATCGTCGGCGCCGGCATTTCCGGGATCGACGCCGCCTATCATGTCGGGAAGCGGCTGCCGGGGAAGCGCTGGGCGATCCTCGAAGGGCGGGAGCGGATCGGCGGGACGTGGGACCTGTTCCGCTATCCCGGCATCCGCTCGGACAGCGACATGTACACATTGGGCTTTCCCTTCCGCCCGTGGCGCGGGGAGCGGGCGATCGTCGAGGGCGCCGACATTCGCGGCTATGTCGAGGAAACGGCGCGCGAATACGGCATCGACCGCCGCATCCGCTTCGGGCACCGGGTCACCGCGGCGCGCTGGTCGAGCGCGGAGGCGCGCTGGACGGTCGAAGCGGAGACGGAAGACGGGGGGCGGACCTTCGCCTGCGCCTTCCTCTATCTGTGCAGCGGCTATTACGATTACGGGCAGGGCTATCGCCCCCGCTGGCCGGGGGAGGAGTCGTTCGAGGGCCGCATCGTTCATCCGCAGCATTGGCCGGAGGATCTCGACCATGCGGGCAAGCGCGTGGCGGTGATCGGGAGCGGCGCGACGGCGGTGACTTTGGTGCCGGCGATGGCCGAGACGGCGGCGCACGTGACGATGGTGCAGCGTTCGCCGAGCTATGTCGTCTCGCGGCCGTCGCGCGATGCGCTCGCGCCGAAGATCGGGGCGGCGCTGACCCGCTTGAAGAACGTCGCCCTGGCCAGCCTGTTCTTCAACCTCGCCCGCGCGCGGCCCGGCAAGACGCGCGACAAGCTGATCGAGATGGCGCGCGACGAGCTTCCCGAAGGCTATGACGTCGAGCGTCATTTCGCGCCGCGCTACAATCCGTGGGAGCAGCGCCTCTGCCTGGTGCCGGACGGCGACATGTTCAAGGCGATCGGCAACGGCCGGGCCTCGGTCGCGACGGGAGAGATCGAGACGTTCACGCCCACCGGCCTGCGTCTTGCCGGCGGCGAGGAGGTGGAGGCGGACATCGTGGTGACCGCCACCGGCCTCGTCGTGAAGCTGATGGGCGGCGTGGCGATCGAGGTGGACGAGGCGCCGGCGCAGACGGCGGGACGGCTCGTCTACAAGGGCATGATGCTGGAAGGCGTGCCGAACCTCGCCTTCGCCTTCGGCTACACCAATGCGAGCTGGACGCTGAAATGCGACCTCACCGCGCGCTATCTGTGCCGCCTCATCCGCTACATGGACGACCGGGCGTACCGCGTGTGCATGCCGCGGTTCCAAGGCGCCGAGGTGGAGCGGCGGCCGCTGCTCGATTTCAGCTCGGGCTACATCGCGCGTGCCGACGGCGTACTTCCGAAACAGGGGGCGAGCGCGCCGTGGCGGGTGCCGCAGAACTATTTCCGCGACGTGCTGACGCTCGGCTTCGGTCGGGTGACCGACGATGCGATGGAGTTGCGCTAAGTGCTCCCTCTCCTGCAACCGCAGGAACGGTTGTGACGGCGCCGGGCTTGGCTTACCTGCTCGCGGCCTCGGCGCAGGCTGCGCTCCCGCCCGCGCCCGCACCCGCGCCTGCCGTAACCTGCACTTCGATGCGGACACCCGACGGCGGCACCATCATCATCGACCGTATCGCCCACATCTATTTCGCGACCGGCAGCACGCGCATCGACGCGCAGGGGCGGGCCATGCTCGACCATTATGCGGCCCACTATGAGGCCCCGGCTTATTGCCGGCTATCCCTGGACGGTCATGCCGACACGGCCGGCCCGTCCTCCGTCAATCGAGAGGTGTCGCGCAGGCGCGCCGAGGCCGTCGCCGCTTACCTGAGCGCCGAGGTCTCGCCGCGCAGGCCACGGTGGAGCATTTCGGCGAGGGCTGCCCGATGGTCGAGACGCAGGACGACGTCCCGGAGCCGCAGAACAGGCGCGTCGAAGTCTACGTCCAGGACCCGCGCAGGCCGCAGCCGGCACGAACCTCGACGCGTGCCGCTTGCCCCGCGGAGGTCCCCGCGCCATCATGCAGCAGGACGATGCTGGAGGGCGTGCGGCGATGTTGATCCTGGCTTTCGTCGCAATGCAGGGAGCGGTGGCGGCACCGGCGCCGAGCGCATCGCGCGAGGTGGCGGTCCAATCGGCCGACGGAACGCCCATCACCGGCGCGGCCGACCTGCCCCAGGGTCGCCCCGCCGCCGTCGTGGTGATGACGGCCGGCACCGGCCTGTTCGACCGCGACGTGCGTTTCGGCCGCGGCAACACGCCGCGCGACCTGCTGTTCAAGGACCTTGCCGGGCGAATGACGGCACGCGGGCTCGCCGTCGTCCGGTACGACCGCCGCGGCGTGAACCACGGCGTCGCCGGCGCGGGAATGCTGAATGCGTCGGTGAGCGGCACATCCACCGTCGAGACACAGCGCGAGGATCTGCGCGCCGTCTACGATTGGGCGCGCTCGCCGTCCGGTCTCGGCGCGCGCTGCGTGATCCTCCTGGGCCATTCGGAAGGCGTGATGAACATCGCGCGGCTCGCGGACTCCGGCGCACCGCCACCCGCGGCGGTGTTCGCGATCGGCGCGCCGATGCGTTCGCCAATCGAACTGCTCCGCTGGCAAATGTCGGAGCGCGACGTCTACTCGCTGCGGCACATGGACGAAGACGGCGACGGAAGGATCACGACCGCCGAAGTGGAGCGCAACTGGCGCAAGACCCCGTCGTCCGCGTTCGACCTCATCGAGCCGCTCAAGCATCCGAGCGGCGCATGGGGCGCGGCGGATCTCGAGGCGGTCGGCCGGGCGCAGGCGGCCTTGTACGAACAGCAGCGGCAGGCCGCTTTGGCGCTGGACGACGCCGCGCCTTACCCAAATGCAACGACGCCGATGGCGCGCGCGAGCTGGTGGAAGAGCTGGTTCACGGACGCGCAGCCTGTGGGCGGCCGGCTCGCGCGCTGGAACGTGCCGGTCTACCTTCATTACGGGGAGATCGACTCCCAGACGCCGCCGCACAACGAAGCGGCTGCGGCGCGAACGCATCTCGGCGCCCGTGCGATCGTGACGGTCCATCCGGCGCGGGGCCACAGCCTCGGAGAACATGCCTTGTTCGGCCCGATGGACGAGGCGATCGCCGATCGTATCGCTGTCGAAGCCCGCGAAGCGGCGCGGGGCTGCGGCGGCTAGGGGCGAGCGGCCCCACCTTCACAACAAAGCGCCGATCGCGCTGATGGCGCCGAGCACCAGGGCGGCCGTCACGATCGCGGCTGCCTCGATCAGAGCCGTCATGCCGGGCAGGTTCCTCATGAGGCGCCTCCGCGCGACCGCCTCCGTAGGCGGATCGAAAGCCGTCAGGCGTCCGGGGGAAGCTTCCCCATGCGCCGAAGGTCCTGCACGATGCGGATCGCCGCCGCGTGATTATGAAGGCCGAGCGCGCGGCTGATCTCGGATGGCGACAAGGCTTCGCCACCTTCGATCAGCCGCTGGACGTGGGCGAGGACCTGCTCGCGGCGGCTGGTCATCTGCCCGGGTGGACGTCCCTTTCGCTTAGCCTCCATCGCGGGCGGCAGCCTGCCCGGTCGCGGTCTGCAGCCGCGTCAAGCGCGAGTCGGCCAGCACATTGTCGCGGCCCGCGGCGGCGGCCGCGACGGCCTGCCTGCGGCAGGATGCGACGGCGTTCGCCTCGAACAGCGAAGCGTCGGCAGGCTCGCCGCAGGCGCGGCGGCCGGCACGTTCGATCCGCCGGGCGAGCTCGGCGGCGCCCTGGTCCGTATTGAGCTGCAGGTCGTCGTAGCGAACCGTGCGGCTGACGCTGTCCTGCGCGGCGGCAGGCGCGGCGGACGTGATGCAAGCCGTTGCGAGCGCGGCGATTTTCAGGACGAACTTCATTTGGTTACCCTCCGCGTTGACAAGATCGGTGCCGCGCCCCGTGCGGGATTGCCGAAGCGCGGCCTGTTCAACGAGGCTTTTGTCAGCCGGCGGGGCGCTTTGGAAAAGCCATCCATTTAAGCCCATGTGATAATGATTTCATTATGACGGATCGCGCATGCGGGTTAGGTGCGGAACGATCGCAGGCGAAGCGGAGTCCGGAGGGGCGCAATGAGGGTACGCGAGCTGAGGATCCTGGCGATGCTCGCCGAGGAGCTGCATTTCGGCCGGGCCGCCAAGCGCCTCGGCATCTCGCAGCCGCCCTTGAGCCAGCAGATGCGGGCGCTCGAGGCAGAACTCGGTGTCAGGCTGCTGGAGCGCACCAGCCGGCGGGTCCGGCT
>DASWMS010000052.1:0-1955 GCA_036399655.1 Allosphingosinicella sp. | reverse complement strand
CACGATCGACCAGCCGGTCATTTCCAGCGCCTCCCCCCGCCTAGCATTGCCGCACCGTAACAAAGTTGGTTGCAGGCGGACAGTGCGCGCGGATTTCGCTGGTGCCGCCGAAACGATCCGCTAGCTTTCCCCCGCCTGATCCGGGGAGGGACCATGACCGCAGCCGAAGCCACGCCCGAGCTCGACATCGTCGCGAACCGCGACGATCGCGCCTTTCTCGGCCACCCTAAGGGTCTCGGCTATCTCGCCTTCTGCGAGGCGTTCGAGCGCTTCTCCTATTACGGCATGCAGGCGCTCCTGGTCCTCTACCTCGTGAACCATCTGCTGAAGCCGGAGAATATCGGCGGCGTGGCGGGGTTCGAAACTCTGCGCGGCTTCTACGGCGGCATCGACGGCCAGCCGCTCGCCTCCGCCATCGTCGGGACCTATTTCGCCTGCGTCTATTTGACCCCGATCCTCGGCGGCTTCCTGGCCGACCGCGTGCTCGGCAAGCGCCGCACCGTCCTCATCGGCGCCGTCACCATGGCGGCGGGCCATTTCCTGATGGCGTTCGAGGCCGCGTTCCTGCTCGCCCTCCTCTGCCTCATCATCGGCTCGGGCCTGTTCAAGGGCAATCTGGCGAGCCAGGTCGGCTCTCTCTACAAGCCGGAGGACCTCAGGCGCGCCGATGCCTTCCAGATCTATTATCTCGGGATCAACGGCGGCGTCATCGCCGCGCCGCTGATCGTCGGCACGCTCGGCGAGAAGATCGGCTGGCACTGGGGCTTCGGATCGGCGGGCGTCGGCATGCTGGTCGCCCTCGCCATCTACCTTGCCGGGCAGAAGCACCTGCCGAGGGAGCATTTCGACGTCGCCGACAAGGCGGCGCGGGCGGCGCGGCCGAAGATGCAGCGTTCCGACTGGCCGGCCACGATCGCGCTCGTCCTGCTCATTCCGGTGATGGCGCTGGCGCTCGTCCCCAACAACCAGATCTTCAACGCCTATCTCGTCTGGGGCGATCAGCAGTTCGACCTCGTCTTCATGGGCGAGAAGCTCCCGACCACTTGGCTCGTGACCCTTGACGCGGTGGTCAGCGTCTCCTTCATCGCCCTCATCGCCCTCTTCTACCGCTGGTACGGCAAGCGCCGCCGGGAGCCGGACGAACTCACCAAGATCATCATCGGATCGGCCTTCTCGATCGGCGGGATGCTCTGCCTCGTCGCGGCGGCGGCGACCACTGCGGACGGGGAGAAGATCGGCCTGTTCTGGCCGGTCATGTTCCATTTCGTGAATTCGATCGGCTTCGCGCACATGCTGCCGGTGAGCCTGGCTTTGTTCGCCAAGCTCGCGCCGCGGGCGATCAACGCCACGGTGATCGGCCTCTATTACCTCGCCTTCTTCGCGGGCAATTCGATGGTCGGCTGGGTCGGCGGCCTCTATTCGGCGATGGACAGCGTGAGCTTCTGGCTGCTCCACGCCGCCTTCGCAGCCGTGTCGGGCGCGGCCTTCCTGCTGTTCAAGCTGTTCATGGGCAAGAGGTTCGCCGACGCGCCATCGGCGCCGCTACCGGACTGAGGCCCCGCTCAGGCGGTGCGCGCCCGCCGGGCGCCCTCGATACGCTCCTTGAGGAGCTGGTCGAGCTCGGTGAGGGTGAACGGCTTTTCGAGCACCGCCGCGCCCTCGCCCGCGGCCGTCCTCAGCGCGCGCAGCGCCGAATGGCCGGTGGAGAAGACGACGGGGAGCTCCGGATCGATCTCGGCGATGGCCTTCGCCGTCTCCGCCCCGTCCATGCCGGGCATGACATAGTCGAGGATGACGAGCATCGGCCGCTCCTCGGCAAGCACGGCGAGCGCGGCTTCCCCGCTCTCCGCCTCCCGAACGGGATAGCCGAGCTCGGCGAGGCTCCGGCGAATGGTCGCGCGGACCTCTTCATCATCATCGACGAGCAGGATCATCTATGGTTGCGGCTTCCGATT
>DASWMS010000051.1:0-7372 GCA_036399655.1 Allosphingosinicella sp. | reverse complement strand
GATGGGGAGGATGCAGGTCACGCCGCTGCCTTCCTCTCGGGGGTCAGATACGACAGCAATTGCGCGAGGCGCTGCTTCAGCTCGTGGCGGCTCACCACCATGTCCACCATGCCGTGCTCGAGGAGATATTCGGCGCGCTGGAAGCCTTCGGGAAGCTTCTCGCGGATGGTCGACTCGATGACGCGCTGGCCGGCAAAGCCGATGAGGGCGCCGGGCTCGGCGATGTGGAGGTCGCCCAGCATCGCATAGGAAGCGGTGACTCCGCCCGTCGTCGGATCGGTCAGCACGACGATGTAGGGGAGGCCCGCTTCCTTGAGCTCCGCGATGGCGACGGTCGTCTTGGGCATTTGCATCAGGGAAAGAATGCCCTCCTGCATGCGTGCGCCGCCGGCCGCGGTGAGGATCACGTAGGCGGAGCGGTCGGCGATCGCGGCGCGGGCGCCCGCCACGAAGGCGGCGCCGACCCCGAGACCCATGGAGCCGCCCATGAAGGCGAAGTCCTGGACGCCGACGACGACGCGCTCGCCGCCCACCGTCCCGCGCGCGTTCATCAGTGCGTCGGGCTCCCCGGTCGCGGTTCGGGCGGCCTTGATCCGGTCGGTGTAGCGCTTCGAGTCGCGGAACTTCAGCGGATCCTCGCGCACCTGGGGCGGGGGCAAGATGGTGTAGCCCGGGTCCATGAGCTGGTCGAAGCGGGTGCGCGGGCCGATCCGGCCATGGTGGTTGCAGCGCGGGCAGACGGAGAGATTCTCCTCCCATTCCTTGGTGAAGACCATGGCGTCGCATTCCCGGCATTTGTGCCAGAGGTTCTCGGGCGTCTCGCGCTTCGGCAGGAACGGGATGGAGTTGCGGACGCGGTTCAGCCAGCTCATCGGGGGTGTCTCCTTGGCCGCGCGATAGGACGCGGGGGCGGGGGGTGTCTAGCACTTGGCTCCTCCCCGGGACGGGGAGGGGGACCATGCGAAGCATGGTGGAGGGGGCTCCGAGACCCACGCTGTGCCGGGTGGAGACCCCCCTCCACCGCACTTCGTGCGGTCCCCCTCCCCGCAAGCGGGGCGGATCTTAAAGCGTCGCTTCGATGTCCCGCGCAGCTTGATCCGGGTCTTCCGCCAGCGTGATCGGCCGCCCGATCACCAGCACCGAAGCGCCCGCGTCCAGCGCCGCCCTAGGGGTCACGACTCGCTTCTGGTCGCCCACTGATCCGCCGGCGGGCCGCACGCCCGGGACGACGAAGAAGCCGCCCGGCCACAGCTTGTGCGCGGCGCCCACTTCGGCGCCCGAGCAGACGACGCCGTCCAGCCCCGCTTCCCGCGCCAGCGCGGTGAGGCGCTCGACCTGCGCGTGCGGGTCGCCCTCGGCGCCGATCGAGCGCAGGTCCGCGCCGTCGAGGCTGGTCAGGACCGTCACCGCCACGACCTTGGTGCCGGTGGGCGCGGCGGCCTTGGCGTCTTCCATCATCGCCCGGCCGCCGGCGGCGTGGACGGTGAGGATGGCTGGCTCCAGCGGGCGGAGCGCCTGCACGGCTTTCGCGACCGTGTTTGGGATATCGTGGAGCTTCAAATCGAGGAAGAGCGGCAGGCCGAGGTCCGCCATTTCGCGGATCCCCTGGCGGCCGTTGGCGCAGAAGAATTCGAGGCCGAGCTTGAGGCCCCCGACGTGGCGCCTGACCTTCTCGGCGATGAGCTTTGCGCGCTCCAGGTCCGGCGTGTCGATGGCGACGTAGATCGGGCTCCCGCTCACGCGGGCCAGACCTTCTGGTCCGTCGCCAGCCGCTCCTCTTCGCTCCGCGGCGGAGCGGGCGCGGCGGCGTTGGACGCCGCGGCGCCGCCGGGGACGTTGGCCACCGTCACCGGGCCGGTCGCTTCGAGGCGGCGCTTCAGGGTCCAGATCCGGCCGCGCAGGATCAGGAAGGTCGGCAGGAAGCCGATCAGAAAGGCGAGGAGGACGAGGACCGGGAGCTTGGCGTCCATCTGGAGCCCGCCCCACAGATTGAGCGTCACCTGCGTCCAGTTCGCCTTGGCGAACAGCACGAGGACGATCGCGAGCACGACCCAGAACAGGGTTTTCAGGAACTGCATAGCCCTCTTCCTCCCTCAAAAAGGCGGCAACGTCCAGCCTCCCTCAGCCGATCTCCCGCTCCAGCTCTTCGAACAAGGCGGGGATGCCGGTGAGGCGCGGCTTCTCCTCGGCCAGGATGGCGCGGAAGGCCGCCTGCTTCAGCGCCTTCGCGTCGAACGCACCCGCCTCGTCCCAGCCGGGGATCGTCGATAGCAGGATGTCGACGAGCCGGTCCGCCCCGTGGAGGCGGCCCCACAGATAGTCGTTCTCCCGCCACGAGCGGCTGAAGAAGGCGCCGAAGCTGTTGAAGTGGATGCCCTTCAAGGTCGCCGCGGTGCCGGCGCGGATCGCCGTCGCGTCGTCCGGCGAGATCCGGTCGACCTTCACCGGATCATATTCGTCGCGGCCGTCCTCCTGGAGGAGGGGGAAGGTGGCGATGTCGTAGAAAGGGAAGCCGAGATAGGCGACGATGAGCGGCTTGCGCTCCGCGCGGGTCATGGCGGCGAGCGCGTCGGCAATGCGAGCGTCGGCCTCCGCGTCGATGTCGCGCAAGGCGAGGCGCGCGGCGAGGCGGTCGAGCGCGGCGTCCTCCTCGCCGGGCGAATAGGGTTCGTCCGAGGCGGCGGCGGCGGCGCGGTAGCGGCCGATCAGCTCGTCGAAGAGACTGCGCAGCTTCGGCGCCTCGCCGCCGAGCTGGTGCGAGAGGAAGCGCAGGCGCCGGATCCGGAAGCCGACGTCGAAACGGCCGAGGAATTCGATCGCTTCGGCGCGCGTGCCGCTTGCCGTGAAGGCATCGTCGGCGGCCGCGCCGGTGCCGCGGACCGCCCCCCAGATGGCGCGGCGGGCGCTGCGTTCGGTCTCGGCGCCGGATGTGCGGCAGAGGTGCCGGATCGTCTCCTCGACCACGCGGGAGAGCTTCAACTGCCCGTAGGCGGCGTAGGCGAAGCCGGCCTGGCGGGCGGCGATCAGGTGGGCGCGGCTCCGCCACGCGCCGAGGCGCTCGGCGGTCGGCGCGAGGAGGAAGAAGGCGCCGCCGAACGCCCGCCCGATCGCGGCTTCGACCTGCGGTCGGATCGCTTCGAGGATGCGGTTCATGCGGCGGATGCGGGCGGAGCGCGCCTCGATCGCCTCCAGGTTGTCGCGGATCGGCTGCTCGCGCGGAATGTCGGAGAGGGCCCCGAAGATGGTCGCGAAGAAGCCGGGCATTTCGGCGCCCGCCGCACCGCTGCTCCGCCCGCGGAAGCTTGGCATGCCGGGCTTGGGATCGAGATAGACGAAGCGCCGGTCGACCTCGCGGCGTGCCGGGCGGTTCTGAAGCGCGGCGATCGCGGCCTGGAACGGCGCGTTGGCGAGGATCGCGCCGTCGATCAGCACCACCTTCTCCGCCTCCTCGACCGGCCGCTGCAGGGCGCGTTCGAGGAAGGCGGTTCGGCTCGGCCAGGCGGCGCCGCGGCTTTCCAGCGCCGCGTCGAGCTCGGCCGCTTCGAAGGGCGGGAAGGCGCCGGGGAAGCTCGCCGTCGCCCGCGCGGCGAAGACGAGGTCGGGAACGGGGGCAAGGCGGCCGCCGCCTTCGCTTCGGAAGGAGAGTGTGAGGCGGTGCTCGGTTTCGAGCACTTCGGGGGGTGAATTGAGCCGGAGACGCTGCGGAAAGCCGCGGAAATCGGTGACGGTCACCGAAAGATCGAGCGGGTGGCCCGGCGGGAGGAGGGGCGCGCCCGTGCCTTCGCGCTTCATCGCTTCCAGGGCATCGAGGAGGATGGTCGTGAAGCCCGATCCGCCGAAGGGCGGCGCGAACCAGCGGGCGCGCACGAAATTGGCGACCTTGGCGCGAATCTCGCCGCGCAGCGCCGCGTCGCCGCTTTCCTCCTCGTCCGCGCCGTGCCGACGCCCGGAGAGCGCCCAGGCGATGGGAAGCGCCGCATTCTTGGCGAAGCGGGAGAAGCGGCCCACTTCCGGGTCGAGCAGGCGGTCGACGTCGGCGGCTTCGAGCCAGAGATCGGTGAGCGGCTCGATCGAGCTTCCCGAAGCGATGGCGTCGGCGAGGAAGACGGCGTTGATCCCGCCCGCGCTCGCGCCCGCGAGGATGTCGGCGAGGACGCGGACCGAGACGCCGGAGTCCGCGGCGGCGCGTTCGAGAATAGAGAAATAGACGCCTTCGCTGCCCTGCGCGCGCTCGGCTTCGCCGTGGAAGGCGGCGCTGGCGCGCAGGAGGTGCCAGATCTCGCGGGTGATGCCGTGCATGTAGACGGCGAGGCTGACGCCGCCGTAGCAGATGAGGGCCAGCCGCAGCTCCTTGTCGCGCATCGCCGGCACGCTGGCAGGGCAGGGGGCGCCTGTCGAGCGGCGAGGCGCGCTATCTTTCGCAAAATCGCCGCGCTAAGACCCCGCGAAGTCTCCTCTCGGTCGGATCGAAGTTCCAGTGCCCGCCCGGCGTTTCGCCCTCATCGCCCTTGCTCTCCTCGTCATCGCCGCCGGCCTGGTCTGGGCGGCGTCCAGGGTGCGCGTCGTCGCGCCGGGCGAGGGCGCGGTCGAGGCGGCGAACGAGGTGACGGCGAGGAACGGCTTCGAAGCCGAGATCGCCGAGCGCGGCAAGGCGCCGTCCACCGTCGACTATCGCCGGCTCCACGAACGCCTCGGCGCCCTCGCCCAGCGGCCGACCATGGTCGGGCTCGCCGTCGGCGTCATCGAGAATGGCGAGATCCGCTTCCTCCAGGGCTACGGCACCACGGCGTCCGACAATCAGGAGCCGGTGACGGTGGACACCGTCTTCCGCTGGGCGTCACTGTCCAAGGGCGTGGCGGGGGACATGGTCGCCTTGCTCGCCGAGGACGGCAAGCTGTCGCTGCGCGATCCGGTCGCCCGCTGGGCGAGCTCGCTGCGCCTGCCCAACGGCGCGGAGCAGATGGCCAGTCTCGAGGACCTGCTCTCGCACCGCCTCGGCCTCTTCGGCCACGCGCAGGATTCGAAGCTCGAGGACAATATGGACCCGCGCTTCCTGCGCTCGAGCCTCGCGACTTTGAACCAGATCTGCCCGCCGGCGAGCTGCCACGCCTACCAGAACGTCGCCTACGACGCGGCGTCCGAAGTGGTCGAGCGGGCGACCGGGCAGCCTTATCGCGACGTGGTGCGCGAGCGCCTGTTCGCGCCGCTCGGCATGAGCTCGGCGAGCATGACCCGCGAGGGGCTGATGACGTCGCGCAGCTGGGCGCGCGGCCATGCCGGCGGGCGCAGCAGCCGCCCGATCGACATCGCCGAAGCCTATTACCGGGTGCCGGCGGCGGGCGGCGTCAACAGCTCGATCAAGGATCTGGCGCTGTGGATGCGCGCCCAGATGGGCCTCGCGCCGGACGTGCTCTCGCCGGGCGTCCTCGGCATCATCCAGCGCCCGCTCGTGCCCACGCCGGGCGAGAACCGGCGCAAACGCAAATATGCCGAGCGCATCGGCAACAGCGCCTACGGCCTGGGCTGGCGCAGCTACGATTATGGCGGGCGGCGCGTCGTCGGCCACCATGGCGGCGTGCGCGGCTACCGTTCGCTCATCATGTTCGATCCGGAGAGGAAGTCGGGCGTCGTCGCGCTCTGGAACTCGTCGGCATCGCAGCCGAACGGAATCGAATTCGAAGTCATGGACATGATCTACGGCTTCCCCTTCCGCGACTGGATGGAGCTGGACAGTGAACCGGGCACGCCGGCCCCGGCGGCGGCCGAGGAGAATGACGCCGGGAATGCCGCCGGCAATGCGGTGAACGCGCATTAAGAGGCGCAGCGCACGTCTCGACACGGAGCCTGATCAAGACCGCTAGCCCTGAGCCTGTCGAAGGGCGGATTGCAGGGCGCCGAGCGGACGATCCGGGCTTCGACAGGCTCAGCCCTAGCGGGTGGGGGGCGCGCTCTCAGAAGCCTCGACCGGCCTCAACTCGGCCCAGATCGGCAGGTGATCCGAGGCCTTGCGCGACGCCGCCGATGCGTGGGCGCCGCTCGCCACCACTTCCAAATCCTGCGAGACCATGATCCGGTCGAGCTGGGCAATGGGGCGCCGCGCGTGGAAGCTGCGGCCGCACTCGGCGAAGACGTGATGGGCGGAGAAATCGCGAAGGCAGCCGCCGCGGACGCTCCACTCGTTCAGGTCGCCCATCAGCACCGTCGCCGGCTCGCCGTCGCGCGCCGCGAGGTGGGCGAGGATCGCGCCCGCCTGCCGCCGCCGCCACAGGCCGGACAGATCGAGGTGCATGCCGACGACGCGCAGCGCCGTGCCGTCCACCTTGAGGTCGGCGAGGACCGCCCCGCGCGGCTCGAGCGAAGGGAGGTGGACCATCTCCTGGTCCACGATCTCGACGTCCTTCTTCACGAGGAGGGCGTTGCCGTGCCAGCCGATGCTGCCGGCCCGTGCGTCGAGCGGCACCGGCTTGTAGTCGCTATGCTCCTCGATGAGGTGGAAGGGCAGGGCGCTCGCCCGCGAGCCGAAGCGCCGGTCCGCTTCCTGCAGCGCGATCACATCGGCGTCGAGCTCGTTCAGGACCTCGATCGTCCGCTCGGGCCGCCGCCGGCGGTCGGTGCCGATCGCCTTTCTCATATTGTAGCTTGCGACGCGGATCATCGCGTCGCTTCATGTCGGGCCAGCCCGCGCCGCGCAAGCGCTTCCCCGCGCCGCGCAAGCGCTCCCATACGCCGCGCAAGCGCGATGGCTCAGTTCCTCCGGCGCTCGTCGATCTTGCCGAGCTGATGGTCGAGCGCGCGAACCACTTTCTTGGCGGCGCCGATCACGGCGCGGTCGAAGCTCGTCCCGTCCTCGGCGACCGCGACCGGCGGCAGGCCGTTCACCCTCGCTTCCAGCGTCGCGCGCATGTCGCCGTGGCCGCCCTTGTTGTTGTTCACGTCCGAGACGTGGACTTCGATGTCGGTGATCCGGTCCTCGAAGCGGGCGAGGCGCTGGCGGATCTGCTCTTCGAGGCGAAGGTTGCGCTCGGCGTCGCTCTCGACCTGGTTGTCGGCATAGATCTGGATGAACAAGGTCACTCTCCAACAGGGGCATAGGTCCCCATGGTGAATGCGACGGGAGGGGGAGGGTTCCCAATCGTCCGTGATTTCTGAAGGGCGGGGGCAAAGGAAGCGCTTGTTGAAGAACCGCTAGCCCTGAGCCTGTCGAAGGGCGGATTGCAGCGCTCGGCGACCCCGGGCTTCGACAGGCTCAGCCCTAGGTCGGATCGACATTCAGGATTCCCAAGCGGTGTGATGTCTGATTCAGAGGGTTTCATGTTTTTCGGCATGGAGCTTTTCGATGGGGATCAGCCGTTACGAGTTGAGCGATGCGCAG
>DASWMS010000050.1:0-9845 GCA_036399655.1 Allosphingosinicella sp. | reverse complement strand
GGGGGGGGGGGGGGGGGGGGCGCGCCGCACTGGATTCCCGCTTTCGCGGGAATGACGGGGGGGAGGAGTCATGGGGATTCTCCGGTTGCGTCGTCATGCACGTCGGCGCCGTCATCGCCGCCTGCGCCGTCGTCCACGTCGGCGCGCTCATCGCCGCCTGCGCCGTCATTCCCGCGGAAGCGGGAATGCAGCGGGGGTTCTTCGGAGGGTGGGGCGGGCGGGGGCGTCGGACGGGAGTGCCGATTTCGCGGGGATGACGGGGTGCGCGCAGAAGTTGAGGAAGTTCGCGGTACGTCGGGGGGAGAGGGGGGCTCGTCCGGGGCCGTCATGCGGGCAGAGGCCGGGATCTCAGGACCGGAAGGCTGCGGCGCCGAGGGCGGGCGCCTCAGGGGTGCGTGGCAGGGGCGTTGGTGCTCTTCACCCGCTGAGATCCCGGCCTTCGCCGGGATGACGTTTGTGGCATCGGCGCGGACCTTCGCCAGCGCTTTGGCGATGTAGTGCTGGAGCGGCGGGACGGGCTCGTCGTCGTCGGGATCGGCGCCGAGGACAGCGCGGAGGTGGGCTTCGGTGGCGGCCCAGACGGCATCGGCTTCCACCTCGGTCAGGTCCTCGCCGCCGGCGTCGGCGCCTTGTTCCTCGTCGTCGTGGTCGCCGTCGTCATGATCGGCGCGCGGGGCGTAGGCGTAGATGTGCCTCATGTCGCGGCCGTGATGCCGGTTCTCGCCGTCTTCGTCGTCATTGGCCGGGGCGCCGAGCTCGGGCCAGACGTTGCGAAGGTGGCCCTTCGCTTCCTTTTCGGCATCCTTCTTCACCAAATGGAGGAAATCGGCGAGATCGAGGGCGCGGCCTTCGCGGGTGTGGATCCTCTCGGCCGTTTCGGCGCGGCGGCCGAAGCGGTCGGGGTCGCGGGTCCTGAGGATGAACATGGTGAGCCGCTCGTCGTAGCGGCGGTGGGTGCCGACCAGCTCGCCTTTGTAGAAATGCGGGATTTCGGTGCCGTTGATCGCGCGGCTGAACGCGCCGTCGCCGACGCGGCGCACGGCATTGTCCATGGCGATGTCCCAGGCGATGCGGAAGCTCTGCGCGTCCGGCCGGCGGGCGAGCTCGTAGGCGCTTTCCGCCGACAGGCCGAGGCGGCGGCAGGCTTCGGCGACGCAGCCGCTTTCGGCAAGCGCGCGGATGAAGCCGACCTGCCGGTCGGGCGTCCACCCGTCGCGCCGGTAGCGCAGCGGCACCGGATCGAAGTCCGGCACCGCCGCCGCCTCCACGCCGCCCCGCGCGCGCCGCATGCCTTCGGCGATGCCGGCCTGCCAGGCGTCGGCTTCGGCCTGCGTCTGGAAGTGGATGGAAGGAACGGGCTCATCGGTCGCCGTTCCGGGGCGGGTGCTGCGCTTCTTCTCCATCTTTCAGGATGGAGCAGATCAAATCCTACATTGCAACGGGAGGTTGGGCGGACGTTTCCCCCTCCTCCGTCATTCCCGCGACAGCGGGAAACCAGTGCCGCGCTTCGGCCGTCTCGCCCTTCGAGGCACGCCCGCTGGATTCCCGCTTTCGCGGGAATGACGGTGGGGGGTGAGCTTCGGCGGGAGGGGGGGCGGCGACGGGGACGCCGAGGCGCTCGGCCTCGCAGCCCTTCGAGGCACGCCCGCTGGGTTCCCGCTTTCGCGGGAATGACGGTGGGGGTGAGCTTCAGCGGGAGGGCGGATCGGCGATTGGGACGCCGAGGCGATCGGCCATGTCGCGGGCGATGAGGGCGTGGACGGCGGCGGTGGGGTGGACCCGGTCGAACAGGACGTAGCCCGGACAGCCGCGCGGCTGGGCGCGGTCGGCGAGGCAGTCGTCGCCGGCGTTGCGGCGGGCGCCGGGCATCGCGGCGGACGCGGCGGCCTCGGGAGTCCAGGGGCGGAAGCCGAGGCTTCGGGCATCGGTCAGGAGGCGCTGCCAGAGCCGGCGGAAGTCGTGGCGCAGGATCCGCTGTCCTTGCGCCAGCGGAATGCGGTCGAGCTCGGCGTTCAACGCGCGCTGGAGGGCCAGGCCGGCCTCGCTCGGAATGGGGGCGCCGGTCACCAGGATCGTCCGGGCGCCTGCCGCGAGCAGGGCGCGGGCGGCGTCGGCGTAGCTGCGGGCAACCTCGCGGAGGCCGGCCTCGCCGGCGCCGCCGCGGCGCAGATCGTTGCCGCCGAAGGTGAGGAGGAAAAGGGTCCTGGGGTCCGGACGGCCGGGCGCGGCGGCGCGCCAGGCGGCGATCTGGGCCACGGCGTCGGGGATGCCATCCTCGTTCGCCAGCGCGCGGGCGCCGCCCCAGGCATAATTGTTGCCGCCCGCGCGCGACGGGGTGGTGACCCGGCCTTCGATGCCCATGGCGATGCGGTCGGCAGAGGAAAAACCGTTGGTGAAGCGGCCGGCGATATAGCCTTGCGACGCGGAGGCGCGCGTGCCGCCGGTCGCGAGATGGATGTTGCCCGCGTCGACCAGGCTGTCGCCGAACACGACGAGGGCGGTGAACGGGCGCTCGTCCGATGCAGCGGGGGATGCTGCGGGGGCCTCGGCGGGGGGAGAGGCGTCGGCGCAGGCGGCAGAGGCGAGGGCGGCGAGGAGAATGAAGACGGGGCGCAGCACGAGGCGGCTCCTTTTTGCTTTGTCCGGCAGCGGGTTAGCGGCCATGGGGCGGGGCGTCTACTGGGGGAGGGGGGAGGGTTTGCACGCCTCCTCTTGTCTCAACCGCCGAATGAGCAACTCGCAAGATTCGTTCGTCCCGAGCGAAATCGAGGGGCGCAGGCTCAGACTCGGTGCAGCGCCCCTCCACTTCGCTCGGGACGAACGGGTTTTGTGCTGGCCTCTCGCGCTTTTTGGGCGAGGCAGGGCCCGAGGCGCCCTTCACCCGCTGAGATCCCGGCCTTCGCCGGGATGACGTGCTCTGCATTTTTCGAACCAGATAGCCTTGAACCTGCCTGAGCACGAACCATATAGGCCGTGCCGGATGCCTTTTGGGTCCCGCGGCCCTGGGCGCTCGCTCCCTCGGCGTGGCGCCCACGGCCTTTTCCTGTTGCTCAATGGAGGACATGATGAGGACCAATTTCGACTTTTCCCCCTATCGCCGCTCGACCGTCGGCTTCGACCGTCTGTTCGACATGCTGGAGAGCGGCAGCGGCGCCGCGGGCGCGGACAATTATCCGCCCTTCGATCTCGAGCGGGTGAGCGACGACGAATATCGGATCACGCTCGCCGTCGCGGGCTTCCGCCAGGACGAGATCGACATCACGGCGCAGCAGAACCTGCTGATCGTCTCGGGCCGCCGGCGCGACGACGGCGAGCGCCAGTATATCCACCGCGGCATCGCGACCCGCGCGTTCGAGCGGCGCTTCGGCCTCGCCGATTACGTGCAGGTGCGGGGCGCCGACCTCTCGGACGGCATCCTTTCGATCCAGCTCGTCCGCGAGATCCCGGAGGAGATGAAGCCGCGCAAGGTCTCGATCGGCGGCGGCGCGGGCGCGCAGCCGCAGCGGATCGGCGAGCGCGAAAGCGGCAACGACAACGCCGCGGGGCGCGACGCCGCGTAAGCGCGCGATCGCTTGAAAGCTTGGGCTCCGGCGCGGCCGTGCGCCGGGGCCTTTTCCGCGGTTGGATGATCGTGCACTGAAAATGGAAGAACGTGCACTGGAATGGAAGAACATGGACCGGAAACACCGTTCGGGCTGAGCCCGTCGAAGCCCCGTCCTTTCTTCAAGCGGCGGAAAGAAGGGCAGGGCTTCGACAAGCTCAGCCCGAACGGAGTGGGGGGCTCCACCCGCTCTATCCGGTCCGCTCCTCCCTTCCCCCGCCGGCCTTCCCCGCAGCGGTGCCCCGCCTTCAGCGACGCAGCGGCGTCACCGCCTTGGTGCGGTCGAAATAGATCGCCGCGTCGAACTGCCGGAGGAGGTCGGCTTCGAAATAGTGGCTCTGGCGCTCGGTGGAGGGGCTGTAGACGACGCCGATCGCGCGCTCGAGGCGGGGCGCGGCGAGCGCGCTTCCCACGTTCGGATTGCCGCGCAGGAGGAGGGAGAAAGCGGGGAGCCCGGTCTCGTGGAAGAGGGCGGACCAGCTTTCGGGAAGCGCCGGGCGCATGTCGTAGACGCGGCCGCGCTCGTCCCATTCGGGAGCGGCGAAGACGGTGCCGCCGTGGCTGAAGAAGCCGACGAGGAAGGCGCGATCCCCGTGGCGCTGGCGCATGAGCTGGCCGAGGTTCAATTCGCCGCGGTTCGCCGCGAAGGTGGCGCGGGCGTCGCCGCTATGGGTGTTGTGGCTCCACATCACGACCTTGGCCGGGCGGCCGCCCAGCGCCGTCAGGTGCGCGGCGATCTCTTCGACATTGCGGGCCATCGCCTCGTCGCGGACGTTCCAGGCGAGCGAGCCGCCATAGGCGGTGCGGAAATAGGCTTCGGCGTTCACCACCGAGGCGGCGGCGCGGCGGGCGGCGAAATGGCGCTCGGCGGCGAGCGGCTCGGCGGGGCGCGGGATGCGGCCGACGAGGGCGTTCGCGGCTTCGGCTTCGTCCTCGCAGGAGACGCGGCCGCCGAGCGTCGCCTGGCCGTAGCGGCCGGTGTCGCGGCCATAGGGGCGCAGGCAGCGATAGTGCCGCTCGGCTTCGCGCGCCGCGGCGGGATCGGTCTCGCGCAGCCAGGCGAGGACGGCGTCCGCGGCTTCGAACATGTCGTAGACGTCCATGCCGTAGACGCCGACGCGCTCCGCGGCCGGCCGCGCCATGTTCCAGGTGCGCAGGCGCTCGACGAAGTCGCGGAATTCGGCGTTGGGCCACATCCATTCGGGGAATCGCTCGAAGCCGGAAAGGGCCTGGTCGGCGCTGCGGTCGCTGCCGAGGCCGCGGACGTAGAGGTTGACGCGGTAGGTGGGCGTCCAGTCGCCTTCGATGGCGATGGCGACGATGCCGTGCTCGCGGATCAGGCGCTCGGAGAGGCGCGCGCGCTCGATGTAATATTCGTGGGTGCCGTGAGTGGATTCGCCGAGCAGGATCCGGGTGGATTCGCGCGCGGCCGCCATGACGTCGGGATAGTCGGCGTCGGTGCCTGCAAGGGGGCGGGCAGCCGCTCGGACCGCGTCGGCGGCGGCGGGGCTGGGCGACGGGGGCGGCACGCCGGGGCCCGAGGCGGCGCGTGCAGCGGGCGCTTCCCCCGGAGGCGCCGGGGCAGGGCCGCCGGCGCCGCAGGAGGCGAGTCCGAGGAGCAGGCCGCAGGCGGCGGCCTTGAAGGTCGTCGTGGCACTCATCGATAGGACCTCGTGCCCCGGCCGGCGCCCCGTCAGGCGGTGAGGAGGTTCGGGCCGGCTTTGGGCGAGTCGCCGTGGATGCGGTCGAGATAAGCCGAGGCCAGTTCGTAATGCGCTCTCACGACGCGCGCGTGATGCGCCTGCTGCGCAAGGGCGATTTCGGCTTCGGCCCGGCTTTCGTAATATTCCACTTCTTCGGACGACATTTCTGGTTGGTGACTCCTTCACTCGTACACGCCGATCCATGACTTGGAAGTCGTGGATCCGTGACGGTAAGAACGTCTAAGCTGCTGAGCGCGTTCCTGAAAATGTCGCTAACCTAGATTGACGGCGTAACGGATTGGCAGCGCGTTCGGGGACCGCTCGAGCGCAACTCCCTCCCCCTTTAGGGGGGAGGGTCGGGGTGGGGGTGGAGTCTCCGCAAGAGGTGACGCGGCGATGAAGGCGGAAGGGCTGACCAAAGGCCGCGCCTCGTCCGCACACTTCACCCACCCCGAAGCCTTCCATCGAGGGGAGCGGGGATTGCCTGGACGTTGCAGGCCAGCCGAGCGTGCGCCCCTCGACGTCGCTCGGGACGGACGGGTCTGCTCCTGGCCGAGCCGTCGTCCCGCGCCTCAGCGGATCCGCGGACCGCCGAAGGGGAGGGGCGGAGGCGGACGGCGGTCGCGGCGGGGGAGCTGCGCCTGATAGGCGACGCCGCAATGGTCGACGCAATAGGGAAAGCCCGGGTTCGACGCCTTGCCGCAGAAGTGGAAATCCGGCTCGCCCGGATGGCCGAGCGGCCATTTGCAGATGCGCTCGTTCAGATCGAGGAGGCTCGTCTTGTCGGCGATCTCGGGCGCCGGCTTGGCGGGGACGAGACGGCGCGGCGGGGCGGGCGGGATGGGCGGCTGCTGGTCGCCCGGTCCCTGGCGCAGAAAGCCGCCCGGACCGATCGAGCGGATCTGGGGCGGCGGCGGCGCCTGCGGCTTGGCTTCGGCGGCAGCGGGCGCTTCGCCATCGTCCTCTGCATCGGCCGGCTCGGCCTCGATCGCTTCCATCTCCCAGGGTGCCGGCTCGTCGGTCGTGCCGACGACCGGCGCGTCGCCGGGCGCGATCGACTGCGGCTCGGGCGGGGCGGGATCGGCGCCCGGGGTCAGCGCGGCGGGGGCGGGGGTCTCCACCTCCTCCTGCTCGTTCGCCTTGACGGGGGACGGCCGGGCCTGGAGCCCGAGGCGGTGCGCCTTGCCGATGACGGCGTTGCGGCTCACCCCGCCGAGCTCGTCGGCGATCTGGCTCGCGGTCATGCCGCGCGTCCAATATTCCTTGAGGCGCTCGATCCGTTCTTCGGTCCAGGACATTCGGGTTCCTATGCGTGTTTCCGCGGCTTCAAGCCCATGGCGTCGGCGACATGCGACGGCGCGATGAACGAGCGGCCTTGAATTGGGTTCGATCCGGCTGACTTCGAGCGGCACCTACCTTGGGCCTATGTGAAGGACGCCGGCTCATTCTTCAAGGCATGTGCCGGCGAAACAGCGCCGACTCGGCGGCAGGAACGCGAAAGACGCGACGCCCGACCTCTCTCGCTGCCGAAGCCTTATGGGGAGTAGCTTCGTTACGCGTACGCCTTATGATCCCGGCATCGCACTTACACGAGGTCGGCTTGTGAGACATTTCCTGCCTCCGCTCGGGTTTTGCCTTCTCCTCGCGCCGTCCGCGGCGGCTGCGGCTCCGGGATTGGCGCCGACCGGCTCGCCGGATCCTCAAAACCGAATCGAGGCGCTTGCGGGCGATCCAAGCGACATCGTCGTTACAGGTGAGCGGACTGCCCTTGGCGACAGAATCGAGACGTACGTCACAGCGATCACGGCTGAGACCGGCAACGGGCAGGTGGCACGCTGGGACCGGCGGCTTTGCCTTGCGATAGAAGGCGTCTCGGAGGCGCAGCGCGCCTTTCTGGCTGGAGCCATCGCCGCCGAGGCGCGTCCGCTTGGGGTCGACGTAGAAGCAGGGCGGCGTTGCGACCCCTCCGCGTTCGTGATCTTCAGCGCCGATCCCGATGCTCTCCTTGCCCGCATCGGGGACACCCGGCCCTATTTCTTCGGCGGCATTCCCCTCGAATCGCAGCGGGCGCTTCGCGCTTCCAGCGGGCCGGTCCGCTGGCTCTCCTTCTCCCAGCTCCGCGGCGCCGCCGGGGAGCGCCCGACCGGCTTTTCGACCGACATCGGCAAGGGCGGTGCCGAGCGAACGGTGCCGTCGCTCCGGTCCACGCCCTCACGCGTCCAGACCGCCGCCCGCATGGACGTGCAGTCGATGGTCGTGCTGGTCGATGCGAGGCATCTCGCCGGCGTTTCGAACGGGTCGCTCGCGGCCTATCTTTCGATGGTCATCCTCGGCAACGTGCGGCCGGACCACCGTGCGGACGCTGCCGTGTCGGTCCTCGGCCTGTTCGACGAGGCCCGCCGCGGAGACGTGGTGACGGCGGGGCTGACGGAATGGGACCGGGCCTATCTGCGCTCGCTCTACCAAGGCAATTGGAACCTCACCGCCGGGCAGCGGATGGCGCGCATCGGGGCGGCGATGGAGCGGGAGCTGGTGCAGGAGACCGCCGCCGCGCGCTGACGCCCGCAAGCGCCGCTACTCTCCGGTCCCCCGGTTGGCACCCCGCATGTGCGCAGGCGGCGATGAGCGCCCCGCCCGGAATGACCGCGCCGACGGGGATGACAGCGCCGACGGGGATGACAGCGCCGACGGCGATGACGACGCAACCGGAGAAGCCCCATGACTCCTCCCCCCGTCATTCCCGCGGAAGCGGGAATCCAGTGCGGCGCCCCCGCCCGCCCCGCCCTCCGAAGAACCCCCGCTGGATTCCCGCTTCCGCGGGAATGACGGTGCAGGCCGCGATGAGCGCGCCGACCTGGGACGGCGCAGGCGGCGATGAAGGTGCAGGCGGGAATGACGGCGCAGGCGGCGATGACGGTGCAGGCGGAGAAGGCACATGATCCAACCCCCGCCCCAATTCCGCGCGCGGCCGCTGCCGCCGGCCGCTGGCGCTGCGCCATCCACAGCTTCCTCCGCCGGGCGCTTGGCGGGCGAATCGGCGCGCCCTATAGCTGATCCATGACAGATTTGTTCGCGTCCCCTGCCGGCCCGTCCGGCGATTACGATGCAAGCTCGATCGAGGTGCTCGAGGGGCTGGAGCCGGTCCGGCGCCGGCCCGGAATGTATATCGGAGGGACGGACGAGCGGGCGCTCCACCATCTCGCCGCCGAAGTGCTCGACAATAGTATGGACGAGGCGGTCGCGGGCCATGCGACGCGGATCGAAGTGACGCTGGAGGCCGGAAACAAGCTCACGATCAGCGACAACGGCCGCGGCATCCCGACGGACGAGCATCCCAAATATCCGGGCAAGTCGGCGCTCGAAGTGATCCTCACCATGCTCCATTCGGGCGGCAAGTTCTCCGACAAGGCTTATGCCACGTCGGGCGGCCTCCACGGCGTCGGCGTCAGCGTCGTCAACGCGCTGTCGACCGACACCGTGGTCGAAGTCGCCCGCAACAAGAAGCTCTACCGCCAGCGCTTCTCGCGCGGCGTTCCGGTGACGGCGCTGGAGGACGCGGGCGCGGCGCCCAACCGGCGCGGCACCACCCTCTCCTTCGTGCCCGATACCGACATCTTCGGCGCCGAGGCCCTGTTCAAGCCGGCGCGGCTCTATCGGCTCGCCCGCTCCAAGGCCTATCTCTTCGCCGGCGTCGAGATACGCTGGAAGTGCGACCCCGCGCTCATCTCCGACGAAACGCCGGCCGAAGCCGTGTTCCAGTTCCCCGGCGGCCTGTCCGACCATTTGAAGGAGCAGGTCGGCGCCCGCGAATGCGCGACCAGCGAGTTCTTCTCCGGGCGGCAGGACTTTCCGAACGGCCAGGGCTCGGTCGAATGGGCCGTCGCCTGGCCGCTGTGGAGCGAGGGCGGCTCGTCCTATTATTGCAACACCATCCCGACGCCCGACGGCGGCACCCACGAACAGGGCTTTCGAACCGGCCTGACGCGCGGCCTTCGCGCCTTTGCCGAGCTTGCCGGCCAGAAAAAGGCCAAGGACATCCAGGCCGAGGACGTGGCCGGCGGCGCCGAGATCATGCTTTCCGTCTTCATCCGCGAGCCCCAGTTCCAGAGCCAGACCAAGGACCGCCTGACCAGCCCCGACGCCGCCCGCCTCGTCGAAGCGGCGGTGCGCGACCATTTCGACCATTATCTCGCCGACCATATGGACCGAGGCCGCGCGCTTCTCGGCTTCATCCTCGACCGGATGGACGAGCGCCTGAAGCGCCGCGCCGAGCGGGAGGTCAAGCGCAAGACCGCGACGTCGGCGCGGAAGCTCCGGCTGCCGGGCAAGCTCACCGACTGCGCGAACGACGATCCGGCCGGGACCGAATTGTTCATCGTCGAGGGCGACAGCGCCGGCGGCTCCGCCAAGCAGGCGCGCGACCGCAAGACCCAGGCCATCCTCCCGATCCGCGGCAAGATATTGAACGTCGCATCGGCGACCGCGGACAAGATCCGGGCAAACCAGGAAATAGCCGATCTGACCCTCGCGTTGGGTTGCGG
>DASWMS010000049.1:0-3721 GCA_036399655.1 Allosphingosinicella sp. | reverse complement strand
TGCGCATCGCTCAACTCGTAACGGCTGATCCCCATCGAAAAGCTCCATGCCGAAAAACATGAAACCCTCTGAATCAGACATCACACCGCTTGGGAATCCTGAATGTCGATCCGACCTAGCCCTGAGCCTGTCGAAGGGCGGGTTGCAGCGCAGAGCCGCGACCACAACCGCTAGCCTTGAGCCTGTCGAAGGGCTGCCCTTCTCTTCTTCGCCCACGCAGCAAGAAAGGGCAGGGCTTCGACAAGCTCAGCCCGAACGGGTTCGGGGATCACTGATCCGAGTACCAGCAACGCAGGTTCCCACCACCGCCAGCCCTGAGCCTGTCGAAGGGCGGCTTGCAGCACCCAGCCGCGACCACCACCGCTAGCCCTGAGCCTGTCGAAGGGCGGATTGCAGCGCTCAGCCGCAACCCGCCACCGCTAGCCCTGAGCCCGTCGAAGGGCGGCTTGCAGCGCACAGACCCGCCAACCCGCAAAGCGTTGACACTCCACGCCCCCCTGCCTATTTCGCGGCGCGGCGCTGCCCGATCGTCTAATGGTAAGACTACGGACTCTGAATCCGTCAATCGAGGTTCGAATCCTCGTCGGGCATCCATCCTTTCTCGCGTCAGGACGCGCTTCGCCGCGGTTCCGCATGAACATCGCACCGTCCCTCGCCGGCCTCGCCGCGGTCTCGCTCGCAGTCGCACCCGACGCCCGCGCGCAGGAGATTGCGCCTCGCTCGGAAGAGCCGGGCGCCCACGCCGACGAAGATGCGCACGAAGAGGAGGAAGGCGAGGAGAACGTCGTCCAGGGCACGCGCTCGCGCCGCCGCATCCAGGACGAGCCGATCCGCGTCGAACTCGTCACCCGCGAGGAAATCGAGGAAAAGCTCCTCATGCGCCCCGGCAACATCGCCATGCTGGTGAACGAGATCGGCGGCATCCGCGTCCAGGTCACGTCCCCGGCGCTCGGCGCGGCCAACATCCGCATCCAGGGCATGGAAGGCCGCTACACCCAGCTCCTCGCCGACGGCCTCCCGCTCTACGGCGGCCAGTCGCCGGCGCTCGGCCTCCTCCAGATCCCGCCGACCGATCTTGGCCAGGTGGAAGTGATCAAGGGCGCCGCCTCCGCCCTTTACGGCCCCTCCGCGCTCGGCGGCGTCATCAACCTCGTCTCCCGCCGCCCGGGCGACGAAGCGGAGGCCGAAATGCTCCTCAACGCCACCACGCGCGGCGGGGGGGACCTGACCGGCTATCTCGCAACGCCGCTCGGCAGCGGCTGGAGCGCGTCCGTCACCGGCGGCGCCCACCGCCAGGACGCGGACGACCTCGACGGCGACGGGTGGCTCGACATCGCCGCCCACCGGCGCTGGACCATCCGCCCGCGCCTCTTCTGGAGAAGCGAGAGCGGCGCCTCCCTCTACGCGACCGTCGGCGCGATGACGGAGGACCGCACCGGCGGCACCCGCCCCGGCCGCACCGTTCCGGACGGCAGCTTCTTCCCGCAGACGCAGGCGACAGACCGCCTCGACGCCGGCCTTGCCGCCGAAATGCCGGCGGGCGGCATCGGCACCCTTCACCTGCGCGCTTCCCACAGCGTTCAGGACCACCGGCACCTGTTCGGCGACGTCCGCGAAGACGACCGGCACGCCACCTCCTTCGCCGAAGCCTCGGTCGCCGGCCGCTCGGACGCCACGATTTGGGTCGCCGGCGCCGCCTTCCAGCGCGACCTCTTCCGCTCCGAAACCTTTCCGGCCTTCGATTTCAGCTACCGCGCGCCCGCTCTGTTCGGCCAGATCGAGCACGACCTTCGCCCGAACCTCACCCTGGCGGCGAGCGCCCGCGTTGATTTCCACAGCGAGTACGGAACGCAGTTCAGCCCGCGCCTGTCCGCCCTCTACAAGCCCGGCTTCTGGACGATCCGCGCTTCGGCGGGCCGCGGCTTCTACGCGCCGACGCCCTTCGTGGACGAAATCGAAGCGGCGGGCCTGTCGCGGCTCGAGCCGCTGAGCGGCATCGAGGCCGAAACGGCGCGCAACGCCTCGCTCGACATCGGCTACGCGCGCGGCCCCTTCGAAGGCAGCGTCACCGTCTTCGCCTCGACCATCGAAGGCGCGGCGCGGCTGGAAACGGTCTCGCCGACCCGCGTCCGCCTCGTAAACGCGGACGGCCCGACCCGAATCGCCGGCTCGGAGCTCCTGCTGCGCTACCGCCGGGACGGCTTCACCGTCACCGGAAGCTACGTCTTCGTCGATGCGTCCGAGCTCGGCGAAGGGGCGGGCGCGCCCCGCCGCCAGGTCCCGCTCGTCCCTCGCCACAGCGCCGGCCTCGTCGCCATGTGGGAAGAGCATGGCCGCGGCCGCATCGGCCTCGAAGTCTACCGCACCGGCCGCCAGCCGCTCGAGGACAATCCCTACCGCACCGAGAGCCGCCCCTATTCCCACGTCGGCCTGCTCGGCGAGATCGTGCTCGGCAAGGTCAGCCTCTTCGCCAATGCCGAGAACATCCTCAATGTCCGCCAGACCCGCGACGACCCGCTTCTCCTCCCCGCCCGCGCCCCGGACGGCCGCTGGACGGTGGACGTCTGGGCGCCGACCGAAGGCTTTGTCCTGAACGGCGGCCTGCGCCTGCGCTTCGGCGGCCATTGATTGCCGCCGGCGCGGCGCCACGTTAGCGGCGACACGAGGAAAGGCACCGCCCATGACCGACAGCACCGAATACACCCCGCCCGCCATCTGGACCTGGGACAGCGAAAGCGGCGGCCGCTTCGCCGCGATCAACCGCCCGGTCGCCGGAGCGACCCACGACAAGGACCTCCCCGTCGGCCGTCACCCGCTCCAGCTCTATTCCCTGGCGACTCCCAACGGCGTCAAGGTCGGCATCATGCTCGAAGAGCTGCTCGCCGCCGGCCATTCGGGCGCCGAATACGACGCCTGGCTGATCAAGATCATGGAGGGCGACCAATTCTCCAGCGGCTTCGTCGCCGCCAACCCGAACAGCAAAATCCCCGCGCTCGTGGATCGCAGTGGGCCGGAGCCGGTGCGCGTCTTCGAATCGGGCGCGATCCTCGTCTATCTGGCCGAGAAGTTCGCCGCCTTTCTCCCCGCCGAAGGCGCGGCGCGCGCGGAATGCCTGTCCTGGCTCTTCTGGCAGATGGGGAGCGCCCCGTTCCTCGGCGGCGGCTTCGGCCATTTCTACGCCTACGCGCCGGTGAAGATCGAATATGCGATCAACCGCTATGCGATGGAAGCCAAGCGCCAGCTCGACGTCCTCGACCGCCGCCTCGCCGAAAGCGAGTACGTCGCCGGCCCGGACTACACGATCGCCGACATGGCGATCTGGCCCTGGTACGGCGCGCTGGTGCGCGGCGAAGTCTACGGCGCCGCCGAATTCCTCCAGGTCCACGAATATCGCAACCTCGCCCGCTGGACCGAGCAGGTCGGCGCCCGCGAGGGCGTGCGCCGCGGCCGCATGGTGAACCGGGTCACCGGCGACCCTTCGGAGCAACTCCACGAACGCCACGATGCAAGCGACTTCGACACGAAGACCCAGGACAAGGTGGCGCCGGCCGAGAGCTGAGCCGGCTCTGAGCGCTGCAAACGGGCTTCGACAGGCTCAGCCCTAGGTCGGATCGACATTCAGGATTCCCAAGCGGTGTGATGTCTGATTCAGAGGGTTTCATGTTTTTCGGCATGGAGCTTTTCGATGGGGATCAGCCGTTACGAGTTGAGCGATGCGCAG
>DASWMS010000048.1:0-11327 GCA_036399655.1 Allosphingosinicella sp. | reverse complement strand
CGGGATGACGTGTTCTGGACGACGCAGCAGCTTCCTCGCACCTAAGCCTGCGCCAATATCTCTTCCGCGGCCTTGATGTTCGGCGGAGCGCCGACGTCGAACCAGAGGCCCTGGTGGACCGCGCCGTAGCAGCGGCCCTGTTCGATCGCGCGGTCCCAGAAGATGTTGGTCGAGAAAGGCCCGGCGGGGTGCTCGCCTTCGAGGAGGCGCTTCGAGATCATCTGGATGCCGGTATAGACGAAGGGCGCGACCCCGCCGGCGTCGCGGCGGCGGAGCTTGCCCGCGGCCGACATGTGGAAGTCGCCCCGGCCGGTGTGGCAATGGGCGCGGGCGAGGGGCACGAGGAGCAGAAGGGCGTCCATCCGCGTGTCGTCCCAGGCCCAGGCGAGGAGGCGGAGCGTATCGACCGGCCCGTCGATCCAGAGATTGTCCGAATTGACCGCCAGGAACGGGTCGGCGTCGATCAAAGGCAAGGCCTTGACCAGGCCGCCGCCCGTTTCGAGGAGCTGCTCGCGCTCGTCCGAGAGAGCGATTTCAAGGCCTTGAACACGGCCGTTGAGATGCGCTTCGAGGATGTCGGCGAGATAATGGACATTGACCACGACCTTCTTCACCCCCGCTGCCTTGAGGCGGTCGAGGCAATGGTCGAGGAGCGGCTTGCCGGCGACTTCCACGAGCGGCTTGGGACGCGTGTCGGTGAGCGGGCGCATGCGCTTGCCGAGGCCGGCCGCCATCACCATCGCCGTCCGCGGCACGGCGCCGCCCGGAACGACGCTCATGCGGCATGCTCCGCCCAGGCGGCGGCGCGCTTTTCCCGAGGCACGTTCGCGTCGAACCAGGCGCGAACGGGATCGAGGGCGGGGTGGGTGAGGTTTCGCTCAAGATAGCGCCAGACGCGCGGCTGGAGCGCGAGATAATGCGCCTTGCCGTCGCGCTTCCACAGGCGCGTGAAGATGCCGAGGATCTTGGTGTTCCGCTGCGCGCCGAGGATCTCGTAATGGGCGCGAAAGAGCTCCGCATCCGCGACATTCGCCCTTTCGCAATAACGCTTTAGCATGGCTTCTTCGAGTTCTGTAGGAACGTCGTAGCGGCCGCTGCCCTGAAGGAGGGATTCGAGATCGTAGGCAGGATGGCCTGCCAGCGCATCCTGGAAATCGAGGAGACCGAGCTCGCTGCGCCCGCTCAGCACCATCAGGTTGTCGGCATGATAATCGCGCAGAACCATGACCGGGTTCGCCCGCGCGATCTCCAGGACTCCGCCCCAGACGGCGCGCCAGGCGGCCATGTAGCTCCCCTCATCCGCCTCGATGCCGAGCGCAGGCGCGTACCATTCGGGAAAGAGCATGACCTCGCGCGTCATCGCCGCTTCGTCGTAGGGCGGGAGGTCGTCGGGCGCACGCTGCGCGGCGAGGCGCGCGAGGATGTCGACGGCCGATGCGTAGATGTCGCGCGTTCGCTCCGGATGCTGCGCGAGATAGGGGCCGACGCGGTCGTCGCCGAAATCCTCCAGGAGGAGGAGGCCCTTCTCGCGATCGACGGCGAGCGGCCGCGGCGGGGCGAAGCCGCGGTCGATGAGATGCCCGGCAATGGCGAGGAACGGCCCGATATCCTCTTCCGCGGGCGGCGCGTCCATCAGAACGGCGGTGTCGCCGCCGCGCACGATCCGGAAGTAGCGGCGGAAGCTCGCGTCGCCGGCGAGCGGCAGGATGTCGGCGCCGTCCCAGCCGTGCGCGGCGAGGAAGTCCGGCGCTGCGGACGGCGGGATCATCGGGGAGGCCATCGCTCTCCCCAAGCGGGCGGCACCTCGGCTGTCAAGGCGCGGCCGCCCTCCCCGTCCGGCTCGATCCTGAGCTTCAAGGCATGGCGCCAGAGTCGCGCGCCGAGCCGTTCGGGCCATTCGACGACGAGCGCGCCGTCCTCCAGCGCTTCGTCCAAGGCGAGCTCCTCGATCTCGTCCGGGTCTTCGATCCGGTACAGGTCGACATGCGCTACGGAGAGGCGGGTGTCCGGCGGATCGTAGGCGATGACGATCGAAAAGGTGGGGCTCGCCACGTCCCCTTCGAAGCCGAGCCCGCGCAGCAAGCCGCGCGCGAGCGTGGTCTTGCCGGCGCCGAGGTCGCCGTAGAGGGCGAGGACGTCGCCGGGGCGAAGAAGAGCGGCGATGCGGGCGCCCAGGGCTTCGGTTTGCTCCGGTCCGGCCAAGGTGATCATGTCACAGGACTCGTTCGTCCCGGAAATCCAAGACCTGCAGCGGCAACCATGCGGGCGGCGCTCACCCCGCCGTCCGCGGCAGGCGGATGATCACCGCCGTGCCCTGCCCCAGCTCGGAGTGGAGCTCGATCGCGCCGTGGTGGGCCTCGACGAACTGGCGGGCGAGCGGCAGGCCGAGACCGACGGCAGTTTCGCCCTCCCCTCCTTCCGCCGTGCGGTGGAAGCGGTCGAAGACCCGGGCCTGGTCGGCGGGCGCGATGCCGCGGCCGTTGTCGGAGACGACGATCCGCGCCTCGCCGTCCTTGCCGTCGGCGTGGAGGAGGACGCGGCCGCCCTCTTCGGTGTACGCGAACGCGTTGGAGAGGACGTTGCCGAGCGCCTGACCGAGGCGCTTGCGGTCGCCGGTGATCGCGCCGACGGAGGGATCGACATCGACAGCGAAGTCGATCCCCTTGCGCGCGGCGCGGTCGAGTTGCTCGGCCGCCGCTTCGCCGCACAAGGCCGCAAGATCGACCTCCTCCTCGGCCAGGAGGAGACTGCCGGTGTCGCTCTGCGTCAGATCCAGTACGTTGTCGATCAGCGCTCCCAGTCGCGCCACGCTTTCGAGGATCGCACCGACATAGTCGCTCGCCGGGGCCGGAAGCTCGCCCGCATAGCCGCCCGCCAGCATCTCCGCGAAACCGCCGATCGAGGTGAGCGGCGTGCGCAGCTCATAGCTCATGTTGGAAACGAAGCCGGTCTTCACCCGGTCCGCCTGTTCGAGCGCTTCGTTGCGGTCGCGAAGGGCCGCCTCGACGCGGCGGCTGTCGGTCACATCCAGCATGGTGAAGAGCGCATTGCCGTCGGGGAGCGGGACGGCGGCGAATTCGAACTCGCGGCCGTCGGTCAGCGACAGGCGCCCGCTCCTCTGCTTGCGCTCCACGGTGGCGCTTCGCACCATCTCCCGGACGGTGGTGCCGTGCTTCGGGTCCTTGAGCTTGCCCGCAATGTGTCGGGCGAGCGCGTCGACCCGGGGATGGGCGGCGAGCTGCTCCTCCTCGAACTCCCAAAGCTCGCGGAAGCGGTTGTTCCAGAGGTGGAGGCGCCCGTCGGAAGCGAAGACGCCGATCGCTTCGAAGAGATTGTCGAACGTCGCAGTGCGCACGCGGAGCAGCGTGTCACGGGCCGAGGCGAGTTGAATCTGCTCCGTCCGGTCCTCGAAAATGGCGAGGAGGCCGCCGTCGGGGAGCGGCTGCGCGACGACGCGCAGATGCTTACCGCCGGGAAGCAGCCAGTCTTCCTCCGCGGGCGAAAGGCCGGCAGTGAACCAGCCGCGCCTTTCCTCCTTCCAGTCCGGGAAGTCGCGGACCTCCGGAAGATTGCCGTTCTCGCGCATGGCATCGATGACGCGGTCGAATTCGGGGCGATCGCCGAGGAAATCGGCGCTGAGCGAAAAGAGACGGGCGAAGGGCTGGTTGAAGAAGATGAGGCTCCGGTCGCGGCCGAAATGCGCGACGCCGGCGGAAAGGCGGTCGAGCATGTCGCGCTGCGCCCGCACGAAGCGAGACAGCTCGGCCCGCGCCTGCTCGCGCTCGTCGACGTCGATCGCGAAGCCGGCCACCCCGGCGCCGACCGGCACTTCGACGACCTGCATCGTGCGCCGCTCGCCGGCGACGGTGGCGGGAACGGTGCGGGCGAGCGGTTCCGTCAGCGCCGTGCGGGCGGGCTCTTCGACCAGCTCGATGCCGGAGCCGACCACCTCCGCGGCGTCGCCTCCCTCGACGGCTGCGACATAGGCTGCGTTCACCATCGTCAGCCGCAGATCCGGCCCGCGGTGCCAGATCGGAAAGGGCGCCGCCTCGATGAGGGACGACAGCGCCTCCAGCGCCGCTTCGTGACGCGCGACCTCCCCGCGAAGGAGGCCGAGCTCGTCCTCGGCTTCGGTCGCGTCGAAGAACCAGACGAGGGCGGAACCCCGGCTCCACTGCACGGGCGCGGGCCGTACCTGGATGTGGAGAGCGCGGGTCGGGCCGACGGCGCGGATCGTCAAGGCGGAGCTCGTGCCGGCCGACATGGCTTCGGCGACGTGCGCGCCGAGCGCATCCGCATCCGCGGGCGCGAGGGCGCCGAGCGCAAGGAACTCGTGCCAATCGTCCGGGAGCGTGTCGACGCCGAGCAGGCCGGCAAGGCGCTCTCCGGCGTCGAGCGCCCCGCCCGGAGCGACGACGAGCGGCACCGCGGGCGCGGCCTCGATCAGCCCCCGGTCGCGCGCGCCGGCGCCTGCCGCGGCGCCCGCCTGCCTCGTCCGGCGCAGCCCGCCGAGCACCGCCCAGGCGGCAAGCGTCAGCCAGACGCCGCAGACCAATGCGATCGCGGCAAAAGCGGTGCGGGAGAGCTCGATCACGGCAGGAGGGGATCCCGGCACAGGGAAGCCCGGGACTGGGCTGGATGCGGCATTGCCTCTGTCTAGACCTTCGATCGGCGGAGCGAAAGCATCATGGCCCGAAGCGGCCCGGCGCCTCGGGCAAGCGGCGGCACCATGACAAAGGGGCCGCCCTCCACGCGGGAGAGCGGCCCCTTCATTCGCGTGCCGGAATAGGGACTATTCCGAAGCAGGCCCCTTAGCGGCTGCCGCCGAAGCGGATGCCGAAGCCGGCCAGGATCTGGTGGCGATACGGATTGATCGAGTCGGTGTCGGCCAGCTCGTCCTCGAGGATGTTGTTGTAGCGCGTGTGCACATACTCACCCTTGATGTAGAAGCCGCCGCTGACCGGCACTTCGAAGCCCGCGCCGATGTGATAGCCGCCGGTGGTGTCGCGGCCGGCAAACTCTTCGTCGCCATCGATCGTGTAGGTGAGCCGGGCGCGGGTCTGCGAGTAGCCGCCCTTGGCGTAGATCATCCCGCCTTCGCCGACGTTGACGCCCAGGCGGCCGCCGACCGTGATGTTGCGGTTGTTGCGGACGCAGATCTCGTCGCCGTCGAAGAGGAATTCCTCGCCGCAGCCATTGATGTTCGGGATCTCGTAGCCGGCATAGGCGCCGATCGAGATGCGCTCGGTGATGCTGGCGTCGATGCCGGCTTCGATGCCGACGCCGATGTCGCCCTGGCTCGTGTCCTCGATGAAGGCGCTGTCGTCGAGGCGGACGCGCGCGTTCAGGTGGTCGAGACCGACGCGGACTTCGACGCGCGGTGAAACGGAAATCTGCGCGAAAGCGGGCGTGGCCGCGAGCGTCGAAGCGCCCGCCAGGATGATCGCAATCTTCTTCATGAGAAAACCTCTCTGATGTCTGGTTTGTACGAACGAAGCAAAAGGGTTCCCGGCCGGCGCGCGAGGGCGGCCGGCCGGGGACCGATTAGAGCCTGGTCCGGACGCTGACGAAGGCCCGGCGTCCGATCAGATCGTACTGGGTGCCGAAGACCGGCGCCTGGCCGATGCTGGAGATCGGCGAGAACGATCCGGAGACCCGCGGCGGCGTGTTGTTGAAGATGTTGCTCACGCCCATCGTCATCGTGAACCGCTCGCCGATCGTCCGCGTGATCGAGGCCGCGTGGTAGAATTGCGGCTTGATCTCGTAGACGGGGCAGATGAGCCCGCCGCGCGTCGCGCTGTTGAAGCAGACGTCGCCGCCACGTGCGTCGCGGAGGTTCTCCTCGTCGGACGTGCCGCCGATCACGTTCAGGCCGTAGAAGACCGACCACGGACCGTTGGCGTAGGTCAGCTTGAAGTCGCCGACGAAGCGCGGCTCGCTGGCCGTGCCTTCGGAGTCCGACTCGAAGCCCTGGAACAGAACGAAGCGATCTTCGATCTGCCAGGTCATCTGGCCCAGCATCGACAGCGTGCCGTGACGGCCCAGATCCTGAGTGATGCGGGTCGTCACGTCGACGCCGCGGTTCCGCTGGCGGTTGATATTGATGAAGGGATCGCTGATCGTGAGGATCTCGCCGAAGCGCGACGAACCCGGGGTCAGATCGCGATTGAAGAGCGAGCAGGTCGGATCGTTCGGATAGTCGTCCGAGTCGAAGCAGCTGAAGACGATGTTCGCCGCACCGAGCGAGGTCACCTGGCCCTCGACGTTGATGTCGAAGTAATCGACGGCGACGCTGAACCGCATGCCGCCCCAGAGGCCGGTGTCCGGGGTCAGGACGACGCTGAAGTTCTTCGCGGTCGAGGTCTCGGGATCGAGGACGCCGATGCCGCCGCCGGTCGCCACGACCGCCGAGCTGGTTCCGCCACCGTTGTAGGTGGGCGAAATACCCAGCGCCGCGCAGCGCTCGCCGATGCGGGCGGACAGGGCGCCGGTCTCGACCCGCTGACCGAAGTTGATGCAGGGATCGACGGCAGCCTGGCCCTGGAAGCCGGTCTGGTCGGCCAGGAACTGTTCGAACAGAGCGGGCGAACGGAACGAGGTGCCGTAGCTGCCGCGGAAGCGGAGCCAGTCATTCACCTGCCAGTTGAAGCCGAGCTTGTAGGTCCAGTTGCCGTTGTCGCGGTCGTTGACACCGTCGAGGTCGCGTTCCGCATAGCTGTTGGTGATGCGCGCGGCGGCCGACAGCGTGAACTGCTGGATGAACGGCGTGTTGTGGATAAGGGGGATTTCGATTTCGCCGAAGGCCTCCTTGCTGGTCGAGAAACCTGCGGTGCGGCCGGACACCGACTGGCCGAAGACGTTGCCGGACAGCGTGATGTCGCCCGGCGTGTCGTCGATCTCGTCCCGGCGCCACTGAACACCGAGCGCCACGCCGACTTCGCCGGCCGGCAGGGTGAACAGGGTGCCCGCGACGCTCGCCTCCGCAGTGACCTGCGTATAGAGCGTGTTGCCGGTCTCCTCACCGAAGAGGAAAGCGCTTTCCTGAGGCGTGAATTCGCCGCGAAGAATGCGAGGATCGGTGAAGTCGATGTCAAGGCAGGGAACGCCGCGGACGCGGGTCACCTGGCCAGGCTGGCAGGCCCGCGAACGATATTCCTGAAGGCGAACCGCGTCGTCCAGGATGCGGCTGTTCGTGTAGTCGCCGTCCGAACGGCTGTACTGAACGTAGCTGTTGAAATCCCAGCCCGGCAGCAGACCGCCGAGGTTCTGGGCGCGGAGGCCGACGACGCCGCGATAGTAATCGACCTTGGTGCCGACGAAGGTCGTCACCGGCACGATCGGCGTCAGGAAGAAGTTGCCGACGAAGCCGTTGTTGAACGGATCGCCCGCGCTGGTCGGCGAGCAGTTCGGGTTGAGGGCAATACGAGCGGCGGTGCACTGGGCAGCCGGCCGGGCGGTCGAAGTCGCACCCAGGGTCTGGCCCGAGAACTGCGTGAAGAACAGCTGGCGGATGCCGTTCGATTCCGTCTGGCGACGGTTGAAGAGGAACTCGCCGAGCAGTTCGACGTCCGGGGTGATCTCGAACGAGCCGTCGAGGAACGCCGTGTAGCGGTCGAGCGTCGGCATGATCGTCGTGCGGGCGATGGCGCCGAGGCCGGGATCGACCAGGCCCTGCGCGTTGCGGCACAGCTCGAACTGCGCCGGCGTGGAAGTCGCCGGGCACGAGATGTTGAGCGGGAAGAAGCCCTGCGGCACGCCGAAGGTCGCGGTGTTATTGATCCGCGGAACGAACTCGCCGAGGCGGTCCTGGCCCTGGTCGAACTGCAGCAGCGCGAAGGTCAGGCCGGGCTGGCCGGCGAGGTTCTGCGTGCTGATCTGCAGGCCGTTGCTGAAGAAGGCGTTGCAGCGCGGCTGGCCGGTGCGCGGATCGTTGATGTCGCGGCGGTCACCTTCCGGGCTGAAGAGGAATTCCTCGGGGCAGCGGAAATAGTCGCGGTCGCCGCGACGCAGCTCGTTGCGGTGCGTGTAGTCGAAGCCGCCGATGAGGTGGCCGCGGCTGAACTGCTTGCCGTAGGTCGCGCTGACGCTGTAATTCTCGCCGCCGCTCTCGAGCGGAACCGAGGAGAACAGGCGCAGGTCGAGGCCATCGGTCGAGCGGCGGGTCAGCAGGTTGACGACGCCCGCAATGGCGTCCGAACCGTAGATCGACGACGCGCCGGTCTTGAGGATTTCGACCGACTGGATCGCCGCCGACGGGATCACGTTGAGGTCGAAGCCGGCGATGGCGCCGCGGGTACCGGCCGGACCGGCGCGGCGGCCGTTGACCAGGACCAGGGTGCGCTCGGCGCCGAGGCCGCGAAGCGACAGGGTCTGCGCGCCGACGCCGCCGTTGGTGACGAACGAACCGGCGGAAAGCAGCGAGGTGATCTGGAACGAGCCCGCGGCGACCGGGGAGGTCTGCAGAATCTCGGCCGTGTCGTTCTCACCGCCGCGCTGCTCCAGCTCGGGGTCGATGACCGTGATCGGATCCGGGCTGTTGAACGGGCTGCGGCGGATGCGCGAGCCGGTGACGATGATGTTCTCGCTCTCGGCCTGGCGCTCGGCAGTCTCGCCGGGCGTCGCGGTTGCGGGATCGCCCGCCTCTTCCGGCGTGCCTTCCGGACGCGCCTGGGCGGCAAGGCAGGAGTCGCGCTCGGCCGGGGTCGGCAGCGTGGCGCAGGCCTGGGCCTCGGTCTCGGTGACCGGCTGAGTCGCCTGCGCGGCCGCAGGGGAGCCCATGGCGAAGGTCATCGCCAGGGCAGAGGACGAGAAAACCAGAAGCCTGGAGCTCTGTGACAAACGCATTGGATGGCATCCCCGTGATAGAATTCTTAGATGACCGGCTTTCTGGTGCACGGCGCGTTGAAAGAAAACAGTTTCCTGAGGCGGCGGACCGAACTTGGCTGACCTGTCACATTAATGCCACGTTCACCGAGCCGGGCCGCCGCCGGAAAGCCTGTCCTCAGTAGCGGTAGTGGTCGGGCTTGAACGGGCCGGTCACCGGAACGCCGATATAGCCCGCCTGCTTCTCGGTCAGCGTCGACAGCCTGACGCCGAGCTTTTCGAGGTGGAGCGCGGCGACCTTTTCGTCGAGGTGCTTGGGAAGGACGTAGACCTCGTTCTTGTACTTGTCGGCGCCGGTCCAGAGCTCGATCTGGGCGAGCGTCTGGTTGGTGAAGCTCGCCGACATGACGAAGCTCGGGTGGCCGGTGGCGTTGCCGAGGTTGACGAGGCGGCCCTTGGAGAGGACGATGATCTTCTTGCCGTCGGCGAACTCGACCTCGTCGACCTGCGGCTTGATCTCGGTCCACTTCATGTTCTGAAGCGCGCCGTTCTGGATCTCGCTGTCGAAGTGGCCGATGTTGCACACGATCGCCATGTTCTTCATCGCACGCATGTGATCGACGGTGATGATGTCGGCATTGCCGGTGGCGGTGACGAAGATGTCGGCGCGCGGGGCGGCGTCCTCCATGGTGACGACTTCATAGCCTTCCATCGCCGCCTGCAGGGCGCAAATCGGGTCGACTTCGGTCACGAGGACGCGGGCGCCGCCGTTGCGCAGCGACGCGGCCGAGCCCTTGCCGACATCGCCGAAGCCCGCCACGACCGCGACCTTGCCGGCGAGCATGACGTCCGTGCCGCGGCGGATGGCGTCGACCAGCGACTCCTTGCAGCCGTAGAGGTTGTCGAACTTCGACTTGGTCACCGAATCGTTGACGTTGATCGCCGGGAACGGGAGCTTGCCCTGCTTGGCGAGCTCGTAAAGGCGGTGGACGCCGGTGGTCGTCTCTTCCGAGACGCCCTTGATCGCCTGGACGGTCTTCGTCAGGAAACCGGGCGACGCCGCGATGCGGGCGCGCACGACCTTCTGGAAGATCTCCTCTTCCTCGTTCTCGGGAGCCGGGAATTCCTCGCCCGCCTCGATGCGCGCGCCCCACAGCGCGAACATGGTGGCGTCGCCGCCGTCGTCGAGGATCAAGTTGGCCGTCTCGGCCTGCGTGCCGCCGGGGCCCCAGGCGAAGATGCGGTCGATATAGTCCCAATATTCCTCGAGCGTCTCGCCCTTGATGGCGAAGACCGGAACGCCGGTCGCGGCGATGGCCGCGGCGGCATGGTCCTGCGTTGAGAAGATGTTGCACGACGCCCAGCGGACTTCGGCACCGAGCGCCGTCAGCGTCTCGATGAGCACCGCGGTCTGGATCGTCATGTGGAGCGAGCCGGTGATGCGCGCGCCCTTCAAGGGCTGCGCTTCGCCATATTCGCTGCGGAGCGCCATCAGGCCCGGCATCTCGGTCTCGGCGATCTCGATCTCCTTGCGGCCGAAGCCGGCGAGCGAGATGTCGGCGATCACATAGTCGTTGAACTCGGGGTTTGCCTGAGTGGCCAAGGCTGGTCTCCTGATTGAGTCTGAATGCACGGGCATGAAAAAGACCGCCTTGTTGCCAGGCGGCCGCGCACCCCTTCCCTAGCCGCGACGGACCGGGAATGCAAATATAAAGATATCTTTATATGTGAGTTTCAGGCCGTCCCGCTCTCGGCGGCGAGAAGCCGGGGATCGATGCCGGCGCTCATGAAGGCGTCGGACCAGCGGGTCTCGACGTGGGCGTCGTAGAGGATGTCCTCGGTGCCCGGCGTTACGAACCAGCCGTGGCGGCCCATCTCCTCCTCGAGCTGCCCGGCGCCCCAGCCGGCATAGCCGAGCGCGGCGACCCAGCGCGTCGGGCCCCTCCCCTCGGCGAGCGCCTTCAGGATATCGAGCGTAGCGGAGAGCTGCCAGCGGCCGGCGACGTCTACGCTCCCCTGCCCGCCCCAGTCCGGCGAATGGATGATGAAGCCGCGCGACGGCTCGACCGGGCCGCCGAGATGGATGGCGGCGTCCGGCGCCGCTCCCGGATCGATTTCGAGCTGCCTGAGGAGCGAGTGGAAGCCGATTCGCGGCACGATCCGGCCGAGCCCGATGCCGAGCGCCCCCTCCTCGTCGTGGACGCACATCGCGATCACCGCCTTCTCGAAGCGCGGGTCGCCGATGCCGGGCATGGCGAGAAGGAACTGGCCGCTGAGGAACCGGGGCTGATCCATGACCGCGCCTATAGAAGGCGCCGCGCGGCGCTGCTAGGGCGACGGGCGAAACGATCGAGAAGGAGACTATCATGACGATCCAGGTCGGCGACCGCCTTCCCAAGGCCAATTTCGTCAAGGCCACTCCCGACGGCCCGCAGCCCATCGACGGCGAGGACTATTTCCGCGGCCGTCGCGTCGCCATCTTCTCCGTGCCGGGCGCATTCACG
>DASWMS010000047.1:0-6330 GCA_036399655.1 Allosphingosinicella sp. | reverse complement strand
CCAGCGCCAGAAGAGGATCGAGACGACGTAGCTGACGAGCGCGCTGACGGTCGCGACGATGAAGAGGCCGGAGACGGTCGCGAGCGCCGCATCGGAGAAGAGCCAGGCGATCCAGTCGCCGATCCCCGCCTCGCGGCCCGGCACGCCCTGGTGCCCGCCGAAACCGAGCCCGCTCCCGACCATGTAGGAGGCGCCGAGCAGGAACGGCGTCGTGAACGGGTTGGTGAGGAAGGTCATCGCCGCGGCGACGGGTATGTTGGCCCGGAGCGGCAGCGAGACGAGCGTCGAACAGATGATCTGGATGCCCGGAATGAGCGCGAAGATCCCGACCCAGAGGCCGACCGCGACTCCGCGCGGCACCGAGCGGCGCGTGAAGCGCCAATATTCCGAGCGCATGGCGCGGCCGCCGAACGGCTTGATCCAGCGGCTCTTCGCCAGTTCCTCGCGTGTCGGCATGTGGCGGGCGAGCCAGCCGCCCGCCCTTTCGGAGGGCTGTGCCGCCGGCGTCTCGGGTGGAGGGGCCCCCTCCCCGCGCTCAGCCATGCTGACGCATCAGCCTGCCCTGCTCCCTCTTCCAGTCCTTTTCCTTCTCATGCTCGCGCTTATCGTGCGCCTTGCGGCCCTTGGCGAGCGCGAGCTCGACCTTGGCGCGGCCGCGGCCGTTGAAGTAGATGGAGAGCGGGACGAGCGTCATGCCCTGGCGTGCGACGGCGCCGAACATCTTGTTGATCTCGCGCGCCGAGAGGAGGAGCTTCCTCGGGCGCTTGGGCTCGTGATTGTGGCGGTTGCCGTGGCTGAATTCGGGGACGTTGGCGTTGATCAGCCAGACCTCGCCCTCCTTCACCTCGGCATAGCTTTCGGCGATCGAGCCTTCGCCGAAGCGAAGCGACTTCACTTCGGTGCCGGTCAGCGCGATGCCCGCTTCGAACACCTCCTCGACCGCATAATCCCAGCGCGCGCGCCGGTTCTCGGCGACGATCTTCTTCTTGTCGAACGTGGCGGGGCGGGGGCGGACCATCAGAGGGCCGTTACGTGGGGGCTGCGGCCGGCAACCGCTAGGGCCGAGCGCTGCAAACCGGGCTTCGACAGGCTCAGCCCTGGCGGGAGTGGGTGTTCACAACGGTCCGACGTCGCAGGAAGCGCGGGGGCGGAGCGCTGCAAACCGGGCTTCGACAGGCTCAGCCCTGGCGGGAGGGGGTGCTCACCGGCGTCCTGCTTGTCCAAAACCGCTAGCCCTGAGCCTGTCGAAGGGCGGGTTGCAGCGCACTGCCTCACGACAGCCCCGCAAATTCGAGCGCTTCGTCGATCGCGCGGCGGCTTGTTTCTGAAGGCGGGGTCATGGGAAGGCGGAGCTCGGTCGGAAAATCGGGGCGGACGCGGGAAAGGGCATATTTGGCCGGGCCGGGTGACGCGTCGCTGAACAGCGCCTTGTGGAGGGGGTAGAGGCGGTCGTTGATCTCGAGCGCACGCGCGCGGTCGCCGGAGAGATAGGCCTCGTGAAACTGCGCGAACAGCCGCGGGGCGACGTTGGCGGTGACCGAGATGGTGCCGACGCCGCCCATGGCGAGGAAGCCGAGGCTGAGATCGTCGTTGCCGGAAAGCTGGCAGAAATCCTCGCCGCACAGGCGCCGGTGCGCGGTGACCCGGCTGAGGTCGCCGCTCGCATCCTTGATGCCGACCACCGTCGGCAGCGCAGCGATCCGCCCCAGCGTCTCGGGGAGCACGTCCGTCACGGTGCGGCCGGGCACGTTGTAGACGACGAGCGGCAGGCTGCTCGCCGCGGCGAGCGCTTCGAAATGGGCGTAGATGCCGTCCTGGCTCGGGCGGTTGTAATAAGGAAGGACGACGAGCGCGGCCGCGGCGCCGGCGTCTTCGGCCGCGTGCATGTGGCCGATCACCGTGCGCGTCGAATTCGAGCCGCAGCCGGCGATGACGGGCACCCTCCCCCGCGCCTGATCGACGCAGACCGACGTCACCCGCGCCTGCTCGCTGTCCGTCAGCGTCGCCGATTCGCCGGTCGTGCCGCAGGGCACAAGGCCATGACTTCCTTCCTGAATCTGCCACTCGACCAGGTCGCGAAAGATCGCCTCGTCGAACGCTTCGTCGCGAAAAGGAGTCACTAGAGCGGGTATCGAGCCGCGAAACATCAACGTCTCCTTCACGCCGGGGCCAGGAACCGGCAATTGCGCGTTTACAGTTCAATCCAGGCCCGCCCTGTTCAGGGCCTGATAAGGAGGGGGTTGGCATTCTGTCCAGCATGCACAAACGTTCCGTAAGCTTCGCGTTCCTCGGCCTCTCCGCCGCCCTTCTCGCCGCCGGTGCGATGGGCGGGCTCCGCTTCGGCGAAGCGGGTGGCAATGCCGAACAGGCCTCCATTGTCCCCTATGCCGGGCTCCAGCAGGGGTTCGTGCAGGGCGGCTCGGCGGCGGTCGCCTCCGACATCGCGCGCTGGAACGCGCTTCGGCAGTCGGACAGCCTTCCCTTCTCATCCTACGCCGCCTTCCTGATCACCCATAAGGGCTGGCCGGGCGAGGCGTCGCTCCGGCGCACGGCCGAGCGGGCGATCGACCCGAACAGCGTCTCGCCGGGCGACGTGCTGCGCTATTTCGCGGTCCAGCCGGCGCTGACGCCCGCGGGCCACGCCCACCATGCGATGGCGCTCCTCGCCAGCGGCGAGACCGACCGGGCGCGCGGTGCCGCCCGCGCCGCCTGGCACGGCGGGGTGATGGCGCAGGCCGTCGAGAGCCGCCTGCTCGGCGCGTTCGGCACCGCTTTGACCCAGCAGGACCACGATGTCCGGATGGACACCTTGCTCGACAATGGCGACCGGACCAGCGCGCTGCGCGTCCTGCCGATGACGAGCTTCGCGCGGCGGCCGCTCTACGAAGCGCGGATTGCGCTCCAGACCCGCGCGCCGGACGCTGCTGCGAAGTTCGCGGCGCTTGGCAGCGGCGCCACGGGCGACGCCGGACTGGTGATGGACCGCGCCAACTGGCTGCGGAGCAGCGGCCAGAGCCAGGCCGCGCGGGACTTCCTCGCCCAGCGCCGCACCCTGACGACGCGGCCGCGCGACGCCGAAAAGTATCTCGAAAGCCTGCTCACCGTCGCCCGCGCCGCGGCCGCGGACCGGCAGACCCTCCTCGCCTACCAGATCGCCAGCCAGGCCGGCGACGCCTTCGCGCCCGGCACCGACGTCTCCGAGCGCACGATGGGCGAGCGCGACGACTTCACCAGCCTCGTCTGGCTGGCCGGCACGTCGGCGCTGCAGGCCGGTCGCCATGCCGAGGCCGAGCGCATGTTCGCCCTTTATGCGGGCGGCGGGCGCTCGCTCCAGGTGATGACCAAGGGCCGCTACTGGGCCGGGCGCGCGGCGCAGTCCGCGGGGCGCAGCGCCGAGGCGAATGCGCATTTCGAAGCGGCGGCGCGCGCGCCGGAGCTCTTCTATGCGCAGCTCGCGCTGGAGCGGCTCGGCCGGCCGGTGCCGGCGCCCGTCGCGGCGGCGGTGCAGCCGACCGAGGCGGAGCGGCTCGCCTTCCAGCATCGCAGCATCGTCGCGGCGACGCGCTATCTCGGCCAGACCGGCCAGTGGAACGACCAGTCGATCTTCATCCGGGCCCTTTCGGAAGGGGTCGACACGGACCGCGACCGCCAGCTCGCCGTCGAGCTTTCGCGCAGCATCGGCCGGCCCGACCTCGCCGTCTGGGTGGCACGCAGCGCGCGGAACAACGGCAGCGCCTTCTACGTGCGCCCATCCTGGCCGGAGACTTCGGTGCCGGCCGCGCAGAGCCAATATTGGTCGCTCGCCCACGGCATCATGCGCCAGGAAAGCTCGTTCGACCGGGCGGCGATGAGCCATGTCGGCGCGCGCGGCATGATGCAGCTCATGCCCGGCACGGCGCGCGAAGTCGCCGGCAAGATCGGCATGCCCTACGATCAGGGCCGCCTGACCTCCGATCCGAGCTACAATATCCAGCTCGGCTCCAGCTACATGGCGACGCTGATGAACCAGTGGGGCGGCAATGCGGTGCTGACCGCGGCGTCCTACAATGCGGGCGCGGGCAACGTCCGGCGCTGGATCAACGAGAATGGCGATCCGCGCATGCCGCATGTCGACATCCTGCAGTGGATCGAGTCGATCCCGTTCAGCGAGACGCGAGGCTACGTGCAGCGCGTGATCGAGAATGCGGTCGTCTACGACGCGATGAACCCGCAGCGCGCGATGAGCCCCGAGCGGGGCCGCACGAGCTGGTATCTCGGGCGCTCGGGCCGGGGTGTCTAGGTCCTCCCCGCTCGCGGGGAGGGGGACCGCGCGAAGCGTGGTGGAGGGGGTTCTCCACATGGCGCAGCGTGGGTCTCGCAACCCCCTCCACCAGCCTTCGGCTGGTCCCCCTCCCCGTCCCGGGGAGGATAGATGACCGAGCGCCCGAACTACATCACGCCCACAGGCTACCGCGCCCTGCGCGAGGAGTATGAGGCCCTATACGGCGGCGAGCGGCCGAAGCTGCTCGAGACCATCTCGTGGGCGGCCTCGAACGGCGACCGGTCCGAGAATGGCGACTATCTCTACGGGCGGAAGCGCCTTCGCGAAGTCGATCGCCGGATCAACTTCCTGTCGCGGCGGATGAAGGACGCGAAGGTGATCGATCCGGCGGCGCAGCCCGACCGAAGCCGCATCTGGTTCGGGGCGACGGTGACCCTGGCCGACGAGCAGGACGAGGAGCGGACCGTCACGCTCGTCGGCGAGGACGAGACGGATGCGGGCACGGGGCGGGTCGCATGGACATCGCCCATCGGCCGCGCGATCAAGGGCGCGGCCGTCGGCGACACGAGGCGCGTTGTGCTTCCCTCGGGCGAGCGCGACTACGAGATCGTCGGCATCGCCTATCCCGAGCCTACCGGTTCGGGCGGCCGCTGAGGCCGAGCTCGGCGTCGCGCGCGGCCCAGACGAGCGCGGCCCTGATCTCCGCATCGGTCAGGCACCAGTCGCGGTCGGTGTCGGCATAGCGGCGGAACCAGGCATTGGCGCGCTCCGCGACGTCCGGATCGACGAAGCCGCCGCGTGCATCTTCCCAGCCGGACCGGACGATTACGCCGCCTTCGCGGGTTCCGGCGAGCCACGGATCGAGCACGTCGACGCCGGGGCCGCGCAGCGGGCCGCCGCCGCCCTGGCGCGCGTTCCAGGCGCTGCCTTCGTAGCGGTAGCGGCCGTAGCCGCCGCGATCGTCGTACGTGGCGCAGCCGGCGATCGCCGCCGCCGCCGCAAGCGTCAAGATGAGGCGCATTGCCGCTCGTCCCTCTTTGTCCATCCCAGGCAGCAGAAACCGCCGCCGCCGCGAAAGTTTCGCAGCGTTAACGAAGTCGCGTCCCGCACGTCCCGAACCGGGACAGCGTCCGGCGCCACTCGAAAAAAACCGCACCCGCGGGAACGAAATGCGGCTGATCTACGTTAACCACGCGCTCAAGCTGCAACCAATCGTTTCAGGTCCATCCCCATCAGCACCGCGACACCAGAGAAAGCCGGCCCCGAACGCATGGTCGCCGAGGCCGTCACCGCGCTCGGACGCGAAGGGTCGGCCGCCTACGACGCGCTGGAAGCGCTCGGCGCGCCGCTCTACGTCACCGATGCGGACGGACGCGTGACCTTCTGCACCACGGCCTGCGCCGCCGTCGCCGGCCGCGAGGCGCGGATCGGCGAGGATCTCTATTGCGTGACCTGGCGGCTCTATACGGCCGACGGCGTTCCGCTACCGCATGAGGACTGTCCGATGGCGGTCGCGGTGCGGGAGCGGCGCCCGGTCCGCGGCGTCGAGGCGATCGCCGAGCGGCCGGACGGAACGCGGCTCCACATCCTCCCTTTCCCGACGCCGATTTTCGACGAGGACGGCGCCTTCGCGGGCGCGGTCAACCTCTTCGTCGACCTCAGCGACGTGAAGCGCGCCGACTATCTCGCGGCGCAGGCCAGGCGCTGCCGCCGCCTGGCGGGCACGATCGGCGATGCCGCGACCGTCGACACCCTGTGCCGCATGGCCGCCGAATATGAGCAGCAGGCAGGCGAGATCGCGCGGCCCAACTAGGGCATGCGCTCGCCGAGCATATTGCCGGGCGGCGAATAGCGGCAGATGAGGTAATCGCTCGGGCCGCCGCGGTGGAGGGCGCAGCCGAGGCGCGTCGTGCCGCGCCAGATCATCTGCGTATAATGGCCGACGTCGCTGAAGTGGCCGCTGCGGCTGACGTTCGGGGCGATGCCCGGGACGAAAAGCCGCTTTTCGGCGGCCCAGCTTCCGACCATCTCCTCCAGGGAGAAGCCGCCGGCCGTTCCCATCCAGAGGT
>DASWMS010000046.1:0-22150 GCA_036399655.1 Allosphingosinicella sp. | reverse complement strand
CGGCGGCGGCGATCACCCGCTCCGGCCCGCGCCCCGACGCCGCGCCGAGCGAGCCGAGATTTTCGGGAAGGATGAAGTCGCCGCGCAGGTCGACCGCTTCGTACGGGAAGAACTGGCTCGTCCAGCCGCGGGCGTAATCGGCCCGCCCACCGGCGGCTTCGCCCGTGAAATAGAGGCTGCGCTCGTAGCGGGCGACATGGCCTTCGCGCGCCGCGGCATAGGCTTCGGCGGAGGCGGCGTGGTGCGGCGTCGTGAACAGGAGCGGACGGCCGAGCCCCGAGCGGCGCCAGGCGCGTGCGGAGGCGTCGAAGCGGCGGCGCCAGTGGCCGATCTCGTTCTGCGGCAGCGGACCGCGAAGCGCGAAGGCGCCGTCTTCGAGGTCGGCGGCGAAATATTCGAAGTCGCCGCCGCTGACCCGCGCATATGGGTTGGCGCGCGTGTCGGTCTGGTGGGTGTGCCCGTGGGCCACGAGGGTCGCCCCTCGGGAGACCGCATATTGCAGCGCGCCGACGATCTGCGGCCGCTGGGCGAGGCTGAGCGCGATCGGTCGTCCGTTCGAGAAACGGCCGCCCGGATCTCGGTAGGTGTCGTAGACGGCGATGGAGAAGGGCACGCCTTCCTCCGCGAGGAGATCGGCGAGGCCGCGGATGCGGCGCGGATTGCTGTCTGGCCCGACATCGTCGATCCGCACCATCGCCCGGTGCCGCTCGGGCGCTTCGGGTGCCAGCGCTTCGTAGAGGAGGTCCGCGAAGACGAGGTAGCGGTCGTCCTCATGGGCGTAGGCGAACGGTGTTTCGGCCAGATAGAAGAGGTTGCCGGAGCGCAGCGCCCACGGCGTCTCCGCTGCGGTGCGGCCGATGGCGGTCGCGTGCACCGCGACGCGCGACGGATCGGCGATCTGCGGCACCGCCGCAACCGCCTCGGCACGCAGGTCCCGCGGGAATTCGCGCTGCTTGTAGCGGACCGCCACCCAGTCCGCGGCGGCGGCGGGCGCCGGGCTCCAGCCCTGCGCGGCGGCAAAGGCCGGGTCGGCGAAGAGCGTCTCGACGCCCGGTCCGATCCAAAGGACGGGGCGCGCCGCCCGGCGCACGTCGGCGGCGAGCGACTCCGGAACGGCACCGTCCGGCAGGACGATCGAGGCGTCGTACGCGCCGAGGTCTCCGCGCCGGTATTGCGAGAAGCTCCGGAAGCGCGCGCGCCCGAAGCGGCCGGCGAGGTTGCCGGCGAGCGCCGCCTCGAGCTCCTTCGTCTCACCGCTTCCGTCGTAGAGGACGAGGATGGTTCGGGCTTCCCCTTGGCCGCCCGCCGGCCCGGGCGCGCCGGCGCGAAGCTCGTGCTGCGCCCAGGCCGCGAACAGAAGCCAGAGCGCCAATCCTGCGAAGGCGCAGCGGAGGACCCAGTGGTGCATCGCGTCGGTGGGGACTAACACCGGTCCGCAAACCTGTCACACGGCCCTTGGCGGAAGGTCCCATTTTGCGACGCTTGAGCCTGCTCGCCGTCATCGGAACGCGCCCGGAAGCGATCAAGATGGCGCCGCTCCTGCTGGCGCTGCGCGAGGAGCCGGAGGCCGCGCTTCGCCTCTGCGTCACCGGGCAGCACCGCGAGATGCTCGATCCCGTGCTGGCGCTGTTCGGTCTCGAACCGGATTTCAGGCTCGACCTGATGGACGAGGGCCAGAGCCTCGCCGCGCTCGCCGGCCGCTGCTTCTCGGCGATGGACGCGGTGTTCGTCCAGGCGGCGCCGGACCGGGTGCTCGTCCACGGCGACACGACGACCGCCATGGCGACGGCGCTCGCCGCCGTGCGGTGCGGCCTCCCCATCGGCCATGTCGAGGCGGGGCTGCGCTCCGGCGATCTCGGCCGCCCCTATCCGGAGGAGATGAACCGGCGGACGATCGACTTCGTGTCCGACCTCCTCTTCGCGCCGACTCCGGGTGCGCGGCGCAACCTCGAGGCGGAAGGACTGCAGGGCCGGATCGTCGTCACCGGAAATACCGGCGTGGACGCCCTGCACCTCGCGCTCGCCATGCCCGGCGGAGACGAGGCGCTCCCGGCCTTCGATCCCGCGCGCAAGCTGATCCTCGTCACCGGCCACCGGCGCGAAAGCTTCGGCGAAGGCCTCGCCTCCATCTGCGAGGCGCTCCGCGCGCTCGCGCGGCGCGGCGACGCTTCGGTCGTCTGGCCGGTGCACCTCAATCCGAAGGTGAAAGCGCCCGTCGAGCAGGCGCTTGGCGGCGAGCCGAACATCCACCTGCTGCCGCCGCTCGCCTATCTCCCGCTCGTCCGCCTGATGCAGCGCGCCGACCTCATCCTCACCGATTCCGGCGGCATCCAGGAGGAAGCGCCGAGCCTCGGCAAGCCGGTCCTGGTGATGCGCGACGTCACCGAGCGGCGTGAAGCGGTCGATGCGGGCCAGGCGCGGCTCGTCGGGGCCGATTGCGCCCGGATCGTCGCCGAAGCCGCCGCCGTGCTGGACCGCGAGGCGCCGTTTGCGGGCGGGGCCAATCCCTACGGCGACGGCCGGGCCGCCGCGCGGATCGTCGCAGCCCTGCTCGGCCGCCCGTTCGAGGAATTCGGCGCGTGACCGAAGCGGACTTCATCGTCGTCGGCGGGGGCGTCGCCGGCCTTTCGGCGGCCGCGGCGCTGGCGATGCACGGACGGGTCGTCGTGCTCGAAGCGGAGGAAGCGCTCGGCTTTCACGCGTCCGGCCGAAGCGCGACGTTCAGCCATTACGGCATCGGCAACGACGCGGTGCGCGCACTCACCGCCTGGAGCCGCGACCGCTTCGCGCCGGGCGTTGCGCGGCGGGCGCAGGCCTTGTTCTTCGCGACGGAGGAGATGCTCCCGAAGCTTGCGGAGCTCGAAGCGCGGATGAGCCGCTTCACGGACAGCCTCGAGCGGGTGGGCGAAGCGCGGATGACCGAACTCTTTCCGCCGCTCCGCACCGGTCCCGGCGCGGCCGTCGCCGGCCTCCACTACCCGGACGGCCTGCGCCTGGACTCCGACGCCATGCTTCAAGGCTATGCGCGCACAATCAGGAGAGGGGGCGGGCATGTGCTGACGGGGCGGAGAATCACCCGGGCCGAGCCGGGCTGGACCGTCGCCGCCGCAACCGGCGAGACCTGACGCGCGCCGGTGCTTGTCAACGCCGCCGGCGCGTGGGCCGACGGCCTCGCCCGGCTCGCGGGCGTCGAGCCGCTCGGCCTGAAGCCGCTCCGCCGCACGATCATCGTCGTCGATCCGCCTCGGGGAACGGACGTCCTCGCCTGGCCCTTCGTCAAGACGGCGGTGGACGACTTCTACATCCTCCCCGAGTCCGGCCGGCTCGCCGCCTCGCCTTCGGACGAGATCGAATGCGAGGCCTGCGACGCTCGGCCGGAGGAGTATGACGTCGCCCTGGCCGCGTGGAAGGTCGAGACGCATACGACCCTGCCCGTCGCGCGGATCGCCCATTCCTGGGCGGGGCTCAGGACCTTCACCGCCGACCGCGTGCCCCTCGCCGGCTTCGCGCCGGACGCACCGGGCTTCTTCTGGCTCGCCGGACAGGGCGGTTACGGCCTGCAGACCGCACCGGCCATAGCGGCGATCGCCGAAGCGCTGATCGCCGGTCTTGCCTGGCCGGAAGGCCTGGAAGCGCTCGGCGCCGGGCCTTGCGAAATCGGCATCCGGGGCCTGTCGCCGGACGGTCTCGACTCGGCGCAACCCCTTCCCTAATCGCGGCGTTCGGCGCATGAGTATAAGGATGATGCGTATGTTCCGGACTGCCGCGCCCGAACCCTATGTTCCGGACCCGGCCCTCCCCGGCGGAATCGGCGCCGTCCCGCCGCCGCCCAAGCCGAAGAGAACCCGCTGGCAGCGCATCAAGCGCTGGCTGCTGGTCTTTCTCGTCCTGTTCGTCCTGACCGTCGCGTGGCTCGCGGTCACGGCGCCGCTCTCCAAGTCGCTCTCGCCGATCAACGCGCCCAGCCTCACCATCCTGTCCGCGGAAGGCGAGCCGATCGCCCGGCGCGGCGCGATCATCGACGAGCCTGTCGACACCGCACGCCTGCCGGACCATGTCTGGCAGCCGTTCGTCGCAATCGAGGACCGCAACTTCCACAGCCACTTCGGCATCAGCATCCGCGGCACCGTCCGCGCCCTGATGCGCAACGTCGGCGCCGGCGAAGTGAAGCAGGGCGGCAGCACGATCACCCAGCAGCTCGCCAAGACGAGCTTCCTCAGCCACGAGCGCACCTTCGGCCGCAAGGCTCAGGAGGCGCTGATCGCGCTCTGGCTCGAAGCCTGGCTGTCCAAGGACGAGATCCTCAGCCGCTACCTTTCCAACGTCTATTTCGGCGACAACGTCTACGGCCTTCGCGCCGCCGCCCGTCATTATTTCAGCCGTGAGCCCGAGCAACTCACCGTCCCGCAGGCGGCGATGCTGGCCGGTATCGTGAACGCGCCGTCGCGCCTTGCGCCGACGCGCAACCTCAAGGCGGCGCAGGCCCGCTCGCGCCTCGTGATGCGCGAGATGGTGCAGGCCAACATGCTGAGCGAAGGGCAATTCGACACGCTCGCCCCTGCCCGCCTCAACGTCCAGCGACGCAACGAAGTCCCGACCGGCACCTATTTCGCCGACTGGGTGATCCAGCAGGCCGAAGAGGCTTCGGAAGACGGGGAATATGGCGCGCGCGAGCTGCGCACGACCCTCGAAGGCGACCTCCAGCGCCTCGCCGTCGCCACGGTGCGCCGCGCCGGCCTGGGCCGGGCGCAGGTCGCGCTGATCGCGATGCGGCCGGACGGGCGAGTGGTCGCCATGGTCGGCGGCAAGAATTACGCGCAGTCGCCCTACAACCGCGCAGTCCAGGCACGGCGCCAGCCGGGCTCGGCCTTCAAGCTCTTCGTCTATCTCGCCGCCTTCCGCTCCGGCCAGGTCGAGCCGGGTACGCGGGTGAACGACGCCCCCGTCGTCATGGGCAATTGGCGGCCCCAGAATTACGAGGGCCGGTATCGCGGCGCGACCACCATCCGCGACGCCGTCGCTTACTCGTCCAACTCGGTGGCGATCCAGATGACCGAGCGGTTCGGGCGGCAGAACGTGATCCGCGCCGCCCGCGATCTCGGCGTCCAGAGTCCGCTTCGTCCCGTCCCGACGCTGCCGCTCGGCACCGAGAATGTCAGCCTCCTCGAGATGACCTCGGCTTATGCGGCCGTCGCTGCGGGCTATTATCCGGTGCGTCCGATCGGCATCGCGCCGGAGGGCGGCTGGCTGACGAGCTGGTGGGGGACCGGGCAGACGATCCGCCGCGACCCCGCCTTCGCGCATCTTCGCGACGTCCTTTACGCCGTCACCGAGCGCGGCACCGGCGCGGCGGCGCGGCTGCCCGGCGGCGTGCCGACGTTCGGCAAGACCGGCACCACCTCGGATTATCGCGACGCCTGGTTCTTCGGCTTTGCGGGCGACCTCGTCGTCGGCGTGTGGGTCGGCAACGACGACAACCGGCCGATGCCGGGCGTCAGCGGCGGCGGCATTCCGGCGCGGATCTGGGCGAACTTCATGCGCGGCGCGCTCGGCGACAGCGCCGCCGCACAGCAGCCCGCCCGCGTGCCGCTGATCCAGACCGACCGCGCGCCCGTTACCGAAAGCAATGCGCCCGAAGCGGCGCCTGCGCCCGACCAGCCCGTCAGCGGCGGCACCGGCGGCACCTCGCTGCAGCCGCCCGCGGGCGAGACTCCGCCCGCGCCCTCCGGCGACCAGCCTGCGCTGCCTCCGGGCGGCACGCCTCCGGACCGGCCGGCCGCCACCCCGCCTCCGCAAGCGCCCACTCCGCGCGAGCCGGCGCCACAGGACACGGCCCGCCCGCGCGACGGTACCTGATCGTGGGCGGCGAAAAGGAAGACCTCGCCCACGAGCGCACCGACCTCGCCGAAGACAGGACCCTGCTCGCCAACGAGCGGACCTTTGCGGGATGGATGCGGACAGGGTTTGCCTCGATCGCGGTGGGCGTCGGCTTCAATCTCCTCACCAAGATGCAGCCGGTCTGGATTCCGAAGGCGATCGCAACCGCATTCCTCCTGATCGGAATCGCGATCTTCGTCGCGGCCGAGCGGCGCGCCTGCCGCGTCCTCGCGAGGCACAGCGCCCACGAAGTGGAAACGGTGCATATCCGCTATCTGAGGATGATCACCTTCGCGATCTGCACGGCCACGCTCGCACTGATCGCGGCGCTCTGGCTGCTCAAGATCGAGGGCGGTTGAGTGCCGGTCTTCGCTGCTCACCCCTGACCGTCATCTCCGCGAAAGCGGGGATCCAGCAGGAGTCGCCGACCTGCCGGTGGGTGGCAAGTCAGCCTGGACTCCCGCTTTCGCGGGAATGACAGCAAGGTGGCGGGGCAAGCCTTCCGGCTGAGCCTCAGATCTCCGTCGTGCCGCGGGTGCGGCGGCGGCGGTCGTAGAGCTTCTTCGCGCCCCAGGCGCCGGCGACGGCGAAGCCCAGCGGGCCGAACGCCTTGCGCGCGATGAACGGGGCGGCCGCGCCCAGCATGGCGCCGCGCGCGCCGTTGCGGTTGCCGGCGATGCGGCGGCCGATGGCGGCGCCGATGAGGTTGCGAATCATGTCTTCGTCTCCCGGGATAAGCGTCTACTGTGCGCGGCGAAGAGCGCGCGAGCGGCCGCATAGGTTCCGTTTCGGCGCCGAAAGAGGATGAGCGATGAGCGAGCCCGCGATGAGCCACCGCATCTTCATCGAACGGCTTGCAATCGGGATCGCGGTCATCGGCCTCGCGCTCCTCCTCTGGGCGCTGCGCGGCGTCCTCATCCTCGTCTTCGGCGCGGTGCTCGTCGCCGTCATTCTGAGCCTCATTGCCCACCCGCTGAAGAGCCGCTTCCGCTTCCCGGACTGGGCGGCCCTGCTCGCGGCGGTGCTGGTCGTGGTGGGCGTCTTCGCGCTCGCTTTCTGGCTGTTCGGCGCGGAAACGGCGCGGCAGGCGAGCGCGCTGCGCGCCGCCATCCCCGAAGCCTGGGAAGCGATCCAGCGCCGGCTCGAGCCGCTCGGCCTCGCCGAGCCGCTGCGCCAGGGCCTGTCCGGCGCGCAGTCCGGCGCCGGCGGCGGCGTCCTCACCAATGTCGGCCGCTTCGTCATGTCGGTCGGCGGCGGCATCGCCGACACCCTGCTCGTCATCGTCGGCGGCATCTACCTCGCCGCCCAGCCCAGGCTCTACCGCAGCGGCCTCCTCAAGCTCTTCCCCGCCAGCTCCCGCGACAAGCTCGATTTGGCTCTCGACGATTGCTGGAGGGCCCTGCGCCTCTGGCTCGCCGGGCGTCTCGTCTCGATGATCTTCATCGGGCTGCTGACCGGCATCGGCTTGTGGCTCCTCGGCATACCGGGCGCGCTGGCGCTCGGCATCGTCGCCTTCATCCTCGAATTCGTGCCCTTCGTCGGCCCGATCATCGCGGCGGTGCCCGCCCTCGTGCTCGCCCTCGCCTTCGATCCGGTGAAGGCGCTCTGGGTCGGGCTCCTCTACCTCGGCATCCAGCAGCTCGAAGGCAACGTCATCGAGCCCATCGTGCAGCAGCGCGCGGTCGACCTGCCGCCGGCCCTCCTCCTCTTCGCCATCGTCGCGGGCGCCCTCGTCTTCGGACCCACCGGCGTGATCTTCGCCGCGCCGCTCACGGTCGTGCTGTTCGTGCTGGTGAAGCGGCTTTATGTCCGCGACGCGCTCGGCACTGCAACGGAGCTTCCCGGCGAGAAAGGCTGAGCCTCAACACCCGTTCGGTGCGAGCGAAGTCGAGGACCGCTCCCGAGCGAAGTCGAGGGATCTGAGCCTGTGAAGGTCTCGGCTTCGCTCGACAGGGCATCTCGACTTCGCTCGATGCGAACGGGTGATGAGGACTGCGCGAGCTTTCCTACCTCGCAGCCACTCTACCTCAGGAAAAGCTCCGCGGCCGCCTCGATGACCGCCGCCGCATCAAGGCGATATTCTCCGTACAGGTCCGGCAGCGTCCCGGTCTGCCCGAAGCGGTCGACGCCGAGCGGGGCGACGCGGTGGCCCATGACGCCGCCGAGCCAGCTCAGCGAGGCGGGAGCGGCGTCGATCAGGGTGACGAGGCCCGCCGTCGGCGACAGAGGGGCGAGCAGGGTTTCGATGTGCGACGGCGCCCCTGCCCCGCCTTTCCACCGCGCCGCCTGCCGGGCACTCCAGCCGCGGTGGAGGAGGTCGGGCGAGGTGACGGCGAGGAGCCCCAGGCCGGGCAGATCGTCCTTCAGCGCCTCCCAGGCGGCGAGCGCTTCGGGGGCAATGGCGCCGGAATAGACGAGCGCCGCTTCCGAGCCGGCGCCCGGCTCGCGCAGCCAATAGCCGCCGGCCAGCGCCGCGGCTTTCCAGCTTTCGTCCTCCCGTTCGACCTGCGCCACGGTACGTGTGGTGAGGCGGAGGTAAACACTCTCGCCGTCCGGGGCCTGCATCAGGCGGAAGGCTTCCTCCATCATCACCGCCAGCTCATCGGCGAAGGCGGGCTCGTAGTGGCGCAGACCCGGCTGGCCGAGCGCGATGAGCGGCGGGTTGATCGACTGGTGGGCGCCGCCCTCCGGCCCAAGGGTGAGGCCGGACGGAGTCGCGACCAGCAGGAAACGGGCGTCCTGGTAGCAGGCGTAGTTGAGGGCATCGAGGCCACGGGCGATGAACGGGTCGTAGACGGTGCCGATGGGCAGCAGCCGCTGGCCGAACAGGTCGCCCGAAAGCCCGAGCGCCGCCAGCATCAGGAACAGATTGTTCTCCGCGATGCCGAGTTCGATATGCTGCCCGGCGGGACGCATCCCCCATTTCTGCGCGGACGGGATTTTGGCCGCAGCAAAGACGTCTGCGAGCTCCTGGCGGCGAAAGAGGCCGCGCTGGTTCACGAAGGCGCCGAGATTGGTCGAGACGGTGACGTCCGGCGACGTCGTGACGATCCGGTCGGCGAGCGGCGCGCCCGACTTGGCGAGATCGAGGAGGATGCGGCCGAACGCGGCCTGGGTCGAATGTTCCTCGCCCGCGGGCGCCGCGATCGCCGGCACCTCCGCCTGGTTCCATGCACGCGGCCGCTTTTCGCGGGCGACGCGGCTTTGCGCCACCAAGTCCTGCGCCGCCGCCGCTGCATTGCCGCCGAGCCCGGCCCAGGGCTCCCATTCCTCGCCCTCCATGATGCCGAGCCGGTCCCGCAGTGCGTCGATCTGCGTCGGGTTCATGAGACCGGCATGATTGTCCTTATGCCCCGCAAACGGCAGCCCCTGCCCCTTCACCGTGTAAGCGATGAAGAGCGTCGGCACGTCGTCCTGCGCCGCGTCGAACGCTTCGACGAGCGAAGCCATGTCGTGCCCGGCAAGGTTGGTCATCAGCGCGTGGAGCGCCTCGTCGTCCCGCGCCCCCAGGATCGGCGCCGTCTCGGGCGCGTCCTTCAATAGCCGCTCGCGCCACGCCGCCCCGCCGAGATAGGAGAGCGACGCATATTCAGCGTTCGAAACGTCGTCGATCCACCGCTTCAGCGCCTCGCCGCCGGCTTCGGCAAAGGCCGCTTCCATCTTCTTGCCGTATTTCAGAGTCACGACCCGCCAGCCGCAGCTCGCGAATATCTCGTCGAAGCGGCGGAACATGCGCTCGGCGGTCGTGTGATCGAGCGACTGGCGGTTGTAATCGACGATCCACCAGCAATTGCGGATGTCGTGCTTGTACGCCTCGATCAGGCATTCGTAGATATTGCCCTCGTCGAGCTCCGCATCGCCCATCAAGGCGACAAAGCGCCCCGCATCGGCGGCATCGAGCATCCCGTGCGCGACGAGATAGTCCTGAACGAGGCTCGCGAACGCCGTGACCGCGACGCCGAGGCCGACCGATCCCGTCGAGAAATCGACCGGAATCCGGTCCTTGGTGCGGCTCGGATAGCTCTGCATCCCCCCGAAGCCGCGGAAATTCTCGAGCTGCTCGCGCGTCTGCGAGCCCATCAGATAGTGGATGGCATGGAGCACCGGCCCGGCATGGGGCTTCACCGCCACGCGGTCGTTCGGACCCAGCGCGTGGAAATAGAGCGCGGCCATGATGGCCGTCATCGAGGCGCAGCTCGCCTGGTGACCGCCGACCTTCAGCCCGTCCGGGCTTTCCCGGAGGTGGTTCGCATTGTGGATCGTCCAGGCGGACAGCCAGCGCAGCCGCTCGTCGAGGAGGCGCAGCGCGTCGAGATCAGTCGTCTTCTTCAGCATGGCCGCGCCCATAGCCGAGCGGCGGCCGTGTGGACAGACGGGGCTGCCCGCAGCCCGCGCCTCGCGCTTAGCGCGGGGAGTCCTGCGTGCGGTCTTCCGACCCGCCGCCGCTTTGGCGCTGGTCCTCCGAACGCTCGCCGCGGCGCAGCGCGTCCCATTCGGCGGCGGTGCGGCAGATGCGCGGCGCCATGCGCGTGCCGACCGCTGCCTCGTCGCGGCGGCAGATCATGCGGTTGGCCCGGTTCCGCGCAGGCTGATCGTCCGCGGCGGTTCCCCCCGCGAGCAGTGCGGCGGCGATGATGACGTCGAACATGGTGGCCTCCCTCGTGAAGCCGCTCTTCTCCCTATTTTGCGAGCGAAGTCAACCGCTTGGAAGGAACGGGGCGCGCCACGCCAAGATTCGCAAGAACGATCAATTCCGGCTCCTTGACCGCTCGGGGGGGCGCCGTATTGTCGCGCTAAATCAGCAGGGGTGTAGTTCGTTATGACCAAAGCGTTTTTTTGTCGCGGTGCCGCCGCGCTCGCGCTCGCTTCCACACTCGCCGCGCCCATGTCGGCGCAGACGCAGGCCGCGCCCACCCCTGCCGCCGCATCCGCGCAGCGCATCGTCGTGCCGCCGATCGGCTTCACCACGCGCACGCTGCCCAACGGGCTGCGCGTCTACGCCATCCGCGACATGCGCACAGCGAACGTCTCCGTGCAGATGTGGTACGACGTGGGCTCCAAGGACGACCCCGCCGGCCGCTCCGGCTTCGCGCACCTGTTCGAGCACATATTGAGCCGGGTGACCCGCAACATGACGCCCGGGATGATCAGCCGGCTCGTCGAGGAGGAAGCCGGCGGTACGCGCAACGCCTCCACCGGCCCCGACACCACGAACTATTACGAGACCGTGCCCGCGAACCGACTCGAAGCGGTGCTCTGGGCGCATGCCGAGCGGATGGGACGCTCGGTGCTCGATCAGTCCGTGTTCGATGCGGAGCGCAGCATCGTCAAGGAAGAGATGCGCCAGCGCGTCCTCTCGCAGCCCTACGGCCGCCTCCAGCGCTACCACCTGTTCGACAACAGCTTCACCACCCATCCCTACCGCCGCTCCGGCATCGGCACTGTGGCGGATCTCGACGCGGCAACGCTCGCCGATGCGCGCGCATTCCACGAAAATTTCTACCGGCCCGACAATGCGATCCTGATCGTGTCCGGCAATTTCGATCCGGCCGAGCTCGACCGGATGGTGGACCGGCACCTCGGCGCGATCACGCGCCCAAGCCGCCCGATCCTGCGCCACCGCGTGACGGAAGCGCCGCGCACCGGCGCGCGATCGATGACCGTCTACGGCCCCAATGTGCCTCTCCCCGCCACCGTGATGAGCTGGCAGCGGCCGAAGGCGAACCACCCGGACTCGGCCGCGCTCGCGGTGCTGAGCCAAGTGCTTTCGGGCGGCCAATCCTCGCGCCTGTTCCGCACGCTCATCTACGAGCGGCAGCTCGCCCAGAGCGCGACGTCCATCGATTACGGCCTCGAAGATGCAGGGGTTTTCGCTATCCAGGCGGTTGTCGCAAGTGGCAAGGATGTGGGCGAGGCCGAAGCGGCGCTTGCCGCCGAAGTCGCGCGGTTTCGCGACCAGCCGGTGACCGCGGCCGAGCTTGCCGAAGCGCGGACCGAGCTCGTCGCCGACCTGCTGCGCTCGCGCGAAACGCCGGAAGGGCGCGCCGACGAGCTCGGCCAGTCGCTCACCAGCACCGGCGATCCGCGGTGGGGCGACCGGATGCTCGCCGCCGTCCAGCGCGTCACCGCCGCCGACGTGCAGCGCGTCGCCCGCCAGTATCTGCGCGACGATCGCCGCGTCGCGATCCGCTACCTCGATCAGGCGCAGCGCACCGGCGACGCCGCGCCGGACCCTTCCGCGCAGCCGACGGACGTCGCGCTCGGCCGCAGCTTCCCGCCCGCAACGCGCGCGCCCCTCCAGCCGGCCTCCGAAGCCGAGCGCGAGGCGCCGCCGGCGCCGGGCCCCCTCCGCGCCATGGCGCCGCCCGCCTTTGCGGAGCGCACGCTTTCCAACGGCATGCGCGTCGTCGTCGCCCGCTCGACGGAGCTTCCGCTCGCCTCCGCCTATCTCGTCTTCGGCGGCGGCACCGCGGCCGATCCGGCGGCGCGTCCCGGCGTCGCTTCGATGATGGCGAACCTCGCCGACAACGGCGCGGCCGGGATGAGCGCGCCGGAGATCGCCGCGCGCGTCGAATCGCTCGGCGCCTTCATCGGCGCGGGCGCGAACCAGGACAGCACCACCGCCTTCGTCGTCGCGCCCTCGGCCAACATCGAGGCGGCGGGAACGCTGCTTCGCCAGATCGTCCGCCAGCCCGCCTTCGCGCAGGAGGAGCTGGAGCGCGAGCGACGGCGCTCCCTCGACCGGCTGCGCGTCAGCATGCGCGATCCCTCCTTCGTTGCCCAGCGCGTCGCGGCGCGCGCGGCATATGGCGCCGCGCCCTACGGCGCACCGGCAATGGGCACGCCCGCCTCGATCGCGGCGCTGACCCGGGACGAGATCGCCGCCTACCATGCGAGCTGGTGGCGCCCGGACAATGCGACCCTCGTCGTCACCGGCGGCATGAATGCCGACGAAGCCTTCGCACTGGCCGAGCGGCTGTTCGGCGACTGGGCGGCGCCCTCCTCGCCCTTGCCTGCCCTCCCTGCGAACCGGGCCGGCGAGGCGACGGCGCCGCGGGTGATCGTGATCGACAATCCCGATGCGGACCAGGCGGCGGTCTCGGTGGTCATGCGCGGCGTCTCGCGCTCGGACAGCGACTATTATCCGCTCGTCCTTGCCAATTCGGCGCTGGGCGGCTCGTCCACCGGGCGCCTGTTCCAGGAGGTCCGCGTGCGCCGCGCCTTGAGCTACGGTGCGAACAGCGGCCTTCCCTCCTACCGCGACGAAGGCATGCTCGTCGCCGCCGCGCAGACCCGCAACGATGCGGCGCCGGAAGTGGTGCAGGTGATGCTCGCAGAAATCCGCCGCCTCGCCGCCGAGCCGCTGACGGAGGACGTGCTGCAGAAGCGCCGCACGCTCCTGCTCGGCGCGTTCGGACGGCAGGTCGAGACGACGCAGGGGCTCGGCGACTCCCTCGCCAACCTCGCCGCGCAGGGCCTGCCGATGAGCGAGTTCACCCGCTACGTCCCCAGCCTTCAGGCGGTGACTCCGCAGCAGATCGGCGCCTCCATCGCCGCCGAGCTCGATCCCTCCCGCGCCAGCATCGTCGTGGTCGGCCGGGCGAGCGAGTTCCTGGCAGCGCTGCGGGCGCAGCACCCAAGCGTGGAGGTGATCCCGCTCGCCGAACTCGACTTCGGCACGGCGAGCCTTCGCGCCGCCCGCTAGAGATTGGAGCCGCAATACTCCACGTCCAGCCGCCCGGAATCCAGAAAGAACCTGCCGTCGACCAGGTCGTACCTGCGATCGTCCGTATCGATCCAGGCGCGGGGCGCCACGCTCTTCCGGCCCGGCCGGAAATCGTTCGTCCCGGCCTGGCGGAAGATGAAGGAGATCACCCGCCGGTCCACCGTCCTTCCGTCGCGCTGCCACGAGTAGGAATAGAGGCGGTCCCATCGTTCCAGCGAGCCGACGCATTCATGCGCCGCAATCGCCCTCTCGACACGCTCGACGAGTTCGGGCGGCGGCCGGGGCCCGGGAATGGACTCGACGGTGAGTTCAGGCTGCGCCGGTCCGGCCGGCGGCGAAGCGACGTTCCCGGGATCGCTGCCGCAAGCGGCGATCAAGCCCGTCAGGACGAGAGCGCTTCGGAACCTCGCCGGCGCCCCAAACAGGACCGACGCGAAATTTGTCTGCTTCATTCCAACACCCGCGCTGCGGCCGACAGGCTTGTCCCGTGTACCCGAAGCGCCTGCCCGGCGCGCCTTCCGATTTGCTCGGCGTCGGTGCGAGGCCTCCGGCTTCACCGCGCGGCCACGATGGGCTAGAGCCGGGGCAAGATGAGCGCAGACAGCACGAACAGCGGCCGGATCACCCTCTATCGCGGCAAGGGCGGCTCCGGAGGCGGAGGCCGCGGCGCCGCCGCTTTCGCCGCGCTGAAGCGCTGGCTGGGCGCCGCCTGGCGGTTGATCCGCCGTATCCTGCGCCCGTGGTGGGCCAAGGCGATCGCGGCGATCCTGCTGCTGCCCTTCCTCATCCTCCTCATTCTCTACATCATCGTCGCGCCGGGCCTGCCTTCGGCCGAATCGCTTCTGAGCTACGAGCCGCCGCTTCCTTCCTATGTGCGCGACCGGGAGGGCGATCCCGTGCACAGCTTCGCCCGCGAGCGCCGCGTCGAGCTGCAATATCGCGAGTTCCCGCCCGCCCTGATCAACGCCTATCTCGCCGCGGAGGACCGTACCTTCTTCAGCCACGGCGGCATCGATTATCCCGGTTTTGCGGGCGCCATCCTGGACTATGCGACCAAGGCCGGCTCCGGCGAACGCGCCCGCGGCGGCTCCACCATCACCCAGCAGGTGGCGAAGAACCTCCTCCTCGGCGACGAATATTCGGTGACTCGCAAGGTCCGCGAATTCTTCCTCGCCTGGCGCATCGAATCGGTGCTCGAAAAGGAGCAGATCCTCGAGCTCTACCTCAACCAGATCTTCCTCGGCCGGAACGCCTACGGCGTGCAGGCGGCGGCGCGCGCCTATTTCGACAAGGACGTGGACGACCTCGCCCTTCACGAGATCGCCTATCTCGCCATCCTCCCCAAGGCGCCGAGCAACTACAGTCCCGAACGGCGCCCCGAGCGCGCGATCGAGCGGCGCAACTGGGTGCTCTCGGAGATGGAGCGCAACAACTTCATCACCGCCGCACAGCGCGCCGAAGCGACGGCGCAGCCGCTCGGCATCATCCGCGCGAACAGCGGCCAGAGCGTGCGCAACATCGGCGGCTATTTCGTCGAGGAGGTCCGACGCCAGCTCGTCGCCCGCTACGGCGACGAGGCGCAGCGCGGACCCAACGGCGTCTATACCGGCGGCCTCTGGGTGCGCACCTCGCTCGATCTCGAGATGCAGACCGCCGCCGAGGAGGCCCTGCGCGCGGGGCTCGCCCGCTACGAGCGCGGCCGCGGCTGGCGCCCGTCCGGCCTCACCATCGACGTTGAGGGCGACTGGCGCACCCGGCTCGGCACCGCCAATTACGGCATCGGCGATCCCGACTGGCGGGCCGCGGTGGTTCTTTCCAAGAGCGGCGGAACCGCCAGCCTCGGCTTCACGGACGGAAGCACCGGCTCCCTCCCCTCCGGCCTCGCCGCAATGCCCCAGCGCGGCACCGGCACGCCCGCTTTCTCCGCGCTTCGACCCGGCATGATCATCGCGGTCGAGCGCGAAGGCGAAAGCTGGGCGCTCCGCTCCGTTCCCGAAATCTCGGGCGGCATGGTCGCCGAGGAGGTCTCCACCGGCCGCGTCCTCGCCATGCAGGGCGGCTGGGCGCTGGGCGCCGGCCAGTCGTGGAACCGCGCCACTCAGGCCCAGCGCCAGCCGGGCTCCACCTTCAAGCCGTTCGTCTACGCGACGGCGCTCGACAACGGCATGACTCCTGCCTCGCTCATCGTCGATGGCCCGTTCTGCGTCTATCAGGGCGCGAGCCTCGGCCAGAAATGCTTCCGCAACTTCGCGGGCGGCTATTCCGGACCGCAGACCATGCGCTGGGGCCTCGAACAGTCCCGCAACCTCATGACGGTGCGCACCGCTAACCAGGTCGGCATGGAGCCGATCGTGCGGATGTCGAGCCGCATGGGCATCGGCGAGATGACACCCTTCCTCGCCAACGCCTTGGGCTCCGCCGAGACCACGGTCCTCCGAATGACCAACGCCTTCGCGATGCTCGCCAACCAGGGCCGCGAGCTTCGCCCGACGCTGATCGACTATGTCCAGGACCGCAGCGGCAAGGTCATCTACCGCACGGACAATCGCTGCCAGCGCATGCAGGATTGCAACGCGGCCGACTGGAACGGCCGCCCGATGCCGCGTCCGCCGCTGCGCACCCGCCAGCTCATGGACCCGATGACCGCCTTCCAGGTCGTCCACATGCTGACCGGCGTCGTCGAGCGCGGCACCGCGACCATCCTGCGCGATCTCGAACGCCCCCTGTTCGGCAAGACCGGCACCTCGACCGGCCCGAACAACGTGTGGTTCGTCGGCGGCTCGGCCGACATCGTCGCCGGCGTCTATATCGGCTTCGATCAGCCCCGCCCGATGGGCCACCACGTCCAGGGCGGCACTTATGCGGCGCCGATTTTCCGACAATTCGCGCAAAAGGCGTATGAAGGCATGCCGGTCGTCCCATTCCGCGCGCCGGCCGGCATCCGCATGGTCAGGATCGACCGCCGCTCCGGGCAGCGCGTGTTCGGCGCCTGGCCGACGAGCGATCCGCGCGCGGGCGTCATCTGGGAGGCCTTCCGCCCCGAAAGCGAGCCGCGCCGCACCATCCGCCGCGACGAGGCGGCGCCCGAATCCCGCAGCGCTTCCGTCACCCGCCCGCGCCGCCCAAGCGCGACCCGCGCCGCCGCGCCGGCGCGCCCGCGCCAGGCGGCAGGCGGCGACGACTTCTTGCAAAGGGAGGACGGCATCTACTAGGCCGTTTCCAGCCCCGCCCCCGGCCTACCCTACGTTGCTTTCCCCCATCGGAGTTCTCCATGCGCGCCGAAGCGCAAGCTCATGTCGATCAGATCAACGCCGCTTTGGCGCTGCTTCGCCGTTTCCTCGATTGGGACCGCGCGCTGCGGCGGCTCGACGAGCTCAATGCGCGCGTCGAGGACCAGGCGCTCTGGAACGATCCCAGGGCCGCGCAGGAGGTGATGCGCGAGCGCCGCCGCCTCGACGAAGCGATCGGCGCCACCCGCAAGATCGAGCAGGAACTCGCCGACACCGCCGAGCTGATCGAAATGGCCGAAGCCGAAGGCGACGACGCCCTCGTCGACGACGCCGTCCGCTCGCTGGCGGAACTCGCCGAACGCGCCGAGCAGGACAAGGTCCAGGCTCTCCTCGCCGGCGAAGCGGACGCCAACGACACTTACGTCGAGATCAATTCCGGCGCCGGCGGCACCGAGTCGAACGACTGGGCCGGCATGCTGGAGCGCATGTACACGCGCTGGGCCGAGCGCCGCGGCATGAAGGTCGAGCTCGTCGACCGCCATTCCGGCGAGCAGGCCGGCATCAAGTCCGCCACCCTCCTCGTCAAAGGCGAGAACGCCTACGGCTATGCCAAGACGGAAAGCGGCGTCCACCGGCTCGTCCGGATCAGCCCCTACGACAGCTCGGCACGGCGCCACACCAGCTTCGCGTCGGTCTGGGTCTATCCGGTGATCGACGACAATATCGAGATCGAAGTCAACGAAAGCGAGCTGCGCATCGACACCTACCGCGCGTCCGGCGCGGGGGGCCAGCACATCAACACGACCGACAGCGCGGTGCGCATCACGCACCTTCCGACCGGCATCGTCGTCCAGTGCCAGAACCAGCGCTCGCAGCACAAGAACAAGGCCGAAGCCTTCAACCAGCTTCGCGCCAAGCTCTACGAAGCCGAGCTCCAGAAGCGCGAAGCCGAAGCCAACGCCACCGCGGCCGGCAAGACCGACATCGGCTGGGGCCACCAGATCCGCTCCTACGTCCTCCAGCCCTACCAGCTCGTGAAGGACCTGCGCACCGGCGTCACCTCCACCGCTCCGAGCGACGTCCTCGACGGCGACCTCGACCGCTTCATGGCGGCCGCATTGTCCCAGCGCGTCACCGGCGAACAGGTTGAAGTGGAAGATGTGGAATAAGCCTCTCCACCGCTCCGAGGCGAAGGCGTTCGCTACCAGCGCGGGTACGAACCTCGTTCGTCCCGAGCGTAGTCGAGGGGCGCAAGCGATGAGTCCGAGCAGCGCCCCTCGACTCCGCTCGGGACGAACGAGGCTTGGCAGGCTTGCTCCCGGGGCCGCCGCCCTCGCCTTCGCCCTCGCCCTCGCCCTCGCCGCCTGCGGGCAGTCCGCCGAGCAGCAGCAGAGCACCTTTCCCGATCCCCAGCGCCCCGTCGCCCCGATCGTCTCCTCGGGCTACCTCAACGAGGATTCCCGCGACAGCGTCGGCGAGGCCGAACGCGTCATGGAGCTGGCCGAGATCACGGCGGGAATGTACGTCGCGGACATCGGCGCGGGCGAAGGCTATTACACCGTCCGCCTCTCGCCCCTCGTCGGGGAGCGCGGCCGCGTCCTCGCCCAGGACGTCGTCCCCCAGACGATCCACGAGCTCGCCCGCCGCGTGAACCGCGAGCGGCTCGACAATGTCGCGCTTCGCGTCGGCCAGCCCAACAACCCGCTCCTTCCCGAAGCCTCGTTCGACCGCGTGTTGATGATCCACATGTACCATGAGATTCAGCGTCCCGCCGAATTCCTCTGGAACCTGCGCTCGTCGCTGAAGCGCGGCGGCCGCGTCGCCGTCGTCGACGCCGATCGCCCCACCGACCGCCATGGCACGCCCACGCGCCTCCTGGTCTGCGAGTTCAACGCGGTCGGCTACGAGCTCACCCGCTTCGAGCGCCTCGACAGCGAGTCCTATTTCGCCCAGTTCGAGCCCCGCGGCCCGCAGCCGCAACCCGCCGACATCCCGCCCTGCGAGCTGTAGGCCGGCGCTAAAGCAGCCCCAGGGACCGCAGGCTGCACGTCTCACCGCCCGCGAAGATCAGATGGTCGTGCAGCCGCATCCCGAGCCGCCGTGCGGTATCGGCCAGCTCCCGAGTCGCCTCGACGTCCTCGTAGCTCGGCTGCGCGTCGCCGCTTGGATGATTGTGCGCGACGATGATCCCCGTCGCCCCGAGCCGCAGCCCGTCCTCGAGAATCCGCCGCACCGGGAGGTCGACATGCTCGGCGGCCTCCGGAGGCGAGATCACCAGCTCGATCAGCCGCCGGTCCGCGTCGAGATAGGCGACGGCCAGCGTCTCCACGTCGGCCGGAGCCTCGGCGAATATCGGCTCGAACAATTCGGCTGCGTTCTGGGCGGTGGTGACTTTCACGCATCGCCATGTGCCACCGGGCGCCCGCTCTGGCTGTCACGACTGGCTCCCAAATGAAGTCCGAAACGGAGCGAACCCCGTCCCGTCCAACCCGGTCTTCCAAACCGCCGCCGCTCCGGCCATAGTCGCCGCCATGCAGGCTTATCACGACCTCCTGCGGCGCATCCTGGACGAGGGTGTGCCCCAGAACGACCGTACCGGCACCGGCACCCTTTCGGTCTTCGGCCACCAGATGCGCTTCGACCTTTCGAAGGGCTTCCCCCTCGTCACCACGAAGAAGCTGCACCTGCGGTCCATCATCATCGAGTTGCTCTGGTTCCTCCGGGGCGACACCAACATCGCCTGGCTCCAGGAAAACAAGGTCAGCATCTGGAACGAATGGGCCGACGAAAATGGCGATCTCGGCCCGGTCTACGGCAAGCAGTGGCGCGACTGGGCCGGTCCGGACGGCCGCCGCTTCGACCAGCTCGCCGCCCTCATCCACACGATCAACACCAATCCCGGCTCCCGCCGCCAGATCGTCTCCGCCTGGAACCCGGCGGATGTCGACGCGATGGCGCTCCCGCCCTGCCACCTTCTTTTCCAGACTTACGTCGCCAACGGCCGCCTCAGCCTCCAGCTTTACCAGAGGAGCGCCGACGTCTTCCTGGGCGTCCCCTTCAACATCGCGAGCTACGCGCTCCTGACCCACCTGCTCGCCCAGCAATGCGGCCTCGAAGCGGGCGAGTTCGTCTGGACCGGCGGCGACTGCCACCTCTATTCCAACCACCTCGACCAGGCCCGCCTCCAGCTCACCCGCGAGCCGCGGGCGCTCCCGACGCTGACGATCCTGCGCAAGCCCGACGCGATCGACGCCTACGCCTACGAGGATTTCGAAATTACCGGCTATGAGCCGCACCCCCACATCAGAGCCGAGGTGGCAGTCTGACCCCCGCCGTCATTCCCGCGAAAGCGGGAATCCAGACAAAGCCTCCACCCGCTCCGCCTGCGACCGGCTCCCGCTGGATTCCCGCTTCCGCGGGAATGACGTAAGGGGAGCCATGAGCATCGTCACCATCGTCATCGCCCGCGCCGAAAACGGCGTCATCGGCAAGGACGGCGCCCTGCCCTGGCACCTCCCGGCGGACCTGAAGCGGTTCAAGGCGCTCACCACCGGCACGTCGATGATCATGGGCCGCAAGACCTTCGACAGCCTCGGCCGCCTCCTCCCCAACCGCCAGCACATCGTCCTCACCCGCGACCCAGCCTGGTCAGCCGAAGGCGCCGACGTCGCCCACGACGTCCCCCATGCCCTCGCCCTCGCCCGCGAGCCCCTTATCTCCGTCATCGGCGGCGCCGAGATCGTCCGCCTCTTCCAAGCCCATGCCGACCGCGTCGAACTCACCGAAGTCCACGCCGCCGTGGAAGGCGACACCATCCTCCCCCCCTTCGACCCAGCCCACTGGCACGAAACCGCCCGCGAAACCCACCCCGCGACCGAAGACCGCCCCGCCTACAGCTTCGTCACGCTGACGCGGAGGATGTGACCCCCACCCGTCATTCCCGCGAAAGCGGGAATCCAGACGAAGCCTACACCCGCACCGCGTTGCACCATCCGCCCACCCGTCATTCCCGCGAAAGCGGGAATCCAGACGAAGCCTCCACCCCCACCGCTTTGCGCCATCTGCCCACTGGATTCCCGCTTTCGCGGGAATGACAAGCCCGGACCGGCGCACCAAGCCCGCCCCTTCCCCCTCAGCCCCGCCTCTCGTATACCCCGCCGCCATGGAGCGGCTTGACGGCGGCTCGGCGGTTCCGGAGCGGCTTCGCGGGGGCATCGTCGCGCTCGGCAATTTCGATGGTTTCCACAAAGGGCACCAGGCCGTGGTCGCCCGGGCGATCCACCGCGCCCGCGCGGAAGACCGCCCGGCCCTCGTCGCCACCTTCGATCCCCACCCCGTCCGGCACTTCAAGCCGGACCTGCCGCCCTTCCGCCTCACCACCCTCGACCAGCGCCAGCGCCTGTTCGCGGAGGCCGGCGCGGACGCGATGATCGTCTTCGGCTTCGACGACGCGCTCGCTGCCGTCACCGCACCCGATTTCGTCACCGATCATCTCGCCTCGCGCATCGGCGCGGCGGGCGTCGTCACCGGCGAGGACTTCACCTTCGGCAAGGGCCGCGGCGGCAATGTGGAGCTCCTGAGCCTCCTCGGCCGCGCCAACCGCATGTCGGTCGACGCCGTCGCGCCCGTCCTCGAAGACGGCGAGCCGGTCTCCTCCAGCCGCATCCGCGACGCCCTCCAGGCCGGCGACTGCGAAACGGCGACCCGCCTCCTCACCCGCCCGTACGCCATCGAAGGCATCGTCGAGCATGGCGACAAAAGAGGCCGGACGCTGGGCTATCCGACCGCGAACCTCAGTCTCGCAAACTATCTGCGCCCCCGCTTCGGCATCTATGCCGTGCGCGCGCGCCTCGACGACGGCACGATCCTCGAAGGCGCTGCCAACCTCGGCGTCCGCCCCACCTTCGATCCGCCCCGCGAGCTGCTCGAGCCTTATTTCTTCGATTATTCGGGCGACCTTTACGGCCGCACGATCGAAGTCTCGCTCGTCTCCTGGCTTCGCGGCGAGGCCCGCTTCGACGGTCTGGAGCCGCTCAAGGCGCAGATGGCGCGCGATTGCGAGGAGGCACGCCGCCGCCTCGCCGCGCGAGCGGCCCCGCAAGCCGCAGCGGACACCGCCGCTTTCTAGCGGTCGCCGTAGCCGCTCTGCTGCGGATTGCGGCCGTTCAGATAATCCTCGGCCGCGCGGTTCGGATCGACCATCGGCCGTGTCGAGGTGGACGGCGCGACGGCGGCGCGGCGCGCCTCGTCGGCCGCCTGCCGCCGTACTTCGACGCTGGCGCTGGCGCTTCCGTTCTGCGCCGAATGACGCTCGACT
>DASWMS010000045.1:0-24886 GCA_036399655.1 Allosphingosinicella sp. | reverse complement strand
CAACGGGGCGCAGGCGGAGCCAGCTACCCCTCCACCATGCTTCGCATGGTCCCCCTCCCCCCGCGCTTCGCACGCGGGGAGGATATCGGCGACTCCCATCATGCCCCGGCCTTCAATTTCTCGACGGCGTCGACGAGTTGGCCGACGGTCTCGATCTCGGCCTGCATGTTCATCGTGATGAGGATGTCGAACTCGTCCTCGATCGCCGCCACGAAATCCATGACGGTGAGGCTGTCCCATTCGAGGTCGCCGGCGAAGGTGGTGGTCTCGGTAAGCGCAACGCCCTTCTTGTTGAACGGCGCGATCAGCTCGGCGACCCTGGCGTAGGTTTCGTCTCTGGTGGTCATGCTGCGCCCTTTAGGTTTCGTGGCTTGCACTGCCAAGCGAATAGGGCCGGAAGGTGTCCGCCGCTTGGCAAGCCGCCGGGCTGCGTGCCACAACGGCGGCGAAACGGGAGGGGCGCCGCTTTGGATCAGCAAAGGAAGGAGCCGCCAGCTTTGCCGAACTATTCGCCGAACGCGGTGCACCTGATGCGCACGACGCAGCTCGCGCACCTCCAGCTCTCCGCCATGGCGGACCAGAAAGCGAGCATCCTGATGGGCGCGAGCTTCGTCATCTTCACGATTACGATCGGCCAGGCGCGCGGCACGACGCCGCCCCTCCCGCTCCTCATCCTCGGCGCGGCGGCCTTCCTGTCGGCGATCTGCGCCGTGCTCTGCGTCGTCCCCGCCTTCCGCAGGCGCAAGGCGGGGACCGTGAACCTCCTCTTCTTCGGAAGCTTTACGCAGCTCAGCGAGGAGGAGTTCACCGAGCAGATCCTCGCGAAGCTGGGCGACGACGATACGATCTACCGTGCGACCGCGCGGGACATCTACCAGAACGGCTGCGTGCTCCAGCACAAGAAGTACCGGATGCTCGGATGGGCGTACCGGATATTCCTAGCCGGACTGGTGGCGAGCGCGGCGGCGTTTGTGGTCGGGTATGTGGCCTGAAGTCCTCCCCATCGCAGATGGGGAGGGGAACCAGCCGAAGGCTGGTGGAGGGGTAACCGCGCAGGCCGAGCCATCTACCCCTCCACCACCCTTCGGGTGGTCCCCCTCCCCAAGCCATGCTTGGGGAGGATGCTATTTCAGCCAGCCTTCGGCCTTGTACCAATCGGCAGTTTCCTTGAGGCCCGTCGGCGTGCGCACCTTCGGAGTCCACAGGAGGACCGGCACGCGGCGGTCGGGCGACGACACCCAATCGGGGTGGCAGTAATAGCTGACGCGGTCGGGCGTGAGCTTCGCGTTGGAACGGCGGAAGAGGCGGTCGACGCGCGACGCGGCGCCCATCAGGAAACGCGGCACGGCGATCGTGGCGGCGCGGCGACCGTAGATGCGGCCCAGGGTGCGGGCGAAATGGCGGTGCTCCCAGCCGCCCTCCCGCGCGTCGTCTGGCTCGTAGGTCTCGGCATAGGTGTCCGGCTCGTCCAGCAGGGCGAGGAGCAGGCGGCACAAGTCATCGACGTGGATGACCGAGAAGCGCCCGCCCGGCGGAAGCGCGACGATGCCGCGCTTGGCCATCCGGAAGAGCTCCATCGTCTCGCGGTCGCCCGGGCCGTAGACGGCGGGCGGGCGGACAACCGTCCAATCGAGCCCGGAAGCGGAGACCAGCCGCTCGGACTTCGCCTTCGACCAGCCGTAATTGGAAAGCGCGGGCTCGCGCGCGGCGAGCGAGGAGACGTGGACGAAGCGCTTCACCTTCGCGCGGCGCGCAGCGTCGATCATGTTCGCGGTGCCGGCGACGTTGATCCGCTCGAAGCCCGCCCGGTCGGGCGCGTTGATCGCGCCGGCGATGTGGACGACGGCCTCGGCGCCCTGGCAGAGCTTCTGCAGGCTGTCCGGCCGGTCCAGCGCGCCTTCGACCCAGTCGATACCTTCCTCTGGCGGACGCCATTTGCGGGTGAGGGCGCGGATCTCGTAGCCTGCGGCGGTGGCGAGCGTGAGGAAGCGGGCACCCACGAAACCGGTGCCGCCGGTGACGGCTAGGGTGCGGATGTGGCGATGCTTGGGGGGGTTCACTGAACGCCCTCAGCCGTTCGGTTCGAGCGAAGTCGAGAACCGCCTTCGAGCAAAGCGAGAAGCCGGGCGTTCGAGAAGAAGGGCCTCGACTTCGCTCGGCAGCGGTCCTCGACTTCGCTCGGACCGAACGGACGTCACAACGGCGACCAATCGCTTTCGCCGGCGGCTGCTTCGGCCTTTTTCTCGTCCTCAGTGCGCAGATGCTCGAAGGCGGCGTCGAGAACGGCGGGCACGCCCTGCCCGCTCATCGCGGAAACGATCAGCGGCCGCACGCCCGCTTCCTGCTCGAGCTCGTCCGCCAGGCCTTCGAGCAGCTCGTCGTCGAGCGTGTCCGCCTTGGTCAGCGCAAGCACTTCCGGCTTGTCCTCCAGCCCCTCGCCATAGGCTTCGAGCTCGTCGCGGACGATCCGATAGGCCTCGCCGACATCCTCGGCATTGGCGTCGACGAGGTGGAGCAGCACGCGCGTGCGCTCGACGTGACCCAGGAAGCGGTCGCCGATGCCGGCCCCTTCAGCCGCCCCTTCGATGAGGCCTGGAATGTCGGCCATCACGCATTCGCGCTCGCGGTGGCGGACCACGCCGAGCTTGGGGTGAAGGGTGGTGAACGGATAGGCGCCGACCTTGGCATTGGCGTTGGTGACCGCGTTGATGAAGGTCGACTTGCCGGCGTTCGGAAGCCCGACGAGCCCGACGTCGGCGAGCAACTTGAGGCGGAGCCAGACCCACATCTCCTCGCCCGGCCAGCCGGTGCCGTGCTGGCGCGGGGCGCGGTTGGTGGAGGTCTTGTAGCTCGCATTGCCGCGGCCGCCGTCGCCGCCCTTGAGGAAGACCAGGCGCTGGCCGATCTCGGTGAAGTCGGCGAGCACCGTCTCCTTGTCCTCGGAGATGATCTGCGTGCCGACGGGCACCTTGATCAGGAGGTCGTCGCCGCCGGCGCCGGTCTGGTCGCGGCCGTGGCCGCCCTTGCCGCGCGGTGCCTTGAAATGCTGGGTATAGCGGAAGTCGATGAGGGTGTTCAGGCCCTCCACGGCTTCGAAGACGATGTCGCCGCCCTTGCCGCCGTTGCCGCCGTCCGGCCCGCCATATTCGATATATTTCTCGCGCCGGAAGCTGACGGCGCCGGGGCCGCCCGCGCCGGAACGGATAAAGATCTTCGCCTGGTCGAGGAAATGCATGCCCTCACTTAGGTGCGAGCCGAGCAAATTGGTATGGCTTTGATGCGGATTCGGCTTCCCCGCGAGCGCCGGCGGCGGAAGACGCGGCCTGTTCCAGGTGACAGTGATCGAGGGCGTCAGGTTGTGAGGGAATGTAGAAACGTGTACGCCTGCCGAGGCGAGTGTCTCGGATGAGGGTTTCGCATTGATCGGCCTTATTCTAGCTGCTGCCGCGTCCATGTCCCTCCAGGAACGGATGTGGATCATCGATCCGCCGCGGCCGGACGTGGTAATCCACACGAGCGAGGCCCGGTGCGGCCCCGCAACCTTCAGGCTCGTCTACGGCGGAATGATCTCTCGATTCGAGATCCTCTCAGTTAGCATCAACGGCGCGGAAATCGATCCAGACCAGAGAGCCCGGCTGGCGCGCCTGCTCCGAGAGCGGCCAATCCAATACGTCTCGTTCCCACGGTGCCTGGGCCAAAGGGACGGGGAGCGCGGTGTGCAGGTGCGATTCTCTGTCCCGCCTGCCGACAACCGGGGCCTGGTCTTGGACTTCATCGATTACGATCTGTTGCCGCGCGCTCAGCAACAACGGAGCAATCCGAACTGACGGGCGAAAAGCGCGCAGAGACTTGAGCGCGGCCTGCGCTTGCGGGGCGACAGAAAACTAGCGCCGGCTAATGGGCGGCGCGACCCAAGTTAGGCCCCCCTCGACATAGTGCCTGCCGGCGCCCCCGCGAATGGGAAGCGGATTCGGCCGGGACGGTGCGCGGCACGATCGACCCCATGCGGACGAACGAAGTCCGCACCCTCCTCACCTCAGACCGGCGGCGCGACGGCGGCGATGAGATGCTTCCTTGCAAGCTCGCGGGCCTTGTCGCGGGGCAGGCCGAGCGCACCGGCCATGGGTTCGCCGAGGAGCGAATCGCCCAGCGCGGCGAGGATGAGCCAGAGGGTGGTCTCGTGGACGGGGCGGTCCTCATGGCCTTCGCCGAGGCGATCGACGAGGCGGTGGATCGATTCGAGGATGGGGTTCAGCGCCTCGCGGTCTCCGGAGAGGATCATCCAGGCGGCGAGCGCGCCGCCGCCTTCGCGGCCGAAGGCGTCGAAGGTGCGGTCCACCACTTCGCGCGGATCGGCGGCGCCGGCACGGGCGAGCGCGACGGCTTCGGCGATGTGCGCCGTCACCCGCTCGCTGATCAGGCGCGCCAGTCCCGCCTGCAGCCCCGCCGCCGATCCGAAATGGTGGAGGAGGTTGGCGTGGGTCTTGCCGATCTTCGCGGCCACGGCCTTCAGCGTTACCGCCTGCGGGCCGTTTTCGATCAGAAGCGTGCGCGCCGCTTCCAGTGCGGCGGCGCGGCTGTCCTCAGGCGAGAGGCGCTCACGGACTATTGACATTGGTGTAAGTAGTTGCCATTCATGGCTGAAGGAGTACATCATGGCCGCCCAAGCGACACCCTCTGATCTCACCATCGTTCCGCGCGACCGCCGCTTCGGGCGCGGCGCGAAGACCGACCGCTGGTGGCTCGGCGGCGATCCCGTCGGCACCGCCCTCTACAATGCCCTTTCCGCCACCTTCCCCAAAGGCGAGGCTTTCTTCGTCGAGAGCGTGCGCGCCTTTCGCGAGGGCGCGGACCCCAAGCTTGCCGGCGAGATCAAGGCGTTCACGACGCAGGAAGTGATGCACAGCCGCGAGCATGTGCAGTTCAACAAGCGCGCGCACGAGGCTGGCTACGACCTCGCCCCGCTCGAAGCGCAGGTTGAAAAGCGCCTCGCCTTCGTGCGCTCCAAGCCGCCGATCGCGAGCCTCGCCGCGACCATGGCGCTTGAGCATTTCACCGCGATTCTCGCGCACGAGCTCCTCGCCGATCCGCGCCATCTCGAAGGGGCCGACGACGAGACCGCGGCGATGTGGCGCTGGCACGCGATCGAGGAGATCGAGCATAAGGGCGTCGCCTACGACACCTGGATGCACGCGACCAAGCAGTGGCCGCGGCGCAAGCGCTGGTCGGTCAAGGCGAAGGTGATGATGCTCGTGACGAAGAACTTCATCGTCGACCGGACGACCGGTACGCTGGAGCTCCTCAGGCAGGACGGGATTACGGGTCCCAAAGCCTGGGCGCGGCTCTTCTGGTTCGCCTGGGTGCGGCCGGGCATGCTGCGCAAGATCTTCACCGCCTGGGCAAGCTTCTTCATGCCGGGATTCCACCCGTGGAAGCATGACGACCGCGCCTTGATCGCGGCCGAAGAGCAAAGGCTCGGCCAGGCCTACGCCTGAGCGGCGCGGACGACTCGGAACGCGAAGTACAGGCCGGCCAGTGCGAACGGGACGCTGCTCCCGAACGCGCCCCAGCCGACGGTGACGGCATTGACTTCGCTGAGCCCACTGCCGAAGCCCGCCGCATTCGCTGCGATTGCAGCGACGGCGGCACCGAGCGCGCCTCCCGAATTGCGCGCGGCGCTGATCGCCGCCGAGCCGCGGGCGCGGCCGGCATCGTCGAACGCGCCCATGACCCGCTGGCTGAGGAATGCGGAGTAGAGACCGAAGCCCGCGCCGAGCGTCGCACCGGCAAGCGCGACCGCGGTGAGGTTCATGCGCGTCATGGCGGGCACGATGGCGACGGTGCCCGCGAAGATCGCCGCGGCGCCGAGCGCGATGAAGCGGGTGCGCCAGGCTTCGCCCGACCCGGAGACCAGGAGCGCCGCGGCGGTCCAGGCGAGCGCCTCGATGGCAACGAGATAGCCGGCTTCGAGCGCGCCCAGGCCGGCGCGGTGCTGGAGCAAGGCGGGCGCGTAGAGCGCGAAGGCGACGCCGGCTGCCGTCATGCAGAAATAGGTGAGATAGGCTGAGCCGAGCGGAAAGTGCGGGTCCGCCGCCCGGCGCGGGATGAGTCCGCCCGGGCGGGCGCGATCTGCGGCGACGGAGGCGACGAGCAGGGCCGCGCCTCCCAAGGCGAGCGCTGCGGCGACGGGCAGCGATCCGGCGACGCTCGCCGTCGCGAGGGCGCCGATGCCGATGGCGAGGAGGAGGACGGCGCCCTTGGGGAAGGCTGTGCCGCCTTCGCGCGCAGCGTGCGCGGGCACGAGGACGTAACTGGCGAGCGCGAACAGCAGCCCCTGCCCCGCGAACAGCCAGAAGACGCCGCGCCAAGCCCCCGCATCGGCGAAGACGCCGCCGAGCAGCGGTCCCACGAAGGTCGCGACGCCCCAGATGCTGGTCAGCAGCGCGAAGACTCGCGGCAAGTGGCGGGCGGGAAAGAGGATGGCGAGCGCCACGTAGGTGAGCCCGATCGTCCAGCCCGCGGCGCAGCCCTGGAACACGCGGCCGGCGAGGAAGAGGCCGATGCCCGGCGCCGCCGCGCTCATCGCGCAGCCCAATGCAAAGCCCGCGCCCGCCAGCATCATCGCCGCGCGCAGGCCGATCCGCTCTGCCAGCCAGCTCGAGGAGGCGGTGGCGACGACGAGGCCGGTCATGAAGCCGGACGCCGCCCAGCCGAACCAGGCGAAGCCCTGGAGCGACGTGCCGACGCTCGGCATGATCGTCGCCGTGACCAGCGAATCGGCGGCGACGACCCAGCAGCCGAGCATGACGAGCCCAAGCACGGGGGCGCGGCCTTCGGAGAGGAGTTCGGCCCAGCGGGGGCGGGCTTCGGCGGGAATGGCGGCGGCTTCGGCGGACATGGCGGCTCCGGCTGGTGGTGCTTCGGCCAAGGGTGATGCAACCTCAAGCAAAGGTGAGGTCAAGCGGGAAGTGCGAGGGCGCTGACTAGCTCCCTCTCCCCTGCGGGGAGAGGGTTGGGGTGAGGGGGCTCGGCATCGGCAGGTTCGCGCGGGCGCTCGCTGCCTTGCGGAGAGTCAGAACCCCCTCACCCCGACCCTCTCCCCGCAGGGGAGAGGGCTTTTAGCCCTTACGCTGCCAATGCCTCCATTCGAAGGCCTGCCGGCGCGGCTTCGACGTCGGCTTCTCCGTCTTCGGCGAGGGTCAGGGTGAGGAGGCGGCACGGCGCGGCCTCTCCACGCCCGACGCTGTAGCGTGGGACGATCTGCCCGGTGGGGCGGAAGCCGAGCTTCTCCAGCACCCGGCCCGACGCCGGATTGTCCAGGAAGTGGCCGGCTTCGAGGCGCTTCAGGCGCAGGCCGTCGCGGGCGGCGGCGAGGAGGGCGCGCGCGGCTTCGGTCGCATAGCCGCGGCCCCAATGCTCGGGCCGCAGCCAGTAGCCGAGCTCCGTCCGCCCGTCCGGCATGCGGCCGAAGCCGACGCCGCCGATGAGTTCCGGCTTGCCCGAGCTGTGGAGGAAGACGAGCGTGCTCGATTCGGTGACGCCGCGCTCCCTCGCAAGGAAGCTTTCGGCGTCCTCCGGGCGGTACGGCCAGGGGGCGGTGGCGAGGTTGCGGACGATCTGCTCGTCGGCGATCGCCCGGTAAAGGGCGGGAGCGTCCTCGATCCAGCCGGGCCGGAGCGTCAGTCTTTCGGTTCTGGCGAACATTGCTCTTCCCCTTCTCCTGCCGCCTGCGACCTGGCGAACCATGGTTGCGGGCGAATGACAGTTTCGAGGGAGAAATGAAAAAGGAGAGGAACCCGGCGGCTCCTCTCCCTCGAAATTCGGTTCTCTTGCGAGACCTGGAGCCGCCCCTCCCGGGGACGGCCCTTTATCGACCGTCCCTATTCTGCTGCCGCGTCCGCGGTAATCGGCATGTCCACGCAGACGAATTTGCGGCCGAGCTTGCCGTCACGGAACGTGACTCGGCCGTCGGTAAGCGCAAAAAGGGTGTGGTCCTTGCCGATGCCGACATTGGCGCCCGGATACCACCGGGTCCCGCGCTGGCGCACGAGGATGTTGCCGGCGAGCACGGTTTCGCCGCCGAACTTCTTGACGCCCAGACGCCGGCCCGCGGAATCGCGACCGTTGCGTGAGGAACCGCCTGCTTTCTTATGTGCCATGACTAAGCTCTAACCTGACTTGCGTTACGCGTTGGTATCAGAATCGGACTTCTTCGTCGAAGCCTTTTTCTTGGTGGAGACCGGGCTGTCGGTCATCTGGCTCTCTGCGCCGTCGACCTTGAGCGGCGCCTGCGGCTGCAGATCGGTCGCGGCCGGAGCCTCGGCGCCGCCGTCGACCAAAGGCTCGGACGCGGCGGGAGCGGCGTCGGCCTTCCTGGCCTTCGCCTTCTTCGGTGCCTCGGCGGCGGGGGCCGTCTCGGCAGCGGCCGGGGCGGGAGCGGCCGGAGCAGGCGCGGCGGGAGCGGCCGCGGCGGCAGCGGCCGGAGCGCGGTCCTCCGCCTTGTGGTCGCCGATCGCAGTGATCCTCAGGATCGTGTGCTGCTGGCGGTGGCCCTTCTTGCGCCGGTAATTGTGGCGGCGGCGCTTCTTGAAGACGATGACCTTCTCGCCCTTCGCCTGCGCGACGATCTCGGCCGCGACGGTGAGGCCGTCGGTGGAGCGAAGCTCCCCGCCGTCGCCGGCGAGCAGGACGTCGCCCAGCGTGATGGTGTCGCCGGCGTCTCCCGCCAGCTTCTCGACGACGATCTTGTCTCCGGCGGCGACGCGATACTGCTTGCCGCCCGTGCGCACGATAGCGAACATGGCTCTGATATTACCTTCCAGCTTTACCCACGCGGCAGCGGCCGGGGCCGTCTGGTCCCGCGGGGAGTTGCGGGCTGCTACCGATGGGCGCTCACAATGTCAACCAAGAGCGGGCCTTGCCGTCATTCCCGTGAAAGCGGGAATCCAGCGGGACGAGGTGACGCTCGCCGCGGATGGAGGCTTCGCCTGGATTCCTGCTTCCGCGGGAATGACGGCGAAAGCTCACCCACCCACACTCAGTGCCGGTGGACGCTTTTCAGCCGATAGCGGCCGCCGGAAAACTTCTCGAAGAGGCCCGAGATCGCCGGATGGTCGACCGGCTCCGCGCTCTCGTCGGGAACCAGGTTCTGCTGGCTGACGTAGGCGATGTAGCTCGACTCGCCGTTCTCCGCGAGGAGGTGGTAGAAGGGCTGGTCCTTGTCCGGCCGGATGTCCTCCGGGATCGCCTCGTACCAGTCGTCGGTGTTGGCGAAGGCGGGATCGACGTCGAAGATGACGCCGCGGAAATCGAACAGCCGGTGCTTCACGACGTCTCCGATCGCGAAGTCCGCCTGGCGCACCGAAGGGGCGACGGGAAGGGAGCCGAACTGCGTGTCCGGAAAGGAAGAAGGCCTGATCATCTTGCGCCTATGTAGGCTTTCGCGAGGCGGAGGCAAGCGAAGCGCGCCCGGGCGGCACGCGCCGCTTGGCAAGCCGGAAAGCATCCGTTAGAGCGCGCCCCCTGTCGACCGGCCCCGCCCGAATCCAAGCAGGGTCGTACGCCTCGCGGAGAGGTGCCAGAGTGGTCGATTGGGACGGTCTCGAAAACCGTTGTGCCGGTAACGGTACCGTGGGTTCGAATCCCACCCTCTCCGCCACAACCGACCGGGACCAAAGCGGCCGAAGATGACGGCGCCGGATCGCTCCGGGCCACGGGCATTTCGAGCCGCAAGCGCTCAGGTCGGCGGGCCGGGCCAGCCCATCACCTGGGATCGGGCGCGTACGGGATCGAACGAGCGGCCGTCGAGCGCCGAATCGACCAGTTCGATGTACCGGTTGCGCACCCCGGCGAGAGAGCCGGAGCCGGGCAGTCGCACCGGAGCATCCCCGGCGATCTGACCCACCACGGCGCCGGCAATGGCGAACTTCGCCGGCGCGTTCGCGTCGCTGCAGCCGACGTTGATGCTGGTCCGTTCCGGCCCCTCCGGCGTCAGGTAAGCGGTGCATTCGTAATAGGAATGAGCGGAGTCGGTGACCCATGTGACCGACTGGCCCGGCGTGCCGTGGATAGCTTCGCGCACCCCTTCGACCTCGATCACCGCCGACGTGCCGTGTTCGAGCTGGATGAGTTTGGCATAAGCCTCGGCCGGCGGGATGTCATAGACGTTCGCAGGCCCGCATCCGCCAAGCAGGCATGCGAGCAGGGTGATGGTCATGATCCCGATTCGCACCGACACATCCCAGCTCCCGGACAACAGGGCGCTCAAGTAGCAGCGATGGATTGACTCGCCGTAAACGAGACCGGGCACCGGCGCCCCGCCTCACTGCGGGCCCGGCCGGTGCGCTCGCTTATTGCCGCGGCCACTCGCCGCGGCAGACCGCCAGCAGGTCCGTACGGCCGGCAGTCCCTTCGGGCGGCTGCTCGACCGCTCCTGTGTCAGGCGCGCTGGCGATGACCTCGCTCCCAAGACTTATGCGCAGATGCAGCGAACGCATCGTCATGGCTCGGCAATCCGCCTCGTAATGCGCCGCAATGCGGTCGAAGCGGACGCCGCCATCGAGCGTCCGCACCTCAGGCCAGCGGATTTCGCGCCAGAAGGTCACCTTGTCGCCGGCCCGCTGGAAACTGTCCGTGTCTATGTAGGCGGTTGCACCCAGCGCGCTGCTCGCATTCCGCCAGGTCTCCGCCCGTGCTGGGCTTGCGGCGGCCACGACCGCCAAGCCAAGCACAACGGTCTTTCCGCGCATATCGCTCCTCCGGTTTCGGCCGCGAGGCTATGGCGGCCGGGCGGCTTTGCCAAGGGCGCTTGCGTACCGAGCATTGGGAGCGGCTTGATGATCAGCCGGTGGCGGTCCGATGCAAGGCTTCAAGCTCGCCGATCAGGGTCCGAAGATCCGACGAATGAAAGACGAGTGGCAAAGTCCCGCCTGACTCCAGCGTTGCAAGCACCATCGGTGAACCCTGATCGTTCAAGGCGGTCTGAAAAGCCGTGATCACGATGGCCTGATCGCCTTGCCCGGGCCCGGACAGCTTACCCATCTCCGCGGCAAGGGCAGCGACGAGCACGGCCACGCAGGCCGAGCCGATCTCGAAGCGGTAATGCTGCCCGTCCGCGGCCTTCATCGCCACGTCGATGCTTCCCGCGGCGACGTCCGTCTGTATCCCGCGGAGTTGTTCGAATCGCATTTGGCTCTCCTTCGGCAACCATGTGGCCGACAAGCCCAATCAGCGGCCCGCCGCCGGACATCAAGCCGTACCGGCACGATCCAGGCAGGAAAGGCCGTGCCGCTCGCGATCCCGAACCGCGCCAGGCGAACGGCAACTGCCGCCGATCAGGCGGTCGTACGGCGACTGTCCGGCTCTTCTTCGGAGGCTGATGCCGCTTGCATCGGGTGAATTAGCCATATAACACACCTTCATCGAAGCGGGAGGGTGATTTGGGCATTTCAACTGTTGTGGGAGCGCTTGTCGGGGCTGCACTGGTTCAGCCCCCGGCCGCTGCGGACCCGGTGCCGATCGCCGAGCGTCTCGAGCAGGCGCTTCAGGCGATGGAGCCGCCCGCAAGAGTGGCAGGGCGCACCTACCGGCCGCGGCCGGTGACGGATCTCATGCTGAGGGAGAACGTCCCGGGCGTCAGCGTGGCGGTGGTCGAAGACGGCCGCATCGTGTGGACTCGTGCCTTCGGCGTTGCCGACTCTGCGACGGGCAGCCCGGCGACGCCGGAGACTTTGTTCCAGGCGGCATCGATCAGCAAGCCGGTGGCGGCGAGCGGGGCACTGGCGCTCGTCGACCAGGGCGTGCTCGGCCTGGACCGCCCCGTCAACGAGCAGCTGACGTCCTGGCAGGTGCCCGCGCACGACTTCAGCGAAGCGGTAACCCTGCGGCGGCTGCTCAGTCATTCGGCGGGTCTCACCGTGCACGGCTTTCCGGGATATCGGACCGATGCGGCGCTTCCCACTTTGATCCAGGTGCTGGACGGCGTCCCGCCGGCGAACACGGCAGCGGTGCGCGTGGATGTGCAGCCGGGCTCGCGCTACCGCTATTCGGGCGGCGGCACGACCGTGGCGCAACTGCTCATGACAGATGCGACCGGAGAGCCGTTCCCGGCGCTGATCGACCGGCTTGTGCTGCGGCCGCTTGGAATGACCCACTCGACTTACGAGCAGCCGCTGCCCGCTGCGCGTACCGGGCAGGTGTCGAGCGCCCACGATGCGAACGGCCGGCCGATCCCGGGCCGCTTCCACGTCTACCCGGAGATGTTCGCGGCGGGCCTTTGGACCACGCCGACGGATCTCGCCCGGTGGTCGATGGCGATCACTTCGGCGTATAACGGCGGGACCGGCGGTCCGATCCGTCCGGAGACCGCCCGTGCGATGCTGACGCCGGGCATGAGCAGTTGGGGCCTCGGGATCGCACTCCAAGGCGAAGGCAGGGACTTCCGCTTCTGGCACAGCGGCATCAACGAAGGCTTCCGTGCCGTGATGATGAGCTATCCGGAACGCAGGCAGGCCGTCGTCATCATGGCCAATGGCGACAATGGCAACGAGGTCCTGGGCAACGTCCGGATTGCGGTCGGCCGCGTCCTCGGCTGGCCCGGCTCCGAGCAGCAGGTCATCACGCCGGCGGCGGTGCGGCGGGAACCGCAGATCGAGCAGGTCGGATATTATACGAGCGAGAGGTTCTCGGTCCATGTCGGACTGACGGAGGACGGGCTGATCCTCGTGCCCAACAGGGGCGATCCGTTCGAGGCGATACCGCAGTCGGAGGATGTGTATGCGGCCGCGAACGGAGGAGGCCCGCTCCAATTCCAGCGGGACGCGGGCTCCGGCCGGATCACCGGACTCGCGATCGCGGGATTGACGCTGCGGCGCATGCCCTGATGTCATTGCCACCTCGGGATAGAGGCGCGCTTTCGAGCGTTAGACCTTCGTGCCTCGATACTTTTTCAACGTCCTGAGCAGCGAAGCCGAGGAGATCGACGTCGTCGGCCGCCATTGCTCGAACGATATGGCCGCTCTCCAGGAAGCGATGATTGCGGCCAGCGACGTGGTGAAACGGCGCCTCGCGGGCGGCAGCTTCTGCCCGGCGGGCACGATCGAGGTGGAGGACGAGAGGCACCGCCCGATCCTCAGCCTGCCGCTGCGCGCCGCCGCTTATTGATCGCGCGGGGGAACGCAAACGCCGTCCCTTCGCTGTTTCGCCGGGCGCCCCGCCCCGAACGGCGATACGACAAGGACAGACCCCCGCATGACCGACCAGCGCTCCGCCACACTGTACCGCATGGTGCTCCCCGACCACACCTGCCCCTTCGGCGTGCGTGCGCGCAAGATGCTCGACGATGCCGGATACGAGGTCGACGAGCATATCCTCGAGAGCCGCGAGCAGACCGAGGCGTTCAAGGCGGAGCATGGCGTCTCGACGACGCCGCAGGTCTTCATCGGGGGCGAGCGGATCGGCGGAAGCGACGACCTGCAGGCCTATCTCGCCCGCGGCTGACGCCCGGCGGGCATTCCCCAGGAACCTTCCTCACGAAGGCCGGTTCGCCCTTCCGGCCGAATTGAAGAAGGCTTCCGGCAGCCAGAAAAGGCCGGCGTCAAAGGGCGTCCGGCCTTTTCTCTGCAAGCGCCCCGGCCACCCGCGTTAATCTTTAGAATGAAATTGATCCGATTTGGGGCGACCGGTTTTGTCCCGCAACGGATCACTAATTCGTCGGTTGAATACACAGTCCGCAGAGTAGGCGTATTTTGTATGAGCCGGACCGTATATTTGATCGACGACGATTCGTCTTCCCGGCGTGACCTGATCACTCGGCTCGGCGACCTGGACCTGGAGACCTGGCCCTTCGCGGCCGCGGCCCAGTTCACATCGCTTCTTGCGCAGCTCCAGCCCGCGCCGGTGCTGCTCAGCATGGATCTGGAGCCGGACGGCGCCGGCCTGGCCATCCTCGACGAGATGGCGGCGAGCGCGCGGCACTGGCCGGTCGTCGCCTTCGGGAGCGATTCCGACATGCGCACAGCCGTCGAGGCGATGAAGCGCGGCGCGATCGACTTCCTCCTGCTGCCCGCGGCGGCGCCGCAGCTCGCGGAGGCGATGGAGGCGGCGCGCGCGCTGTTCGACGAAGCGGCGGGCGAACGGGCGCTGCAGGAGGACGCGCAGGCGCGGCTCTCGACTCTCACGCCGCGGGAGCTCGAGGTCGTGCGGGCGCTGGTCGGGGGCATGGGCAACAAGACGGCGGCGCACCGGCTCGGCCTCAGTGTGCGCACCGTCGAGATGCACCGCTCGCGGCTTCTTCGGAAGCTGGGCGTGCGAAGTCTCGCCGAAGCGGCGGTCTTCGTCGCCTATGCCGAGTTCGCCGCGAGGCCGCTCGCCCTGCGCGCGCGCCGCACGGCGCCGGCGGAAGGGCTGGACGCCGCGCGCTAAGCCTCGACGGTGATTGCGGCTTCAAGCGGTGCGAAGAGAGCCGCCTTGGAGAACAGCCGCCGCGTCCGCTCGACCTCCGACAGACCGGTGAGCTTGAACGTGCCCAGCTTCGCTTCCCGCGGCGGTCGCCCGTCCCGCTCGACGGTGACGGCGCGCAGGTAAAGCTCGCCATGCCGCTCGAACAGGGAATGCGGCGCCAGGACGGAGCGCCCCTTATTGTAGGTGGCGGCGAGGAGCACCCGCTTCGCCATGGCTTCGCGCACCAGGGTCTCGGCCTCGTTCGTCGGATCCGTCACGCAAACTCCTTCGTCCCGCAAATCATCTCGCAACTGGACGAAAGTTGGCGGCGCCGGAGCGGCGCCGCAAGGCCGGACGGCAGTGAATTATTCACCTCAAGGGACCAGCAGCGGCCGCATGGCGGGCACGGCGCGCGCCAGCTCCTCCGCCACCATGGCCGCGAAGAAATCGGCGCCGAAGCGGCCGAGATGGGTGTAATCGAAGGCGAGGCGCGCCTGGCCGAGCGGCTCGGCGGCGGCATTGTCGCTCGTGCGGGCGGCTTGTGCCTGCGCGGCGGGCGGGACCGCTCCCGTCGCCGCCGGGATGGTGGTGCCGGTGAGCGCCGCCGCCGCGACCTGCGGCGAGGGCGCGGCCTGGGCCAGCATCGCGGAGAGCGACGGACCCATCGCCTGCACCGCCGCGGCGCTCCTCGCGTTCAAATCGACGAGCGGCACGCCCGTCTCCGCAGCGACTCGCCGGATCGCGACCGACCAAGGCTCGAGGTCGTTCTGAAGGACGCCGTTCACGAACTGACGGCGGGCGAGCGGCGTCACCAGCACAGGCTTCGCCCCGGCTGCGCGGGCTTCGGCAACGTAACGGCGCAGGTTCGCAGGGAATTCGGCAGCGAGGTCGGTCGAGCGGCCGGGCTTTCCCGGCTGGTCGTTGTGGCCGAACTGGATCAGCACCCAGACGTTCGCGTAACCGGGCGTGCGCATCTCCGCCAAGGCGAGGTCCCACGAACCCTCGGCCCGGTAGCTGCCCGAGCTTCGCCCGCCGCGCCCGAGGTTCACGCAGGCCGCGGCGGACGTCAGATGATGTGCGCAGAAGCTCGCACCCCAGCCGCTCGCCACCGCCGTCGTCGAGTCGCCGACGAGGACGATCTTCGAGGCGCGGATCGGCTGCACGGCGGGCGCTGGCTCCGCAGGCGCGGGCACTGGAGCGGACGGCTGGGCCACGAGAGGAGAATGCAGCGCCAGCAGGGCGGCGGGAAGAAGGGCCTTCATCGTCTTTCTCCTCAAAGCGCGCGGAAGGTGAAGTTGGAGAAGCGCGCCTCGCCTGCCCCGGCCGAATAGAGGCCGGGCCGGAGCATCAGGAAGCCGCCGCGCACATTGTGGTGATAGCCGGACACCTCCATGCCGCGATCGAAGCGGCGCCAGGTGCGGCCGCCGTCGCCGCTCGTGTCGTAGGTGACGATGTGGCGGTCGTTGGTGACGCGGATCCGCATGCGGCGCCCGTGCGGATTGGCGGGGCGGCCGCGCTCGATGCCATATTGGTGGGTGACGAAGCGGGTCTCGTCGAAGCCGAGGCCGGCGTAGAGCCGCTCGTCGTAGAAGAGCAGCAGGCCCGCCGTGCCGCCGGGTGCGATTTCGACGTCGGCTTCGAAGCGATAGGATGTGTCGCCGGCGATGAGGAGGAGCGGCGATGAGTTGCCCGGCGCAGTGCCGCGGCCCTTCAGGTAGAGGCTGCCGTTGGCGACGCGGGCGCGGCTCCGCTCGTCGGCGGCTGGCTTGAAGAAATTCCACTTGCGGCCGAGCGCGAGGGTGCGGAAATCGTCGGAAAGCGGCTGGCCGTGGCGCACCGCGCGGCCGCCGGGCGGCTTGGGGAGCGGCCGCGAGAGGTCGCCGCCGGTCATCCGGAACCAGCCGTCCGGGGTCCACTCGACGGAGTCGAGGAGGGTCTGGCGGCCGAGCGTCCAATAGCCGTTCTCATAGCCGTGATAGACGGTCCACCAGCTTCCGTCCGGCCCTTGGACGAGGGTGGCATGGCCCCGCGACCACCAGCGTTCGTCGGCGGAGACGGTGCGGACGAGCGGGTTGCCGGGGTGGTTCTCCCAGGGGCCGTGGATCGAGCGCGAGCGCGCCGCAATCACCATGTGACCGGTCGGCGGCCCGGCCGTTCCTCCGACGGCCGTAATCAGATAGAAATAGTCGCCGCGCCGCGTGATCTTCGGGCCCTCGGGCGAAAAGCCCTCGACGACCCAGTCGTCGGGATAGCGCCAGGGATCGTAGACATGCTCCACCGCGCCGACGGTGGAGAGCCCGTCCGCCGAAAGGCGGACGCGGTCGCCGCCGGACAGGAAGAGCCAGCGCGATCCGTCCTCGCCGACGGCGTGGCCGGGATCGATGTGGCTGGGGAGGCGCAGGTCGACGGGGTCGCTCCACGGCCCTTCGATCCGGTCGGCCCAGATGACGTAGCTGGAACGGTAGGTTTCGGTGCGCGCCGGAATGTAGAGGAAGTAGCGGCCGTCATGCTTCGTCAGCTCCGGCGCCCACACCGAGCCGATGTTGCGGGTGAGCGCGGCGGTGACCGGCGTCCAGTTCACCAGGTCGCGCGAATGCCAGATGACGAGGCCGGGATAGGAATCGAAGGTCGAGAAGGTCATGTAATAGTCCCGCCCGTCCTTGAGGATGGTCGGGTCGGGATGGTCGCCCGACATGATCGGGTTGAGGAAGGTCCCGTCGCCGAGATCGGCGATGCGCTGGTTGTCGTAGCCGCGCCGCCATTCGGGCATGGGGGAGCGCGGGGCAGTGGCTACACTCGTACCCAGTGCCTGTGTTGGCCGCGACAGCGCCGACATGGCCGCGCCCGCAAGCGCTGCACCGACCACTTCCCGCCGCGAAAAGTCCACCAGGCCCTCCTGCTTTTCAGAAATCTTATCAATATTGGTAACCGGTGTCACCTGCAGCTCCCGTGTGCTGCAAACCGGGCTTCGACAAGCTCAGCCCTAGCGGGAGGAGGAAAGCTGAGGTCCGGCAGGTCCCACAGCCGCCAGCCCTGAGCCTGTCGAAGGGCGGTTCTCAGGGCTCCGGCCGCGTCTGGCGTTTGCGACGAGCCGATTCCCCTCCGCGCCGAACCGCCGGGAGCGATTTCCTCCCGTCCTTCCAAGCCTTTCCATCGCGCGCGCCTTGTTCTAGCGTTCGCCTCTATGGCGGACGAAGGGACGGACGCGGCCGTCGAGACGGGCGGCGGCTCCTGGCAGCGGGGCTGGGCGGGCGCCGGTGCGCTTCTCGCCGCCATCCTGCTCGTCGGCCTGATTGCGATGGTGACTCTTTCCAACCGCGCCCGCGACGACGCGCTGGAATTCGAGCGCCACACCTACGACGTGATGCTCCTCACCCGCACGGTGGACGCGACGATCGCCCGCGCGGAAGCGGCGCTCGGCCGCTTCGTCCTCGACGAGGAGCAATCCACCGGCACGGTCTATTATACCGAATGGCGCCGCGCCGGCCGCCAGATCGACGAGCTCCAGCGCCAGGCGGCGGACGATCCCGAGCAGGCCGCGCGCATCCGCGAGCTGCGCCAGCTTTATGCGCAGCGCGGCGCCGAGCTTGCGCTGGCCGCCACCGCCGCCGCGCGCCGCACCGGCTCGGAAAGCGTCGCCTGGTTCTATCAGGCGGGCCGCTCGCCCACCCTTCCGGCGCTGCGCCAGCGGCTCGACCAGATCGGCGCGGCCGAGCGCACCCAGCTCCAGCAGCGCATGGCCGAAACGCGCGACTTCACGACCCAGGCCGACCGGCTCACCGGCTGGCTCGGCTGGCTTGCCGTGTTCATCGCGGTCGGCGCCGTGCTCCTCGGCCTCTTCGCGTGGCGCGCGATCACCGAAAGGGTGCTCGCCCGGCGCGAGGCGGAGAGCGAGGCGAGCCGTGCTTCCCTGCTCGAACATGCGGTCGAGGAACGCACCCGCGAGCTGCGCGAGGCGAACGAGCGCCTGCGCGCCGAAGCGCATGAGCGCGCCGCCGCCGAAGCCCAGCTCCGCCAGGTCCAGAAGATGGAGGCGGTGGGGCAGCTCACCGGCGGCATCGCGCACGACTTCAACAACATGCTCGCGGTGGTCGTGGGAGGGCTGGACCTTGCGCGCATGAAGCTGCGGGGGCCGCGGCGCGAAGTGGAATTCCATCTCGACAATGCGCTCGAAGGCGCCACGCGCGCGGCGGCGCTCACCCGCCGCCTGCTTGCCTTCGCCCGCGCCGAGCCGCTCCTTCCCGAGGGGATCGCGCCCGCCGGCCTGGTGCAGAACATGCTGGATCTCATCGACCGGACGATCGGCGAACGCATCCAGGTCCACACCCGCTTCCCCGAGGAACCGTGGCACGTCTGGGCGGATTCCAACCAGCTCGAGAATGCGATCGTGAACCTGTGCGTCAACGCCCGCGACGCCATGGAAGGTTCGGGCGAGCTCAGCATCACCGTCGACAATCTGGTGCTCGAGGACGGCGAGGCGGCGCAGCTCGCGGCGGGCGAATATGTCCGGATCGCCGTCGCCGACACCGGCTCCGGCATCGCGCCCGAGCATCTCGACAGGGTGCTGGAGCCCTTCTTCACGACCAAGCCCGTCGGCAAGGGCACCGGCCTCGGCCTCAGCCAGATTTTCGGCTTCGCGCGCCAGTCGGGCGGGGACATCGCGATCCGGTCGGAAGTCGGCCGCGGCACGACCGTCTCCATCTATCTCCCGCGCTCCCACCAGGCGGCGCTGCAGGCGGTGGACCGTTCGCGCCAGCACGGGCCGCGGATCGACGCGCCGGTCCATTCCGGTGAAGGCGGGGTCATCCTCGTCGTGGAGGACGATCCGCGGGTCAGCCGCTCGACGGTCGCCGCGCTCGAGGAGCTCGGCTACCTCCCGATCGCCTGCTCGGGCGGCCGCGAGGCGCTGGAGATCCTTTCGAAGAACGAGACGATCGATCTCGTCGTCACCGACGTGATGATGCCGGAAATGACCGGGCCGGAGCTCATCCGGGAGATGACCCGGCGCTACCCCCATATCGGCGTGCTGTTCGTCACCGGCTATGTCGGCGAGGCGGGCGAGGCCGAGGACCTTTCCGGCTACGATATCCTGCGCAAGCCCTTCACCGTCGCCGCGCTCGCCGATGCCGTGGCCGGCGCGCTGGGACAGGGCCTCAGCGGATCGCCCCCCGGCGAAGAAGCCGCGGCAGCAGAGTGATTGCGGCGAGCAGCGGCCAGCGCCGCTGCCAGGGTGCGATCACGATCGGAACGCCGGAATGGCGGCTGATCTTCCAGGCGAGATAATCGACGCCGCCCGCGAAGGTGAAGCTCGCCTTGGCGAGGCGGGCCACGGTCAGCGCCTTGCCCTTCCACTGCCGCGCTTTCCACGAGCCGGCGCGGTCGGCGGGCGGATCGGCGAGCACCGCTTCGCCGACGCGCCGGTAGCGCTCCGCGTCTCCATCGACGATCGAGCCGGCCTTGGTATTGCGCTCGGCGCGAATCTCGGCGCCGTAGGTGAGGCGGAAGCCCTCGCGGAAGACGGCGAGCGGATCCTCGCGCTCCGGCGGCGGCAGGACGGGGCGGGTGAGCGCGAACAGGGTCGGCGCGGCCTGCGTGACCGCGTCGGCCGTGCGCTCGCGCGCGCCCTCGTCCGCCGACCAGACCAGCCGCGCCGGCTGCGCGAAGCGCGCCCAGACCGAGACGGAGCGCGCGTCGGGCGAGCATTCGCGGGCCAGGTCCGCCTCGCTCAGCACCGCATATTTGGCCGAGAGGCCCCCATAAGCGAACGGGAAGACATTGGGCGGGATGAGCCGGTTCGCGGCGGCGAGCCAGCGGCGGTCGTAGGCCTCGCGGTAATCGGAGACGATCAGGTAGAAATCGAGCATCAGCCCTTCGAGCTGCCTTTCGCGGAGGCAGGAGCCGTAGAAGAGCACCGCCCGCGCCGCCGCCGGATGCTCCCGCGCCACGGCCTCCGCCATCGCCGCGACGCGCGGGTCGACCCGCTCGGCGAGCTCGGCGGCGACGAGGTCTCTGACGGATGGCGGCGCGGTCACGCCGCTCCCTTAGTCGTCCCCGCTTCCCCGGGCGAGCCCCCCGCGCAGCATGTAGACGCCGACCAGGGCCGCCCAGCCGACCTGCGCGGCGTAGACCATGAAGGCGCCGGTCACGTTCATGCGGATCGCGCCGCCTGCGAGCATGCCCACGGTCACGGCGGCGGCGGAGATGCCGAGCGCGGCGGTGACGCGCGCGAAGACCGTGCGGTCGCGCAGGAGATCGAACGACCAGAGGAGGTAGGCGGCGCCGGTCGCAAAGACGCCGACCGCGTCCAGCGCCTGGTTCAGCGCCCAGGCAAAGGCGAAGACGTCGGGGCCCACCGAGCGCACGCCGTTCTCGGCCAGCGCGGGCGTGACGAGGCCGTTCACGGTCGCCGCGCCGATGTTCGCCGCCGCGCCGATGGCATAAGCGACGAGGCCGGCGAGCACCGCAGGACGAGCGAGCCCGCGCCGGCGCGCGAAGTGGGTGAAGCCGAACAGCATCGCCCAGACCATGACGATCATGAAGGCGTGGACGACCATGGCGAGCTGCGCGTCGGCGAGCCGCGTCGGGTGGTGGGCCATGCCGAAGACGATCCCGACCGCTGCCGCGATCAGCGCCGTCCCCGCCGCTCTGTCTGCCGCTCTCTCGTTCACGCACCCCTCCTCTGGACAAGTCCCTGCCGCGCGCCGAAGCTGGCCCGTGAGCGGCGCGGGCGGAAGCGAAAAGCGCCGCTGCCGGACTGGGAGGGCATATTGTCCGGAAAGACGAGGCAGGACCCGCGCGCGGCGCGCACCCGCACGGCTCTCACCGGTGCGTTCGACCGCCTGTTCCTGTCGCGCGGGCGCCGTCCGGCGGCGGTCGCCGAGATCGCGGCCGAAGCCGATGTCGGCCGCTCCACCTTCTATGAGCATTTCGGAGGCGCCGACGCCCTCTATCTCGAAGCGCTGAAACGGCCCCTCGCCTGCCTCGCCGACGCTGCCGCCGGCCGCGGCGATGCGGTGAAGCTGGAGCCCTTGCTCGCTCATTTCTGGGAGCAGCGCCGCCACGCCCGCGAGACTCTGTCAGGGCGTCTCCGCCCAAGGGTCGGCAGCCTGCTCGCCGACCTGGTGGAGGAGCGGCTCGAAGGCGCCGACCTCGTCATTGCGCCGCGTCTCGCCGCGCGCAGCCTCGCAGAAGCCGCGCTCGCGCCGCTCTCCGCCTGGCTCGCGGGAGAAGCGCCCTCCTCGCCCGCGCAGCTTGCGGTCGCCCTCTGCCGGAGCGGGACGGCGCTGCGCGCTGCTCTAGCGCCCTCGCCTCACGTGCAGAGCGCCAGGTAAGCGATCTCCATCACCGTGCCGCCGGCGACGGGGGCGGCGCCTTCGCCGTTCGGGCGGAAGTCCGTCTCCTGGAGCACCGCCCCGTCGGGGCCGTGGCGGCGGGTCGCCATGGCGTTGATGGTGCGGGCCGAGCAATCGACGCGCAGGAGATAGGCGCCCGCGCTCGGCCCGCTCTGGCCGGGGTTGATCAGGCGGAACCAGGCTTCGCGGGTCGTGCCTTCCTCGCGCAGGGAGCCGGCGTTGATCGAAATGGCCTGCCCCGTCGGCGCGGCGCCGAGGTTCAGCCAGAGCGGCGCCGCCGCGGCGCCCTCGGCGGCTGGAGCGGGCGCGGCCGCCTCCGCCGCCGCCGACGCGGCCTGGACGACTTCGGGCGCGGTGACGCCGCAGCCTTCGATCGCGGACGCGACGGCGGGGCGCACGCGGCGGTCCGAGACGACGCCCGCCACTTCGACGAGATCGACCGGCGCCAGCGCGGCCCGGCCGAAGCGCTGCGCCGGCATGAGGCGCGCGACGCGCTCGAGCTGGCGCAGCTGCCAGACGCTGAGCGTGGTCCCGAGCCGCTGGCCCATGCACTGAGCCTGAGCCGCGCTATAGCCGTAGCGGGCGAGCTGGGGCTGGATGATGCCGAGCTTCGGCCGCCAATAATCCGCCGCATAGCCCGCGCATCCGGCGAGCGCCGCGATCGGCAGAAGGGCAGGCAGAAGGCGGCGCATAGCGGTCTCCGGTGACGAACTGTCGGCCGCTTCTAGCGCGGCGCCGCGCCGCCGGTCCAGCGCCGGTCCGGCGCCGCTCCTGCTGCGCTGCAACATATGCACTCGCGCCGCCGCACGTTGCATTTGCAACAGGTGGGCGGCGGCGCCACTTCCAGGCTTCCCAACCAGGTCATCAGATATGTTCAGCCTCGTCGCCCTCTACCTTCGCATCGTTTCCGGCAGCCTCGATTTCGACGCGCAGGGCCGCCCCATCGTCTGAGAGGGTCAGGCCGCCGGCAGCCGCACGTGGACAATGGTGCCCTTGCCGACCGTGCTTTCGATTTCGAGCCGCCCGCGGTGGCGCTCGACGACGTGCTTGACGATCGCGAGCCCCAGCCCCGTCCCGCCGACGGCCCGGCTTCGGCCCGCATCGACCCGGTAGAAACGCTGGGTCACCCTCGGGATATGCTCGGGTGCGATCCCCTCCCCTTCGTCGGCGACCGCGAGGTGGACGAACCCGCCCTCGTTCCGGAGTGACACGGCGACCGGCCGCCCTGCCCGTCCATAGCGCAGCGCGTTGCCGATCAGATTGTCGAGGAGCTGCATGAGCTCGCTCCGGTCGCCGGGCACCGGCGGGAGGTCCGCCTCGGCCTCGACCCGAACCTGGGAGCCGCGCGCCTCCGCGACGTGGCGCAGATTGCCCGCCGCTTCCTGCGCGAGGGGGGCGAGCGCCAGCGTGGCGCTCGGTGCGCTGAAGCGCTCGGCCTCGATCCGCGACAGGGAGAGGAGATCGTCGATGAGGCGCTGCATGCGCCGCCCTTCCGCCTCCATGATGCCGAGGAAGCGATCGAACGTCGCCGCGTCCTCGCGCGCTTTCGGATCATGCAGGGTCTCGAGGAAGCCGAGCAGGGTGGCGAGGGGCGTGCGCAGCTCGTGGCTTGCATTGGCGACGAAGTCGGTCCGCATCCGCTCGGCCGCCGCGGCTTCGCTGACGTCGCTGAAGCGCGCCGCGCGGTAACCGCCCTCGAAGGTCGCGACCGTCATCGTCCAGCGCCGGTCGGGATCGCCGATGCCGGTCATCTCGATCTCGTTCGTGTCCTCCGAGCGTCCCAGCAGGCGCTCCAGCGCGGCCGGATGGCGGACGGCGAGGCGCACGTCGCGCCCCTCGATCCAGGCGCCGAGCACGGCGCGGGCCGCCGCATTCGCGAGGAGGATGCGGCCGTCTCGGACCAGGATCAGGGGCTCGGCGACCGCTTCCGCAACGGCGCGCGCCCAGTCCGAATCCTCAAGCACGCGCGTCGAGGCGCCTTCCGAGCATCACGAAAAGCTGGACGAGCGGCGGCACGAGGACGAGCGAAAGCACGATCTTGGCGAGCATCTGGCCGATCAGCAGGTCGCGGATCGGGAAGATCCCGTAGAAGGAGATGGTGATGAACAGCAACGTGTCGACGATCTGCGACAGCACCGCCGCCACCCCCGCGCGGAACCAGATCAGCTTGCTCTCGCCCTTGCCGCGAAGGGCGCTGAAGATGGTGACGTTGAGGAATTGCGAGATGCCGTAGGCGATGATGCCGGCGATCCAGATGCGCGGGGTCCCGCCCATGATCGTGTTGAAGGCACCGAGGCGGTCGGCGGGCATGTCGTGCGCGGCTGGGAGCGCGAGGACGAGAATGGCGAGCAGGATCGAGAAGATGAGCGGCACGAAGCCGATCGTCACCAGCCGGTTCGCGGTCTCGCGCCCGTTGAGCTCGGCAACCGCGCTCGACGTCACCACGAGGAGCAGGAAGGCGAAGATGCCGGCTTCCACCGCCAAGGGGCCGAGCGCGACCTGCTTGTTGGCGAGCACGCCGGCGATGCAGACCATGCCGCCGTAGAAGATCGCATAGGCGAAGAGCGAGCGCGACACTCCGCGGGGGGGCGCGGCGGCGGAGGCGGCCGAAGCGGCGGCGGGGACTTCAGTGGTCATGGGAGGAATGCGTAGACGCTTTCCGCGCGGCTCAACAAGGGGTGAGGTGCGGGAGGGGCGCGCGAGCGCTGCAACCCGCCCTTCGGCAGGCTCAGGGGCTGGCCGTTTCAGTCCGCCCACGCCGCGTCGTGCAACCCGCCCTTCGACACGCTCAGGGCTGGCGGTGGTGGGAAAGCACATGTCACCACCCCGCCAGGGCTGAGCTTGTCGAAGCCCGGGTTGCAGTCCGCGCACGCCGCGTCGTGCAACCCGCCCTTGGACAGGCTCAGGGCTAGCGGTGGTGGGAGCGGCCCCGACCCTACTTCCCCGCCAGGGCTGAGCTCGTCGAAGCCCGGGTTGCAGTCCGCCCACGCCGCGTCGTGCAACCCGCCCTTCGACAGGCTCAGGGCTAGCGGTGGTGGGAAAGCACATGTCACAACGCCGCCAGGGCTGAGCTTGTCGAAGCCCGGGTTGCAGTC
>DASWMS010000044.1:0-1716 GCA_036399655.1 Allosphingosinicella sp. | reverse complement strand
GGGCGCGGTGAAGGCGAGGGCGGTGGCGACGTTGCGCGCCTGCATCTCGGCGGTCATCGCCGCCGTCTCGGTCAGCCGCCGCCGGAAGCCGTCGAGATAGAAGATGCTTCCCGCCAGCACCGCCACCGCGAAGATGTTGACCGCCAGGATCCGGTGGAGGAGCATCCACCGCCCGCTCCAGCGCAGATCGAGCTCCTTGTCCTCACTCCTCGGCAAAGCGGTATCCGACGCCGTAGAGGGTCTCGATCGCCTTGAACTCGCCGTCGACGACGCGGAACTTGCGCCTCAGCCGCTTGATGTGGCTGTCGATGGTGCGGTCGTCGACATAGATGTCGTCCTGGTAGGCGACGTCCATCAGCTGGTTGCGGGACTTCACCACGCCCGGCCGCTGCGCCAGCGCCTCGAGGATCATGAACTCGGTGACGGTCAGCGTCACATCCCTGCCGTCCCACGCCACGCGGTGCCGCGCCGGGTCCATGGTGAGGCGGCCGCGCACCAGCTGCTGCGCCTCGGCCTCCGCCGGCGTCTCGCCGGGCTCCGCGGCCCTCAGCTCGCTCCTCCTCAGGATCGCGCGGATGCGGGCGATGAGGAGGCGCGGCGAGAAGGGCTTGGTGATGTAGTCGTCGGCGCCGAGGGCGAGGCCCAGCGCCTCGTCGAGCTCCTCGTCCTTGGAGGTGAGGAAGATGACCGGGAGGGCGCTCTTCTCGCGCAGGCGCCTCAGCAGCTCCATCCCGTCCATCCGCGGCATCTTGACGTCGAGCACCGCGAGGTCCGGCGGGTTGTCGAGCAGGGCCTTCAGCGCCGCCTCGCCGTCCGAATAGACCCGCGTGGTGAAGCCCTCCGCCTGAAGGGCGATGGAGACCGAGGTCAGGATGTTGCGGTCGTCGTCGACCAGCGCGATTGCCGCCATTCCTCTCCTGCCCATCCCCCGGGGAGCCGCTGCCAGGGCCCGGCCGCCAGCCTTATCCCAACCCGCCCCCGCGGCGCTACCCTTTGACGGAGCCGGCCCTCTCCGATATGCGCTCGCCCATCCGGAAGCGGCAGCCCCCCAGCCGCTTGCAATCGCATATCGTATCGAAACAGGAGACGTTCGTGGTCAATCGCGTGCCGGCACATGGTCTTGCCGAACAGGGCATCAACACGTCCGCGCAGCTTCGCTGGAACCTCGGCACGCCCGAGCTGGTCGAGCAGGCGGTGACGCGCGGCGAAGGCGTGCTCGCCAAGGACGGCCCGCTGGTCGTGCGCACCGGCGCCCATACCGGCCGATCGGCCAAGGACAAGTTCATCGTCCGCGACGCCGAGACCGAGGGCACGATCTGGTGGGACAACAACAAGTCGATGTCCTCGGACCAGTTCGCCGCGCTCAAGGCCGATTTCCTCGCCGCGGTGGCGGAGAAGGAGACGCTGTTCGTGGCCGACCTCTACGGCGGCTCGCAGCCGGAGCACCGGGTGCGCGTGCGCGTCATCAACGAGCTCGCCTGGCACAACCTCTTCATCCGCACGCTGCTGGTGCGCCCGGACGCGGGCGACCTGTCCGGCTTCGCGCCCGAATTCACCATCATCGACCTGCCGAGCTTCCGCGCCGATCCCGCGCGGCACGGCTGCCGCTCGGAAACCGTCATCGCCGTGAACCTCACCGAGCGGACGATCCTGATCGGCGGCACGGCCTATGCCGGTGAGATGAAGAAGTCCGTCTTCGGCATCCTCAATTACCTC
>DASWMS010000043.1:0-23699 GCA_036399655.1 Allosphingosinicella sp. | reverse complement strand
AGCGCAACCTTGCGGTGCGCGACGGCTTCGCGAGCTTCTATTTCCCCTGGTACGAGAGCCCGGAGTCGCTCCGCGCCGCCGTCCGCGGCGTCAAGGCGCTCGGCTACCGCTTCGTCGCGCCGGGCGAGGTGGTCCGGGACGCGCCCGCCCATGCCGCGGGCGCCCTCCACCGCGCCTCGGCCATCGCCTCGGCGGCGGGCTGGGCCCGGGCGCTTCCGTCCCTCAACCTCACATTGATGGTCGCGCTCCTCGCGCTGGTGGCCGCGATGTGGCTCGCGGGCGAGACATTGCTCAAGTGGCTGCCCGCAGGCCGCCGACCGCGTCAGCGCGCCGCGTAAGTTCCGGCGACGCGGCAGACCAGACCGGCGATGCGCGGCTGAGGATCGTCCGTCGCCGGCACGATCGCCTGGAAGCGGCAGGTGCGGCCCTCCCAGCTCGCTTCCAGCCAGGCCGAGCCTTCGAGCGCGGGAAGATAGACTTCGCCGCCGGACGCGACGACGAACATCTCGGGGTTGCCGTCCGCGCGGACCAGGGCGCCCGCGGGGAGGGCGCTCCCGTCCTCGAGGGCCACCTGCATGAGGACGCCGCGCTCACGGCGCGCGGCGAAGCGCACGACGGCGCCGGCGCGGGCGAAGGGACGCACGGCGACTTCGGTTTCGCCGATCTGGACGTCGAGCGGCAGGTCCGACGTGTCGATGCTGATGACGTTGCGGTCGAAGGCGCGTAGCGAGGGCACGACCAGCGAGCCGTTCTTGCCGGTGACGCCGACGAGCTGATTGTCGGCATAGACGCGCACGCCCTCATGGTCGCCTACCTGCACGCGGGCGAAGCTGGCGCCGAGCTGGCGCGCCGCGAAGGGCCGGCCGCCGAGAATGCCGAGCGATCCACGCGCCGAAAGGCGGACGCCGTTCTCGCCGCCGGCCCGGCTGAGGTGGGCGCCGAGCGTCGCCTGGGGGGCGTTGAAGGTGTAGATGCTGTCCATCGTGCGGCGGCCGTTCGCGACGCTGGTCGAGGCGCGGTAGCCGCTCCCGACGCCGGCCGGAGCGTCGTCCTGGACGGAGATGTTGTGGGAAAGCGCGCCGCCGGCCATTTCGACGCCGGCCGACGCGCTGCGGCGGCCGCCGAGCGCGACGGCGATGTGGGCGCCGAGCACGGTCTGGCGATTGCCGGCGACGGCGCGGCGGGCGAAGAACTGGATGCTGGCATTGTCGATCAGCGGCACGTTGGCGAACACGCCCGCGAGGCTCTCGTCGTCGCCGCTGCGCCGGTCCCGGTGGATGAGGCTGACGCCGACCGAGCCGCCGAGGACCGGCAGGTCGGCGAAGGCCTGGGTGCTGAGCCGCGGCGCGCGGTTGTCGTCGCTCATTCCGATGAAGGCGAAGCGCGCGCTCGCATATTCGCCGCGCACGCCGAAGGAGAGCCCTGTGGTCCGCCGCTCGAACGAGCCTGCGACGAATGCGCCGGTGCCGCGCTCGGAGCGGCTGACCGTCGCCGAACCCGCCGCCATGCCGAGGTCGAACACGGAGAAGACGACGCCCGCTCCCGCCGCCTGCCGGCCGCGGCTCGCCTGGGCATGGCCTTCGATCGTCAGGCTGTCGGTGAGGCCGTAGCGGTGGCTCGTGGAGGCGATCGCGGTCCCGTAATCATGGCTGCGGCTCCCGAAATTCTCGCGCAGGAAGCCGAGCTCGTAGGAGAAATCGTGGAGCCCTTTGCGGAGCAGGCTGGAGGAGGCGTAATAGCTCTGCTCCTGCGTCACCTGCCGCCCGAGCATGTCGCGCACGACGAGCTGGACCGTGCCGCCGCCCGACTGGACCGGCACGTTGGTGAGCTCGAACGGCCCGGGCCGCACTTCGCGGCTGCCCTGGAGTACGTTGTTCACATAGACGTCGACGACGGAAGGCACCGCGGCGCTTCCGCCCATTACGGGAAGCGGCATGGTGAGAAAGCCCGGTCGCGTCCCGAAGTTGCGCGAATATTGCAGGCCCCCGAAGCGGAGCGGCGAAGTGCCGGTTCCGCTGGAGCTGACGCCGTCGCCGAGGCGGACGGAGCTGAGGCTCCCGGGACGGTCGATGGTCCAATTGCTGTCGAGCCGCACCAGCCGCTTCCCGCCGCCGCCTGCGCGCACCACGAAGCCCGAAGCGCCGACGCCCCAGCGGGTGAAGGCCCCTGCTTCGAGGGCGCCGGTCACGGAGAGGGCGCCGCGGGAGCGTTCGGCGAAGACGTCGTAATTGAGGAAGCCGCCGGTCCCCGAGGGCGTCATCTCGAACGCCTGCTCGAAGGCGAGGCTCGCGCTCTGCCCTTCGAACAGCTCCGGACGCGCGTCGATCGCCAGCGTCTGGTCGGCGGCGGAGAGGATGGCGCTGAGGCGAGGATCGTTGTCGATCCGGTACCAGGCCTCCCCGTCGACCGTCACCGGCGCAGCGGAAGGAAGGCGGATGTGCCAGTCGCGAAGCTGCGCCTCGCTTGCATACAGGCCACCCGCGGAATCGCGCTGCAGCATCGTCGGTTCGCCCGACGCCTGGCCGTTCACCGTCACTTCGAGGAGAGTCGGCTCGAGCGGAGACGCGGCCGCGCCTGCGCCGGCGCCCGTCTCGGCGGCGGCGGCAAGCGGCGCCGATGCAAGCAGCAGCGCCAGGAAAAGGGGCTTAGTTGCCGCCACCGGCCTGGAGTTCGGCACGGGCTGCCACCCTCTGGATCGCGGTGAACCGGGCACGGTCGAGGAGAGCGGGTTCGCTTCCGATCACCCAGCGGCGCCGGCTTCCCGGCAGGACGACGCCGAGATTCGCGGCATTGTCGAAGTCGACGCCCGTCGCGGCTTCGGCCGCGGCCGGTTCGACGCGGACGTAATGCGCACCGTTGTTGACCGCTTCCACCGTCCAGCGCCCATCGGCGCCGCGCGACGCCGCCCAGCCGAGCTCGGCGGCGGTACCCGCGTTCATCATCGCGAAGAGCGGCAGGTTGAGCCGGAGCGCGACCTGGACGCCGCCGCCGGGCGAGGCCTGCGGCACTTCCTCGACCATCAGCCGAAAGGCGCGCGCATCGGCCGACGGGGTGCGCAGCCCGACGCGGATGAGCTGCGTGCCGCCCGCGGGAATGGTGAAGATGGGCGGCGAGACGATGACGGCGCTGCTGTCTTCGTAGCGGTCCTCCCCGTCGACCTGGCTCCAGGCGAGCGCATAGGCGCGGATCGTGACCGGCGCCTGCTCCTGGTTGCGGACGCGGAGCGTCGCGGTGCGGCGGCCCTGCGTGATCTCGAGGCGGATCGGATCCACCGAAAGCGACCCGGCCTGCGCCGCGCCCGGCACCGCGGCAGTCGCGGCGGCGGCGGCGAGGAGAGCGGCGATGATGCGGTTGCGCATGACCCTTGGTCCTTCAGTAGGTGATGGTGACGGAAACGGTGTCGGAATAGCTGCCGGCGCGGACGCTGGTTTGGCCGGACGGCACGCGGCCGTAGACGGTGAAGACCTGCGCGGCGCCGCTGCCGGTGCCGGTAACGGCGGCGGTCCCGGTCGATCCGTCGCCCCAGATCGAGGTGCGGCCGGCATCGGTATAGAGGCGGTAGGTGAGGGTGTTCGCGCCGGAGGTCATCCGGCGGGTCGCCACCGTGGCGCCGGTGCCGCTTCCCTGGTTCGCCGCCGCGCTCCACGAGGCGCCGTTGGTGCAGTTGACGGTGATGGAGCCGGTCGCGTCGTGATTTCCCGCGAGAGCGTTGATGCTGCCGAACGCAACGGCGCTGGTACTGACGGTGCAATTGGCAGTGACGGTGGCGCTGACGCTCATGGTGGCGCTCTGCGTCTCGGCGAATGCCGTCCCCGGCGCCGCCGCGGCGACGATGATCGAGAATTTGGCAGCTCGGTTCGAGACCACTTTCCGCTCCATAAGTCCAACGGCCCGATCCCCCCGATCAGGCTTCCTCCCCGGACTAGGAGCGCTTTGGTAAAGACGGAGTTAACTAGACCGGGTAACCCTTCGGTTCGAAAATCGAGGGTGGCAGCGGATGGACAATTTGACGGACGCGGAGCTGGCGGCGCGGGCGGCGGAGGCGGCGGGGACGCTGCTGGTGCAGCTTCGCGAGGACGGCCTTCTTAGCGGCGCCGCAATGGGCGCGGCTGGCGATGCGCTTTCCAACCAGCTCATCCTCGCGGCGCTGCGCCAGTGGCGGCCCGGCGACGCCGTCCTGTCGGAAGAATCTCCGGACCGGCCGGAGCGGCTCGGCCACAGCCGCGTCTGGATCGTCGACCCGCTCGACGGAACGCGCGAATATGTCGAAGGACGCGGCGACTGGGCGGTCCACGTCGCCCTCGCGATCGATGGGGTGCCCGGCGCCGGCGCCGTCGGCATGCCGACCCGCGGCCGTGTCTTCCGGACGGATCTGGTGGAACCGCCGATCGAGGTGAAGCGCGCGCCGCGCATCGTGGTGAGCCGGACCCGCCAGCCGGCCGAGGCGGTGCCGCTTGCCGAAGCGCTGGGCGCCGAACTGGTGCCGATGGGGTCGGCCGGCGCCAAGGCGATGGCGGTCGTGGCCGGCGAGGCCGACCTCTACTTCCACGCCGGCGGCCAGCATGAATGGGACAATTGCGCACCGGTGGCGGTTGCGCAGGCGGCGGGCCTCCACGCCAGCCGGCGCGACGGATCGCCGCTCGTCTACAATCGCGCCCGGCCGCTCGTCCCGGATCTCCTCATCTGCCGCCCGGACCTCGCGGCGCGGGCGCTCGAGGTGCTGGCGCGGCTTTAGCGGCGCGCGCGGTAGGGTGTGAATTCGCCGAGGAGGCAGATCGGGCCCGGAATCCGGTTGCCCGGCTCCAAGGCGCGGATGCGGTCGTTGGCGCAATATTCGTCGCCGTGAATTTCCGCCACGATGGTGCTGTCCGGGCGCAGGCCCGGGCAGGCGGCGCGCAGACGGCTGACGTAGAGCGTCCCCGCCGTGTCGTAGACGATCGTGCGGCTGTCGACGGCGTTCAGTGAAACGGAGCCGATCCTGGAGACGCACCGCCGCGGCTCTCCCGCGGTTCGCTCCGCGAGCTGGCGTTCGAGCGCACTCGTTTCCCTGTCCTCGAGCGATCCGCGGCCGGCGCAGCCGGTCAGGACCAAAGCAAGCAGTGCGGCGGCGGCGATCTTCATCCTGTCATCTCCTCAGCCACGTTCAACGCGCGAGCCTTACCGATGTTCGAGCGCGAAGGCGGCCGCCGCGCCGAACAGGCCGGGCTGAGGAAAGGTCAGGAGCTTGACCGGCATCACGTCCATCCGGCGCTCGAAGCGACCCTTGGCGATGAAGCGGTCGCGGAAGCCCGATCCGGGGAGATGTTCGGCGAGGCGAAGGCCGAGGCCGCCAGCGATCACGACGGCGGTCGCGCCGTGCGCGAGGGCGAGGTCCCCGGCCACCGACCCGAGGCACAGGCAATAGCGGGCGAGCGCCGCCGAGGCGAGACTGTCGGTGCCGGCCAGCGCCGCCGTCCAGAGCGCCTTTTCGTCGCGATTCTCGACGGGGCGGCCCTCGATGGCGGCAAGCACGCCGTAGATGTGCGGCAGGCCCATGCCGGCGACGAGGCGCTCGACCGAGACGCGGCGGTAGCGCTCGCGCAACGCGGCCAGGATGCGGTCCTCGATCGAGTCCAGCGGCGCGAAATCGATGTGGCCGCCCTCCGTCTCGATCACCTCGTAGTCGCCGCTTCGGCGGAGGAGCTGCGCGACCCCGAGACCGGTGCCCGGCCCGAGCACGCTCACCACGCCCTCATTCGGCAGGCCGGTCTCGGGTCCGCAGAGGTGGAGATAGTCTCGGTCGGCGAGCTGCGCGACGGCGTGAGCGACGGCGCCGAAATCGTTGACGATGGTCAGCCGCTCGATGCCGAGCTCCTGCGGAATGCGCGCCGGCCGGAGCACCCAGGGATTGTTGGTGAGCTTCAGCAGTTCGCCCTGCACCGGGCCGGCAAAGGCGATGGCGGCCGCGGGCGGAAGGGTGCCGCCGCTGCGCTCGCGGAACACCTCCCAGGCGGTGGTGAGGCTGGCATGTTCGCCGGTCTTGAGCGTGCAGACCTCTCCCAGCGAGCGGACCGCGCCCCCATCCACTTCGGCTATGGCGAAGCGGGCGTGGGTCCCGCCGATATCGACCGCGACGATCTGCATTGCGATGCGCCTTAGCGAGGTCGGCGGATGGGAGCCAGTGCTACGAAGCAACGCGCAGCAGCGCCGCGAGCGGGACGCAAGCGAGCAGCGTCAATCCGGCGGTGCGGAGCGGGAAGGGAACGCGCACCTGCCTCCGGCCCATCGCGATCGCGAGCGCGACGGCAAGCGCATAGCCGCCCACGGTCGTCCATCCCGCCGCCGCGATCCCGTAGCGCGGCACCAGGACGAGGTTGGCGGCCACGTTGAGCGCCGCCGGGACGCCGACCGCAACGAGCATCCAGTGGGTGCGCCGGGTAAGCTGGAACGCAGTTGAGAAATGGTGGGCGAGGAGGGCGGAGAGGAGTGAGCCGACCGCCAGCCAGGGGATCATGCGCGCCGCCTCCTCCGCGAGGCCGCCGCCGGCGAGGAGGCGGGCGACCGGTTCGGCGGCGAAAACGAGGATCGTCGCGGCGGGAAAGCCGAGGACGATCAGCCAGCGCGCCGTTCGCTCCAGCACCGGTCGCGCCGCCGCCTCGCCGCCACGCTCCCAGGCGGCGAACAGCTCCGGCTTGGTCGCGATGGGGACCGGCATGACGAGGAGGGTGATCGCCCGGTCGGCGATGGAAAAGGCGACCGCATAGGCGCCCGCCGCGGCGGCGCCGAGGTGCACCGCCACGATCAGCCGGTCCGAGACGGCGAGCGCGGCGCCTGCGAAGAAGACGAGGGCGAGCGGCGCTCCGTAGGCGAAGAGATCGCGAAGGAGCGCCGCCGTTCGCTTCGTCCTGATCGGCGCGAGGAGGAGCCCGGGCGACAGGGCGGCGGCCAGCGCGCAGGCGGCGGCGGCGGCCCAGACCGCCGCTTCCGGAGCGCCCGGAGCGAAGGCGAGCGCCGCGACGGCGAGGATCAGGGCGCCGAACGCCTGCACGGCTTCGAGGATGAAGAAGGCCCAGGGCCGCCCCTCGGCGCGGTTCCATGCCTGGACGAGGCTGAGCCAGCCCCGCAGGACGAGGAGCGCCAGGCCAGCAAGCGCCAGCCCCGCCGTCACCCCCGCGTCGCCCAGCCAGCGCACCGCCACGGCCCAGATCGCAGCGACGAGCAAGGTCGCCGCGAGAAAGGCGATGCGGACGGCAGTCGCGAGGCGGTGACGGGCCTCGGGATCTTCGGCACGAGCGTGGAAGCGGATGATGCTGGTCTGGAGCGCGAGATAGCCGGCATTCTGGACGATCATCACGAGCCCGACGATCGCAGCGTAGAGGCCGTAGCCGTCCGCCGCGAGCAGCCGGGTGAGGAGGATAACTCCGCCGACGCTGGCGACGGCCGCCGCGGCTGTGGCGAACGCATAGGGCGCCGCGCCGCTCGTCCACCGCCTTGCCGCTTCGTCCCCCGCCATGCGCTCGTCTACCCATGCGGGGGGCGCGAAGTCGAGGCGGCGTTGACGGCGGCGGCGGCGGCGACCTAGGCGGCTCCCGGTGGACGACACCGACCGCCTCCTTTCCTGCGTCAAGGACCGTGCCCGCGGCTGGATGCCGCTCGCCGTCTATCGCCGCCTCTATGAGAGCGCGGCGACCTTGGGCGACGGCGGCACGATCGTGGAGATCGGCACCTTCCGCGGCGCTGCCACCATCGCGCTCGCTCTCGGCGGCGGAAACGCGCGCGTGCTCACGGCCGATCTCCTGCGCGACGGCGTCGGGCTGGAAGGCGGCGATGTGGGCGAGAAGGTGGCGGCGCTGGAGGCGATGCTGGCGGAATTCGGTGTCGAGGACCGGGTCCGCTTCGTCCACGGCGACGTGGAGGCGCTGGTCGCTCAGGCCGACCCTCGCCAAATCAAGCTTCTCCTCCTCGACGGCGGCGGCCGGATCGAGAGCGACTTCGCTTTTCTGTGGGACCGTCTCGCGCCCGGCGCTGTGATCGTGATCGACGATATCGATGGTCGGGTGACGGTCGAGCGCGACCGTAAGTCGGCTCGGATCAACCAGAAGCACCTTCTCTCGAAGCTGCTCGCCGACATCTATGTCGCCGCCGGGATGCTGATCGAGGAGGGCCGGGTGGAGTCGACCGGCTGGTACCGGAAAGGCGAGGCCTCGCCCACGCCCGACGAGATCAGGCTGATGGCGCTTCCCGCCTATCACCGGCTTATCCGCGTCGAGATCCGGGAAAGGGAGTTCGGACTGCCGCGTTCCTACGCACGCCGGATCGCGGCGCGGGCGCCCTGGCTCAGGCGTGCCTTTCGGCGGCTCCGTCCGGCGCGCTGACGCGCTCCCGCCTGAGGCTCGCCGCCACGGAGCCGGCGAGCTCGACGAGCCGCAGGCCGGCGCCGAGCGCCGCACAGGCCGGGAGAGCAGCCAGCGAGACGCCGATCTGCTTCCTGTGCCGCGTCAGCCGGGCCCAATCGACGAGGATTCGACGCCCGCTCAGCGCGACCAGGGCGAGCGGGCCGAAGCGCCGGTACCAGGCGGTCCCGCGGAAGGTCCCGCGCTCGTCGAGCTGGTAGACCTTGAGCCCCTCATAGCCGCGCGCCCAATGCTTCTTGAAGAAGCTCAGGCCTACGAAGTCGAGCGCATGCGACACCCGCGCCTCCGGCTCGTAGACGATGCGCGCGCCCTTCGCCCGGAGCTGGTGGAAGAGGTTGTAGCAGCCGCCGTTGCGCACGATGCGCGCGTCGAGCGGGTTGGCGAGGAATTCGTCCCGCCGGAAGGCGACGTTGCCGAGGTTGAAGCCCGAGGCCAGTCCGTCGCGTTCCGTCAGAATGTAGCCGAAGTCGGGCACCGAAAGCGCGCGGGCGAGGACGCCCTTGTCCTCGTAGCGGACGCAACCGGCGACGCCGGTCACGCCCTCTTCGAACCGGCCGATCAGCTTTTCGAGCCAGTCCGGCCGGGGCGTGCAGTCGCCGTCGAGGAAGGTGACGATCTCGCCCGATCCCGCCGCCGCGCCCTGGTTCTTGGCGTCGAAATAATTGTCGGGCGCGGAGGAGGCGAGCACGACATGCGGGTATCGGCGGGCGATCTCCTCGCGCTCCGCCGCCGGAACTTCGCGGCCGACGACGACGACGGGCTCGATCCGGTCCTGCGGCCAGGTCTGGGCGGCAAGGGCGGCGAGCGGCTCCGCGAGCCGGTCGGCGATGCTTCCGCCCGCGACGCTGGTCTGCGGCGTGACGGTTTCGAGGACCACGGTGATGAGCGGACGTGTCATGGCAGCAGGCGTCGGGCGCGCACTTTCATCTGGTTGGCGGCGAAGGCGGCCGTAGACCATAACGCCCGTTTGCTGTCCATCGTTGCCATCGCTTCGCGCGCGAGGGCGAGCGGGCGCTCCACCGTCTTTGCGCGCCCCCGCGCCGCCGCCAGCGCGAGGTGGAGGCCGAGGTTGAAGAGCAGCCGATCGAGAATTCGCCTCGTCGCCGCATCGGCCGTTCGCGCGCGCTCCTCCTGAAACAAGCGTATGCGCGCGGCCAGGGCACGGCCGAGATCGTAGCTGATCCCGGCCTCGTGGAGCGTGTAGAGCGCGACCGGCTCCGGGACGAAGTCGAAGGCGTGGCGGCGCGCGATCCGGAACCAGGTCACATAGTCCGCTGAGACGCGGCTCTCCTCGGGGAAGCCGCCGATCTCCTCCAGCGCGGACCTGCGGACGAGGGCCGTGCAGGTCGGCACGAAATTGCCCGCCGCGAGGCCATCGAGCACCCGCCCGCGCCGAGGGATCACCCAGCTGAAGCTCGTGCGTCCGGTGCGCGGCGCATCGTCGCGCGGCTCGGCGACGACCGCGACGTCGCCGTAGACCAAGGCGACGTCACCCCGCATCAGCGGCACCTGCCGGTCGAGCTTCTCGGGCAGCCAGGCATCGTCCGAATCGATAAAGGCGACGAGATCGCCGCGTGCATGGGCCAGCGCGAGGTTCCGCGCTGCGTAGGCGCCGCGATTCTCCTGCCTCAGGATCGTCGCGCGGCCGCGGTAGCGCTCGATCACGTCGGCCGTGTCGTCCGTCGATCCGTCGTCCACGACGATCAGCTCCACCGGCGCGTAGCTCTGCCCGAGCACGCTTTCGATCGCGCGGGCGACCGATCCGGCGCGGTCGAAGACCGGCAGGATGGCGGTGACGAGGGGGCGGTCCATGGGGGCTCTCAGGCGTCTTCATATTTGTTGGCGCGCCGCCGGCCGAAGAGCAATTTGCGTTCGAGCCGGCGGCGCAGCGCGTCGTAATAGGCTTCGAGGAAGCCGAGGTCGGCGTCGACTTCGCCGATGCCGAGCTTGTTGCGGATCGTCCACGAGACGCTGGCGAGGGAGTCCGGATTGCCGTCGCGCAGCACCTGCTCCAGCGTCTGGAGCTCGTAGATGCCATAGGCATCGAGCTGCTCTTCCGTGAACGTGTAGGCAGGCGCCGCTTCGGTATCGGCGCGCATCAGATCGTAGGTCAGCTGGCGCCTCGGCACTTCGATCACCCAGGTGCCGGCGAGGAGGTCGCCCACGCGCAGCCGGTCCTTGTTCATCAGCGGGAAGAAGAGAAAGAGGCCGGTCCAGAGCAGGCCGGCGATGGCGGTCAGCGCGCCGGCTTCGCCCTGGGACGCGTCGAAGCCTAGAAAGGTGAGTGGGAGGTAGACTTCGATCTCGCGGATGAGGTTGCGGGCGATCACCATGTCCGCCGTGAGCCGGGAGCCGCTCCGCGCGACGACTCGAAGGCCGCATATCCGCTTGCCCAGTGTCGCGGCGCGCGGGCGCATCTCCATGAGGATGAAATAGCCGTTCCGAAGGAGGAAGAAGCCGAGCATCCAGATGATCGCGACCCATTCCATGCCGGCGGCGCCGGTCGCGAACAGGCCGGAAATCGCGGCGATCGTCAGCAGGACGAGGATCAGGACCATGAACAGGCCGTCGAGCAGGAAGGCCGTCATCCGCTGCCCCGCGCCGGCCAGGCTGAGGCCGAGGTCGACGCCCTCCGGCGTGACCAGCCGCCTGCGCATAGCGAGGTCGAGCGCCGGCTCAACCACGCCCGCGGCTCCGCGGCCGGTAATAATAGACGCACCAGAAGAGCAGCATGAAGAGGCCGATCGAATAGCGGGCGAAATCCTCCCGGATGAGTTGCCGCCCGAAGCCTTCGAGAACGCCGGCGGCGAGGAGCATCAGAACCACGCCGACCATGGCCGTCGCCGCTTCGCGCCCGGAGGATGCGGCCGCGTCGAGGCGCGTGGCGGTGCCGGGGAAGACGACGCTCCAGCCGATCCTCAGCCCGGCGGCGCTGGCAAGGACGATGGCGAAGAGTTCGGTCGATCCGTGGATGATAAGCCAGCCGCCGAGCTCGAAGCCGAGATCGTGCGAGCCGAACAGGGCGAAAAAGGCCCCGAGCATCGCGCCGTGATAGACGAGGAGGAGGATCGTCGGCACGCCGAAGGCGAAGCCGAGCGCGAAGCACATGATTGCGACCTGGGCATTGTGGGTGAAGAGGTAGGTCGCGAAAACGCTGAGCGGCGCGCCGGAGTCGGGCGGATCGTAGAGGGTGCCGCGCAGCACCTCCGCGCTCGCCGAGAAGTCGCGCCCGCCCGCCAGGCCCTGGGGGACGAATGAACCGTACCAGTCGGGGTCGGCCGAGACGAGAAGATAGCCGGCGATCGTGCTGACGATCAGGATGAGGAGGGAGGCGAGGCTTTCCTTCCAGAGGCCGAGCATCGCGTCCGGCCAGTCGCGCGCGAAGAACTGGCGGATTCGTCCCCCGGGCGAGGTGCGCACGCCGTAGATGAAGAAATAGGCGCGGGCGCACAGGCTCTCGAGATAGGTGACGAGCTCGAGGTCGAGCGAGGTCTCACGCGCCACGGAGAGCGAGGAGAGGGCGCCGCGATAGAGGATCGGAAGCGTCATCAGATCTTCGTCGTCGAGCGCGCGCGGCCCCTTCTTTTCGCAGCGCGTGACGAGCTCGTCGAGCCGGTGCCACTGCTCGGCGCGCTCGGCGCGCAGGCGCGGAAAGGCGGAAAGCCCGGTCAAAGGAGGTTCCTCCGCTTGAGGTCTACATAAGCGGAGACCAGGGCGGGGCCCGCCTCCTCGTGCGGCGTTTCGATGACGTGGACTCCGAGCCGGCGCAGGCGCGTCACGACGAGGCGCCGCTCGCGCAGGAGGGCGGCGGCGGTCACCGCCTTGGTGACGTCCTCGGGCGTCTCCGGCGCGGCGGCGGTGAAGGCGTCGAGCTCCTCGTCGCGGAACAGGATGAAGAGGACGAGGTGGCGCTGGAGGAGCGCGCCCATCGCGTTCAGCATCAGCTCGGCCGAGACGGTGTCCGCAAAATCGGTGAAGAAGACGATGAGCGAGCGGCGGTGCAGCCCGGTCGCGAGCGTCGCCAGCGCCAGCGTGTAGTTGGTTTCCCGGTCGGAATATTCGATGCCGGCGGCGACGCGCTGGAGGAGGGCGAAGCTGCGCTGGCCGGACGCGGGCTTGGTCGAGACGCGCGGGTGGCTGTCGAAGCTGAACAGCGAGACGCGGTCGCCGTCCTTCAGCGCGACGAAGGCGGTGAGGAGGGCGGCTGAGACGGCGCGATCGATCTTGGGCAGGCCGGCGATCGGCTCGCACATGGTCCGCCCGCTATCGAGCGCGACGACGATGTTGTTGTTGCGCTCGGGACGATATTCCTTGGCGAGGAGCTGGGTGTGGCGGGCCGACTGCTTCCAGTCGATCGCGCGGCGGTCCATGCCCTGCTGGAATTCGGTCAGTGCCTCGAATTCGGCGCCCTCGCCGAGCTGCATCTGCGCGACGAGGCCGTGCATCATGTCGCGGTGGAGGAGCTGGGCCGAACGGGCGCGGACGGCGGCGATGTCGGGCACGATCAGCACGGCCTCGTCGAGGCGCATCCTCTTCTGCTTCCAGACGAGGCCGAGCATGCCGCGCCAGCGCAGCCAGACATGATCGAGCCGCGCCTCGCCGCGCCGGACGCTGCTGAGCGCGATCCGGGCCTTGCCGCGTCCCCCGCGCCCGATGGCGATCTGACGCTCCAGCCCCGCGGGCGCTTCGAGGAGGTAGTGGCGGTCGATCGCGACCTGGCATGCGGCGGGCGGCGCGCGCCTGAAGTGGACTGCGACCTCAAGGTCGAACTCGGCGCCGACGCCGGCCGTCGGCGGGCCTTCGAAGTACAAGTCGACGTCGGCGGCGCCGGCGCCGAGGGCGGCGTCGAACGCGAGGAGGAGGACGAGTGCGCCCAGCGCCGCAAGCCCCGCCGTCCACCAGGCAGGAGCCAGCACGCCGACGAGCAAGGCGGGCAGCGAAAGGCCGCCCGCCGCAAGGATCGCGCGGCGCGACGGGTAGATCAACGCGGCGCCTCCACCGTCTCGATCAGGCGGGCGATCACGGTCTCCACAGGTCGCCCCTCGATTTCGGCCGCGGGCGAGAGCGAGACGCGGTGGCGGAGCACGGCGGGCGCGAGCCGTTTCACATCGTCCGGGATGACGTAGTTGCGCCCGTCGAGCGCCGCATGGGCGCGGGCGGCGCCGGCCAGCATCGCCGCCGCGCGCGGGGAGGCGCCGGTCTCGATGTCGGCGGCTTCCCGGGTGGCGCGCACCAGGCTCACCACATAGTCGGTGACTTCGTCCACCATCGGCACCGTGGCGACGGCGGCGATGGCGGCGGCGACGTCGTCGGGCCCGACGCGGCGCTCGATGCCCCATTCGGCAGCCGAAGGCGCTCCGAAGCGGGCGCCGTGCTGCGCCACGATGCGGCGCTCCTCCTCCGCGCTCGGATAGCCCATCCGGTGCTTGAAGAGGAAACGATCGAGTTGAGCCTCGGGGAGGGGATAGACGCCCTGCTGCTCGATCGGGTTCTGGGTCGCGATCACCATGAACCGGTCGGAGAGCCTGTGGGTCTCGCCGTCGATCGTGACCGAGCGCTCCTGCATCGCCTCCAGGAGCGCCGCCTGCGTCTTGGGCGGCGTGCGGTTGATCTCGTCGGCGAGGAGAAGCTCGCAGAAGATCGGGCCCTGGGTCAGCGTGAACGCGCTGGTCTGGAAGTTGAACAGGTTGGAGCCGAGGATGTCGGCGGGCATCAGGTCCGGCGTGAACTGGATGCGCCCGTAATCGAGGCCGAGGACCCGCCCGAAGCATTGGACGAGGAAGGTCTTCGCCGTTCCCGGCGGGCCTTCGAGCAGGACGTGCCCCGAGGAGAAGAGTGCGATCAGCATCAGCTCGACCGCTTCCTCCTGCCCGACGATCGCCTTGGCGATCTCCTGCCGGATCGTCGCGGCGAGGCTTCTGACGTCGTCTAGGGTCACTTGATGAGATCCTTTTTCCACTGGAAGAGCGCCCGCGCGGCGGCGAGGAGCTGGGACGGGTCGGCGGCGTTGCGGGCACGGTCGGCGAGTTCGCTGAACCTCGGCCGTCCCTCGGGCGAGACCCGGTCGAGATAAGCGTCGAGCTCGGCGTCGCGGAGCGCGAGGTGCGCCCCGCTTTCACGGGCCGCCGTTTCGCGCACCAGCTCGGCATAAGCGGCGCCGGCCCTGTGCTCGCGCCGGGCGAGCTTGAAGAGGCCGGCGCTGTTCTCGACGAGCTGGCTCTTGCCGAAGGCGAGGGCGCGGCTGCTCTCGGCCGGCGCCCCGAATCGGAAGGCGCCGTGCAGCCCCGCGAGCAGCGCGGCGAGGAAGAGGGCGATGGTGAGCGGCAGGAAGGGCGGCTCGAAGACCAGCCGGAGCGGGCTGCGGCCGGTGCCGATGCCGTTCAGCGTCAGATCGAAGGCGACATGCTGGGTCTCCTCGCCGCTCATGAGGCCGAGCATCTGGATGGCGGCGAGCGCCCGTTCCGGGTTGGCGAGGCCATGATTGTTCATCAGGTCCGGATCGGCGAGCAGGTAGTGCGGCGCCTCCCCGAACTGCGCCACGACCGCGCCGCTCCCGGCGGAGAGGAGCGGCGTGAGCGTCCGGCCGGTCGCGACCTGGAGGGCATGCGGCGCGGGCGCCGCTATGCCTTCGAAATAGGAGCTCCCGAAGAGCCGCGCGCCTCCGCCCGCTCCGCCCTCGATCCTGATCCGGTCTTCATTGCCGAGCGCGCGGCCGGCGACGAAGCCGGGGAGCGTGCCGCCGCTCAGGACGCGCCCCGGCCGCGCCGGATCGCGGCGCACCTGCCACTTGGGGAGGATGACCAAAGTGGGAAGCGACTGGCGCCGCTGGAGCAGCTCGGCGAGGCGTGCCGGTTCGGTGCTCGCTTCGACCATCACGACGAGCAGGTCGCGCGTATGATGCTCCTCCTCGCTCCGCACCATCCGGCTGCGACCGCCGCTGAGCTCGACGAGGCGGACGAGGCCGTGGAAACCGACCGCCGTCTTCGACAGCGCATGCGCCCGCGGATCGCCGCCGCCGCCGCGCAGGTGGCCCGCATAAGCGGTGAGCAGAAGAAACAGGAGGAAGCCGGCGATCCCCGTGGCCACGAGAGCGACGATCGTGCGGGTGCTGAACGGGCCGCCTGGCGCAGCGGTGTCCGGCGTTCCGGTGACCAAGGTCGCCGCGGCGGGTGCCGGCGCGCCGCTCACCGGCTCCACGCCTTGGCCATTGCGAACTCTTCATAGGCGGCGCGGCAGCCCAGCCAATCGCGCTCATCGAGGCGGCGGCCGCCGAAGAGGCTGCGCTCCACGGCCATGGCGATGCGCTGGAACGCGCCGCGCGGGCCTTCGGGGAGCTGCGGCGCGCCGGCGATGTCGCGGCTGGTGAGCGCCGGCCGAACCAGCGCGGGACGGCGGCGGTCGATCTCCTCGATGCTGCGGAAGAGCAGGAGGTGGGCGGCTTCCGAATAATGGCCGCTGCCCGCCAGCCTGTCGGCTTCGGCGAGGAGGGCACGGGCGGGTGCTTCGGCAATCGTCCAGACCTCCTCCGCCTCCGGCTCGCTTTTGTTCTTCCCCATAAGGAAGGCGAGGCCGCCCCGTTCTATCCAGCGTATGACAGCGTAGACGACCGCCACCGCCACCACCGCCACCAGGACCCAGAACAGGACCTTGAAAGCGGGTGCGCCGGAGAAAAGGCTGTCGAGCCATTTCAGCCAACCGGGCGGCGGGGGCGGGACATAGGCCGGAAGATCGAACTGGATCGAGGAATCCTGGACGAGCGCGCGGTGCGCTTCGGCGGCCCGCGCCGGATCGCCCGACACGGCCGTCAACCCTCCCTCTGCTGCCGCCAACTCGAAAGTCCCCTTCGCGGCCGATCTAAGCCGCCGGGCTCGGCACGCGCAAGCGCCAAGCGTCTTCGCGGGCTCGGCTTTTTGCGCATTGCGCCCAGCCCGGTGGAGGCCACGTCCCGACGCGGCCGAGAACGATCCGCGCAGTGCCGCGTTGGGCCTTCATATCCGAACCGCAGAGGGGAGTTTTCAGAACATGGTAGAACGGCGGCGCCTCGGCGCGAACGGGCCGGAGGTTTCGGCGCTCGGCCTCGGCTGCATGGGCATGTCCGAATTCTACGGCGCCGGCGACGAAGCGGAATCGATCGCGACCATCCACCATGCGCTGGAGCGGGGCATCGACTTCCTCGACACCGCCGACATGTACGGCGTCGGCCGCAACGAGGAACTGATCGGCCGCGCCATCGCAGACCGCCGCGACCGGGTCTTCCTCGCCACGAAATTCGGCAACGTGCGCGGCGAGGACGGCAGCTTCCGCGGCGTCTGCGGCCGGCCCGATTATGTCCGCTCGGCCTGCGAGGCGAGCCTCAAGCGCCTCGGCGTCGAGACGATCGACCTTTATTACCAGCACCGCGTCGACCCCGAAGTGCCGATCGAAGAGACGGTCGGGGCGATGGCGGCGCTGGTCGCCGAAGGGAAGGTGCGCTTCCTCGGCCTCTCCGAAGCCGCTCCTGAGACCGTGCGCCGCGCCCATGCGGTTCATCCGATCGCCGCCCTTCAGACCGAATATTCGCTGTGGAGCCGGGACGCGGAAGAGGCGCTCCTGCCGACGGTGCGCGAACTCGGCATCGCCTATGTCGCCTACAGTCCGCTCGGCCGCGGCTTCCTCACCGGCCAGTTCGCCAGCCCGGCGGACTTCCCGGAAGGCGACACGCGGCGCAACCATCCCCGCTTCAACGGCGAGAATTTCGAACGCAACATCGCCCTCGTCCGCGAGATCGAGGGGCTTGCGGCCGAGAAGGGCGTCAGCCCGGCCCAGCTCGCCCTCGCCTGGGTGCTGGCGCAAGGGCAGGACATCCTCCCCATTCCCGGGACGAAGCGGCGCCGCTGGCTCGACGAGAATATCGGCGCTCTGGATGTCACCCTGACGGCCGAAGAGCTGGCGCGGATCGAGGCGATCTTCCCGCGCGGCGCGGCGGCGGGCGACCGCTATCACGCCGCCGGCATGAAGGCGATCAACGGCTGAGCCGCGGCGCGCGTCAGCGCTCCGCCGGCGCGGCGACGAGCTCGTAGAGGTCGACCGTCCCCGGGCTGGGCCCGCGCACCGCGAGGCGGTAGCGAAAGTCGCCGATCCGCTCGAAGATCCCCGCCGTGTTTGTGCCGGCGGCCTCCGAATAGGCGGGGGCGGAGCGGGCCGGCGGTGCGAAGCCGGCGCCGAGGAACACCATGCGCCGCCCGTCCGCGCTCGGCCACAGATAGCCGCCGAGGCGCCGCGCCGGCGTTTCGAGCGTCAGGCTGAGCCGCTCCCTTTCCGCGCCGACGAAGCAGAAGGCCGGCCGCGGCACGCCGCGTTCCCGCCGCGCCGCCGCCGTCGCGGGCAGGCGGACGAGGCGGCAGCGATAGGCGCCGGGCGCCGGCGTCGGCGCGCCGAGGAGCAGCTCGGGATCGAGGAGGTCGCGGTCCGCCGCGCTCCGCCGGCCCGGTGCAGCGGCGAGGCGGGCGAAGAGCGGCGGCATGTCCTCGCTGATCGAGGCGTGTTCGGGAAGGGCGGTGCCGCGCCAATCCTCCTGCGGCTCCAGCACGACGGTGGCGGCGGGCGCGGCGGTGCGAGGCGGACCGCCCGTCTGGCAGGCGGCGAGCGCGGCCGCGAGCGGCAGCAGCAGGGTGGGGCGAAGCTGCGTCATCGTCTCTCTCCGGGCCGGCCTGGCGTGCCGGCGATGGGTGCCGTTCCGGAGTCCAGCGGCGCAAAAGCTTACGAAAGAATGAGCGGCGCGCCCCGCCCGAGCCGGGTCGCGCCGCGATCCCGCCCGACGGCGCAAACGCTTATTCGGCGGCTTCGGCGTAGAGCCCCTCCGCGGCGTCCGGCGCGGCGTAGAGTTGGTGGAAGACATCCGGGTAGAGTCCGTATTCCGCGACGGAGCGGCGGTTTGCCGCGCGTGGCGGGAGCGGCGGGCGGCCGGAAGGCGGCGCGGCGGGGAGGATGGCGCGCACGGGTGCGCTGCGCCGCTCGACCACCATCTGGTGGAACCACTCGCCCGCATAGGAGCCGTCGATGCGGTGCACGCGCGTTCCAAACAGGCGCCCGAGCGCCGTTCCCTCGAGATCGTAAACGAAGCTTTCGAACAGGAAGCCGACGGGCTCCCCGCGCGTGCTGTAGACGTACATCGGCATCTTCCTGGACCCCTCCCACCAGCCCGCCGGCGGCGACCTTCCCGCACCTGCGGCAGTCGAAACACGCTCCCCAGCGAACAGGCGGAAGCTATGCTTCGCCGCCCGGAGGTGTCAACAGGAAAAGATCAAGTAAATCAGCAGTTTATAAGTTAAACGATGTTTTGACGGAGCAGTAGAATTGCGCGTGTCCGAAGTGCGGAATTTCGCATGTCTCTCCCGGCCGCCCGCTCCGCCGGTTTTCAGCCAAAGCTCAGATCGTCCTCATGCCGCTCACCCGTGCTCGCCTTAGGCGAGTGGACGTGCAGAGGCCTGCGTGGCCGCATGAGAGGATAACCGACATGCGCATCGTCCTGATCAACGTCCCGCATCCGGCCATCGGCAGCAGGATCCCCGACGATCACCTGCCGCCGCTCGGCCTGCTCAGCGTCGGTGGGCCGCTGATCGACGACGGGCACCAGGTCACGCTGATCGACGGCGAGTTCGGGCCGATGCGGCCGGAGGAGATCGTCGCCGAAGCGTGCAGCCTCGCCCCGGACGCCGTCATGTTCGGCCATTCCGGCTCCTCCTCCGGCCACCCGGTCATCGCCGCCGTCGCCCGGCTCGTGCGCGAGGCACTGCCGCATTGCCGCATCGTCTACGGCGGCGTCCACCCGACCTATTTCTGGCGCGACATCCTGGCGAGCGAGCCTTGGGTGGATTCCGTGGTGCGGGGCGAAGGCGAGGAGACCGTCCGGCAGCTCCTCCGCGCGCTTGAAGAAGGCGGCTCGCTCGACGCGGTGCGCGGGATCGCCTTCCGGCGGGAGGGAAAGCCGGTCGCGACCGGCGCGGCGCCGGTGATCCGGAACCTCGACGACTACCGGATCGGCTGGGAGCTCATCGATCACGCCCGCTACAGCTATTGGGGCGGCAAGAGGGCCGTGGTGGTCCAGTTCTCGCGCGGCTGCCCGCATCTGTGCACCTATTGCGGACAGCGCGGCTTCTGGACGCGGTGGCGGCACCGGGATCCCGTGCTGTTCGCGCGCGAGATCGCCCGCCTCCACCGCGATCACGGGGTGGAGGTCTTCAACTTCGCCGACGAGAACCCCTCCGCCGGGCGCAAGCCGTGGAAGGCCTTCCTCGAAGCGCTTATCGCCGAGGACATCGAAGTCACGCTCGTCGGATCGACGCGTGCCGATGACATCGTCCGTGATGCCGAATTCCTCCACCTCTACAAGAAGGCCGGCTTCGAGCGCTTCCTGATGGGGACGGAGAATACGGACGAGGATACGCTGCGCCTCATCCGCAAAGGGGGCGCGACGAGCACCGACCGCGAGGCCATCCGCCTCCTGCGGCAACACAACATCCTGTCGATGGCGACATGGGTGGCGGGCTTCTCGCACCAGAGGGACCGCGACATGCTCCACGCGCTCCGCCAGCTCATGTCCTACGATCCGGACCAGATTCAGGCGCTCTACGTCGTGCCCCACCGCTGGACGCCCTTCTACCGCGAGGCGGAGGACCGCGAGGTCGTCCAGTGCGACAAGACGAAGTGGGACTACAAGCATCAGGTGCTCGGCATGGACCGGATGCCGCCGTGGCGCCTGTTCCTCTGGGTTAAGTTCATTGAAGCCGCGATGCAGCTGCGCGCCCGCGCCATCCGCCGCTTGCTGTGGAACCCGGAGGCCAGGATCCGCCACGCCATACGCTGGTACTACCGCATGGGCCGCCGCGTCTGGCTCCACGAAATGCGCGAATTCTTTCTCCGCGATCGGACGGGACCCACCGGCATCAAGGTCGCCGCGTTCATCGGCACTGCGCAGGACCATGAGGAGGAAGCGATGGCCGTCGACGCGCGACGTCCCGCGGCCGAAGCGGCTAAGGCCGCCTGAGCTACGGGTGCGCGGGCCTCAGCAGGGACCGCGGGTCCGGATGCCGCTCACCAGGCTGCCGCCGCCGCTCCGGACCACGTCGACCGCCGCCGAGCCCCGGCACAGGCGGCCGTCGGCAAGCACGTAATCGTAGGCGACGCGCACCGTGTTCTCATCGACCGGTGAGACGCGCAGGACCCGCAGCGGTCGGCGGAAGGAAGAATAATAGCGGGTCAGCGCGCCGGCGGAGAGGGGTCCGCTGCGCCTTTTGGCGGGCACGACCAGCTGCGCGGCGGATCCGCCATCGCCCGCACTCAGCGCGGAATAAAAGGCGCGGGCGGTCGCGACCGCGCTCCCGCCGCCCGCGGGCGCTGCATCCTCGGCGGGAGCCGCTTCCTGGACGGGGGCCGCCTCCTGGAGGGGGCCGCGGGGCTGGGTTCGGGGCTGGGTGACGGCCGGCGGCGCTGCCGTCGCGACATCGGCGGCTTCGCGGCGTGCGGACGCAGCGGGCTCGGGCGGCGTCTCCTCGACCGCCGCCGCTTCCTCGCTGGCAAGCGGGTTGGGCGGCGGCGTCTCGAATTGGGAGACTTGCGTGTCGTCCGCAGCCTCGGAGGTCTCCGTCCTCACCGGGTCAGCCGGGACGTCGAACACGACGTCGGGCTCGCGCTGCAGGGAGGCGTACCAGATGGCGCCGATCAGCACCGCGAGAGCCAGCAGGGCGAGCAGCATGACCGGCGATCGCAGCAGCCCGCCGCCCCGGCGGCGCTCGGCAGGCTGCACGTATTCGGCCCTACCGGAGGCCGTGGGAGGCGGCGCGACATGCGCGTCCCCGTGCGGATCGCCTGCCGGTGCACCCCCGAACACATGGGTGCGAGCCTCGCCCGCGGCGGGAGCGGCAGCCGGCGCGGGTGCTCCGCGCAGCACTTCGATCCGTGGCTTGCGGGGCGCGCCACCCGCATCATTGTCCCTGGGGTCATTCATGGCCGGCCTCGTTCCTTCAGCGTCCAGCGTTCACCGGCGGGGTCCGAGCCAAGCTCCTCCACCTCCACTTCCGTGCGGCGGAGGGTCTCGTGGATCTGCTCGACCCGGTGCTCGATGGTCTTGCTGACCACGACTTCCTCGCGCACGAAGACGTCCTTGCTCAGGACGGCCTCTTCGCGGACCTGCGAAATCTCGAACACGCGCCCGCGCAGCAAGCCGCCCCGCTCCAGCTCCTCCTCGGTCGCGAGGCGCGACACCGGCCGGCTCTCGACGCGAACGAACTCCTCCATGAGTTCGACCTCCTGCGAGACGGGAACCTCTTCGACCCTGCTCCGGACCCTTGCTCCGCCGCGGACGACCTCGCGGGTTCCGACGCGCAGTTCCTCCTCGACGAGCGGCAGCCGCTCCTCGGCGACAACTTGGGAGCCATGCTGCGCCGCTGCCCCGCCCGCCTGCAACGTCTCGGGCGCGGGCGCCGGCGGAGCCTCCTCGGCCGTACGCTCGAGGATGGCGACGACGCGATCCGGATCGTCGCCGCTGCCGACCTGTGCGAGCAGCAGATACTCACCGTCGGCCAGCTTGCCCTCGCAGACCGCCCGCTCCTCCGGCGTGAGGTCGACCTCCCGCAGCGCGTTGCGGCTGGCCTCCGACTGATCGTAGACGCCCGCATGCGTCATCGAAAGCTCGGCCTGCAGGGAACGCAAGGCGCTGTCGGCCTCCTCGCGGGTGTCGTACAAAGCCGTGACGGTCGAGCTCACGCGCTTCCTCCATCGCCCGCCGGCACCGCCCCGCCATCCCCGGCGGCCAAATCGCCGCTCCGGTCGATCCGCACCTGCTCGGATCGGAGCGTGACCGGTATCGCCCTGGTTTCGGTCTGCGACTTGCGGCGTACGTGTATCTCTTCGACCACGACCAGCCGCTTCTCGACGACGACGATTTCCTCCACAACCGGTATCACGGTCGTGGAGCCCTCCAGCCGGACGCTCGGCAACTGGCTCACGACCTTGTTCACCGGCACGCGCTCGATCTCCAGCTCGTCGTGGGAGAGCTCGACCGGAACATTGTCCTGCCGCTCCTCGACCGAGACTTCGATGCGCAGGCGGCCGCTCTCCACCTGGCGCTTGGTGACGGAGACGCGCTCCTCCACGAGCGGAATGGCGGCGACTTCCTGTTCCTCTGTCATCATGGTCCTGACGTTCGTGCTGAGGGACGGCGACGAGGTAACAGTCGTGGGAGTCATTGCGTTCCGCGCCGCCATGGACCCTGAGAGCCGCGGCTGGAGAGGGCGCGGACCCCGTCCGGACGCGCCGCGCCATTGCGAAACGGTGGAGCGCAGACTGAAGATTGAAGGAGCAGGCCGCGCGGCTGCCGGGGCGTTGCGCAGCCGCCGGTAAAGCCCGCGGAAAACTCACGAAAAAGGCTGGCGCACCCGAGAGGATTCGAACCTCTGGCCTCTGCCTTCGGAGGGCAGCGCTCTATCCAGCTGAGCTACGGGTGCCGGGCCAAGTGCGTGCCGCTTAGCAAAGGTGGGGCAGGGGAGCCAGACCCTAGTTTCGTGGGCGGAGGCGCTTCGGCGGGGCCTTTGCCGGTGGCCCGGCCCTCGCGGCGCGCGGGAGGGTGACCGTTTCGCCTGGCGGCGGCGTCTTGGGCTCGTAGCGGCAAAGGTCCTGGACGACGCAGCGCCAGCATTCGGGGGTGCGCGCCTTGCAGGTGTAGCGGCCGTGGAGGATGAGATAATGGTGGGCGTCGCGTCGCCAGGGCTGGGGCGTCCCCTCCTCGAGGCGGCGCTCGACTTCGGCGACGTCCTTGCCGGGCGCGAGGCCGGTGCGGTTGGAGACCCGGAAGACATGGGTGTCGACGGCGAAGGTCTCGGCGCCGAACGCGCAGTTCATGACCACGTTCGCGGTCTTGCGGCCGACGCCCGGCAGCGCCACCAGCGCGTCGCGGTCGGCCGGGACTTCGCCCCCGTGGCGCTCGAGCAGGGCCTCGCTCAGCGCGATGACGTTCTTCGCCTTGGTGTTGAAAAGGCCGATCGTCTTGATCGCGTCGCGAAGCCGCTCCTCGCCGAGCGCGATCATCTTGGCGGGCGTGTCGACCTCCTTGAACAGACCTCGCGTGGCGATGTTGACGCTGGCGTCCGTCGCCTGGGCGGAGAGCACGACGGCGACAAGCAGGGTGTAGTGGTTGACGAATTCCAGCTCGGTCTCTGGGTTCGGCGTGCGTTCGGCGAGGCGGCGATAGAATTCCGCCACCTCTTCGGGAGACAGCACACCGACTCCGTTCGTCCCGAGCGAAGTCGAGGGGCTGGTCTCAGGCGCCGG
>DASWMS010000042.1:0-40566 GCA_036399655.1 Allosphingosinicella sp. | reverse complement strand
CGAGAGATGGGGAGGGGAACCATGCGAAGCATGGTGGAGGGGTAAGAGGCGCAGGCGTCGGCCGTCGTGCGCCGAATCCTCGGAATCCTGCGCCACCTACCCCTCCACCACCCTTCGGGTGGTCCCCCTCCCCATGCTCCGCATGGGGAGGATGCTACGCCGTCGGCAGCTTGTGATCTTTGTACTGGTCGCGCAGCGCGGTCTTGAGCAGCTTTCCGGTCGCGGTGTGGGGCAGCGACTCCACGAACAGGATCTCGTCGGGGAGCCACCATTTGGCGACGCAGCCGCCGAGATGCTCCTGCACTCGGTCAGCGCTGACCTCCTCGCCTTCCTTCTTCACGCACAGAAGCAAAGGCCGCTCGTCCCATTTCGGATGCGCGATGCCCACGGCCGCCGCCTCGGCGATCCCCGGACAGCCCATCGCGGCATTCTCGAGCTCGATCGAGCTGATCCACTCGCCGCCCGATTTGATCACGTCCTTGGAGCGGTCGGTGATCTGCATCGTCCCGTCCGGGTGGATGACCGCGACATCCCCAGTGTCGAACCATCCGTCGGCGTCGACGGCCTTGTCCGCTTCCTTGAAATATTGCTCGATCACCCACGGGCCGCGCACAAGCAGGCGGCCGGAGCTGGCGCCGTCGCGCGGCTGCTCGCCGCCGTCGTCGGCGACGATCTTCATCTCGACACCGAACGGCACCCGCCCCTGCTTGGCGATGAGGTCGATCTGCTCCTCGAAGCTCAGGCTATCGAAATAATGGGGCCGCCCGCCAGTGGTGCCGATCGGCGACATCTCCGTCATGCCCCAGGCGTGGCTGACCTGGATGCCGCGCTTCTGGAAGAATTCGATCATCGCCCGCGGCGCCGCCGAGCCGCCGATGGTCACGCACCGGAGCTGGCCGAATTCGCGCCCGCTCGCTTCCGAATAGTTCATCATCGCAAGCCAGACGGTCGGCACCGCCGCGGTGTGGGTCACGCCCTCGTCGTGGAGGAGATCGCAGACCACGCTCGGCGTATAATCGGCGGTGAAGACGATCTTGCACCCGGCGATCGGCGCCGCGAACGGCAGGCCCCAGGACGCCGCGTGGAACATCGGTACGATCGGCAGCACCACGGCGCGGCGCGAGAGCTCGATCACGTCCGGCTGCACTTCGGCCATGGCGTGGAGCACGGTGGAGCGATGCTCGTAGAGAACCCCCTTGGGATTGCCCGTCGTCCCCGACGTGTAGCAGAGCATCGCCGGCTCGCGCTCGTCGCCTTCGATCCACCGGTAGTCGCCGCTCTCCGGCGCGATCAGACTTTCGAACCCCTCTTCGCCCTCGGACGGATCGAAGCAGATGAAATGCTCGACACTGGCGAGCTGCGGCCGGATCTTGTCGACGATCGGCGCAAAGACGCGGTCATAGAACAGCACCCGGTCCTCGGCGTGGTTCATGATGTAGACGAGCTGCTCTTCGAACAGGCGCGGGTTCACCGTGTGGATGATCCCGCCCATGCCGATCGTCCCGTACCAGGAGACGAGGTGGCGCGAATGGTTCATGCCGAGGGTCGCGACCCGGTCACCGCGGCGGATGCCGAGCCGCTCCAGCGCCTGCGCCAGCTTCCTCGCGTCGCGCGCCACGCCGGCATAATCGGTCCGGGTCTCGCTGCCGTCCGCCCAGCGCGAGACGATCTCGCGCGGCCCGTGCTCGCGCTCCGCATGGTCGAGCAGCCGCATGATCCTCAGCGGCCAATCCTGCATTCCACCCAGCATCGACGCTCCCCCTCGCCTTCTTGTCATTCCCGCGAAAGCGGGAATCCAAACGCGGCTGCTCCGCCTGCAGCGGCAGTGGACAGTCCCGCTGGATCCCCGCTTTCGCGGGGATGACGGCGTGTCGTCAAGCCGCAGCTTGCTGGGCGAGCGCAGGGCGGGCCGGTCCGGCCGTCGAGAGGTGGACCCTGGTGACGCCTTCGACCCGCTCGATCCGCGCCGCGATCTCCGCATCGAGCTGGAAGTTGCGCCCGAGGACCAGGTCGGCGCTGCCGCCGCCGTCGATCGGCGCGACGAGCTTCAGGACGCCGTTGCCGCCGCGTGCGTCGGCGGTGGCGGCGGCGAGGCGCTTCAGCGTATCGGGCCCCTCGATCTCCACCTGGAGCTGGAGGCGGGTGCGCGCCGCCAGGCCTTCGAAGGACTGAACCGACTTGATCGTGACGCGCGGCGCGTCCTCGCCGGGCCGCCGGTCCAGCTCGACGTTGAAGAGGCCGCACGCGCCCTTCTTGGCCGCGTCCTCGAGCTGCGCCGCGACCGGATCGTCGAACACGGTGGCGACGAACTGGCCCGACGCGTCCGACACGGTCGCCATGAGATAGCGCCGGCCCTTGGCCGAGGTCCGCCACCGCGCCTCCTCGACGAGTCCGGCCATCACCGCCGCCGAGCGCCCGCCGTCCGGATGCGCGGGGAGCGAGGCAAGCTCGGCGAAGCTCTTGGCGCCGTGGGCGATGACGAGGTGCCGGTAATTGTCCACCGGATGGGCGGAGAAATAGAAGCCGAAGCTTTCCTTCTCCTGCACCATGCGCTCGGCGAGCGTCCAGGCGGTCACAGTCGGCATCCGGATCGGCGCGACGTCGGCCGAGCCTTCGCCGAACAGGCCGCCCTGCCCGCTGGTCCGCGCGTCCGCCGCGCTGGCGGCGACTGCCAGGATGGTCTCGGCGGCCGCGAAGACGGTGGCGCGGTCGCTCGACAGGTCGTCGAAAGCGCCGCCGGCGGCGAGGCTTTCGAGCTGGCGGCGGTTGAGGAGGCGCGGATCGACACGCCCGGCGAAATCGTCGAGGTCGCGAAAGACGCCGTTTGCGCGCCGCTCGTCAACGAGCTGGTCCATCGCCTTTTCGCCGACGCCCTTGAGCGCCCCCAGCGCATAGCGGACGGCATGGCTCTCCCCGACCGGCTCGACGGAGAATTCCGCCTCCGACGCGTTGATCGAGGGCGGCAGGCACTGGACTTCGAGGCGGCGCATGTCGTCGACGAAGATGGCGAGCTTGTCCGTCTGGTGGATGTCGAAGCACATCGAGGCGGCGTAGAATTCCACCGGATAATGCGCCTTGAGCCACGCCGTCTGGTAGGCGACGAGCGCATAGGCCGCGGCATGGCTCTTGTTGAAGCCGTAGCCGGCGAACTTGTCGATCAAGTCGAACAATTCGTTGGCCTTGAGCGGCGCGATGTCGTTCGCTGCGCAACCGGTGACGAAGCGCTCGCGCTGCGCATCCATCTCCGCCTTGATCTTCTTGCCCATGGCGCGGCGGAGGAGATCGGCTTCGCCCAGGCTGTAGCCGGCGAGGACCTTGGCGGCCTCCATCACCTGTTCCTGGTAGACGAAGATGCCGTAGGTTTCCTTAAGCACGTTCTCGAGCAATGCGTGCGGGTACCGGATCTCCTCGCGCCCGTTCTTGCGCGCGCCGAAGGAGGGAATGTTGTCCATCGGGCCCGGCCGGTAGAGCGAAACGAGCGCGATGATGTCCTCGAAGCTCGTCGGCTTCACTGCGGAAAGGGTGCGGCGCATGCCCTCGGATTCGAGCTGGAAGACGCCCACCGTCTCGCCGCGCTTCAGGAGCTCGAACACCTCCTGGTCGTCCCAGGCAAGCCTGTCGAGATCGACCGAAATGCCGCGCTTCGCCAGCATCTCGACGGCCTTGCGAAGCACCGACAGGGTTTTCAGGCCGAGAAAGTCGAACTTCACGAGCCCCGCCGCTTCGACATATTTCATGTCGAACTGCGTCACCGGCATGTCGGAGCGCGGATCGCGGTAGAGCGGGACGAGCTGGTCGAGCGGCCGGTCGCCGATGACGACGCCGGCCGCGTGCGTGGAGCTGTGCCGCGGCAGGCCTTCGAGCTTCATCGCCAGATCGAACAGGCGGCGGACCTGCGCGTCGTTCTTATATTCGGCGGCAAGCTCCGAGACGCCGTTCAGCGCCCGCTCCAGAGTCCAGGGATCGGCCGGAAGGTTCGGGATGAGCTTCGCCAGCCGGTCGACCTGACCGTACGACATCTGGAGCACTCGGCCCGTGTCCTTGAGGACCGCGCGCGCCTTCAGCTTTCCGAAGGTGATGATCTGGGCGACTCGGTCGGCGCCGTAGCGCCCCTGGACGTAGCGAATGACTTCGCCGCGCCGCGTTTCGCAGAAATCGATGTCGAAGTCCGGCATCGAGACGCGCTCGGGGTTGAGGAAGCGCTCGAACAGCAGTCCGAGCCGGATCGGATCGAGATCGGTGATGGTGAGCGCCCAGGCGACCACCGAACCTGCGCCGGAACCGCGACCCGGACCGACCGGAATGCCGTTCTCCTTCGCCCATTTGATGAAATCGGCGACGATCAGGAAGTAGCCCGGAAAGCCCATCCCGACGATAACGTCGACTTCGAAGGCAAGCCGGTCGAAATAGGCCTGTCGCTGCTCCTCCGTCAGAACGATGCGGCCACTGGCATCGTTCGTCCCGAGCGAAGTCGAGGGGCGCGGCTCGGACTCGGTGCAGCGCCCCTCGACTACGCTCGGGACGAACGCGTATTCGGCGAGGCGCCTCTCAAGCCCGGCGAGAGCATCCTGGCGGAGTTGCTGGGCCTCCGCTTCCAGGTCACCGGCAATGGAGGGCAGGATCGGCTTCCTCTTCGGCGCGCCGAACGCGCAGCGCCGCGCGATTACCGCCGTGTTCTCGATCGCTTCCGGCAGGTCCGCGAACAGCCGCCGCATTTCCGCAGGCGGCTTGATCCACGCTTCGGGCGACGAGCGCTCGCGATCGTCGCGTTCGATCTGGCTCGACTGGGCGATGCAGAGCATGGCGTCGTGGGCGGCGTGAAAGTGGATATCGGTGAAGCGCGCCGGATTGGTGGCGACCAGCGGCAGGTCCCGCTCGTAGGCGAGGTCGATCAGCCCCTCCTCGGCGCGCTGCTCGACTTCGTCGCCGCGGCGGCAAAGCTCGATATAGAGGCGGCCGGGAAAGAGCGCTTCGAGACGCACGAGGATGTCGCGCATCGCGGACACCTGCTCCTCGGCGATCAGCCGGGCGAGCGCACCCTCCGCGCCCGCGGTCAGCGCGATGAGGCCGTCCGTGCGGCCCTCCAGCGCCTCGATGGCGACATGGGGCGGCTCCTCGAGAGGGCGTCCGAGATGGGCGGCGGAGACGAGCGAGCAGAGGTTGTCGTAGCCCTTGTCGTCCTGCGCGTACAAAGCGAGCCAGTCGAGCGTCGGCGCCTTGCCGGGCGGCGTTCCGGGCCGCGCGACGGCGAGCATCGTGCCGACGATCGGCTGCACCCCTTCCGCGATGCAGGCGTCGGTGAACGCCATCGCGGCGTAGAGGCCGTTCTTGTCGGTGAGCGCGGCGGCGGGGAAGTCGTTCTTCTTCGCCGCCTTGGCGATCGCCTTGGGCTCGATCGCGCCTTCCAGCATCGTGTAGCAGGAGAAGATGCGCAGGGGGACATAAGGCGCGGCCATGGCCTAACTTATGGCCAGCGTGCCCACGCGATGGAAGGGCAAGCCGCTCTTTTATCCACGGAAAATCCTTGCCTATTCGCCCGCCGCGATGCGCCTGATCTCCTGGATACGTGCGTCGTAGATGGAGATGACGCAATCCGCGCTGCCGCAGCGCTCGCGACGGCTCAAGAAGGCGTCGCGGCTGCGCCTCAGATGCGCGCGGGTGCCGACATCGGCATTGGCCATCGCGGCATAATAGGTCGCGGCCATCTGCCGGTCCTTGGCCGCGAGCGACCCGCTGCCGCAGACCATCCGTTCGCTGCGCGAACGCGCATAGGAGCAGTTGAAGCTCGGGCTGGCAGCGGTGCGTTGCTGGCGCGGCCGGTCGGCCTTCGGCAGCGGCGGCGGCGGCGCGGCGGCGGCGGAGCGCTGCGGCGCCGGCGTCCCCCTCGCCTCCTGCCGCGGAGGCTGTGCCTGAGCCTGGGCCTGCGGCTGGGCCGCGGGAGCCTGCACCGGCGCGGGGGAGGCGGCGGCGGGCGGCTGGGTTTGCGGCTGCGGGATCGTGGCGGGCTCGAGCTGCGCGGTGCGCGGCGTGAAGCCGCCTGCCGTGGCGAGCCGGTAGACGATCGGCTCCGCCCCTTCCATGTGGTAGACGAGACCGCTGCCGTCGGCGGCCGCCTGGGCGGCATATTCGATGTCGGCGGTGAGCCGGCGCTGCCCATCGAAGGCATTCTCCACTCCGGGCGGCAGCTCCAGGATGAAACGCCCCTGGCAGACGGTGACGTTCAGATTCTCGTCGCGCGATTTCGGCACCGGATTTTCCATCCTGACGACCGAGGCGGCGGCGAGCGCGTCGAGTTCGCGCGGGTCCTGGTTGCGGATTCGGGCCGCCTCGTCGAAGGCGAGCTCCTTCAACCGATCGTAGGTGCCGCTCGACGAGCAGGCGCGGCGGATGCGCGTGTCACGCTCGGCACGCTGCTCCGCCTCCGATTTGGCGCCCGGCGGATCCTTCTTCTTCATCCAGTCGCAGCCGGCGCTGCCGAGGAGGACGAGCGCACAGGCGGCCGCAGTAACGATTTTCATAAGCAAACTACCTCGCCGCCCCGCAACGCACGGTGCGGCGAAAAATCTCCCTTGCCTGGATCGGGGACCGGTGTGCCGGTCAGCCGGCGATCGCCTCGCCCGCCTTTGCCGTTCCCGGCCGCCGGGAGAAGTAGAACCGCCGGCCCACGACATCGGCGACTCGCACCTCCGCGAGTCCGGCCGCGACACGGGGCGCCCGGCTGTCCGCGGCTTCGTCTCGTTCGCCGCCGAGCAGGAAGACGTGGCCGGGCGCCGCGCCGAACCTCGCCCATGCCGCACCTCCCGCGCGCTGTTGACCCTCACGCAGCGTGAGGGCGTAGAAGCGATTCGGAGGTGGAAGAACCATGCGCGATCTCACCGTGAAACAGCTTGCCGCGGCCTCGGGCGTTTCCGTGCGGACGCTCCACCATTACGACGAGATCGGGCTGCTGAACCCCGCTCATGTCGGCGCCAACGGCTATCGCTATTACGGGCGCAGGGAGATGCTGCGCCTGCAGCAGATCCTCTTCTTCCGCGAATTCGGGATCCCGCTGAAAGACGTCGCGCCGTTGCTGGAGCGGCCTCGTGACGAGCAGATCGCCTTCCTCGCTCAGCAGCGGGACCGGATCGCCGCCGAGGTGAAGCGCAAGCGCGATCTCGTCCGCACCATCGACCGCACCATCGCGGATTTCAGAGGAGACAGGGTGATGAAGAATGCCGAGCTCTACCAGGGGCTGAAACCTGAAAAGCAGCGCGAGCATGAGGACTATCTGGTCGGGCGCTACGGCGCGGGCATGCAGGCCGAGATCGCCCGCTCGCGGACGCATCTTGCCGGTAGCGGTTCATCCGCCGACCGGATGCAGGCGCTGCACGACGCCGAGCAGGCGCTCGCGGCCAGGATGCGCGAGGGTGTGCCGCCCGACGCCGCTGAGCTTCGCCCTCTCGTCGAACGGCACCGCGCCTGGGTCGCCTCCATGTGGGGCCGGGACTGCACGCCCGAGGCGCATGCCGGGCTCGCCGGCCTCTACGAAGCGCATCCCGAGTTCCGCCAGCGCTACGAAACGATCGAGCCGGGCTTCACCGAATGGCTGGCGGCGGCGATCCGCGCTTCGGCCTGAGCCTTATTGCAGCACGCCTTCGTGGAGGCGCAGCACGCGGTCCATCCGCGACGCGAGGCGTTCGTTATGCGTCGCGACCAAGGCCGCGCTGCCTTCGCCGCGCACGAGGGTCTGAAATTCGGCAAAGACGATGTCGGCCGTGGCTTCGTCGAGATTGCCGGTGGGCTCATCCGCGAAAACGAGCTCGGGCCGGTTGGCGAGCGCCCGGGCGACGGCGACGCGCTGCTGCTCGCCGCCCGAAAGCTTGGACGGGCGGTGGGTGAGCCGCTCGCCGAGGCCCAGCGTGGAGAGGAGCGCCCGCGCCCGCTCCCGGGCTTCCTGAGTCTCCGCGCCCTTCACCAGCTGCGGCAGGACGACATTCTCCTCCGCGGTGAAATCGGGGAGGAGGTGGTGGAACTGGTAGACGAAGCCGATCCGCTCCCGGCGCACGCGGGTACGCTCGTCCCCGCTCAGCGTCGCCGCTTCTTCGCCGGCGATCCGGATCGAGCCTTCGAACCCGCCCTCGAGAAGCCCGACGGCCTGGAGCAAAGTCGACTTGCCCGAGCCCGAGGGCCCGAGCAGCGCGACGATCTCGCCGCGACGAACGTCGAGGTCGACTCCGCGCAGCACGTCGATGCGCACACCGCCCTGCTCGAAGCTGCGCCGCAGCCCCCGGACGCTCAGAACGTCACTCATAGCGGAGCACCTGGACGGGGTCGGTGCTCGCCGCCTTCCAAGCCGGATAGAGCGTCGCAAGGAAGCTGAAGAGCAGCGCCATGCCGACGATCGCGGCGACTTCCACCGGGTCCGGCTCGGCGGGAAGGTTGGTGAGGAAGCGAACCGACGGGTCCCACAGATTCTGGCCCGTGACGACCTGGATGAAGTTCACCACGCCCTGGCGGAAGTAGAGGAAGGTCGCGCCGAGCACGAGACCCGCGACGATGCCCAGCGTGCCGATCGTCAGGCCCACGGTCATGAATACCTTCATGAGACCGCGCCGGGTCGCGCCCATGGTACGCAGGATCGCGATGTCGCGCGTCTTCGCGCGCACCAGCATGATGAGCGAGGAAAGGATGTTGAACACGGCGACGAGGACGATGATCGAGAGGACCACGAACATCGCGACCCGCTCGACCTGAAGCGCTTCGAACAGGGCCGAGTTCATGCTCCGCCAGTCGTTGACGACGGCGCGTCCCGCCGTCGCCTGCTGGACGGGGGCGAGGATTTCCTCGACCCGATCGGGATCGCTGGTCTGGACCTCGACCATGCCGACGGCGTCGCCGAGCATGAGCAGGGTCTGCGCGTCCTCGATCGGCATGACCACGAACGCCTTGTCGAAATCGTAGATGCCGATCTCGAAGATGGCGGCGACATTGTAGGATACGATGCGGGGCACCGTCCCGAACGGCGTCGTCCGCCCTTCCGGGCTAACGAGGCTGATCTGCTGCCCGACGCCGACGCCGAGATTCTGCGCGAGCCGCGAGCCAAGGGCGACATTGTCGGTCCCGGGCCTCAGCGCGGCGAGCGAGCCGGCGAGGACGTTGCCGCCCATTGTCTCGTTACTCAAAATGTCCTCGCGCCGGACGCCGCGGACGATCACGCCTTCGACGCGGCCTTCCGAAGTCGCCATGAGCGCCTGTTCGATCAGCGGCTGGGCGGAGACGACGCCGGGCGTCCTCGCCGCGAGCTGCGCCACCTCGCGCCAGTTTTCGAGGCGCCCGCCATAGCCCTGGACGACGGCATGGCCGTTCAGGCCCACCACCTTGTCGAAAAGCTCGGCCCGGAAGCCGTTCATGACGCTCATGACGATGATCAGCGCCGCAACGCCGAGCATGACCGCGACGAGGCTGATCGAGGCGACGAGGAAGATGAACCCCTCCCCCTTGCCGGGAAGAAGGTAGCGCCGCGCGATCATCCGCTCGTAGCGGGAGAGGATCATGACGGCGTCGCCGTCATCCCCGCGAAAGCGGGGACCCAGTGGGCGGCGGAGCAGGCCTGTGCGGATGAGGAGTCCCGCTGGATTCCCGCTTTCGCGGGAATGACGGTGATTGCGAAGATCACGACGTCAGCCTCGCCAGCGCGCTCTCGATGCTCAGTTCCTCGCGTTCGCCCGTCCGGCGGTTCTTCAGCTCGACCACCCCGCGCTCCAGGCCCTTCGGGCCGACGATGAGCTGCCAGGGAAGGCCGATCAGGTCCATGGTCGCGAACTTGGCGCCGCCGCGCTCGTCGCGGTCGTCGTAGAGCACTTCGACCCCCGCATTGGTCAGCGACTTGTAGAGCCCGTCCGCCGCTTCGGCGCAGCGGGGATCGTCGGCGCGCATGTTGACGAGGCCGACCTTGAAGGGCGCGACGCTTTCCGGCCAGACGATGCCGGCATCGTCGTGGCTCGCCTCGATGATCGCGCCCATCAGGCGCGAGACGCCGACGCCGTAGCTTCCCATCTCCGGGTGGACATGGCCGCCTTCCTTCGTCTGGACGGTCATGCCCATCGAAGCCGAGTATTTGGTGCCGAAATAGAAGATGTGGCCGACTTCGATGCCCCTGCCCTGCCGGCGCCGCTCGTCGGGCACGCTCGCCCAGCGCGCATCGTCGTGGGTCTCGTCGGTGGCGGCGTACATGGCGCTCACCTGGTCGAACAGACCCTGGAGCGCGTCCGCGTCCCCGTAATCCGCATCGATCGCGCCCCAATCGAAGGCCTCGAAATCCGCGTCGTAGAAGACTTCGCTTTCGCCGGTCGGGGCGAGCACGATGAATTCGTGGCTGAGGTCGCCGCCGATCGGACCGGAGGCAGCCTTCATCGGCACGGCCTTGATGCCGAGGCGCTGGAAGGTCCTCAGATATGCGAGGAGCTGCTTGTAGTAGCTCTGCCGCGCACCCGCTTCGTCCAGGTCGAAGCTGTAGGCGTCCTTCATCAGGAACTCGCGGCCCCGCATCACGCCGAAGCGCGGCCGGATCTCGTCCCGGAACTTCCACTGGATGTGGTAGAGGGTCCGCGGGAGATCGCGGTAGCTCTTCGCGGCATCCTTGAAGATCGCCGTGATCATCTCCTCGTTCGTCGGTCCGTAGAGCATCTCGCGCTCGTGCCGATCGGTGATGCGCAGCATCTCCGGGCCGTAAGCGTCGTAGCGGCCCGACTGGCGCCAGAGGTCGGCGGACTGCAGCGTCGGCATGAGCAATTCGACGGCACCGGAGCGGTCCTGCTCTTCGCGCACGATCTGCTCGATCCTGTTCAGCACGCGCAGGCCGAGCGGAAGCCAGGCATAGATGCCGGCGGCGGTCTGGCGCACGAGCCCGGCGCGGAGCATCAGCTTGTGGCTGACGATCTGCGCGTCGGACGGCGTCTCCTTGGTGACGGGCAGGAAATAACGGGAAAGGCGCATGGCCAAGCCTCTAGAGAGCGCCTCGTTGCAGCGCAACAGCGGGGGGATGAGACGCCGAACGCTGCAATCCGCCCTTCGACAGGCTCAGGGCTAGCGGTGTGGGGAGCGCTGCGGAACCTCAGGATTGTCCGGACCAATAAACCGCTAGGGCTGAGCCTGTCGAAGCCCGGGCTGCAGCGCTGTGTCGCTCCAGCAACAGTTTGTTGCCAAAGTGCCGATGCGTCCCGTTAAGGCCATGACATCGGCCGAAACCGCTCCTAAGCCTGCCCTTCGATCCAGGGTCAAAAGGCCACGGTTCGGGGAGGCTTCGGTCCCGCATTCCTTTGCGAGGTAAGGAATGCGCGCGGGCTGGAGCACCTAAAAGGGGGTGACGACTTGTCGTCATGCGGTGCCCGGCTCCAAAAGAGCCGGGCACTTGCATGTCGGGCTGCTTGCAAAGCGCTCCGGGCGATCCCCTCGCCCGCTTTCCTGCCGTTCAGCCGACCAGCCGCAGGCGCGACGCCCGCCGCTTCAGCATCGCCTCGACGTCTTCGGCAGGCGCCGCCTTGCCGTAGAGGAAGCCTTGCCCGTAGTCGCAGCCGAGCGAGGTGATGAAGCCGTGCTGGCGCTCATTCTCCACCCCTTCCGCGACGGTGCGGATGCCGAGGCTCCGGCCCAGGTTCACGACCGCATCGATGATCGCGGCGTCGTCGGGATCCTCCTCGAGGTCGCGCACGAAGCTGCGGTCGATCTTGATCAGGTCGACGGGAAATTGCTTGAGGTGCGAGAGCGAGGCGTAGCCGGTGCCGAAATCGTCGAGCGCAATGCCGACCCCTGCGCCGCTCAGGACCTTCAGCGCCCGTTCGACGCTTTCGGCGCCGCGGCCGAGGAAGACGGTCTCGGTGACTTCGACCTGGAGCAGGGACGGCGGCAGCGCCGCTTCGTGCAGCCGCTCGAGCAATTTGTCGGCGAAGTCGCCGCGCCGGAATTCGGCGGCGGCGGCGTTGATCGCAACATGGCCGACGCCGATTCCGCCCTCCCGCCACCGGACCAGGTCCGCGATCACGGCAGCGATCATCTGGTCGCTGATCTCCGACGCGAGCGCCAGATCCTCGAAGGCGGCGGCGATGGTCGCAGGGCTCTGAGGGCCCATCAGCGGGTGCCGCCAGCGAAGCAGCGCTTCGAAGCCTGCCACGCCGCCCGTCTGCAAGTCGATTTTGGGCTGGTAGAAGGGCACGATCAGCCGATGCGTCAACGCATCGCGCGCGAGGTTCAGCATCGAGACGCGGGTCTGCATCTCCTTGCGCATGTCGGCGCGGAAGAGCTTGAGGTTGGCGCGGCCAGCGGCCTTGGCGGCGTAGAGCGCGACGTCGGCGTTCTTGAGAAGCTCGGCGCGGTCGATCCCCTGGTGCGGGAAGAGGCTGGCGCCGATGCTCGCCTGGCAATCGAGGACGCGGCCGGCGTGGACGCAAGGCTCGCGGAGCGCGGCGAGGATCGCATCGACCGCCGCCGCGACGCCGTCTTCTTCCTCGACGCCGGCGAGGAGGACGGCGAACTCGTCGCCTCCGAGGCGGGCGACCATGTCTTCCGCCCGCAACGCGCCGCGGATCCGCTCGGCGAAGGTGCAGAGAAGCGCGTCGCCGGCATCGTGGCCGAGTGTGTCGTTGATCCGCTTGAAGTCGTCCACGTCGAGCAGGAGGATGGCGAAGCCGTTCCCGGTCTCGCAATCCGCGCCGGCGAGGTGGACGCAGGCGATCGCCTCGTCGAGCGTCTTCTGGAACAGGAAGCGGTTCGGGAGGCCGGTCAGGGCGTCGTGGTTCGCGGCCCAGCTCGCGCGTTCTTCCGCTTTCTTCTGATCGGAGATGTCGCGCGACAGGACGATGATGCGGGTCGGGCGGCCGCGCTCGTCGCGGACGGGCGCGAGGATGATGTCCCACCAGCGCTGCTCCGCGCCGTACTGGATGAGGAGCCGCGCCTGCTCGCCGCGCTGGGCACAGGCGAGCGCGACCTCGCAGCGGCTGCGCGCCGGCTCCGGGAAGCGCGTCCCCCAAAGCTCGCCGCCGAGATCGACATCGTCCTCGACCTGGTAGGCGCGGCGGGTCGCGGTGTTGGCGAACAGCCGGCGGCCGTCCAGCCCGAGGACGGAGATGCAGTCGGGGCTAGCATCGATGATGCCGCGCGACAGCCGCTCGCTGGCGTCCAGCGCCGCCTCGGTGACCATGCGCTCGTGGATGTCGGTGCAGCTTCCGTACCAGACGAGCTTGCCGGCCGGGTCGCGGTGCGGGCGCCCGCGCGAGAGGATCCAGCGATATTCGCCGCTATGGTGACGGACGCGGTACTGGGCTTCGTACGGCTCTTCGGTGGCGAGGCTTTGGCGCCAGCGGCCGTTCGAGGGCGCGAAGTCCTGCGCATGGATGAGCTCGGCCCTGCCGGGCGCCCCCGGGGCGTTCAGGTCGAGGCCGGTGAAGGTCTCCCACTGCTTGCTGTAGCGCAGCCGGCCCGCTTCGGGATCGAAGGACCAGATGAGCTGCGGCACGGCATCGAGCAGGGTGTTGAGCCCGTCCGCGCGGCGGCTTGCTTCGGCCTCGGCGGCCCGGAGCGACAGCTCGAGGCTCTTCTCGGCGCGCGCGTCGGTGATCACCCCTTCGAGGAAGAGCGCCCTGCCCGCCTCATCGTAGACGGCCTTCCCCTGTTCACGAACCCAGCGCAGCTCGCCCGAAGCATGGACGATCCGGTAGCAGGGATTGAAGCTGCGCCGCTCCGCCACCCCGGCCGCGACCTCGGCTTCGACGGCGGCGAGGTCGCCCGGATACATGATTTCGGCCCAGGCGCGCGCCGCGCCGAGCGCTTCGGGCGAATAGCCGGTCAGCGCCTCGACGCCGTTCGACACGAACGACATGCGCCACGGCGATTCGAGCTGGCACCGATAGGCGACGCCGTTCAGATTGGTCGCGAACTGCTCGAACGTGCGGCGCGCCTCGCGCAGCTGCGCCTGAGTCTCGGCAAGCGCGGCGCGCAGCGCCTCGGCGTCGTCGCCCGGCTCGGCGCCGGAAAGCATGGATTTGGGATCGGCACGAAGCATCAGCTGCCCGCTCCCGCCGGACATGCCGGTTTCTCCTGCGGTTCGCCCGCGAAGATCGGCTTGAGCACCCCCATGAACCCAATCGTGCCCGAAACGTTTTAACCGAGCATTGACGCGCAACCCCGCTGATACCCGGTGGTGCGGCCCCGGCGGCGCGCGGATTTATCGCATAAATAGCGATGTTGGGCCTTCATCCCGGTCGCCCGCGGGAGTAACCGCCCGCCCATGACAGACACAGATTCGCCCCGCTTCCACGTCGAGGCCGCCGCGGACGGCGCCGCCACCATGTTCACGGTCGCGCTGAACGGAGGCACGCCGCGCCGCTACCGGGTCAACGGCGGCGACCAGAATGATTACAGCGATTTCTTCCGCGAACTCTGCCGCGACTTCGGAACCCGCGTCCCGCACATTTACGAGGAGCCGGACGACGCCGAAGCGGACGGCCTCGAATGGCGGCCGCTCATTACCGAGAATCTGAGCGACCGCATCGTGGCGGGCTATGGCGACCCGGCGGTGATCAGGACGGAAGAAGGCTGGATCCTGGTGGCGACGTCGAACGACGCGCCCGACGCCTTTCCGATCCTCCGCTCGGCCGATCTCGAAAGCTGGAGCCATGTCGGCTTCGTCTTTCCCGAAGGCGAAGCGCCGGACTGGACGGCGACCGGCCACAAGGTCGCCGATTTCTGGGCGCCCGAAATGGCCAAGGTCGGCGGTGAATATTGGGTCGTCTATACCGCGCGCGAGAAGTCCAACGCGCTCGCCATCGGGCTCGCCAAGGCCGACACGCCGCACGGCCCGTTCCGCGATATCGGCGCTCCGCTCATCACCGGCGGCGTCACCCTGTTCGCGCCGGCCGATCCTTCCCAGCCGGCGCCGGCGAAAAGCGGCGGCGTCATCGATTCGCACATCCTCGTGGACGAAGACGGCGCGCCCTGGCTGTTCTGGAAGCGCGACACGAACGGCGTCTGGCCGCGCCCGCTCGCGGCGCTGCTGCGCGACCGCCCCGGACTCATCGCGCGCCTGTTCGCCGGCGAGGAAGACCGCCGCACCGCCGCCTTCTCGGCCGCCGTCGTCGCATGGGCGAACACGCGCCGGCCGATGGAGCGCTTCTTCCTGATGCAGCCGCTGATCGAAGCGGCGCTCGCCAACTGGCCCAAGGTCCGGGCGGCGCTCGGCGATCATCCCGAAGCCGCGGACATCCTCGCGGCGATGCGCACGCCGATCATCGCGCAGCGGCTGGCGGAAGACGGCGAATCGCTGCTCGGCGAGCCTCGGGAAGTGCTGGCGAACGACCTCGACTGGGAAGGCCACTTGATCGAAGGTCCGTGGGTGACGCGGCAGGCCGGGCGCTACTGGCTGTTCTACGCCGGCAACGATTTCTCGACGCCCGCCTACGGGATCGGAGTCGCCGTCGCAGATCATCCGCTCGGCCCGTACGTGAAGCAGGAAAAGCCGCTTCTCAAATCTACCCGCACCTGGTGGGCGCCCGGCCACGCCTCGGTCGCGCCGGGGCCGGACGGCGCCCCGCAGCTCTTCTTCCACGCCTTCTTTCCCGGCAAAGGCGGCTACAACGCGTTTCGCGCGCTGCTGACGGCGAAGCTCAACTTCACCGGCGACCGCGTGGAGCTCGGCTGACATCCTCCCCAAGCGAAGCTTGGGGAGGGGAACCATGCGAAGCATGGTGGAGGGGTAGCGGGCTCAGCCGCCGAGGTTCCGCGCCGGATGCGGGGAATCCTGCGCCTTCTACCCCTCCACCACCCTTCGGGTGGTCCCCCTCCCCATCTCCGATGGGGAGGATTTCCTAGTAGCTCGGCTGGAGCAGGCCTTCGATGACGTGGTGCTGGAGGACGGTTTCCAGCCTGTCCACGACCCGGCAGGTGAGGTGATCGCGCACCCGGGGCGGCAGCGCGTCGTGATAGGCCTGCGTTACCTGGAGGTCGTGATGCGCGGCGTTGTTGGCGTCCGGCGCGTCGACTCCGACGACGAGCACCGGCCGCGGCTCGTTCGATCGGTTGGCCGTTCCCCGGTGGATGGTGAGCGCCGAGCGGGCGGAGAGGTCGCCGCGCTGCGGCATCTTCTGGACCGCGCGCGAGATGTAGCGGTCCCAAAGGTCGCGCGGCGGGAACATGCCCTTGTCGCAGCCTTCGAACTCGTCCCACTGCGTCCCCGGCGCCACTTCGAACGGCCCGTGCTCCGGCTTCGTGTCGATCGCCGTCAGGTTGAAGGCGAGCGAGTTCAGCCGCCGGTCCTTCGTCATCGCTTCGGGCACGGCGAAGTCGCGGTGCCACGGCTGGTCCGCCGCGCCCGGAAACGGAATGTCGAACCCGACTTCGACGATCCGGTAGTCCCTGGTCAGCACCGCCTCGCAGACGGCGACGAACCAGGGATGCGTCACGATATCGACGAAGCCGCGGATGCGCTCCGGCTGCACTTCGACATACCAGCGCTCCGGTCCGCGCGGCAGCGCGCCGCCGGGCACCGCCTTCGCTTCTTCGAACAGGGTCCAGATGTCCTCGGCCATCCGGTCCGCCCACTCCGGCGCAAAGGCTCCTTTCAGGCCGATGATGCCGTCGCCATAGAGGCCACCCATGATCTCGGCGGGTTCGTATTGGGGCTCCTGCACGTGTCACGACTCCGGAAATTGTCGCGGAGAGACTAGCAAGTTGGACGCGCGAGGCGAGAGCTATCCTCCCCAAGCGAGCTTGGGGAGGGGAACCATGCGGAGCATGGTGGAGGGGTAGCTCGTTCAGCCGCCGTGTGTCCGCACTCGATCCGCTAATTCTTCGCCTTCTACCCCTCCACCACCCTTCGGGTGGTTCCCCTCCCCATCCTCGATGGGGAGGATTACGACAATTCGCTTTCGAGTTTCAGGACCTTGTCTCCGTCCTCCTGCACGATCAGCACGGCAGGGTTCTCCTTCGAGCCGTTCTTCACCACCTTCGCGCCCTTGATGGTGCGCTGGACGCGGCGTTCGAAGCGTTCCTCGACCTTGCCTTGCGCGGTGCCGGCGCCCCACTTCCAGCTCACCTCGGTGCCGACCGACGTCATGGCGCCGGCGCCTAGCTCGCCGGCCCGGCGGCGGTCGATGCACCGATGCCCGCGGTTCCGGAAAGCGCCTCCTCATAGGCTTCGAAGTCGCCGGTCGTCGGCGCGTCCTTCCCGCCGCCGCCATCGCCCATGCGGACGTGCTCGACCGTACCGCCGTCGGGCGGCGTCTGCGTCACGTTCGCCTTCAGCACCTTGGCGGCGTAGACGAGCGCCGAACTCGTCGCGTCCCAGAGCTTGGCGTCTTCGGGCTCGATCGTGATCAGTGCCACGTCCTCGGCGTCCGGCCCCTGCGGGAGCCAGGCTTCCGTATGCGGCGACCACAGCTCGCGCAGCTTCTCGCGGTCCTGCGAAGTGCGCGCGGTGCCGGTCAGCGAAAGATAGGTGTTCTTGTGCGGATCGGAGAAGCCGAGATTGACCGGCGCGGAGCCGCCGATCTCGCCGACCTTGGCGTCGAGCTTCGTGACGAAATAGATGCGGTTCTCCTCCGGGCGGGCGAGGCAGGACATGGGGCGGCTGACCAGCCTGCCCTCCTCTTCCACGGTCAGCATCGCGATGCGCTGCTTTTTGACAATGGCCCAGATGTCTTCAGGGCTGCCTTCTTCGGCCATGGCCGTTCCTTTCGCATTGGAATGTCACGGCAAAGAACAGGCGCGGCGGCGGGGACGTTCCTACCTGCTTTAGCCTAGGTGAGGCGCCGCGGCGTGGACGGACGGCGCCGCGGCGCCTAGTTGGGAGCCATGGCTTTCCTCATCCCGCTCGCGATCGTGGCGGCGACGGTGGCCGCGATGGAGGCTGTCGCGGCGCTCGTCCATCGCTACGTGATGCACGGCTGGGGCTGGAACTGGCACAAGTCGCACCACGCGCCGCGCGCCGGAGCGTTCGAGAAGAACGACCTCTACGCACTCGTCTTTACCGCCATCAGCCTGCTCTTCTTCACCGCGCTTGCCGAACTCTGGCCGCCATTCTGGTGGGTAGGCGTCGGGACGGTGGGGTATGGCCTCCTCTACACCTTGCTCCACGACGGCATCGTCCACCAGCGCCTGCCGATCGGCCGCACGCCGCGCAGCGCTTACCTGAAGCGGCTCGTCCAGGCGCACCGGCTCCACCACGCGGTGAAGGACCGGGAGGGCGCCGTTTCCTTCGGGTTTCTCTGGGCGCCGCCGGTCAGGACTTTGAAACGGAAGCTGCGCGAGCTGCAGCATGGCTGAAGGGAAGCAGGCGGCGATCGGCCTCGGCCTTGCTGCGGCGATCGCATCGGCCTGGGCCGCGCTCCACGTCTATTCGGTCTTCTTCTCCCCTCCCCTCCTCACCGCGCCGCTCCTCATCGCGGCGCTTTGCTGGCTGAACGTCGGCCTGTTCATCGTCGCGCACGATGCGATGCACGGCTCGCTCGCCCCGCGCCGGCCGGCGGCGAACCGCTGGGCAGGCCGAATCGCGCTGGCGCTCTACGCCGGCTTCTCGTTCGACCGCCTGCTCGCCAAGCATTTCGAGCATCACAAGCGCCCCGGCACGGAGCACGACCCGGATTACAGCGTCGCCCATTCCCGCCGCTTCTGGCCCTGGTACCTCGCATTCTTCCGGCAATATTTCGGCCTGCGCGAACTCGCCGTGCTGACGGCGCTCGTTGCGTTCTACGTCATCGTGCTGCGCGCGCCTTACTCCAACCTCCTCCTCTTCTGGGCGCTTCCGGCGATCCTTTCCTCCTTCCAGCTCTTCCTGTTCGGCACCTATCTGCCGCATCGCGAGGAGGAGAGCGCGTTCGGCGACCGCCACCGCGCCCGGAGCAACGATTACGGCCGGCTCGCCTCGCTCCTCACCTGCTTCCACTTCGGATATCATCACGAGCATCACCGGGCGCCGCACGTCCCCTGGTGGCGGCTCCCGGCGGAGCGGGCAAAGACGCTCAGCGCAGCAGCTTCGCCTCGATGAGATCGGCGGCGTGCGGGGCGCCTCCTGCCGCCTGGATCTCGCGCTGCACCTCGCGAGCGCACTCGCAGAAGCGCGTCATGCGCATGACCTTGCGGATGGCGTGGGAGAGGCGGCCCGGGCTCGCCTGGCGCGGCGTCACCACCTCGCCGACACCCGCCCTCGCGACGCGGGCGGCGACGGCAGGCTGATCGAAGGCGATCGGCATCGCCACCATCGGCAGGCCGCAGGCGAGGCTTTCGAGGACGGTGTTGAAGCCCGCATGGGTGACGACGACGCTGCCTTCGGAGAGCACGGCCTCCTGCGGCAGGTAATCGAAGGCAAGCGCATCGCCGGGGAGGCGCGACACTTCGGCCGCGGACAGCCGGCCGCAATGGGTAAGGACGAGCTTCAGCTCGAGCTCGGCGCAGGCCGCGGCGACGGCGGCGAAGAGCTTCAACCGCCCGCCCTGCAGCGTGCCGAGCGAGCAATAAACGAACGGGCCGCCGATGGGCGACCTCGTGCCTTCGCGGCGCCGGAGCGGACCAGTGTGGTGGAAGGTCGGCGGCAGGCCCTCCCGGGGAAAGTCGACCGACGGCACCGCCTGCGCGATCTGAAGCGTCGGCGAGAAGCAGTCGTCGAGCCGGCGGCGCGGCGGGAGGCGCCAGGTCTCGGCCCAGCGCTCGATCGCCCCGCCGACGGGCCGCATCAGGAAGTCGCTCACCCGCCAGCCGCCCTTCGCCCAGCCTTGGCCGCGCGGCGACGGATCGTAGGGCCAGCCGACATAAGGCGGCGGCAGCTTCGGCTCGCGGTTGATCGGCAGGGCGCAGGCGACCGTCGCGAAAGGGAGGCCGAGATGCTGCGCGATGAGCCCGCCCGCCGGCTCGAGCTGGTCGGCGATGATGACGTCGGCCCGTAGCTCGCCGATGAGGTCGGGCGCGTGGCGGCAGAGCATGTCCGTCTGGCGCGCCATCTCGCGAACGGTGCCGCGCACGCCCTCGTGACGGCCGAGACCTTGCGACTTTATCGCGGCGAACCCGGCGCCGTGGCGCTCGGCAAGGCCCCGCGCCTCTTCGCCGTGGATGAAGGTAACCTCGTGCCCCCGCTCGGCAAGCTCGGCGGCGAGCGCGGCGAGCGGCTTCCAGTGGCCGGTGAGCGGCGGCGCGAGGACCGCGAACCGGCTCACGCGGCGGCGGCGGCGCGGCCCAGGGCGCCGATCATGATCGCGGCCTTCTCGCGCTTCCTCACGACGACGCGCCGGTCCCAGGCGCCCGAGCCCAGCGCCGCGACGCGCCGGCCGATGCGGCCGTAGATGCCGGCGGCGGAAAGGACCGCCCAGCGTGAGCGGAACGGGAGGCGCGATACGCCTTCGCGGGCCGAGGCTTCGTAGGCGTCCGCGAGGCTGCAGACCCGCGCCACCAGGGCGACGAGGCGGTCACGGCTTTCGTCGCGAAGCAGGCTGGCGCGGGTCAGGCTGGCTTCGGCGAGCCAGGCTTGCGGAAGGTAGCAGCGGCCGGCCCGGTGGTCGTCGGCGACGTCGCGGGCGATGTTGGAGAGCTGGAAGGCGATGCCGAGGTCGGAGGCGCGGCGCAGCGTCTCCTCGTCGTCGGGGTCGACGCCCATGACGATCGCCATCATGCAGCCGACCGCGCCGGCGACGTGATAGCAATAGCGGAGGAGATCGCCTTCGTCCGCTGGCCGCCAGCCCTGCGTGTCGAGGGCGAAGCCTTGGAGATGGTCGAGGAGGTAGCGCTCGGGGATCGGGCATTCGGCGAGCAGGGCCGCGAGCGCGTCGAACGGGAGCTCGCCGACCGTCTCGCCCGCGAGGGCGCGGCGGGTCGAGCTCTCGACGTCGCCGGTGGGGGCGAGGCCGGTGCGGTGGCCGAGCGCCTGGCCATCGCAGACGTCGTCGCAGTGGCGGCACCAGCAGTAGAGCAGCCAGGCGCGCTCGCGGGTGGCGCGGTCGAAGAGGCGGCTCGCCATGCGGAAGGATTTGGAGCCTTGCGCGATCGCTTCGTAGGCGCCGGCGACGAGGTCGTCGCGTGTCACTTAGCGAGGTCCGAGATGACGAGGCCCGCCGTCGCCTTGGCGCTGCCGACCACGCCGGGAATGCCTGCCCCTGGATGGGTGCCGGCGCCGACAAAGTAGAGGTTCGGGATCTTGTCGTCGCGGTTGTGGACCCGGAACCAGGCGCTCTGGGTCAGCACCGGCTCGAGGCTGAAGGCGGAGCCAAGGTGGCTGTTGAGCTCGCTTTCGAACTCGCGGGGGCCGAAGTGGAAGACGGTCTCGAGCCGCGCGAACAGGCCGGGGAGCGTGCGCTTTTCGAGGATGCGCAGGATGCGGTTCGCATAGGCCGGCCCTTCCGCCTCCCAATCGAGCGGGGCGCGGCCGAGATGGGGGACGGGCGCGAGCACGTAGAAGGTCGATTTGCCGCGCGGCGCCATGTCGGGGTCGGTGGCCGTCGGGTGGTGGAGGTAGAGGGAGGGGTCGTCCGCGAGCGTCGATCCCTTGTAGATGTCGCGCAGCAGGCCGGCGTAGCGCGGGCCGAACAGGATCGAATGGTGCGGCACGTCCGGCCACTCCCCGCTCGTCGCGAAATGGACCACGAAGAGCGAGGGCGAGAAGCTCTTCTTCCTGAGCTTCGCCGCGGCCTTCGGCCCGCGCGGGTCGCGTAGCATGTCGTAGGTGCGCACGATGTCGGCGTTGGACGCGATGGCGTCGAACCGGCCGCTCCAGCCGCTCTTCGTGGAAACGCTGCGGGCGAGCCCCGCCTCGGTTTCGATCCGCTCTACGGGATCGGCGAGGCGCATTGTGCCGCCGATCCGCTCGAAATGCCGCACCATCCCGGCGACGAGCGCATTGGTGCCGCCTTTCGCGAACCAGACGCCGCCGTCCCGCTCCAGCTTGTGGATGAGGGCGTAGATGGCGCTGGTCGTCATCGGATTGCCGCCGACGAGCAATGTGTGGAAGCTGAGCGCCTGCCTCAGCTTCTCGTCCTTCACGAACTTCGACACAATCGAATAGACCGAGCGCCATGCCTGGTAGCGGGCGAGCGCCGGCGCGGCGCGAAGCATCGAGCGGAAGTCGAGGAACGGCACCGCGCCGAGCTTCTCGTACCCTTCCTTGTACACCCCCGCCGCATAATCGAGGAAGCGGCGGTAGCCCGCGACGTCCGCCGGGTTCATCGCGTGGATCTGCTCGCTGAGCCGCGCGTCGTCGTTCAGGTAATCGAAGGTCGTGCCGTCCGGCCAGGAGAGGCGGTAGAAGGGCGAGACCGGGACGAGATCGACGTCGGCCGCGATGTCCGCGCCGGTCAGCGCCCACAGCTCCTTCAGGCAATCGGGATCGGTGATGACGGTCGGACCGGCGTCGAAGACGTGGCCGTCTTTTTCCCAGAAATAAGCGCGGCCGCCCGGCCTGTCCCGGGCCTCGATCACCGTCGTGGCGATCCCCGCCGACTGGAGCCGGATGGCGAGCGCCAGGCCTCCGAAGCCGGAGCCGATCACCGCTGCTGTCTTGGTCACGCCGCTTTCCCCCGCATCGCTGCGATTGCCTTTGCGACAGGTACGGGGGGACGGCCGCTCAGGATGCGCATCTTGTCGAAGGTGGTGAGTTGCCCCGCATAAAAGCGGGCGATCACCGGCTCCGGGAGGCGGTAGAAATGCTCCAGCACCTTGTAGCGCCGAGGCGGCGGGGCGGCGCGGAACAGCATGCGGTTCAAGAGCTGGTAGAAGCGCCGCTCCTTCCACAGCGCGGCGGCGCGGCCCCGGAAGAGATCGTGCAGCGCGCGGCCGGAAACGTCCGTCTGCTCGGCGAGCAGCACGGCGTTGCGCACAGCATCGGGCAGCGAATAGCCGGTCGTGGGATGAAAAAATCCGCCGCGCAGGCCGAGCTTCGCCACCTGCGGCTCGTCAGCCCGCCAAAGTGCCGACACCTCGCCGCCGAGCAGCACCGGGAGTACGCCCGCTTCCTCGGCCACGACTTCGCCGGGCGGCAGGCCGGCGGCCGCGACGTAATGGCCGAGGCGGGAGCGCAGCATCCCGGCGTCGAGCACGGGTGAGCAGGAATAATAGGTGTCCTCGACCATGAGTTCGGTCGGCGAGAAGGGCAACGTGTAGACGAAGCGGTATCCTTCGTCCTGCGGCACGACTGCATCCATGATGACCGGCCGCGTGCAGCCGTGCGGCGCATCGAAGCGGTAGGTGCGGCCGACGAACTTCTGCCAGGCAAGGTCGAGGCCCGGCAGTGCGCGTGTGCCCCGCGCGTCGATCACCCCGGCCGCGTCGATCCGCTCGCCGCCTTCCAGGAAGACGAATTCGGGCCCGAGCGCCGCGATTCGCCGGCCGAGGCAATATTCGTGGGGCTGGAGGCGCTCGCGCAGCATGCGGTCGAGATCGGACGAGCGGATGCTGTTGTAGCCGAAGCCGAGCGTGCGCCGACGCGCCGGGAAGCGCACTTCGTGGTCCCGCCAGCTCCCCGCCACCAAGCCATCGAGAAGCGGTGCGTCGGCGGGCGCGACGTCGCCGTCGAAGAAGGACCAGATGTGGTTGCCGCCGAAACCCGAGCCTTCGTCGATCACCAGAAGATCGACGTCGGGGCGCCGCGCCTTCAGCGCCAGCGCCGCTAAGCCGCCCGAAAGGCCGCCGCCGGCGATGATGATCCGCGGCCGGCTCATGCCCGACCCTGCCCTAAAGGCCATGTGGAGGCGCGCGGCGGCGCCCTGTACGGCAGGAGGTTATGACCTTCGCCCTCGCCGCTTTCCTCCTCGCCGCCGCCGCGCCCGTACCGTCCCCCGGGCAGCTCGAAGTCTCGATCGAGCGGCTGCGCAGCCGCCGCGGCCAGGTTCATATCTGCCTCACCCGCGATCCGGCACACTTCCCCGATTGCGCGGGCGATCCCGCGGCGCTCAAGCGCAGCGTCCCGGCCGGCACAGCGAGCGTGCGCTTCGAGCGGGTCCAGCCCGGCGCTTATGCGGTTTCCCTTTTTCACGACGAGAACGGCAACGGGAAGTTCGACACCTTCGCGGGCATCCCGCGCGAAGGCTTCGGTTTTTCGCGCAACCCCGCTGTCCGGTTCGGCGCGCCGCGGTTTCGGCAGGTCGTCATCGATCTCGGTTCAGGCTTCGCGCGCCAGGCGGTCCGCATGCAATACCTGCTTTAGTCCATCTGGCTCTCGCACAGGGTCAATCGTAACTATCGGCGCGGGGCAGATGCGAGGGAAATATTGTTCGACTTTTCCCCTTTTAGTGCGACAGCGGCCGGCGGCGACTGCGCCGATGCAGCGCATGACGCCCGTCCCTCGATCGACATCCTGCTCGCCGCGCCGCGCGGCTTCTGCGCGGGGGTGCGCCGTGCGATCGACGCGGTGCGCGACGCCCTCGCGCTCCATGGCGCCCCCGTCTACGTCCGCCGCCCGATCGTCCACAATGTCGCGGTGATGCGCGAGCTGGAGGCCGAAGGCGCGATCTTCGTCCAGGAGCTTTCGGAGATTCCCCCAGGCGCCGTGGCTGTCCTCTCCGCCCACGGCGTCGCCCCGGCCGTCGCATCGGAGGCGGCGCGCCGGGGCCTTCTCTATTACGACGCCGTCTGCCCGCTGGTCGCCAAGGTCCACCGCGAAGTCGAACGCCACCACAAGGACGGGCGCCACGTCGTCCTCGTCGGCCACGGCGGCCATCCCGAGATCGAAGGGACGCTCGGCCACCTGCCAGCGGGCGCCGCGACGCTGGTCCGCAGCGCCGGCGAGGTCGCGTCGCTCGATGTCGACGCCTCGGCACCCACCGCCTTCGCCGTCCAGACCACCTACTCCGTCGACGAAGCCGCCGATGTCGTGACCGCCCTTCGCGCCCGCTTCGCCGATCTCGCCGCGCCTTCGACCAGCGACATCTGCTACGCGACCACCAACCGCCAGGCCGCCGTGCGCGCCATTGCCGGCCGCGCCGACGCGGTGATCGTCGCCGGCGAGAGCTTCTCCTCGAACGCCAACCGCCTTGCCGAAGTGGCTTCGGCGCGCTGCTCTTCGGTGCAGCTCGTCGCCGACGCCGCCGGGATCGACTGGTCGCGGCTGCCGGCGAGCGGCGCGATCGGGATCACCGCCGCCGCCTCCACGCCGGAGCGCAGCGTGGAGGGCATCCTTGCCGCGCTGGCGCTGCGCTACCGCCTGCGCGTCGAGGAGGTGGAAGCGGCATCCGAGACGACGATCTTCAAACGGGTGGCCGTCGCATGACGATGATCGAGACGATCCGCGCCGCGGTCGCGCTTGGGCCGACGATGCGCCGCACGGCGGCCGACATCGACGTGCTGTTCGAAAGCCTGCTCGCCGATCCGCCCGATGCGCGCGCGCGGCTGTTCGGGGCGATGCGCTATGCCGCGGTCGGCGGCGGCAAGCGCCTCCGGCCGCTCCTCGCCATCGCTTCGGCAAGCCTGTTCGGAGTGCCGCGGGCCCGCGCCCTCCATGCGGGCCTCGCCGTCGAGTGCATCCACGTCCACTCGCTGATCCACGACGACCTCCCCTGCATGGACGACGACGACCTGCGCCGCGGCAAGCCGACCGTCCACCGCGCCTATGACGAGGCCATCGCTGTGCTCGCCGGCGACGCCTTCCTCGCCTTGGCCTTCGAGATCCTCGCCGATCCGCACACCCACCCGTCGGGCGAAGTCCGCGCCGAGCTCACCGTCGAGCTTGCGCGTGCCTCCGGCGCGGCGGGGATGGCGGGCGGGCAGATGCTCGACCTGCTTTGCGAAAGCGGCGGCCGCCCGCTCGACATCGAGGCGATTACGCGCCTGCAACGGCTCAAGACGGGGGCGCTGATCGCCTGGTCCGTCGACGCCGGTGCAATCCTCGGCGCCGCTTCGCCCGAGCAGCGTACAAGCCTCAGGGGCTATGCCCAGAATCTCGGTCTCGCCTTTCAGATCGCCGACGACCTCCTCGATTGCGAGGGGGACGAGGCGACCGCCGGCAAGCGCCTGCGCAAGGACGAAGCGGCCGGCAAGGTCACGTTCGTCTCCCTGCTCGGAGCGGAGCGGGCGCGGCGGCAGGCGGAGATGCTCGTCGACCAGGCGATCGACCACCTGCGCAGCTTCGGCGAACGCGCGCGGCTTCTGGAGGCGATCGCCCGCTTCGCGGTCAACCGTGATCGCTGAGCCCCGCCTCCACGCCGATCCGGATCGCATCGGCCGAGCTGGCCGCACCGAGGCGGGTCAGCAGCCCGGCACGGTGCATCTTCACCGTCTTCTCGTCGATGCCGAGGAAGCCGGCGATCTGCTTGTTCCGGTAGCCGCGGATCATATGGTCGAGCACCTGGCGCTGGCGCGTCGTCAGCCCCGCCACCTGCTCGATCGCCCGCGCCCGCTGCGTTCCGGCAAGCGGCGACTGCCCGCCGACGTCCATCTGCGATCCGATGAACAGCGCGACCTTCCCCGCCTCGTCGAGGACGGGCGCGATCATCACGGCGTTGCGGAACGGCGTTCCGTCCTTCTTGTAGTTGGTGAGCTCGGTGAGCGCGGGCCGGCCCTCCGCGATGGCACGGCGGAGCACGGCCTGACGCTCCGGCTCCGTTCCGGCACCCGCGAGCAGGCGGCAGTTGCGCCCCCTGACCTCCTCTTCAGCGTAGCCGGTCAGGGCTTCAAAGGCGCGGTTCACCGCCACGATCGGGTTGTCGCGGTGGTGCGGATCGGTGATCACCGTCGCGATCGGAGTCGCGGCGATCGTGGCGATCAGCTCGTCCACGTCCTCCGCGCGCGTTGAACCGCTCCCGGGACTGGAATTGGGGTCGGGACCGCCGGTACCTATTTGCCGCCCTCCCCGCCTTCTTCGCCGCCGGCTTCTTCGCCGCCGCCCGGCTTGCCGCCGGTTGCCGCCGCGCCGCCCGACGGAGCGGCGGCTGCCGGAGCGCCCGCCGCCGCAGCGCCTTCCGGCGCGCACTGCCAGTTGAACGTCCCGATATTGGTGCTGTCGCGCTCGGCGGTGCAGGCAAGCCGCGCCTGGTTGCCGGCACCGTCGCCGACCACCACATGCCCGCGCATGTGGTTGTCGTCATTGTGGCGCTGCATGTCGACCTCGCTCACTTGCGCCTGCTGCTCGAGCTCGCGGCGGATGAGGCCTTCCATTTCGGTCAGCACAGCCTCGTCGATCGCCGGCGAGCAGTTGAAGTTGTAATTGTCGCCCTGGCGGAAGGCGGTGCAGTTCAGCCGGCCGCTGCGGCCGCTCGCCTCGCGGACCATGGCGTAGCCGGTCATGTTGCCGTCCTCGCCCTCGGTCATTTCAATCGTGTCGACGGTCGTCTGCCGGTTGCCGAGATCGGCGCGAATCGCGTTTTCGAGCCGGTTCTCGTTGCTCTCCAACTCGCAGCCGCCCAGCGCCAGCGCCGCGCCCGTAAGAAGAAACCACCTCATTTCGAAAAGCCCCCTTTTCCGCTTCGTCAATCGCGTGTGTCGCCGCGTTCGGCGGCGATTGCAATATGCGGCGTACCGCGCGGCCGCGGCGCGCGCACCCTTCCGCCTCCCCATTGACGAGGCAGGCGCCGGACGCCAATGTCGCGCGAAAAAGGGGTGCACTTGGCCAGCCTGGAGCTCGAGAACATCCGCAAGGCTTACGGCGACACGCTCGTCCTCGACGACGTGTCGCTGACGATGGAGGCCCGCGAGTTCATCGCCTTTCTCGGCCCTTCCGGATCGGGAAAGTCCACCCTTCTCCGGATCATAGCCGGTCTCGAGACGCTCGACGCGGGCGAGGTGAGGCTGGAAGGACAGCGCATCGACGGCATGGCGCCCGGCGAGCGCGGCGTCGCCATGGTCTTCCAGCATTACGCGCTCTATCCGCACATGAGCGTCTTCGACAACATGGCCTTCGGCCTCAGGAACGCCAAGGTGCCCGAGGCCGAGATCCGGACCCGCATCGAGGAAGCGGCGCGGGTGCTCGAAATCACCGACCATCTCGAGAAGAAGCCCGGGCAGATGTCCGGCGGCCAGCGCCAGCGCGTCGCCATCGGCCGCGCCATCGTCAAGCATCCTAAGATCTTCCTGCTCGACGAGCCGCTTTCGAACCTAGACGCGGCGCTTCGCATGCGCACCCGCGTCGAGCTCGCGCAGCTTCGCCAGAAGGTCGACGCCGCCGTCATCATGGTCACGCACGACCAGGCGGAAGCGATGACGCTGGCCGACCGCATCGTCGTGATGAACGACCGCAAGATACAGCAGGTCGGTCCGCCGATGGAGATCTACGCGAGGCCCGCCAACACCTTCGTCGCCCGCTTCGTCGGTTCGCCGGCGATGACGCTCGCGCCCGCGACTTTGGTCGCCGACGCGCCGGGAGAGCATGCCACGGTCCGCATCGGCGACGGCTCGGTGGTCGAGACGCGGGTGCCGCGCGCCGGCCTTCCGGAAACCGGCCTCGAGCTTGGCCTCAGGCCCGAGAACGTCCGCGTCGTCGACCGCGAAGCCGCGACGACCAGCGCCTCCGTCGAACTCGTCGAGCGCCTGGGCGAGCGCACCCTCATCTACGGGCGCCTCTCCGACGGCCATGCCATCACCGCGGAGGACGGAGGCTTCAGCCGCGTCAAGATCGGCGACACCGTGCCGCTCCGCGTCGATGGCCGCGCGGCCCACATCTTCGGTCCGGACGGCAGCGGCCATCACGCCCGGGACGGCCAAGAGGCCTCCGCTTGACGGGGGCGGGCTTCTGGAACCGGTGGGGCGGCTTCGCCTTCGTCGCGCCGTTCCTTCTCCTTTATTCCTTCCTGCTCATCTATCCGCTGATCAACGGGATCATCCTCTCCTTCCACAATGCCGACCTGTTCGGCGGTGAGCGCTTCATCGGCCTCGGCAACTACCGGCGGCTGATCGCGGACCCGATCTTCCACCAGTCGATCCTCAACACCTTCAAGCTCGCCTTCATCATCGTGCCGACGCTGACCGCGATCTCGCTCGCCCTCGCGCTCGCGCTCAACAGGCCGGGGCGGACGCCGGCCATCTTCCGCGGCCTCTTCTTCTCCTCCTCCGTCCTGTCCGTGACGATCGTGACGCTCATCTGGCGCTTCATCCTGACGCCGGACGCCGGCCTGATGGCGGAGCTGCTCGAAGCGGTCGGCGCGGATCCGATCCCGTGGCTCAGCCACCCGGACCTCACCATTCCGGCGCTCGCCATCACCACCATCTGGTGGTCGGTGGGCCTGCCGATGATGCTGTTCCTCGCCGGCCTCCAGCAGATCCCCGAGGACATGTACGAGGCCGCCGCCCTCGACCGCGCCGGCAAGTGGACGACCTTCCGCAGGATCACCCTGCCGTCGCTCAAGCGCACGACCGTGCTCGTGGTCATGCTGCAGACCGCCGCGCAGCTCCAGATTTTCGGCCAGGCGCAATTGCTCACCGCCGGCGGGCCGAGCGGCGCCTCGCGGCCGATCGTGCTCTACATCTACGAAGTCTCGTTCGGCCGCTGGGAGCTCGGCTATGCCACCGCCTTGGCCGAGATGCTCTTCCTCCTCATCATCGCCGTGACGCTGATCCAGTACTGGACCGTCGCCCGCGCGGAGGAGCGCTGAACGATGGCCGCCGCACCCTCCCGCCGCTCCATGTCGAAGGGCGCCTGGATCGGCCTGACGCTCGGCGCGATCCTGATGGCCGCGCCGCTTGTCTGGACCCTGCTCCTCTCGATCAAGGCGAACGGCGAGCTGATGAGGGACAGCGGCACCGCCTTCTCGCCGCCCTACACGCTCGAAAACTATGCCGCGATCCTGCAGGGGAACATGGTCTTCCGCTGGCTGATCAACAGCGTCATCGTCTCGCTGGGCACGACGCTCGGCGTGCTCGCGCTCTGCTCCCTCGCCGGCTACGGCTTCGCCCGCCTCGAATTCCCGTTCCGCAAGACGCTCTTCATCTTCGTCCTCCTCGGCCTCGCCATCCCAGAGCAAGCGGTCATCCTCCCGCAGCACCGCCTCTTCGCCGAGCTCGGCCTCCACAACTCCTATCCCGGCCTCATCCTTCCCGGCCTTGCCGGCCCGTTCGGCGTCTTCTTCATGACCCAGTATTTCCGCGCCATCCCGCGCGACCTCGACGAAGCGGCGATGCTCGACGGCGCGTCGCGCTTCACCACCTTCTGGAAGGTCCTGCTGCCCTTGACCGCGCCCGCCCAGGCGACGCTCGGCGTCTTCACCTTCCTCGGCACCTGGAACAGCTATTGGTGGCCGCTCATCTCGGCGACGCGGGGCGACATGTTCACGCTGACGGTCGGCCTCGCCTCCAGCCAGATGAACTACGCCCAGACCTCCGGGCTCGGCTTCCTGATGGCGCAGGCCGTCTTCGCCTCGATCCCGATCTTCATCGTCTACCTCATATTCCAGAAGCAGATCGTTCGCGCGATGGCGGGAGCGGCGGTCAAGTGATCGGCCGCATTCTCCTCGGCCTCCTGGCGATCGGTTCATTGCTCGGCTGCTCGCGCCAGGACGACCGAACCGAAATCTACCTCCAGCGCTTCTTCGGCGAATGCGGCGCGGTCTACGGCGCGGCCGTCAACCTCGCCGAAGCCGAGGGCGAATGCGGGATCATCACCGCCCTCATCAACCGCTTCAACGCCGAGAATCCCGACGTCCATGTCGAAGTAAACGTCGTCGCCTGGCCCGGCTATGCGCAGCTCGCCGCCCAGCTCGCCGCCGGCGATCCGCCCGATCTCGTCACCATGCACCAGGACTTCATCGCCGATTACATGACGCGCGGCCTCCTGGAGCCGATCGACCCCCTGCTCGCCCAGGGCGGCATCGGCCCGCAGCATTTCACCGCCGCCGCCCGGCGGGGCGTCGTCAAGAACGGCCGCGTCTGGGCGCTGCCGTGGGACACGGTCGGCGGCCTCTGGCACGTCAACACGCGCCTCTTCCAGCAGGCCGGCCTGTGGCGCGGCGGGCACCCCGTCTTCCCGACCTCGCCCGAAGAGCTCGTCGCCCACGCCCGCCAGTTCCGGGAGCGCACCGGCAAGCCCTATCTCATCCAGAGCCAGGTCAACGACCCCGCCACCCACGTGCGCAACTTCTACACCTACTATCTCGCGCAGGGCGTGACGCTCTTCCCGCAGCCCGACCGCATCCGGCTGGCCACGCCCGAAGCGCGCCAGGTTCTTATGTTCCTCCGCCGCCTGAACTCGGAGGGGCACAGCACCCAGAACCAGGACAATCCGGCGGCGATCGCGAGCTTCATGAACGGCGAAGGCGGGGTTTTCCCCACCGGCACCTGGATGATCGGCAACTTCCAGCAGGAAGCGGAGACCCAGGGCCGCCCGCTCCACGCCAGCTACAGCGTCTATCCCTATCCCCGCCTGTTCGGCCAGCGCCCGACCCCAGTCGTCGGCGGCCACTCCTGGGTGATGCCCAGACGCGAGCGCAGCGATGCGCAGCGCACCGCCATCGCCCGCCTGTTCCGCTTCATGGCCGCCCACAATTTCGACTGGTCCCGCACCGGCCACATCCCCGCCTTCCAGGCCGTCGTCGACAGCGCCCAGTTCCGCGCCCTCCCCCACCGCGCCAACATCGCCCCCCTCGCCGAGACCGGAACCCCCTTCCCCGCCGTCAAGCTCCAGGGCCCGATCGAAGGCCTCGTCGGCGAGGAAATCTCTGCCGCGATTATGGGGCAGAAGGATGTCGACACGGCCCTTCGGGACGCGGAGAGAAGGGTGAACGAACTCCTCGCCGTCAGTTTCTAGGGCGGCGGCCGCCGCGGCTCGATCGAACGCCGAACGGGCGCGCCGCCGCACCTTCCGATCGAGGGTCACGTCGCCTCATTCCTGCGCAGCGGAACGCGCGGCCGGTGCCGCGACCGCGGACGTGTCGGTTCGGCGTCTTCGGCAGACCCACACTCGGCGCTTGCCGGGCGACGCCGACTCTATGCGGCGCCCATCGACACGCCGCGCGCGTTCAGAACGGATTGAGGAGCGACTGAACCGCCGTGTTGTAATCCTGCATGCTGATATAAGGCTGCGCCGCCGCGGCCGTCGGGATCGGCGAGAAGTTTTCGATGACGTTGATCGCCGTGCCCAGCAGGTCGTTGCCCTGTGGCGTCCCGGCGAGCAAGGCAAGCGTCGGATACATGGAGGTCGTTTCGGCAAGCTCCCAATCGACTGCATTGTCGAGAGAGGCGGCCCACTTCGTATAATCATGCTCCAGCCCGACCTGGCCGCCGATGAGCTGCAGTTCCAAATTCTGGAACTTGGTCGACGTCGTCGTCGTGGTGCTGGAGCCGGACGCCTGACCGTAAGCGGCGCCGCCGCCAATGCCCTCGAAGCTCGCCTTGAAGGAGCCGTTGAACTCCTCCTTGTTGCTTTCCGCTTCGCTGAAGTCGGAGATGGTCGTCTGATCCGTCGCGTAGATCACGCCGCCCAGGGTGAATTGCAGCGGGATGTAATAGCCCCATTTTCCCAGCGTATCGAGCAAGTTGAAATAATTGGCCGACGTCATCTGGTCGCCGCTCAGCGCGGTTGCGACGTCGCTGACGAAGCCGGGCGCCACGACGAAGTCGCTCGGGCTCGCCAGCAGCAGGACCTTGCGCACGACATAGCGCGTGACGAGATATTCCGTGACCTCGCTCGACGAGCTGCTCTGGCTCGACTCGGTCTTATATTCGGCCTCGGCGCTGCCGTAAGGCGACGACAGCGAAACGGATGCCGATTGCGAGCCGAAGACGGCGAGGTCGTGCGTGACCTTTGAAAAGGAATAAGAGGAGGTGATCTCGCTCAAGACCGTCGGCATGTTCGCCGCCGGCAGCGTGCCGTCCTTCCACGAATAAACGTCGTTGAAGGTTTTGCCGAAGCCGTCCGCGCCGATGGTGAGGCCGCGGAAGATCTGGATGTTCGCGAAGATGGCGTTTTTCTGATCGTCCGTCAGCGCATTGTAGCGGGCGACGCCGTCATGGGGGTCGATCGGCGACACGTTGGTCGCTTCGCCGATCAGGACCGTCGCGTTCTTGACGATGTCGGACAAGGCGATTGTGCCTTCATCGCTTTGCTCGACCGCGACGTTCGCCGGGGTGAGGAAATCGTCGCCGCTCCCCATGAGGGAGCGGCCGGTCAGCAGGACCCGGATGGCCGAAAGCATCTCGCTGGTGTCGAGCGAGAGGGCGTGGGCCGCGCCGTCGGTGCGAATGATCGTGATCAGGGTGGCGGTCATGTTCTTTTCTCCCGTGCGGATCGGATCGATGAGGCAATCAGGACCAGAGCGCCGGATTGGGTGCGTTGTAGCCGTTGATCACGGTCATGGCGTCCGCATGCGTTTTGAAGACGAAGAAATAGACCACGATTTCGCCCATCGGCTGCGACGGGTCGTCGGTAACGATGTCGGAGATTGGCCCTCCCCAATTCTGGTTGGACGGCGGACCTTCGATCGGACCTCCCGGCTTGATGCTGCCGCCGGGGACCGTTTCGATCCCATTGGCCTGAATAAGCTGGCGCTGGATGCCCATTGCCTGGATGCTGCCGTCCAACCCGCCTGGCTGCGTGACAGTCGGGATCGGCGGCATCTGCTGGCTGCTGTAGGTGGTTCCATTCTGCGAATATTGAGTCATGCGCCGGGTGCGGAACGTCACCTTCTGGAAACGAATGGTCTGCGACGGCGAGACACCTGCAGTGTCGGCGCCGACGATCTGGATCGTCTGACTGCGCGTCGAATAACGCAGAATGTCGGTCGAGGAATATTGATTGGGTGTCGGCCCGAACGGCAGGAAGAGGTCGTCGTTCACGATCGGATCGCCCTCAGCCGGTGCGATGTACATTTGGAAGCCGACCGCACCCCAGGACCGGATGGAGAACCCAACCACGCTGCCTTCGACGCAGACGCAGACATTGTCGTAGATGCCCGTCACGTTCTGGCTGGTTGGCTTGACGTTGGTCAGCATGAGCGGGTCGAAAGCGCCGATCTGGCTGTTCGTCGCCTGCCCCTGAGGATCGGAGTTGTTGAGGAAGACTTGCACGCCGAGGTGCTGGTTGAAGAACGTGGTCGTGCCGATGCCGATCAAGTCGGGTCTCGTCGTCGCGTTGATATTGGTCAAGATGACCTGATTGGCCGGGCCAAGCACTCCGCTGAGCGGCACCAGATTTTCGACGCTGGGGACGATCAACGCATCCTGAAGATTGGTCGACGTGGCGCTCTCAGCGACGAAACGAAGCGCCATCGTCGGGGTGTCGGCAGCGACAAATCCATTCTGCACGAGCTGCGCACGCACAGCCGACAGCACCGTCGTCGTGTCGATATCGAGGGTTATCGTATCGTCCGCGGTAGTCCCCTTGTAGAAATGCACTGTAGTGACAGACATGACTCGCCCCTCCGCCGATCTGGTCTTGGCCACATCGAACACATAAAACAGGCATGAGTCAAACGGCAGCGAGAAGCGCGCATTTTCCCTTTATTTACAGAGCGTCTAGCTCGGCTTTCGCCGATCCTCTGTCAGTAGCTTGACTCGTTCCTGCCGCCGACTCGGGCTGACTGGCTGCGAACGCGAGGCTCGCGCCCAAGTCCGCCGCCGCACTTCGCCGCGGGCAGCGAGCATTCACAAAAGCTTCAGTTCGGTCTTGCGTGCCTGCGGGTGAGCCTAGACGAGGCGAGACTGCTTCACGGCCGCCCCGATAAAGCTCGCGAAGAGCGGATGCGGGTCGAACGGTTTCGACTTGAGCTCCGGGTGGAACTGGACACCGACGAACCAGGGATGGTCCGGGCGTTCGACGATCTCCGGCAATGCCCCATCGGGGCTCATACCCGAGAAGACGAGGCCGCCCTGCTCCAGCGCGTCCCGATAGTGGACGTTGACTTCGTACCTGTGGCGGTGGCGCTCGGAAATGCGGTTCGAGCCATAGATGCTCGCCACGTGGCTGTTGCCGCCGAGCTCGGCTTCGTAGGCGCCGAGGCGCATCGTGCCGCCGAGGTCGCCGGCGGCTTCTCTGCGCTGCCGCAACCCTTCGGACGTCATCCATTCGGTGATGAGGCCGACGACGGGCTCCTTGGAGTCGCCGAACTCGGTGCTGCTTGCGCCCGCGATGCCAGCGGTGTTCCGGGCGCCTTCGATGCAGGCCATCTGCATGCCGAGGCAGATGCCGAAGAAGGGTACGCCGCGTTCGCGCGCGAACTGGACGCTGGCGATCTTGCCTTCGCTGCCGCGCTCGCCGAAGCCGCCGGGGACGAGGATGGCGTGGCAGGGCTCGAGGCTGGCGGCGACTTCCGTTTCGGGATGCTCGAACAGCTCGGCGTCGAGCCAGCGTATGTTGACCTTGACGCGGTTGGCGAGGCCGCCGTGGACGAGCGCTTCGGTCAGCGACTTGTAGGCGTCCTGGAGGCCGACATATTTGCCGACCACGCCGATCGTGACTTCGCCTTCCGGGTTCCAGAGGCGGTCGAGAATGTCGTCCCAGCGGGCGACGTCCGGCTCCGGCGCGTCGTCGATGCCGAAGGCGCGCAGGACTTCGGCGTCGAGGCCCTCGCGGTGATATTGAAGCGGGACGGCGTAGATGCTCTTCGCGTCGAGCGCGGGGATGACCGCTTCCTTCCGCACGTTGCAGAATTGCGCGATCTTGGCGCGCTCGCCTTCGGGGAGCGGGCGATCGACTCGGCAAAGGAGGAGGTCGGGCTGGATGCCGAGGCTCGTCAGGTCGCGGACGCTGTGCTGCGTCGGCTTGGTCTTCAGTTCGCCGGCCGCCGCGATGTAGGGGACGAGCGTGGTGTGGATCGAGAGCGTCCGGTCGCGGCCGAGGTCGTTGCGCAACTGGCGGATCGCTTCGATGAAAGGCAGCGATTCGATGTCGCCGACGGTGCCGCCGATCTCGCAGATGAGGAAATCGAGATCGTCGCCATTGTTGTCGACGAGCTCGGCCCGGGCGAAGGCCTTGATCTCGTTCGTGACGTGCGGGATCACCTGGACGGTGGCGCCGAGATAGTCGCCGCGGCGCTCCTTCATGATGATGTCGCGGTAGATGCGGCCGGTGGTGATGTTGTCGCTCTGGCGCGCGGCCACGCCGGTGAAGCGCTCGTAATGGCCGAGGTCGAGATCGGTCTCGGCGCCGTCGTCCGTCACATAGACTTCGCCGTGCTGATAGGGCGACATCGTGCCCGGATCGACGTTGAGGTACGGATCGAACTTGCGGATGCGGACCTTGTAGCCGCGCGCCTGGAGAAGGGCGGCGAGGCTGGCGGCCATCAGGCCCTTGCCGAGGCTGGAGACCACGCCGCCGGTGATGAAAATGAACCGGGTCATGGGAGGACAGGCTTAAGCGGGTGCGGCGGGTAAGGGCAAGGCGGAGAATCGGGCGCGGGCGGAAATAATCCCGGGTTCGGCGTTCGAGCCCGGGCGCGGCAGTTGAGCCCCTCCCCTCGAGGGGGAGGGGATCCGGCAGAGCGGGTCTCTTATTGCTTGTTCGCGGGAGCTGCGGGGGCTGCGGGCGCCTGCGCCGGGGGAGCGGCGATGCCGGCGGGGGCCTGGCCCGGGGCGCCGGGCGCGCCGGCGCCGGGGATCGAGCCGGGGGCGGCGCCCTGCTGCGTCGAGGTCGGGCCGGTCGGGAGGACGGCGCCGCCGCTGCCCGGAATGGGCTGGGTCGGGCCCTGCTGCGGGAGGGGCGAGGCCGGGCGCTGGAGGGCGGCGGGATCGATGACGCGGGGACCGCCGGCGCGGGCGGCCAGCGCGGCGAGGACGATGGAGAGGACGACGAAGATCGTCGCCAGGATCGCGGTCGAGCGGGTCAGGAAGTCCGCGGCGCCGCGCGCGGTCATGAGGCCGGACGGGCTGCCGCCGGTGAGGCCGCCGCCTTCCGAGCGCTGCATCAGGATGACGATGACCATCGCCAGCGCGACCAGGGTCTGGATGATGAGGAGGAAGGTGAACAGGCCCATGGCTTCGCGGCTTTCGTCGATGTGCGGAATTGGGTGGGGACTTAGGGGATCGGGCGCGCGCGATCAATGGTGCGGTGCGGGATGGATCGTCAAAGCTGAGCGCTGCACGCCGCCCTTCGACAAGCTCAGGGCTAGCGGTTTTGAAAATGTGTGCGGCCCTACTCCCCACCCGCTAGGGCTGAGCCTGTCAAAGCCCGGTTTGCAGCGCGCAGACCCCTTCTCAGCTCCTCGCCGCCGCTTCTATGATCGGGAGGAAGTCCTTCGCGGTGAGGCTGGCGCCGCCGACGAGTGCGCCGTCCACGTCGTCGACGGCGAGGATCTCGCGGGCGTTGTCGGGCTTTACGGACCCGCCGTAGAGGATGCGGACGCGGCCGCCGCGCTCGCCGAAGCGGGCGGTCAGGGTGCGGCGGATGACGTTGTGCATGAGCTCGACGTCGATCGGCGTCGCGACGTTGCCCGTGCCGATCGCCCAGATCGGCTCATAGGCGACGACGAGCTCGCCCTCGCCGGCCTCGTCCGGGATCGACCCGGCGAGCTGGCGGGTGACGATTTCGACATGGTCGCCGGCGAGGCGCTGGGCCTCGCTCTCGCCGACGCAGACGATGGCGGTGAGGCCCCCGGCGAGCGCGGCCTCCGCCTTGGCACGGACGAGATCGTCGGTCTCGCCCTGGTCCTGGCGGCGCTCCGAATGGCCGACGATCACGAGCTTCGCGCCGGCTTCCCTGAGCATGGCGACGGAGACGCAGCCGGTATGGGCGCCCGATGCTTTCGGGTGGCAATCCTGCGCGCCGATCGGGAGCATGCCGCCGGCGCGGGTGACGGCCGGGGCGATGAGGGTGAAGGGCGGGCAGATGGCGACGTCGGCGCCCGCTGCGCCCCGCGCGGCGTCGGCGATGGCCGCGATCTCGCCCAAAGCGGCGAGGCTGCCGTTCATCTTCCAGTTGCCGACGATCAGCTTGCGGCGCAGGTGCACGTCTCGTCCGTCCTTCTTCTGCGTGGATGCGGAACGGGGCGCTAGCAGGCGCGGGCCGCCCCGCCAAGATCGCCCCTTCCCTGCACCGGCACATATCGCCGGTTGCGGGCGGGACACGCCTTTTCTATGGTCCGCCGCCGCCGGGCCTTCCGGCTTCCCCTCCCTCACCCGCAACGCGCGCGCCAACGAAGAGTGATCGATGAAGACCTTTCGCAGCAAGCTGACCCAGTGGCTGATGCTGGCCTTCCTCGTCCTCGCGGTGGGCGCGATCGTCGTCACCGGCTTCGGCACGGACGGCACCGGCGGCATGGGCGGCATGGGGGGCGGCGGCGCGCAACGGGGCGACACGCTCGTCACGGTGGGCGGCGAGGAGCTCAAGTCGGCCGAGATCGACGCCGTGCTCCAGCGGCGCCTGCGCGAGATCCAGCAGCAGAATCCCGACGTCACCATGGCGCAGCTTCTCGCTGCCGGGGCCTATGAGGACGCGCTCGACCAGCTCGTCACCCGCCGCGCCATCTGGGAATATGGCCGCGCCAAGGGCCTCACCGTTTCCGACGTGATGATCGACCGGGTGCTGGTCGCCATCCCCGCCTTCCACAATCTCGCGGGGCAGTTCGACGACACGACCTTCCGCCAGCGCATCCAGACCCTCGGCCTCACCGAAGCCGAGATCCGCCGCGAGATCGCCTACGACCTGATGGAGCGGCAGCTTCAGGAGCCGCTGGCGAGGAACGTCGCGCCGCCCGAGCCGATCACGCTCCAATATGCCTCGCTCCTCCTCGAGCGGCGGCGCGGCCTGATCGGCGTCGTGCCGAACGAGGCGACGGCCGCGGGGATCAACCCGACCGACGCCCAGATCGCAGCGCATTACCAGCAGAACCGCGGCCGCTACACCGTGCCGGAGCGCCGCGTGCTGCGCTATGCTTTGATCACCCGCGACCAGGCCGCCGCCGGCGCGCGCGCGACCGACCAGGAGATCGCCGCTTATTACCAGCAGAACCAGGCGCGCTATGCGGGCACCGAGACCCGCTCCATCCAGCAGATCATCCTGCGCAGCGAAGCCGAGGCCCGCACCTTCGTGGCGCGCGCCGGCGGCGGCGCCAACTTCGTCCAGGCGGCGCAGCAGGCCGGGCGGAGCCCCGCCGACGTCAATCTCGGCGCGCAGACCCGCGAGCAGTTCACCAATATCGCCAACGCCCAGATCGCCGGCCAGGTCTTCGCGGCGGCGCAGGGCGCGCTGGTCGGGCCGGTGCGCTCGCCGCTCGGCTGGCACGTGGTGCGGGTCGAAGCGATCAACCGCGCCGCGGCGCGTCCGCTCGCAGCGGTGCGCGCGGAAATCGTCACCGCCATCGAGCAGCGCAAGGGCGAGGAGGCGATCGGCAATGCGATCGGCGCGATCGAGGAGCGGCTCGCGAACGGCGAGAGCTTCGAGGAGGTCGCGCGCGCCGAGCGGCTGGCCGTGGTCGAGACGCCGCCGATCACCGCGGCGGGCGCCGCGCCCGGCGTCCAGTGGCAGGCGCCTGCCGAGATTCCCGCCATCGTTCGGGGCGCCTTCATGGTCGATCCCGAGGATCCCGAGCCCACCGTCGAGACGCTGACTCCGAACCAGCGCTATGCGCTCGTCGCCGTCGCCCGCGTCATTCCGGCCGCCGTGCCGCCGCTGCAGCAGGTCCGCGACCGGGTCCGCGCCGACCTCGTCCAGCAGCAGGCGTCGCAGCGCGCCCGGGCGCTCGCCGACCGGATCGCGGCCGCGATCAACGGCGGCACGGCACCGGCCCGCGCCTTCGCCGAAGCCGGCATACGCCTCCCCGCGCCGCAGCCGGTCGACCAGAAGAGGATCGACCTCCTGCGCCGCGGCGCCGAAGTGCCGCCGCCGCTCGCCGCGCTGTTCAGCCTGCCCCAGGGCCGCGCCCGCGCGGTGCAGGCGCCGAACGGCGTCTATGTGGTAACGGTGACGGAGCGGATCGCCGGCCAGGCGAGCTGCCCGCCGGGACCGCCGCCCGTCGGCACGCCGCCGAGCGAAGGCTGCCAGGCGGTCCAGGGCGCGCGCGCCGACCTCCAGGCGCAGATGGGGCCAGAAATCGCCGAGCAGCTCGCCCGCGCCGCGCGCAACTCCGTCGAGATCACGCGCAACGAGGATGCGATCCGCCGCGCCCGCCAGGCATTGGAGACTCGCTGAGGCCGGCGGGGCGGCGCGGCAGGCGGGCGGGCGGACGTTTTCGTGGCGGCGCCGCGCATCCTCGTCCTCGACAATTACGACAGCTTCACCTGGAACCTCGTCCATTACCTCGCCGCGCTCGGGGCCGAGGTCCGGGTCGAGCGCAGCGACGCGATCACCGCCGCCGAGGCGCTGGCGGGCGGCGCGGACGGCATCCTGATCTCGCCCGGTCCGGGCACGCCCGGCGAGGCCGGCGTGTCGCTCGATCTGGTCGCGGCCTGCGCCGAGGCGAAGCGGCCTTTGCTCGGCGTCTGCCTAGGCCACCAGGCAATCGGGCAGCATTTCGGCGCGCGGGTGGTGCGGGCGCCCCGCCTCATGCACGGCAAGGTCTCGGCCATCGGCCATGACGGCACGGGGGTCTTCGGCGGCCTCCCCTCGCCTTTCGCCGCCACCCGCTACCATTCGCTGACACTCGCGCCGGAGAGCATGCCCGACTGCCTCCACGTCACGGCGAGCGCGGAAGACGGGACGATCCAGGGGCTGGCGCACCGGCACCTCCCGATCCACGGCGTCCAGTTCCACCCGGAGAGCGTGGCGAGCGAGTG
>DASWMS010000041.1:0-12407 GCA_036399655.1 Allosphingosinicella sp. | reverse complement strand
CGCGGGCCGCGCACCACCGCTTTCAAAGTAGGAAAAGCTGTGGTCCGGTCGCCGCATGACGACTCGCACCGCAGCCATGTCCATCGCCGCCCTCAGCGCCACGCCGGCGTCGAAATTTGACCGCTTTTGCCCTGACGTGGCTTCAACTTGGTCAACTTTCACGCGCCTGAGCACCCTCGCATTGACGACCGCCGCCTTCCTCGCCGCGCCCGCACCTGCCGCCGCGCAGCAGGGGCGCGTGCTCGAGCCGCTGGCGTCCGCCGTCACCGTGCGCGGCGAGCCGGTCGAAGCGGGGCCGGAGGCGACCTTCAGCCAGCGGCGCGATGCGGCCTTCGCCCGGCTCGTCGCACAGGTGGTGGCCGAGCACGGCGAGCCGCTGGTGCGCGAACGGCAAGCGCTCGGGGGCGCGGTTCGCTTCGTCTATCCCGACGCCCTCATCGTCGTCACCGGCAGTCATTCGAACGGGATCGTCTGCCGCGTCGACATTGCGCCGGAGCGGCTGCGCGAGTCGGTGGATGCCGATCTCGCGCTGCGCATCGCGGCGCAGTCCTGCCGCAGCGCCGAGGAGAGGGGCTGGTCCGGCGTTGCACCCTTCCTGGTGCCGCCGCTCGGCGCGGAACTGCTGCCCGGCGCCCCCGGCGTCACCGCCCGCCTCTACGCGACCGACTCGCTTGACATGCTGTTCCCGAACCTGATTCGGAATGTCGAGATCGACCGGCGCACGGAGGACCTCCTGGTTCGCTCGGGCGAGCTGGACGACATGACGCAGGAGCCCGGAGAGGCGGCGTGGCGCTACGCCTGGTTCGCCGACGGCACCTTCCTGGCCGTCCGCTTCATCACTCCGGAGCCGAACTATCGCCGCAGGGGGGCGCTCGGCGTCGCCTGCTCGGCGACCGGCTCTGCGGCCGGAATGCCGCGGCTCGACGCGGGCGCCTTCGCGGCCTGGTGCGACCGGCATGCGGCGCGGCTCGCACCAGGCCTTGGGAATTTCGTCAGGGCCGTCTCGGCGTGGCGCAACGGCGAGTGGGAGCGTCGGGAGCGGGAGCGGCGCGCCGCGGGCGGCGCTGCGCCGGTTCCTGCAATGGACCCCGGCTTCCAGTCGGGCGAGATGCCGGCGGAGCTGGTCGACCTCTTCTGGCGCACGGGCGAGGTCCCGGTTCCCCAAGCCCCGCCGCGATGATCCCGCGAGTCCTTCTCGATACCGCGCCGATGCCGGGCGGCGGGCCGGAGCTGCGGCTTTACCGGCGCGGCGAGGAGTATCAGATCATGACCGGCACCATCGAGCTGATGACCAGCCGCGCTGCGGGCACCGAGGAGGCGCTGGCACGGATCGCGTGGGAGCGCATCGCGGGGCGGGCGCGGCCGGCGATGCTGATCGGCGGGCTCGGCATGGGATTCACGCTGCGCGAGGCGCTGGCGGTGCTTCCGGCCGATGCCAAGGTGACCGTCTCGGAGCTGGTGCCGGCGGTGGTCGCCTGGGCGCGGGGGCCGCTGGCGCACATTCATGCCGGCAGCCTCGACGATCCCCGCGTGACGATCGCGCAGGAGGACGTCGCCGCCACCATCGGCCGGAGCCGGGCCAGGTGGGACGCGATCCTGCTCGACGTCGACAACGGGCCGCACGCCCTGGTCGTCGAGACCAACGACCGTATCTACGCGCCGGCGGGGCTGCGCGCCGCCAAGTATGCACTGAAGCCGGGCGGGGTGCTCGCCATCTGGTCCTCCAACGCCGACGCCGCCTTCACCCGGCGCCTGAAGGCGGAGCGGTTCGCCGTCGATGAAGTGCGGGTGCGCTCGGCGGGGCACAAGGGCACGCGCAACCATCTCTGGTTCGCGGCCAAAAGCCGGTAGCGGCCCGCGCTCCCGCTCCCTAGATCACGCCTGTGACCGACACCACGCCAGACCGCTTCAACGAGGAGAATTCCGCCTACACGGTGCGCGGTTCGGACCTGCCCGACATCGAGCAGGGCGTGGCCGCGATCCGCTCCGTCGTTAAGACGCTGCCGGTGCGTTCGGGCGTCTACCGGATGCTCGATGCCAAAGGCGAGGTGCTGTACGTCGGCAAGGCGCGGGCGCTCAGGAACCGGGTGACCAACTACACCCAGGTGTCGCGGCTTTCGAAGCGGCTGCAGCGCATGGTGTCGCAGACCCGCTCGATGCAGATCGTCACGACGAACACCGAAGCCGAGGCCTTGCTCCTCGAAGCGCAGCTCATCAAGCGCTACCGGCCGGCCTACAACGTCCTCCTGCGCGACGACAAAAGCTTCCCCTTCATCCTGCTGCGCGAAGATCACGACTTCCCCCAGGTGCGCAAGCATCGCGGCGCGCGGCGGCACAAGGGGCAATATTACGGGCCGTTCGCCAGCGCCGGATCGGTCACCCGGACCCTGAACGCGCTCCAGAAGCTGTTCCTGCTCCGGAGCTGCACCGACAGCTTCTTCGCCACCCGCAAGCGCCCCTGCCTCCTTTACCAGATCAAGCGCTGCTCGGCCCCGTGCGTGGAGCGGGTGACCAGGGAGGATTATGCCGATCTGGTCGGCGACGCGAAGGACTTCCTCGCGGGCAAATCGACCAAGGTGCAGCAGAAGCTCGCCGGGCAGATGCAGGAAGCGGCCGAAGCGATGGACTTCGAGCAGGCCGCCGTGATGCGCGACCGCCTCCGCGCTTTGACCTTCATCCAGGGGACGCAGACCATCGCTGCCGAAGGCCTCGGCGACGCCGACATCTTCGCATTGGCCTGCAAGGGCGGGACGATGTGCATCCAGGCCTTTTTCATCCGCGGCGGCAACAATTGGGGGCACCGGAGCTTCTTCCCCGCGCACACCAACGACGTTCCCGAGGACGAGGTGCTGGCGAGCTTCCTGATGCAATTCTACGAGGAAGTGCCGCCGCCCAAGCAGATCTTGCTCGACCGGATGGTGCCGGAAGCGGAGCTGCTCTCCGAGGCCTTGTCGGAGCGCGCGGAAAGAAAGGTCGTCCTCCGCGTCCCGCAGCGCGGCGACCATGTGAAGATGGTGAGCACCGCCAAGCGCAACGCCGAGGAGGAGCTCGACCGCCACCTCGCCGAGACCAGCACCCAGGCGAAGACCTTGCGGGCGCTGACCGAGATCCTCGAGCTGCCCGAGCCGCCCGACCGGATCGAAGTCTACGACAACAGCCACGTCATGGGCACCAACGCGGTCGGCGCGATGATCGTCGCGGGGCCGGAGGGGATGCGCAAGAACGCGTACAGGAAGTTCAACATCAAGCGCCCTGAGACGGCGCCCGGCGACGATTTCGCGATGATGCGCGAAGTCCTGTCCCGCCGCTTCGCGCGGCTCGAGAAGGAGGACCCGGACCGGAGCAAGGGCGACTGGCCGGACCTGCTGCTGATCGACGGCGGCAAGGGCCAGCTCTCGGCCGTCGTCGAGACGCTGGAGGATGCCGGCATTCACGACGTGCCGGTGGTCGCCATTTCCAAGGGCCCGGACCGAAATGCCGGGCGCGAGACGATGCACTTGCCGAGCGGCCGCGACTTCCAGCTCCCGCCCAATTCGCCGGTGCTCTTCTTTCTCCAGCGCCTGCGCGACGAGGCGCACCGCTTCGCCATCGGCGCCCACCGCCAGAAGCGCGCCAAGTCGATGGCGGCGAGCCCGCTCGACGAAGTGCCGGGCATCGGCCCGAACCGGAAGCGCGCCTTGCTGATGCACTTCGGCACCGCTCGCGCGGTCAAGAACGCGGCGCTTCAGGATCTCGAAAAGGCACCCGGAATTTCCAAGACGATGGCGCGCGGCATCTACGATTATTTCCACCCGAGCGGGTGAAAACGAGGAGTTTCCATGACCTTCCCGATCGACCGGGTCCGCGCCGAATTCCCGGCGCTCGCCACCAGTGACGAGGGCCGCCCGCGCATCTATTTCGACGCGCCGGGCGGGACGCAGGCGTGCCGCGCCGCGATCCGTCGGATGGCGGAGCATCTGGAGCGGGGCAGCGCCAATTCAGGTGGCACCTTCGGAAGCTCGGTCGAGACCGACGCGCTGAGCCGCGCCGCGCACGAGGCGATGGCCGACCTGCTCGGCGGCGAGCCGGGCGAAATCGCCTTCGGTCCGAACATGACCACGCTCACCTTTTCGCTCTCCCGGGCGCTGGCGCGAGAGTGGCACGAAGGCGACGAGATCATCCTGTCGCGGCTCGATCACGACGCCAACGTCACCCCTTGGGCGATGGCGGCGGCGGACCGCGGCGTGACCGTGAAGTGGATCGAAATCGATCTCGCCAGCGGCACCCTGCGCTTGGACATGCTCCCCGGTCTTCTGGGCCCGCGCACCCGCCTCGTGGCGGTGGGCGGCGCCAGCAACGCGCTCGGCACGCTCAACGACGTCGCCGAGATCGTCCGGCTCGTCCGTGCCGGCTCGGACGCGCTCGTCTTCGTCGACGCCGTCCAGTCCGTGCCGCACGTGCCGACCGACGTGCGCGCCCTCGGCTGCGACTTCCTCGCCTGCTCGACCTACAAGTTCTTCGGGCCGCACCAGGGCGTGCTCTGGGGCCGCGCGGAGGTCATGGACCGGCTCACCGCCTACAAGGTCCGGCCCGCCTCGATCGATCCCTCCGCCGTCCGCTTCGAGACCGGCACGCAATCCTTCGAAGGGCAGGCGGGCGTGCTCGGCACGATCGAATATCTGGAATGGCTCGGCCGCGAACTCGCGCCGTCAGCGCCCGCCAGCCGCCGCGAAGCGCTGGTCGCCGCGATGGCGGGCTGCGTCGAATATGAGCGGGTGCTGGGCGAACGCCTGATCGCCGGCCTCGCCGAGGTCGGCGCCACCCTCTACGGCCCGCCGACCATGGAGGGGAGGGTCCCCACCTTCGCTTTCCGGATCGAAGGCCGCGAGACGCACGACATCGCCGCCCATCTCGCGGCCCGCGGCATCCACGCCTGGTCCGGCCATTTCTACGCGGTCGAGCCGGTCACCCGCTACGGCCTGTGGGACGAAGGCGGCTTCGTCCGCGTCGGCCTCTGCCACTACAGCACGATGGAAGAGGTCGAGGCACTCATCGATGCCCTTAGGCCCTGAGGTTCTTCGCCTTGCGGATGGTGCGGTAGGCGAGCGCCTTGGCCGCGTTGCGGGCGGGGAAGCGCTGGGGCGGGGCGGGGTCGAGGCCGAAGCGCCGCAGGACGTGGTTCATGCCCCGCGCGTCCGCCTCGGCATAGCTCCACTCGGAGCGCCAGGTGATCGACAGGCTGATCGAGACTTCGGGTCCGTTCTTGACCCAGTGCGGCGCCTTGACGGGGACGTAGACCGCCTCGCCTGGGGCGAGCGGGAAGGGCCGCCCGGCCGCCGCCAGCTCGTCCCGCCACGGCAGGTTGCGGTGGCCGCCCTGGTGGAACGCCTCGTGCGCCGTCCCTGCAACCACCGCCTCGTCCGCGGCCGGGAAGATCGTCATCACCTTGGAGCCGCGAAGCTGGAGCAGGACATTGTGCTCGGGATCGAAGTGGAAGGGCGTGACCGCTCCCGGCGAGCTCACAAAGATGAAGGCTTCGCGCTTCAGCATCTCGCCGGTGCGCGGCCCGACGACGGGTGCGAGGGCGGCGAGGGTCTCCTCCATGACGGCACGGTAGGTGGGGTCGTTCTCGACGAACTTCAGCACCATCCACGATCCGCAATGCTCGATCCCGCGGATCGTCTCGGCGATGGAGAGGCCGTTGCCCGGCACGTCGTCCGGATCGATCCCGACCGGAAGGTCTCCCGCATTATACTCGACATGCCTGGGATCGAGCCGGACGGCGAGCGCCGACAGTGCTTCCAGGGTGAAGAGCGGGTGGCCCGCCATGTCGTGGCGCAGCTTGTGAGGCTCTTCGGGGTAAGCGGCATCGAAGGCGGCGAGGGCTTCGGCGGGGAAGATGCGGTCAGGCATTGCGGCGGTTCCTCAGGCGGCGCACCAGCGCCGAGCCGTCCTCGAGCGCGCGGCAGATGCGGAAGGTGGCGGCGCGCTTCGCACCGGCAAGCGGCACGGTGAGGCGCACGATCGAGCGGCGCTCCCGCCAGAGGCTGTCGATCATCGGATGATCCTCAGCCGCGCAGCTGTCCATCCAGGCGAAGCCGGGGCGGGCGAGCAGGCGCAGATTCTCGATCTCGATCATCACGCCCGGCGAGTAGCGGGCATAATCCTCGTCGAAGGCAATCTTGTAGGAGAAGCCGCCGCCCTCCGCATGCAGGTTGACGAGCATGGCGATCGGCTTGCCGTCAACGGCGAGACGCAGCACCTCCAGCTTGCCCGCTTCGAAGGCGCCGGCGAACATTTCGCGGAAGAAGGCGGCGGTCCTGGGCTCCCTTGCGAAAGCGGAGCCGTCCTTGCCCTTCCAGCCCGCGGCTTCGAGAGCGAGGAAATCCTCGCACCAGCCCGGCGCGTCCTCGGGACGCTCCAGAGTCTCGAACCGCACGTCGCCGAGCTCGGCGAGGCGCGAGCGCAGGCGCCCCAGCTCCTTGCGCTTCTTCTTGCGCACCGCTGCTTCCTGATAGGCTTGCGGCGTCAGGCCGGACTCGAGGAGGGCGCGGCGCATGCGGTGCACGACGGCGCAGGGTCGTCCGGCCGCGGCGGCGGCTTCGGCGAGGCCGCGGTGGACGGGGCCGTCCTCGGCGATGCCCGTCAGGTGGAGGAAGCCGGGTGCCCAGTCGGCGCCGTCGAGAGTGGCGAGGATCTCGGCCCAGAATTCGCGCTCGCGCCCGCGGCGGACGAGCGGCGTCCCGAGAAAGGCGTGATCGTGGACCCAGTTCTGCACGTGGCGGACCGGCGTGCGTCCGTAGCGCTCCTCGATCCGCAGCGGCAGGAGGCCGACGAGGGTGTCGCCGCCATTCGCCCAAACGGCGATCATCCGGGTGCGGCCGGGCGACAGCATGTTGCGGACGCCGGGGCCGACGAACCAGCGTTCGGCGAAGACGTTCGGCTCGGAGGCGTTCGCGGCGAGGTCGTCCCAATGATCGGCCATGCTGCGCGGCGCGGCGGCGGGCGCGGACGGCCAGATGTCGGTCGGGGCGGCCTCGGCGAGGTCGATGCGCTGAAGGAGCATGTCAGGCCTCCGCCGCGGCGAGGATGTCGCCGGCGCGCGCGGGCGCGACACCGTGCTTTTCGAACAGGTCGAACACGCCATCCCACCACGCCCAGAAGGTCCGGAGATCGTCGGCGTCGCGCACGTAGGGCGTGTGGCCGGGCACGACCGACGGCGTGTGAAAGGAGAGGCTGAACAGGCGCGTGCCGCGGTCCAGCAGCACTTCGATGGCGTAGAGCGCTTCGGCGAGGGTCGTGCCTTCGGGAGTCAACGGCACCCGGTTGAGGAGGCCGATACGGGAGAAGGGGCCGCGCAGGCGCTCGCGTCGCAGAAGGGACGGGCTGCCGCTCAGCGCGCCGGTGAGGCAGGCGGTGAGCGGGACTTCGAGAAGGCCGTTCTCCAGCCAATAGGGCCAGATCGGATGATCGGTGAAGTCCGCGCCGCCTTCGCCGCTGTAATCGAACAGGGCGCGCACGGAGACGTCCATGCAATAGCCTTCCCTAGCGAGGCTGCGCGCGGTGTTCGGGCCGATGCCGTAGCGACCGGCGCGGTAGACGACGGGCCGCGTGCCGAACGCCTCGGTGAGCTTTGCGGTGAGAGCGGCGATCTTCGCCTGCTCGAGCGCCGCGGGAAGGGCCCCGACGAAGCTGTTCGCCCGGCTGACGCTTTCGTCGTGCGGCGGATTGACCCACGGGTGGAGCTGCGTGCCGACGTCGCATTCGCCCGCCGCCACCATGCCGGCGATCGCGTCGGCGCTCGCGGGATCGGCGGCGACCGGCCAGTCGACCAGATAGGTGGGAACGAGGCCGCGCGCCGCGAAGCGGCGATTGGCCTCGGGAAGCGCGGCGACGGCCGTGGTCCCGACATTCTCGCGCCGCAGCGGCTGCGTCCAGTCGAACTCCTCCTCCGCGTCTGCGAAGAGGACGAAGCGGCGGCCGAAGCCGTCGTCGAGCCGCGCCCGGGCCGATGCCGGGGGCGGGCTGTCCAGCGTTCGGGCGCGTGTGCTTCTCTGGACTATGGGCATTTGGTACATCGGATGCTCCGCCTTGCGCACCCCGCTAGCGCAAAAGCGTGGAGGATCGGTTACTGACGGTCCCGGATGCGGATCGAGACACAGGCGATCGTCTGCGCGGTGAGGGCGCATGGCGAACATGGCGCGATCGTCCGCGCGCTGACGCCCGTGGACGGCCTCCAGCCAGGCTACGTGCGCGGCGGCAAGTCGCGGCGCCTGCGCCCCGTCCTCGTCCCGGGCAACGGCATCCAGGCCGATTACCGCGCCCGCACCGACGAGCAGCTTGCACAGCTTGTCGTCGAGCTCGTTCACAGCCGGGCGCATCTCCTCTCCGAAGCCCTGCCGGCTGCCGCGATCGACTGGGCCTGCGCGCTCACCGCCGCCGCACTTCCGGAAGGTCAGCCCTATCCGCGGCTCTACGACGGCCTCGACGGGCTGCTGACGGCGATCGAGGCCGCGCCGAGCGCGCGGGGGTGGAGCGCCGAGATCGTTCGCTACGAGCTCGGGCTGCTCGGCGAGCTCGGCTTCGGCCTCGATCTCGGCGAATGCGCCGCGACCGGCGCCAAAGCGGACCTCGCCTTCGTCAGCCCGAAGAGCGGCCGCGCCGTCAGCCGCGAGGGCGCGGGCGAGTATCGCGACCGGCTTCTCGCCCTCCCGCCCTTTCTCGTCGAGGCGCGGAGCGGGACGCCGGAATGGGGCGAAATTCGCGACGGCCTTAAGCTCACCGGTCATTTCCTCGCCCGCGACCTGCTGATCGACCGCCAGGCCGACATCCTCGCGGCGCGGGAGCGGCTGGTCGACAGGCTGAAGCGGATCGGCGGCTGACGCAGCCGCGTGGCTGAAGCGGATGGGCGGCCGGGCGGCGGGAGGTTGACCTATCCGGCGGAGATGTAGAGGAAAAGCCGGGTGAAAGAATTCTTCCCGCACGCCGCCACCACCAACGGCATCACGGTCCGCGTCGCCGTTTCCTACCTCCCGGAGCAGTCGGAGCCGGGCAAGAGCCGATGGTTCTGGGCCTATCATATCCGGATCGAGAATGGCGGCCTGAAGCCGGTCCAGCTCGTCAGCCGCGAATGGACGATTTCTGACGCCCGCGGCGCGAGCCACGTCGTCCAGGGCGACGGCGTGGTCGGCGAGCAGCCGCTGATCGAGCCGGGCGGATCGTTCGACTATGTCTCGGGCTGCCCGCTCACCACGCCGACGGGATCTATGGAAGGCCATTACAACATGGTCGCCGCCGACGGCGCGCGCTTCGCCATCGAAATCCCGCGCTTTCCGCTGGTCGCCCCCACGGTTTCGAGCTGAGGAGGTCCGATGCGCGCCTTCTTTCTCTCCGCCGGGATCGCAGCCGCCGCGGCCGCCGCGATCTCCGCGCCGGCGACTGCCGGGATGCCGGTCGAGCAGCGGATGCGCTGCCCGATCGGCGGCCGCAACTTCACCTATGTGACGACCTCCTCCTACAGCACGTGGGGCGCCCGGCCGGACGGCAAGCCGTTCGGCAGCTGGTCCTTCCCGCTCGCGCTTCCCGAGTGTCCGGACAACGGCCTCATCGTCTACGAGCCGTTCGACGAAGCCGCGGTCGCCCGGCTCCGGCCGCTCGTCGCGTCGACGGAATACCAGGCGCTCCGCCGCAGCGGCGACACCAGCTACTACCGGGCCTACTGGCTGATGCGGCGGATGGAGGCGCCGGTCGCGACCCAGCTCTGGATGCTCGTCCAGGCAAGCTGGCAGGCGGACGGCAATCCGGCGCTGCGCCGCCGCTACCATGAGGAGCTGATCGCGCGCGGGCCGGAGCTCGGCGAGCCGCGGGACGACGTCGGGCTCGCCATGCGGGCGCGGGTCGCCAACGCCTTGCGCGAGCTCGACCGCTTCGAAGAGGCGAAGGCGATTATCGATTCGACACCGCTCGAGATCGCCCGTGACAGCGCAGAGGTGCGCAGCGTCGAGGACTGGCGCGGCCATTACCGCCGCCTCGGCATCCTCGTCGCCCGGCGGGATGCGTCCATCGAGCCGATCGACATGATCCCTCGCCGAAGCGCTGCGCCGCTGCGCCGCCGACGGGCTCGACGAGGGCCAGCGCGCGCTCTGCCGCGAATGGGAGGAGAGCGCCCGGCCCGCGCCTAGCGGATAGGCGCCTCAGCCGAAAACGTGCGCCGCCGCCGGTCCCGGCCGTCCGGTGCCGGCGCGGCGGCAGAGGCCGGGGATCAGGAAGATGTCGACGATCAGCCAGATGCCGGCGGTCATCATCATCAGGAAGCCGAAGCCCATGCCGCCGACATCCTTCGCCACCGCGCCGCTCAGCAGCATGAAGATGCCGCCGATGTTCAGGAAGAGCTGGATGCAGGCGGTCGTGGTCGCGCCGACGTAGAAGCGGTGGGCGCTGAAGCCGCCGAGGAAGAACCAGAGGAGATAGGCGATCCCGATCGACTTGTCGCTCCGCACGAAGAAAGGGCCGGTGGGGATCTCCCGCGGGCCGCTCGCCGCGACGGGAGCGAAATGCTGCACCTCGCCCTCCGCGGCGCGGCGCTGGCGCTCGGCCGCGATGAAGGCGGCGCGGCGCGCCTCGAGATCGGAAAGCGCCGAGTCCCTCGTCACCGGCATCGGCTTGCGCCCGAACTGTGTCGCCATTGGTCCTTCCCCCGATTGCCGGTGAGCCTCCTCTAGCGGGCATCGGCAAAGAAGCGGTTAAAGCCCGCCGAAACCGTTTCGTCCCTGCATCGTTGGGCGATGACAGCTTCGGGAGAGGGTCAATGCCGGTTTCCAACACCAGTCTCGTCGAGCGCATCGCGCGCGTCATTGCGGGGCGCGTCGTCAGCATCAACGCCGACGGCAGCGACCCTTCGGCGGGAGACCGCGTCGACGCCATCTGGCGCGACTACCGCGACGACGCCGTCTCGATTTTGAAGACCCTGCGTGAGCCCGACCCGGCCATGGCCGCGGCCGGCGACACCGCCACCTGGCAGCGCATGATCGAAGCCGCGCTGGCCGAAGCGGAGGCGGATGCCGGGCGGTAAGAACCGCCCATTCCAGCCTTCGCGCGCTCGCCTGAGCCTCCTCAACCGTTCGGTCCGAGCGACGTCGAGGACCGCTGCCGAGCGAAGCCGAGGCTCTCTTCTTTTCCGCCGAGCCCCATTCTCGCTCCGCTCGAAAACGGTTCTCGACTTCGCTCGAACCGAACGGGTGGAGGCGTGGCAGCCACTTTCGACGGCGCTCATCGACTAACCCTCCGCCAGCAATCCGCTGATCGCCCAGAGGGAGGGCAGCGCCAGCAGCAGGGCGAGGACGACGTCGAACACGCGCAGCGGCACGCGGCGCTGGCGGTGGTAGCGAAAGGCGTCGACGGCGGTCATCCAGAGGATGGAGAGGCCGCAGATCGCCGCCACGCTCGCTGCGAGGAGGTATGGGATGCGGAGCATGCCCGGCCAGCCGGGGTAGAAGAGGCCGAGCACCAAAGCGGCGAGGCCGGCGACCACGCCGGTGCCGGTCGCCCGCTTCACCGTCCAGCCGGGGCGGACCGGGTGCGTGGGCTGGCGGCGCTTCGTCATGCGTCGATCGCTTCCTCGTCCACGTCCGCGGCGCGGCTCTGGATGAACTGGAAGCGGTGCTCGGGATTGCGGCCCATCAGCCGCTCGACCAGGCCCTTCACCAGATAGCGGCCCTCCGGGTCCTCGGGGAGGTTGATCCGGATGAGAGAGCGCGTCTTCGGGTCCATCGTCGTCTCGCGAAGCTGGCCCGGGTTCATTTCGCCCAGACCCTTGAAGCGCGAGACGTCCACCTTGCGGTTCTTGAAGGTCGTGCGCTCCAGCTCCGCCTTGTGCGCGTCGTCCCGCGCATAGGCGACGGTGCCGCCCGCGGAGAGGCGGTAGAGCGGCGGCTGGGCGAGGAACAGGTGGCCGGAGCGGACGAGCTCGGGCATTTCCTGGAAGAAGAAGGTCATGAGCAGGGTCGCGATATGGGCGCCGTCGACGTCGGCGTCGGTCATGATCACGATCCGCTCGTAGCGCAGCTCCTCGCCGCGGAAACGGTCGCGCGAGCCGCAGCCCATCGCCTGGATGAGGTCGGCGATTTCCGAATTAGCGCGGATCTTGTCGGCGGTGGCGGAGGCGACGTTCAATATCTTGCCGCGGATCGGCAAGATCGCCTGCGTCTTCCTGTCGCGCGCCTGCTTGGCCGAGCCGCCGGCGCTGTCGCCTTCGACGATGAAGAGTTCGGTCCCTTCGGGGTCGTCATTGGCGCAGTCGGTGAGCTTGCCGGGCAGGCGGAGCTTGCGGGGAGAGGTCGCGGTCTTGCGCTTCACCTCGCGCTCGGCCCGGCGTTTCAGCCTCTCGTCCATCCGGTCCATGACGAAGGCGAGCAAGGCCCGGCCGCGCT
>DASWMS010000040.1:0-34041 GCA_036399655.1 Allosphingosinicella sp. | reverse complement strand
GAGTCCGAGCCTCCGCCCCTCGACTGCGCTCGGGACGAACGAAGCTCTTCCCGGGCTTTCTCACTGGCATCCCAAGCCATCACCTCCGCCCCGCTCGCCGCGAGCGCGTCGACAACCGCCCTGCCCGAGCGCGCAAGCCCGAGCACCGCGTAGCGTTTCCCCGAAAAGGCGGAACTCGCGATCATCGTCCTACCCTCGTCACCCCCGCGAAAGCGGGGGTCCAGACGAATTCGGCGACGCCCACCGCCGCCCGCTGGATCCCCGCTTTCGCGGGGATGACGGAAAGGAAATAGGCGGGGCTGGCGATCATCTGAGCTTCAGCGTCGAGAGGCCGGCCAGCGCAAGGACGAAGCTGATGATCCAGAAGCGGATCACCACCGTCGCCTCCGACCAGCCGATCTGCTCGAAATGATGGTGGATCGGCGCCATGCGGAAGACCCGGCGGCCGGTGCGCTTGTAGAAGAAGACCTGGATTATGACGCTCATCGCCTCGACGACGAACAGGCCGCCGATGATGCCGAGCACGATCTCATGCTGGGTCGAGACGGCGATCGCGCCGAGCGCCCCGCCGAGCGCCAGGCTCCCCGTGTCGCCCATGAAGACGGCGGCGGGCGGCGCGTTGAACCAGAGAAAGGCAAGGCCTGCTCCGACGATCGCCGAGCAGAGCACAGTCAAGTCTCCCGCGCCGAGCACGAAGGGGATGCCGAGATAGGAAGAAAAGACCGCGTTCCCGACCAGGTAGGAGATGACGAGGAATGCGAGGCTGGCGATGATCACCGGCATGGTCGCAAGGCCGTCCAGGCCGTCGGTGAGGTTCACGGCATTGCCGAACGCCACCACGACGAAGCTCGCGAACACGATGTAGAACCAGCCGAGATCGACCACCGGCCCGTTGTAGAAGGGAATGTAGAGCGCCGTCCCCGCGTTCCAGGTGATGACCGAGCAACCGACCGCGGCCACCGTGAACTCGGCGAGGAGGCGGGTGCGCGCCGAGACGCCCTTATGGTGCCGCTTCGTCACCTTGTCGTAATCGTCGAGGAAGCCGATCAGCCCGAAGCCGACCGTGATGAACAGGCACGCCCACAGATACGTGTTCGTGAAATCCATCCAGAGCAGCATCGAGACAGTGATCGAGGTCAGGATCATGAGGCCGCCCATGGTCGGCGTGCCGCGCTTCGACAGGTGCGACTGCGGCCCGTCGGTACGGATCGGCTGGCCCTTGCCCTGCCGGATGCGCAGCCAGCCGATGAACTTGGGCCCGATCAGGAGGCCGATGATCAGCGCGGTCGCCACCGCGGCGCCCGCCCTGAAGGTGATGTAGCGGAAGACGTTGAAAAGCCCTGGAAAGCCGAGCTGTTCTGAGAGCCACAAGATCATCGGTCAGTTTCCGCTGCCAGCGCATCGACGAGGGCGGCAAGTCCGACGGAATTGGATCCCTTGACGAGTATCGCGTCTCCCGGCCCGATCGCGTCCTGTACCAGGCCGGCCGCCGCGGCCGCATCCGCGACATGCGCCATTTCGCACGTCGATCCAAGGGCTTTTGCGAGCGCACCCATCTCTTCGCCGACGAGGATGGCGTAATCGACCTTGGCGGCTTCGATATGGGGGGCAAGGCCGGCGTGGAAGTCGTCGGAGCCGGGCCCGAGCTCGCGCATCGCGCCGAGGACGGCGATGCGGGAGCCATCCACCTTTTCCAGCCCGAACGTCCGCAAAGTCGCGGCCATGGAGGCGGGATTGGCATTGTAGCTTTCGTCGATCAGCAAGGCCTCGCCGCCGTGGATCGGGACGAGATGCCGCTCCCCCCGGCCCTTGATACCGGGCAGATCGGCGAGCGCGAGCCCGGCCGCCGCGAGGTCGCCGCCGACGGCATAGACCGCGCCCATCACGGCGAGCGAGTTCGAGACCCAGTGATCGCCGGGCTGCGAGACGGTGTAGCTCAAGTGGATGTCGCCCATCGTCGCCGTGACGAGCGTGCCGCCCGAGGCCGCGCGGATCGCGTATGTGGCGCGGATATCGGCGCCCTCGCCGAAACCGAAGGTGACGATGCTTGCGGCGTGCGGCTCGGCATGGCGGACAAGGCGGTCGCGGTGCGGGCTGTCGAAGGGGAGGAGCGCGACGCCGCCCGGCTCCAGACCCCGGAAAATCTCGCCCTTGGCGTCGGCGATGTCGGCCTCGGTGGCGAAGAATTCCCGGTGGGCGGAGGCGATGGTGGTGACGATCGCGACGTGCGGCCGCACGAGCCGGGTCAGCGCGGCGAGTTCGCCGGCATGGTTCATGCCCATTTCGAAGACGCCGAAGCGGCTTTCGCGCTTCATCCGCGACAAAGAGAGCGGGACGCCGGTATGGTTGTTATAGCTCTTGACCGAGCGATGCGCCTTCCCGCGGGCGGGGCGATCGAGCGCGGCGAAAAGCGCTTCCTTGGTCCCGGTCTTGCCCGCGGAGCCGGTGACGCCGACGATCTTGGCTTCGGAGCGGGCGCGGGAGGCGCGGCCGAGGGCGTTCAGGGCCCCGGTGGTGTCGGCGACGAGGATGTGCGGCGCTTCGATGGGCTCGGAGACGATGGCACCCGCCGCCCCGCGCCCGAGCGCCTGCGCGACGAAGCGGTGCCCGTCCGTCGCTTCGCCCTTGAGTGCGATGAACAGGTCGCCGGCCTCGATCTCGCGGGAGTCGAAGGCGACACCGTTGGCGGAAAAGGCGCCGTGCGCGGTGCCGCCGGTCGCCTCGGCAATCTCATCGGAGGTCCAGAGGGGGGAGGTCATGCGAGAGCCCCAATTTCGCGCTGCGCGGACGCGGAGCCTGCGCCCCTCGACTTCGCTCGGGACGAACGAGGTGGTGGCTCCGCACCGATAGCAGAAACGACACACCCATATGTGATGTGCAGCGTACAGCCTCGTTCGTCCCGAGCGTAGTCGAGGGGCGCACCATCGGCCTCGGTGCAAGCCCCCCTCATCCCGCGCACTCCCGGGCCACTTGCACGTCGTCGAACGGCAGCACACGGTCGCCGACGATCTGGCCCTGCTCGTGGCCCTTGCCGGCGAGAAGGATGATGTCGCCTTCGCGCGCTTCGGCCACCGCCGCTTCGATCGCGGCGCGGCGGCCGCCCACTTCGCGGGCGCCGGGCGCGCCCGCCATGATGTCGCGGCGGATGGCGGCGGGGTCTTCGCTCCTGGGATTGTCGTCGGTGACGATGACGAGATCGGAGAGGCGCATCGCCGCCGCGCCCATCTCGGGCCGCTTGCCCTGGTCGCGGTCGCCGCCCGCGCCGAAGACGGTGATGAGGCGGCCTTCCGTGTGCGGACGCAGGGCCTGACAAGCGCTCTCGATCGCGTCCGGCGTGTGGGCATAGTCGACGTAGATCGGCGCCCCTGCCCGCGTGATCACCGCCCGCTCGAGACGGCCGCGGACCGGGTGGACTCGGGCGAGGTTTGCCAGCGTCTGCTTGAGATCGCCGCCCGTGGCCACGATCAACCCGGCTGCCGTCAGTGCGTTCGCGGCCTGGTAGGCGCCGATCAAGGCGAGCGTCACGACATGCCGCGCCCCGTCCGCCTCGATCGTCAGCTTCTGGCCGAGCTGTGTCGGCTCGCGCGAGACCAGGCGCAGAGTCTCGCCCTTCGTCCCGACCGTCAGGACACGGAGCCCCCGCGCCTCGCAGCGCTTCAGGACCTCGTCTGACTTGGGATCGTCCATCCAGATCACGGCCGCGCCGCCGGGCTCCACCACTTCGGTGAAGAGCCGCATCTTCGCTTCGAAATAAGCCTCCATCGTGCCGTGATAATCGAGATGGTCGCGGCTGAAATTGGTGAACGCCGCCGCCTGAACCGGCAGCCCCTCCGTCCGGTATTGCGACAGGCCGTGGCTCGAGGCTTCGAACGAAGCATGGGTGATCCCCATCTTCGCCAGGCCCGCCATGTTGGAGAGGAAGGTGACGATGTCGGGCGTGGTGAGACCCGTCGTCACCTGCTCGTCGGCGGTGGTGACGCCCAAGGTGCCGATCGAAGCGGACGGATGCCCGGCCATGCGCCAGAGCTGCCGCGTCAGCTCGACGTTGGAGGTCTTGCCGTTCGTGCCCGTCACCGCGATCACGTTCCTGGGAAACGGCGCGAAGAATCTCGCCGCAAGCCGCGCGAACGCCTCCCGGGGCTCCGCGGCCGCGATGTGCGCCGCGCCTTCGACCTTCACCTCCGGCCGCGCCACCACGGCGACGGCGCCGGAGGCGACGGCGTCGCCCACGAAATCCTCGCCGTTGAAGCGCTCCCCCCGGAAGGCGCCGAAGACGGTGCCAGGGGCGACCTTCCGATGATCGATTGCGAAGCCGGTTACCAGGGTCTCGTCGCCGCTGCCGGTCAGGGCGCCGAGTCGCATCAGTTCCCCTGGGAGGCGACGAAGGGCCTGAGGTCCGTGGTGTCGATGTCCCGCACCGCGTCGGGGATGATGCCAAGCAGCGGCCCCGTACGCGAGATGACTCGCGAAACGACGGGGGCGGCCGTCCAGGCGGCGGTGGTGACGAAGGAATTCGCCTCGGTTCCCTGCGGTGCGTCCATCATGACGACCACCACATAGCGCGGCGCGTCCATCGGAAAAGCCGCCGCGAACGTCGAGACGTTGACCCGGCGCGAATATCCGCCGCCCGCCGCGACCTTTTCGGCCGTGCCGGTCTTGCCGCCGACCCGGAAGCCCGGCGCCTCACCCTTGCGGCCCGTGCCGTCGGTGACGATCATGCGCAGCATCTGGCGCATGCGACGGCTCGTCTCCTCCGAATAGATTCGGCGGCCCTGCGCTCCGCGGCCTTCCTGGACCCGCATCAGGGTCGCCGGCCGCCAGATGCCGCCGTTGACGAGTGCGGCATAAGCAGACGCCAGGTGCAGCGGCGAGATGGCGACGCCGTGGCCGAAGCCGCTGGTGAGGACGCGGGCGCGGCCCCATTCGCTCGGCCAGAGCGGGCGGGTGCGCTCGTTGAGCTCGATATGCGCGGGCTCATGGAAGCCCACGTCGCGGAACGCCTTCTGCATCCGCTCCGCGCCCATCTGGTCGGCGATCCGGGCGGTGGCGATGTTGGACGAGTGGATGAGGAGCTCGGGCACCGAGATGGCGCGGCCGAGCGGATGGTCGTCGCCGATGCTGAAGCGGCCGATCGCCACCGGCGCCGACGCGTCCCAGCGCTGCCCCGGCGAAGTGACGACGCCCGCTTCCATCGCGGCGGCGACGGTGATCGGCTTGAAGACCGAGCCGAGCTCGTAAACGCCCATGGTGGCGCGGTTGTAGAGCGAGTTGGCGTCGGTGCGGCCCGGCGTGTTCGGGTTGAAGGTCGGTGCCGAGGCCATGGCGACGACTTCGCCGGTGCGCACGTCGAGGACGATGCCGGTGCCGCCTTCCGCATTCTGCGCGGTGACCGCGGCGGCGAGCTCCGCCTCCATTGCGGCCTGGACACGGCTGTCGATCGCCAGCGCGACCGGCTCGCCGCGGCGTGCCGGATCGAGGAGGCGCTCTTCGAGGACCCGCTCCATGCCGGCGACGCCATGCCCTTCGAGGTCGGTCCAGCCGAGGACGTGGCCGGCGAGCTGGGTCTGCGGGTAGAGCCGCTCCGGCTCCTGGCTGAAGACGAGCGCCGGCTCGCCGAGCGCGTTCACCGCCTGGACGAGCTCGGGGAGCGCGCGGCGGCGCAGGTAGATGAAGGTGCGGTCCGACGCGAGCATCTCGCGATACTGCGCCTGCGTCCGCTCCGGCATCAGCTCGGCGAGTTGGCGGGCGATGACCGCATGGTCGCCGATGACGTCGTTCGGGCGCAGGCCCACGGTCCAGGCGTCGATGGTGCGGGCGAGCGGGATGTTGTTGCGGTCGACGATGTCGCCGCGCGGCGGAAGCAGCGGATTGGCGATCGACGCGCTCGCCGCCCGGTCGCTGAACACCTGCAGGAAGAGGAGGCGCATGACGATGACGAAGGTGACGCCGGCGAAGATGAGCAGCATCAGCATCAGGCGCTGGTAGGTGATGCTCAGCGCGTGCGGATGCTCGGCCGCGGGAGCGCCGAACCGTTCCGGGCGGAGTGCGGCGGTTGCCATCGCCCGATCAGTTCTTGGCTTGGGTGCGGGAGGCGGTCTGGGCGGTGCGGCGCGCCGGAGTCGCACGGGCCGGCGCGGCGGCGGCGGGACGCGGCGTGGCGGCGGCCGGACGCGCGGTTCGGGTCTCGCTCCGCGCCGCCTCGCCGATGGCGCGGGTGGTGCGCTCGTCGAGCAGTGAGGCGCTCCGCTGAGGCGCCGGGGCCTTGGCAGCGGCGGTAGCAGGGGCGGTGCGCGCGGCCGGGCGCGTCGTCGCGGGACGCGCTGCGGCCGTGCGCGCGGCCGGAGCCGGAACGGGCGCGGGCGTCGCACTGGTGGTCAGGCTGGCGCGGCGCACGACCGGGCGGCCGGAGTCGGCCGGCGCTTCGGCGACGGCGGTGCGGACCTGCGGGCGCGATTCGGCGGGAGCGGCCGGCGCGGCGGGCGAAACGGCCGGCGCAGTGGCAGCCTCGGCCGAAGCCATCCGCACGGTCGCGGCGCCGGAAAGGGCGTCGCTCTGCGGCGTCTCGAAGCGGGCGAGCACGACTTCGTTCTCGACGAACTGGCCGGCGGCCGGCGACGCGAGAGCGAGGACATCCGAATTCCACTGCTCGAGCTGCTGGAGGCGGCCGCGCGTGCCGAGCTCCGTCTGAAGGCCGCGAATTTCCTGCTGGGCGGCAACGATCCGGCGCTCGACGCTGGCGAGCTCGGCGCGCTCGGCGGCGACCTGGAGGGAGAGCATGTAGCAGCCGAGCGCCGCGGCGCCCACGCCCGCGACCCAGCCGACCGACTTGAAGCTTCTGGCGCTCATGAGGCTGTTCCCTGTCGGATCGGTGACCAAGTGGATGCGGCGGTGCGGCGGGCGACGCGGAGCGTCGCCGAGCGGGCCCGCGGATTGCGTGCGATCTCCGCCTCGCCCGCACGGACGGGCTTGGCGACCGCTTCGAAGCTCGGCGCGCGGCGGCCCGCCGTCGTGTCGGGAAGGTGGCGCGAACCGGAGGGCAGGTCGCCGCTGCGCTCTTTCAGGAAGCGCTTCACGACCCGGTCCTCGAGGCTGTGAAAGGTGACGACGGCGAGACGCCCGCCGGCCTTCAGAACCTGCTCGGCCGCTTCCAGCCCGCCTTCCAGCTCCTGCAGCTCCTCGTTGAGGTGGATGCGGATCGCCTGGAAGGTCCGCGTCGCCGGGTCCTTCTTCATGCCCTGGTGCCAGCCCAGCGCCTTGCGGACGATCGCCGCCAGCTCGCCGGTACGCGTGATCGGCCGCGCGGCGACGATGGCGCGCGCGATGCGGCGCGACTTTGGCTCTTCGCCGTAGCGGAAGATGACGTCGGCGATATCCGCCTCGGCGGCATTGTTGAGGAAGTCCGCCGCGCTCTCGCCGTCCTGCGACATACGCATGTCGAGCGGGCCGTCCCCCTGGAAGGAGAAGCCGCGCTCGGCGCGGTCGAGCTGCATCGATGAAACACCGATGTCGAGCGTGACGCCGTCCACGTCCTCGACTCCGCGGGCGGCAAGCGCCTGACGCATCCGGCTGAAACGGTCCGGAACAAGCGTCAGGCGCCCCCCGCAAGCAGCGGCGAATTCTTCACCCTCCCTGATCGCATCGGGATCGCGATCGAAGGCGAAAACACGGGCCGCTCCTTTCTCGATAATGGCTTTGGTGTAGCCGCCGGCGCCGAAGGTGCCGTCGACATGGGTCTCCCCTTCGCCGACGGCGAGGCCGGCGATCACTTCGTCCAGCAGGACGGGCACATGGGGTGCGGCCGGATACGCTACTGGGCCGGTCACGGGCGGAGCCCCTTTTCCTCGAGCCGGTAGGCGGCGAGTTCCTTCAAATCCTCGTCGCCATGCTCGAGAGCAAGATAGGGGTTCCAGATCTCGAACGTGCCGCCGACCCCGACGAACAGGGCAAGATCCTCGATCCTGCCTTTGCGCCGCATCATCGTGGGCAGGATGATGCGGCCGCTGGGGTCGTACGGCACGTCCTCGGTCAGGCCGAAGGTACGCCGGGCCCGACGGTAATGGCTTGGATCGCCGGCGCCGCCCTGGCTCTCCTCGAGGAGACGGCGGCGCTCGTTTTCGACATGGAGGTGGCGGGCATAGCCGCGATCGTAGGAGGTGAGGCAGGGGTCCACCTCGTGCGCGCCGACGATGATCGCTTTCGCGTCGGAGCGCCGCTCGACGACGCCGCGGATGAAGGCAGGAATCGACAGACGGCCCTTGCCGTCTACCGCGTTGAGCGCGCTTCCGTTGAAGAGATGCTCCAACTCCACGGCGACGATCCCACCCCCTTACGCGCGCAGAGCTTCCCCGTTCGCGAAGGCGCAATACCCGCGCCCCGCGTGATCACATGATCACCAGGAATTGCCCCTAAACTTGAGAGGCATGTGAATAACAGGGAGGGCGTGGGTTTGAAAGGGGTTTTCATGCCTATTCGTGGGTTTTCATGCCACCACGAGGGAAGATGCAGGTCAATCATGGGTCGATAGGTGCATCTGTTCTTGAGTTGTTCTCAGCTGGCATCCCTGTGGATAAGTTTGTTGAAGATCTTGTCCCGTCTCGCATGAACGAGTCCCGCGAGGAATAGCAGCAACGCGGCCGCGAGCGCGGCGAGTCCCGGCAGCGCGGAATGAAGCACCGCGCGCAGCCTGCTGCGGCCGTCATGTGCGAACCAGGCGACGGGACGATCCGCCCGCTCCCGCTCGACCCCGGCGAGGCTGTCGAGCCAGTCCGCGACGATCATCGGGTTGTCGGCGATCCGGAGATGCCGCTCGTGCCCGCGCGGCGGCCCGGCGGGCGCCCAGATGTCCGTCAGGAGGTCCGCATCGGCCACGAGCAGGGCTTCGCCCCGTCCAATCCTGCAGCTCGCAACAAGGGCCGGCTGCACCAGGCGGCAGGAATTCCCAGTCACCGTGAAGCTTCCCGGCCTGTCGACGAGCAGCCTGCGCAGTCCGCCGGGACCGGCAAGGTGGACGAGATCCCGGCGCCGGTTGCCCGGACTCAGCGCGACGCCCCAATGGCCGAGGAGCGGGCCGAGCAGGCCGGCGTCGGGCGGTCGCCGCACGTCGCCGAGCGGGATCTCGCCCGCCGCGGCGAGGAGCGGATCGGTGAGGATCAGGATGCGCCCCCCTCCCCTCACCCATGCGTCGAGCGCGACCAGCTCGTCCGGCGCGAGAAGGCGCGGCTGGGCTAGAAGCATCAGACGGTGGCCGCCAAGGGTGCGCGGCTCGATCGCGTCGATCGGAGTGACCTGGAACTCGCGCTCCAGCGCCCGGTAGCTTTCGGAGGGGCGGCTGTTCGGGTCGAACGCGCCGCCATCGCCCCACACAATCGGGAGCGCCGTCATCAGGAGGAGCGGCGGCTTCGGGCCCGCCGCTTCGCGCGGCGCGGTGGGGCCGATCACCAGCCCCTCGTAGAGCCGCGTCCCGCTGACGAGGTACAGGGCGCCGCCGAGCAGGACGAGAGCGGCGAGGCTGCCGAGCCGCGGCCGCCAGCGGCGAAGCGTCTGCACCGCCACATCGGCGACAGCGGCGGCGGCGGCGCCGACGGCGAGGCCCCGCAGCATCTCGGGACCGGGATCGGGGGCGCCGAGCATCAGGAGGAGACTCGTTTCGCCGGCCACGGCGATGGCGAGCGTCGCCCCGTAGAGGAGGATGCGCCTGCGCAAGGGCCAGCCGCCGGCCACGAGCGCGGCGAGGATCAGGACCCAGGGGCGGCAGACGAGGAAGAACAGGGCCTCGGCCCGCAAGAACCCATCGTGCGGCCCCAGGTAGAGACCGCCGGCGAGCTCCACCCAGGCGAGCAGCGCCGCCAGGGCAAGCGGCGCGGCCGCCTCCCTAGCGCTGGGGAGCGTTGCCAGCGGGCCGGCCCGCCTTGGTGTTGCTGGTGTTCGTCTCGGCATTGCCCGGCGCGACGCCCAGCTCGGCGAGCGGTTCCTGCGGCTCGCCCATCGCGTTGCCGCCGCCGGCGCGCTGGCTGCTTTGCTGGTCGACGAGATTGGCGGTGAGCGGCGCTTCCTCGCTCGGCCGGCGCACGAGGATCGTGGCGAGCAGGACGAGCACGAAGACGAAGGCAAGCCCCGTCAGCCCGATCCGGACGCGCTGCACGCGCTGATACGTCTCCGCCCCGACTTCCATCCGCCACAAGCGTAACGAAAGAAATCCGCCTTGTCGAACCTGCGATTTATACCGCAGGCCGCGGCGGAAAAGCGCTTGACTGCAAGGGCTTGGGCCGCAAAGAGCGAAATCCTATGACACGTAACATTGTAACATCCGCCGCCGCCGCTTTCCTTGCCGGCATCTCCCTCAACGCCTGCAGCCAGGGCTCGCAAGACGCCGAAGCGCAGAACAACCAGACTGCCGAGCGCGCCGCGCCCGCCGTCCAGAACCTCCCCCCGTCGATCCAGGCAAGCCGCACCTATCGCTGCCCGGACAACAGCCTCGTCTACGTCGATTTCTTCACCGACAATACGGCGGCGGTCCGGCTCGAGGAGCTCGGCACGCCGACCCGGCTGGTTCCGGAAAACGGCGCCGGGCCGTTCAAGGCGGAAGGCTATTCGGTCGCCGCCAACGAGGCGAGCACCAGCATCACCCTTCCCGGCAAGCCCGCCCAGACCTGCCGCGCCCGGACCTGATCCGCCCCTTCAATACGCGTGACTTCAACCGCCGGCCCGGAGGCAGCTCCGGGCCGGTTTTTTACCCTCTTCGAACTTCAAGTTCCGAGGAATGCGACCCGCCCTTCGACAGGCTCAAGGCTGGCGGTGGGTGGAACCGGGAGAATCGACTGACCTCAACCCGCCAGGGCTGAGCTTGTCGAAGCCCGGTCTGCAGTGCGCGAACGCCGCCGCCGAGCGTATGTCGGCACGGCGGCCCCCATTATCCGCCCGCGCCGCCGAACGCCTCCGCCATGCGCCGCTGCAGCTCTTCGTCCGATACGTCCTCGACATGGGTGGCGAGCGACCAGCGGTGGCCGAACGGATCCACCAGCGTGCCCATCCGGTCGCCCCAGAATTGCGTCTCGGGCGGCCGCTCCTCGCTGCAGCCGGCCGCGATCGCGCGCGCCCAGGCCGCGTCGACGTCCTCGAGATAGACCATCAGGCTCGCCGTCGCGCCGCCGCGTGCCTTGGGGCCAAGATAGCCCATGTCCGGCCATTCGTCCGATATCATGACGTGGCTGTCGCCGATCCTGACCTCCGCATGCGCGATGCGGTCCCCCATGGGCATGCGGAGCACCTCCTCGGCGCCGAGCGCTTCGCCGTAGAAGCGAATCGCTTCCTCAGCCCCGTCGACGATCAGGTAGGGCGTAACGCTGTGATAGCCTTGGGGAATGTGGCCGACGCTCATGCGATGTCTCCTGAGTTGGAACAAACAGGGATCATCCCTACATCCTCCCCTCCCCTTCGACAAAGCGGATTCGATGGGATAGTGCGCCCGCCATGACGAACAGCATCACGCCTGAAGTCGTGGCCGAGCACGGTCTCAGCCCTGAGGAATATGAGCGCGTCCTCGCCGCCATGGGCCGCGAGCCCAACCTCACCGAGCTCGGCATCTTCTCGGTCATGTGGTCGGAGCATTGCTCGTACAAATCGTCTCGCATCCACTTGAAGAAGCTGCCCACCGAGGCGCCCTGGGTGATCTGCGGCCCGGGCGAGAATGCCGGCGTGATCGACATCGGCGACGGACAGGCCGCCATCTTCAAGATGGAGAGCCACAATCACCCCTCCTACATCGAGCCCTATCAGGGCGCGGCGACGGGAGTCGGCGGCATCCTGCGCGATGTCTTCACCATGGGCGCCCGCCCGATCGCCAATCTCAATGCGCTGCGCTTCGGGCGTCCGGACCATCCGAAGATGAAGCACCTCATCGCCGGCGTCGTCTCCGGCATCGGCGGCTACGGCAATTGCGTCGGCGTGCCGACCGTCGGCGGCGAAGTGAACTTCCACCCTGCCTATGACGGCAACATCCTCGTCAACGCGATGACCGTCGGCATCGCTGAGCAGGACAAGATCTTCTATTCCGCCGCCGCGGGCGTCGGGAACAGCGTCGTCTACGTGGGCTCCAAGACCGGGCGCGACGGCATTCACGGTGCGACCATGGCATCGGCCGACTTCTCCGAAGACAGCGAGGAGAAGCGCCCCACCGTCCAGGTCGGCGACCCGTTCACCGAGAAGCTCCTGATCGAGGCCTGCCTCGAGCTCATGGCCTCCGACGCCATCGTCGCCATCCAGGACATGGGCGCGGCGGGGCTCACCTCCTCGAGCGTCGAGATGGCGTCCAAGGGCGGCGTGGGCCTCGAGCTGAACATGAACGCCGTCCCCTGCCGCGAGGAGGGGATGACGCCGTACGAGATGATGCTCTCGGAGAGCCAGGAGCGGATGCTCATGGTCCTGAAGCCCGGCCGCGAAGCCGAGGCGGAAGCGATCTTCCGCAAGTGGGAGCTCGATTTCGCCGTCATCGGCCGGGTGACCGAAGCCGCGCCGGAGGGCGGCCGCCTCGTTCTCAAATGGAACGGCGAAACCGCGGCCGACATTCCGCTCGGGCCGCTCGCGGACGACGCGCCGCTCTACGACCGCCCCTCCGCGACCCGCGAGGAGTACAAGGCCTGGGCCCAGGTGAAGCCGCTCGGCGACATACCGCCTCACGCGGATCTCGGTGCCGATCTCCTCAAGCTCATGGCCTCGCCCGACCTCGCCAGCCGCCGCTGGATCTGGGAGCAATATGACCACATGGTGGGCGCCGACACGGTGCAGCGACCAGGCGGCGACGCGGCGGTGGTCCGCGTCCACGGCCGCGACAAGGCGCTGGCGATGAGCACGGACGTGACGCCGCGCTATTGCTTCGCCGATCCTTATGAGGGCGGAAAGCAGGCCGTCGCGGAATGCTACCGAAACCTTTGCGCAGTGGGGGCGACCCCGCTCGCCATCACCAATTGCCTCAACTTCGCCAACCCGCAGCGGCCCGAGATCATGGCCCAGCTCACCGGCTGTCTCCAAGGCATGGCGGAAGCGTGCCGGGCGCTCGCCTTCCCGATCGTGTCGGGGAACGTCTCCCTCTACAATGAGTCAAAGGCCACTGGCGGCGGCAGCGCGATCCTGCCGACGCCTGCCATCGGCGGCGTGGGCCTGCTCAAGGACTGGCGCAAGGCCGCGACGATCGCGTTCAAGGCCGAAGAGGAGGCGATCGTCCTCATCGGGGGCGGCTGCGACCATCTCGGCCAGTCGCTCTGGCTGCGCGAGCTGCATGGCCGCGAGGAGGGCGATCCGCCGCCCGTGAACCTCGCTCGTGAGCGGCGGACAGGCGAGGCGGTCCGCCGCCTGATCGCCGACGGACTGGTCACGGCGGTTCACGACGTCGCCGACGGAGGTCTCGCCGTCGCGGTGGCCGAAATGGCCCTCGCGAGCGGCATCGGCGCCGAGTTCGACGAAGTCTTCACCCCCTGGCTGACGTCCAGCTGGTTCGGCGAGGACCAGGGACGTTATGTCGTGACGACGAGCGACTATTCCCGCCTGCGCGAGGCGCTCGGCGAGACGGTGACGTACAAAAGGATCGGCACGACGGGGTGCCTCAACCGGGTGACCGGCGGCCAGTCCCTGTTCTGGCGCATCACGGCGCCGAACAACCGAGCCGTCGAAAGCGGGTACGACGCCGAGCTCGACGACCTCCGCCGCGCGCACGAAAGCTTCTTTCCGGAACTGATGGGCGCCGAACTGACGGTGGCCTGATATCCTCCCCTCGATTTCGAGGGGAGGGGGACCGCACGCAGTGCGGTGGAGGGGCGCGAGCGGAGCGAGCGTCTTCCAGCGGCAGAAAGAACAGGCGGCTTCGCCGCCGCCCCTCCACCAGCCTTCGCCTGGCCCCCCTCCCCTGCAAATACAGGGGATGATTTTGCATACCCCACTCCCCATGCTTTGATGGGGAGGACACAAAAATGGGGGCTGGTGTCGCCACCAGCCCCCGATTCCCGAGAGTTTCCCGTCCGCGAGCCCGGTTAGGGACCGGCATCATGTCCGCCCTCGGGCGGTTTCGGGCCGCGCATCGGAAAGGCCGAAGCCGCCTGTTCGCTGCCCCGGCTCCCCAAGCAGAGCCAAAGGCCCTGCCGGTTCGCCGTTCTGGCGCATCCCCGAAGGAAGTTGCCCGGGCTGCCCCCACGCATCCGCCACCGTCCGGGAGGATGAACGCCGGAGCGCCCGTCCTGCCATGTTCGGGATCGGGGTTGCCCCCTCACCCTCGGCGGCGGCCCGTAGAGAGCCGCCCTTCCCTCGCCCGTCTGGCAGGCCCCCGGGGGAGGCCGGCCGTTCGGGTCCGGATTGGCTGAACGCTCGATACGGCCGTCTCCGTCCGTTTCCGCTCGTCCCGCCGGGCTTCTGCCGAGGCTGCCGCGCCCGCCTTGGCCGTGGCTTTCACCTGGCTGCCGCTGTCGCGGCGGCTTCGTCAGCCGCCCTCGCCTTGCACGGTGCCGCTCCCAAAGGCGCGTCCCGCTCCGGCCGTGTCCTGGATCGTTCGCTCCGTTTCCGGACCGGCCGTCCCTGGCCACACAGAGAAGCTGTCATGCTTTCCGAGTCGGGGGAATAGCCGCGTGCCTGTGGATTACGAGGATAACGGGGATGGAATATCTATCTGACCGCATCCGGATGGGCGGCGGCGAAGGCGGGATGCGCGGTCGCTTCCGCGTCGGCGCGCAGCAGGGTCGGATAGGCGTCGAGCGGCACTTCGAAGCGCCGGGCATTGTACATTTGCGGCACCAGGAAGATGTCGGCGAGGCTCGGCGTGTCTCCATGAAGGTAGCGCCCGGCGCGCGGCGCTGCCATGGCCTCGAGCGCGGCGAATCCGTCGGAGATCCAGCGCGCGACCCAGGCATTCTTCGCCGCTTCGCTCGCGCCCAGCGGCCCGACGAGATGCTTCAGGACACGCAGGTTGTTGAGCGGATGGATGTCGGCGGCGACGACCGAGGCGAGCGCCAGCACATGTGCGCGCTCCGCGGGCGCTCGCGGGAGAAGGCGCGGCTCCGGCCGGACAATCTCGAGCCAGTCGCAAATGGCGAGGCTCTGGACAATCCGCTCCCCGTCCATTTCCAGCATCGGCACGAAGCCCTGCGGATTGCGCGCGCGGTAGTCCGCCTCCGCCTGCGCGCCCGCCGCGAGGTCCACCGGAACGCGCTCATAGTCGACGCCCTTCAGGTTGAGCGCGATGCGCACCCGGTAGCTCGCCGACGAGCGCCAGTAATCGTAGAGGATCGCTTGTCCCATGGCCGCCGCACCTAGCGCGGCACGCGGCACCGCGAAAGCCTCGGGCCGGCGAAAGCCTCACGGAAGCGCGGCGGCGGCCGCGTCGTGGTGGAGGTAGCGCTCGTTGAAGTCGCCGACCTGGCGGATCCGGCCCCAGCTCTCGATCACGACGGATCGCTTGTTGCGGCTGATCAGCCCCTCCTCGCCGAGTTGGCGCAGCACCCGGTTGACGTGGACGGAGGTGAGCCCGACCGCGTCGGCGAGCTGCTCCTGGGTCATCGGCAGCTCGTAGCGATGGTCCCGGGCGAGCCCCGCCGCCTCGAGCCTCATCGAAAATTCGCACAGCATGTGGGCGATGCGGGCGCGCGCGTCGCGGCGGCCGACATTCACCACCCATTCGCGGAAGATCGCCGCATCGATCATCGTGTCGGTCCACATCGCCATTCCGACCGCGGGACGAGCGACGGCGATCTTCCGGATTGCGTCCTTCGGCACGAAGGCGACTTCGCCGTCGGTCAGCATCTGCACATTATGATCGGAGACGGCGAGCAGGCTGTTCTGCAGGTCGACGAAGTCGCCCGCCATGTGGATGGCGATGACCTGGCGGCCGCCCTCGCCGGTGATCTTGTGGCGGAAGGCGAAGCCCGAGAGCAGGACCGAGCAGAAATCCGGCTTATCGCCGTCGCGGATGATGTGCAGGCCTGCGGCCATGCGCCGCACCGTGTGCGGGAGGGCGAGCAGGGCCTTGCGATCCTCGTCGCCGAGCCGCCCGCGCCGCTCGAACTTGAGCAGCATCGGCATCAGCGTGGCGCGGCTGGTGGAGGATGAAGATGCGTGCAAGCGCGTCACCCCAGAACGAGGTTGGTCATGGTGCGGCATTCCCCCTTCGGGCGCGCGTGGAGACGCACCGTCGGCAAGCCTGATAGCCCAAAAAGCGGCCTCGGCCTTTATCTGGATCAGGGTCGCAAATATTTGCGGCGATTCCCGAAGCTTAACGGCATGGGCGAAAGGACGTGCGGTGTCAGCGCACGGGATGCGGGGCGGCGGGCGCCGCATCGCCCATGTGAAGGTAACGCGCCGAAAAGTCTCCGACGTGGCGAAGGCGGTCCCAGTCGACGATGGTGACGGCCCTCTTGTCGCGGGCGATGAGATCGAGCCGGCCGAGTTCCTTCAGTACGCGATTGACGTGAACCGGCGTCAGGCCGACCGCGTCCGCGATCTGCTCCTGGGTCATCGGAAGCTCGTAGCCGCCGCTGTCGTCGGCGAGGCCCGCGGCGCGAAGCCGCAGCGCGAATTCGCAAAGGAGATGGCCGATCCGCGAGAGCGCATCGCGGCGGCCGACATTGACGATCCACTCCCGAAAGACGGCGGCGTCGACGAGCGTCTCGACCCACATCGCCGTCGCAACGGCGGGATGCGCGCCCGCGAGAGACCGCAGCGCACCGACGGGAACCACCGCCACCTCGCAGCGGGTCAGCGCCTGCACATTGTGGTCTGCGACATCGAGCATCGAATTCTGGAGATCGAGGAAATCGCCCGCCATGTGCACGGCGAGGATCTGGCGCGCACCCTCCCCCGTCACCTTGTGGCGATAGGCGAAGCCGGAGACGAGGACGTAGCAGATTTCCGGCACCTCGCCCTCGCGCACCAGGTAATTGGCGGCCTCCAGCGTGCGGAAGGTGAAGGGGAGCGCGCGGATCGCCTCCCGGTCGGACTCGGCGAGCGGAACGCGCGTCTCGAGCCGGCGAATCATGCGTTCGATCGTATCGTTGCTGCGCATCCGCTCTCTCGCTGTCGGGGCGGGAGCGCGTCGCATCTCTCAGTCAGCGAGGCCCTTTGAGTGCCGCTGATCGTTTGCCTGTTAGTCTATGAAAAACATTTTGTCTCCTACATCGGATAAGCATGAATCGTACCGCATAAGTTAGGAAACGCGCGGTCTCGGTAGCGCCTTGCCGCTGCCGTTTTAGCCCGCTTAAGCACGGCACCCGACGGAACTTAATTCAGATTAACTTCGTTCTGCATACCGGCACGCGGGTCCGCTTTCTTCCCCCTCTGTCCTGTAATCGACGTCCGCGGCCGTATTTCGGCCCCGGACCCCGTCCGCATTTGGCGTATAGGCCCGGGGGTTTTCCTGCAGTGACGACATGCTTTCGATGACGAACGACGATCCGCAGACGCTGCGCCGGCTCGGCATCCAGTGCCGCTGCCTCGCCCGCGGCGCCAGCACGCGCCAGGTTTCGGCGTCGCTGAACGAGATGGCCGCCGATTATGAGCGCGCCGCCGACAGAGCGGAAGCGGCTGAGCGTCCCGCCCCGGCACCGCTCCCGCAAAACGGCGTCTGAACTCGCGGGCATTCGGGGCGTTGCGTCTCTCGTGCCCCGATTCTTCTTCAACATCCGCAACGGCAACGGCTTCACCGAAGACGAGGAAGGCCGCGACTTTCCCGATGTCCGCGCCGCCCGCGCCGAAGCGCTGAAGGGCGTGCGCTCGATCGTCGCCGAGGAAGTGAAGGAGGGGCGACTCGATCTTGCCGGCCGCGTTGAGATCACCGACGAAGCGGGCGCCTCCATCGAGGCCATCCCCTTCGGCGACGCGCTGGCCGGTGCCGGTGTCGCGCTTCTGCCGCAACCCGCCGCCGCCGCCGTCTCAGGCGGCCCGGTCCCTGAGATCGGCGCTGCAATCGTCAATCGGCTCGCCCAGATCGGCGCGATCGAGGCCGATGACGTCGCGGCGCTCCACACGATCGAGGGCCAGGTCCGCGACGTGCCCCGCGGCGAGGACCTGCTCGTCGAAGGCGACGAGCGGCCGACCACGTCGGTGGTTGTCGTCTCCGGCCTGCTCCAGCGCTACAACATTTCGGCCGAGGGCAAGCGCCAGATCCACAGCTTCTACATCGCCGGCGACACCCCCTGCCTCGAGACGCTGCACCTCGATTACATGGACAACAATCTCGGCGCGGCGGCGCCGAGCCGGATCGGCATCGTGCCGCATTCCGAGCTCCACCGGGTGATGGAGGCGCGCCCGAAGGTCCGCGCCCTCATCTGGCGCGAGACCCTGGTGCAGGCAGCGATCTTCCGCCTCTGGCTGATGCGCAACAGCCAGATGCTCGCCCACGCCGCGATGGCGCACTTCTTCTGCGAGATGCTCACCCGCGCCGGGGCTGCGGGCTGCTCCGACGGCAGTTCGATGGACCTTCCTTTGACTCAGGAGGACGTCGCCGACGCCCTCGGCATGACCGCCGTCCACGTCAACCGGACCCTTTCCCTTCTGCGCACCGGCAACCTCGCCGACTTCCGCGGCGGCAAGCTCTCCGTGCCCGATCCCGAGCGCCTGGCGGACGTCGGCGAATTCGATCCGAGATACCTGCACCTGCGGCGCTAGGCCTCGCGCGTTGCAAACCGGGCTTCGACAGGCTCAGCCCTGGCGGTTTGGGGTTACAATCAGAGCCCGAATCTAAAACCCCGCCAGCCCTGAGCCTGTCGAAGCCCGAATATAAAACCCGCCAGCCCTGAGCCTGTCGAAGCCAGAATCTAGAACCCGCCAGCCCTGAGACTGTCGAAGGGCGAATTGCAGCGCTCCGCAGGCATTCGCCGCGGCCCCATACGCGAAGAGCCCCCCGGCAGCGGGTGCTGCCGGAGGGCTCTTCAGACGATGGATATCCGAGCCCTCAGGCGAGGACGACCGGCTCCGCATCGAGACGCTCGGCGCGCTCGACGAGCTGGCGCTCCGCCTTTTCGGCTTCCTGGCGTTCGCGCATGGCGCCGGTGCGCGAGGCGCGGTCGGCCATGACTTCCCAGGCGGCGGCGGCGCGCAGGCAGCGCTCGCGCACGTTGTCGAGCGCGGCGGCATCGGCATCGGCGCGCGCGTCGGTGGCACGGGCTCGGTAGAAATCGGATTGAACCGTCATATTGATCCTTTCAGGCGCCCCCACAAATCATTCCGGAGCCTTGGCCTCGCTCCGGTGAGGCACCCGCGCCCCGAGAGGCGCGGGCGGCGGCCGATCAAGCCGCCTGGATGTTGACAGCGCTCACCTTGCCGCGGCGATCGGTCTCGAGCTCGTAGGACACGCGCTGGTCGCGATCGAGGGTGCGCATGCCGGCGCGCTCGACGGCGCTGATGTGCACGAACGCGTCCTGCCCGCCGCCCTCGGGCGAGATGAAGCCGTAGCCCTTTTGCTCGTTGAAGAATTTCACGGTGCCGATGGTCATGTTCTTTTTCCTTCTGCGGCAGGCCGCCATTCGGCCCCCCGTGCTAGGAGAGGCGAGAGAGAAGGGAAAAGGAGCCGCAAAGCGCCAAAGACCGTTCAATTTGCGACTGGTAGCAGAGCGGCTGTTAGCAGTTCTTCGCGCAGAAAGCAAATTACGGGCCCGATTTGCGGTGTTCTAAAAGAGGATTTGAGAGCACCGGAGCTTCTTCATCCGCCTGCCAAGCACGTCGTCCCGGCGAAGGCCGGGACCTCAGGAGGTGAAGAGCACGGCGGCGAGTGCAGCGGTAGCGGCCAGAACCGCTTCCACCCTTCACCCGCTGGAATACCGGCTTTCAGCCGCCGGCTGAAGCCTACCCTGAGCGCGTGCCTTGGGACAGGCAGTCGAACGGCCGGTATGACGGTGTCGGACTCAGCTCCGCTCCGCCGCCTCGCCTTCCGGCGCTCTCGCTTGGCGGATGCGATCGGCATAGCCGTCCGAAAGGCCGAGATGGGCCGCGCGGCTGGCGTCGCAGGCGGCGGCCTCGGCGCGCATGCGCTCTTCGCCGCGGCGGTGATAAAGGAAGTTCATGTCCATCTGGGTTCTCCCGGGCACGTAAGCGGGAGCGCAATCACTACCAGCCAGGCGGCGCTTACCTGTGACAAGCCGCCCGATGCGACGCTTATAGCGCGCGCACCCGGAATGGCGCATGAACGGGTCAGCGCGGGCTTTATTGCCCGGTGCGGTTGCCCATCGTGCCGGCTGAATTGCCGCCGCCGCTCGCATTGACGTCGTTGAGCTGGACCTCGGTTCCGTTGTCGAAGGTCGCGGTGCCGGCATTCGGGTCGATCGTCGGCCCCTGGCCGGTCGGCGCCTCCAGAACGTTTCCGGGCGGCAGAGTGTTGTCGTGCTCGTTGAGATCGGTCGCGCTGCCATTGCCGCCGCCCGATCCGCAGGCGGCGAGCGCGGCTGCGGCCGCGGCGGTGAAGAGGATCCGGTACATGGTCGCGCTCCATGGCAAAGGGAGCGGCTTGAACGAAGCGGCGCGGGGGCTGTTCCCGCGCGCCGCCGGACGCTAGCCTCGCCCGCGGACGGGAAGGGGAGACGGAGCCATGCGGACGACGCGGATCGCGAGCTTCATCCACAAGTGGCTTGCGCTGCTGATGGCGGTGCAGATCCTCTTCTGGTTCGCCAGCGGCCTCTTCTTCGCCGTATTTCCCATTGAACGGGTCCGCTCCGAGCACATGAAGGCCGAGGCGCCTGAGGCGGCGATCGCGGTCGCCGACGCCGCCGCCGGCCTGCAGCGGATCGCGGGCGCGGCGGCGGGGGAGCGGATCGAGGTGAGGACGATGCTCGGCCGCCCCGTTGCGCAGGTGTCGCCCCGCGACGGGCGCCCACGGCTTTACGACCTCAGGGACGGCCGGCTGCTGTCCCCGCTTCCGCCCGCGCTCGCGGCAGCGGTCGCGGAGGCGGATCACGCGGGCGCGCAGCGCGCCGCGCGGGTCGAGCTGGTGACGGCAGCCTCCACCGAATATCGCGCGGTTCTCCCCGCGTGGCGCGTCAGCTTCGACGACGGCGAGGCCCGTGCCCTCTACGTGGCGCAGGACACAGGGCTCGTTACCGCGCGCCGCTCGGCCCTGTGGCGGACCTACGACTTCCTCTGGTCCCTGCACATCATGGACTTCAAGGGCCACGAGGATTTCAACTCGCCGCTCCTCATCGCCGCAACCGCGCTTGCTCTCCTCATGGCAGTGACCGGTATCGTGCTGTTCCCGGTCCGGCTCGGCCTCAGCGGCTGGCTGAGGCTGAAGCGCAGGCGGCAGGGCGCCGCCGGGCCGCAGGTCAGTCCACCTTCAGCCGGATGAAGACCATCGCGCCGTCCGGGTCGCCGCCGTAGGAGGCTTCAAGGCCGGCGGGGACGAAGTTCAGCGCGTAAAGGGCGCCGATGCCGAAGCGGACGTGGTCGGCGACCCGGAAGTCGCGGATCACGCCGGCCGAGACCTTGGACACGTCGAACACCGGGCCGTGATGGCCGTGGCCGTCGCCGGCCAGCTCGTTGGTCTCGATATGCTCGGCGCGGCCGAACAGGGTCCAGGCGCCGAGGCCGACGGCGCTTTCGAGGGCGAAGGCGTCGAGGCGATCGTCGTCCCTGTCGCGGCGGCCGTAGGCTGCGGTCGTCGACCACCAGCCGTCGTCGCCGAAGCGCCGCGTGTAGATTGCGCTCGCCGACCACCGCGTCTCGTTCTCGCCGGGCTCGAGCTGCTCGGGCGAGATGAGCCGGGTCCAGCTCGCCTGCAGGGCGAGGCTGCGCGTCGGATTGAGCGAGATGCGGGCTGCGGTGGAATCGAGCGGACCGGTCTCGATGTCGTAGCGCCATTCGTCGGGCTCGCGGCCGTTGAAGCGCGAGACTTCCACCATCGCGTCGCCGACCACGACACCCGCCGTCGCGACGCCGAAGGCAATGTGGGTGGAATCGAGCCAATGGTGGGTGATCGGCGCTTCGGGCGAGTCCATCGCCGACATGCGGTGCATGAAGGCGGGCGGTCCGAAGGCGGGGGCGCCGGGAAGGCCGCCATAGACGAAGGCGCTGGCGCGGCGGCCGAGCGGCACGGACAGGCTCGCGGAGAGCTCCATGAACAGGTCGTGCGGGTGCTGGCGGTCGACGAGCACATGCTCGCCGTCCGCGGTCTCGCCGGCGGCGAGGAGGAGCGGATAGCCGCGCGCGCCCATCAGCGGATCGGGGCTGAGCATAGCGCGAAGCTGCACCTTGGCGCCGTTCGAGAAGTTGCGGCGTGCGCTCCCCATCAGCATGCCCGAGACGAAGCCCATGTCGTCGCCGCGCGGTCCCTGCTGCCAGTCGTAGACGCCGTTCAGCAGCGCGTGGCCCATGAGCGACCAGTCGCCCACCTGCGTGTGGAGGCCGCCGTGGAGCGACGTGTCCGGCTGCCAGGATGTGCCGGACGCTTCGCGCTCCATCCTGTGAGATCCGAGCGCGCCGCTGTGGGGGCTGCCCGTTATGTAAGGGCCGGGGCCCAAATCCTCCGCGTCGTGCTGAGCGTGGCCGGCCTGCGCGGGTCCTTCCCGATGCCGCGAGTGGTCCACGGCAGGAGAAGGCGAAGGTGCCGGAACGTGGCCTGTATGGTCCACCGGCTGCTGTGCGGGCGCCGGTGCGGGCGCCGGAGCCGGTGCGTGGCCGCTGTGCTGGGAATGATCCGCATGCTGACCCGCGGCGGCGCCGGGGAAGGCGAAGGCCGCGGCGCAGGTGGCGGCGAGGAGAAGAGACTTCATTTCGAACGCTCCAGAAGCTGGATGAGCTCGCCGGCCTTGCGGCGCTGCTCTTCGGGGTCGCCGCCTTGGATGGCGGCCGTGATACAGTGATTGAGATGATCCTTGAGGAGCTCGGTCTCGACGCGCGAAAGCGCCGCCCGGGCCGCCTGGATCTGGGTCAATATGTCGATGCAGTAGCGGTCCTCCTCCACCATGCGCGCGATGCCGCGCACCTGGCCTTCGAGCCGGCTCAATCGGTTCAGCAGCTTGGGCTTGTCGTTATGTTCCACGGCGTCTTTCTCCCTGCGCAGCCGATATATATACCTGCCGGGGGTAATTGACAAGATACCCCAGCACCGTATATCGGCGCTCCAACGAAGGAGCTTTCAACATGTCCGATCATGCTCATTCCTGTCATTCCGATGCCCATCATCGAGGCCATGCCAGCCATAGCCACGGCGGCGGCGGCTCGCTCGCGACGTCCTTCCACGCAACGGTCCACTGCCTCACCGGCTGCGTGATCGGCGAAGTCGCCGGGCTGATGATCGGCGTCACCCTCGGCCTTTCACCCTTCGCGACGATCGCGCTCGCGACCGGCCTCGCCTATCTCTCCGGCATGACGCTCGGCCTCGTCCCGGTGATGAAGCGGGAGCGGATCGGTGCGCTGGCCGCCTTCAAGATCATCTGGATCGGCGAAGTGGTCTCGATCGCGGTCATGGAGATCGCCATGAACACGGCCGATTATCACATGGGCGGCATGGCCGCGCCGTCCGTGGCGAGCTGGATGTTCTGGCGCGGCATCCTCGTCGCCGTCCCGGCGGGCTTCATCGCCGCCTGGCCGGTCAACTGGTGGCTGCTCCGCCGCAACCTCAAGGCCTGCCACTGAAGGCGCGACGAGGGCGGCCGCAAAAAGCCGCCGCCCTCCCGCTCAGGCCTCAGTGATTGCCGTGGTCGCCCTGCGGCTGGGCGCCCTGCTGCCCCCCTTGGTGGCGCATGCCCTCGCAGCAGGCGGGGCGCTGCCCATTCGGCCCCGGCGCGCAGCAGGGGCAGCTTTCGCGGGCGCCCTGATGCTGGCCGTGGCCCTGGTGCTGGGCCTGGCCGGGCTGGCCGTGGCCCTGGTGCTCACCCTGGCCGTGGCCCTGATGCTGGACGTGCTGGCCGTGGCTTTGGGGCGCCGCCGGCTGCTGCGCGGCGGCGGGTGTGGCGATCGCGATGGCGAAGGCCGCGATGACGTACTTCATGGTGGTTCTCCTGAAAAAGCTTCGTGACTGAGGCTCGTCAGGCAAGTCGCGGCGGCGGCGGGTCCGATCCCGGCGCGGTGCCGGCGACGAAGGAATTGAGCGCAGCAAGGAAGTCGGCGCGCGGCGGCGCGGCGGGTTCGGCGAGCTGCGAGCCGCCGGTCATGGCCGAGCAGGCGATGGCGCAGTCGGCCGAGCGGCCCCGCTCCCTTTCATCCTGCCCCTCGCCGGAGCCGGCGCAATGCGGCGCTTCGGCGACGGCATGATGCGCCGGCGCGGCGGCCGCGGCGGGCGCACCGTGCATGGCCATCGGCGCGAGCATCATCGCCAAAAGGGCGAGGAAGTGGAGGAAGCGGAACACGCGCCTTCGATAGGCGCCTGCGCGCGCGCGTTCAATCGCCTCGCCGTGCCCTCAATATTCGAGGCCGTACCAGCTATGCACCCGCCGGCCGTAATCGTGGTCGAATTCGGGCTCGTCGGTGCGGTCGAAGCTCGGCGCGCTTTCGAAGTCGCGCGCCGTCATGTCGATCACATAGCCGCCGGCGTCGCGGTGATAGGTGAGCACGCGCCAGGGCAGCGGATAGTAACGCTGGCCGACGCCCATGAAGCCGCCATAGCGCAGCACGGCATATTCGGCCTGCCCGGAAATCTTGTCGACCATGAAGTTGTAGATCGTGCCGAGTCGATGCCGATCGCGACTGTAGACCGGCGTGCCTTCCACCTTGTTCGACGCGATCAGCCGGCTGGTCTCCTCGATCGGCAGCCCCCGGTGCCGGTCGTCATGGCCGAAGTCGCGTTCGCGGCCCGCATCGGGCCCGCGGTTGCGGCTGGCTTCGGATGAGCTGCCCCGGTTGCGGTGCACGCGCTGATCGTCAGGGTGCTCGCCGCGGGATCCGGCTCCCCGTCCCCAGCCGCCTTCGCGGCCCTGCCCGGCGCGTCCGCCGCGTTCGTCGCGCTCGTAGTATACGGTGCTGTCATCGCCCCGCCAGCCGCGCGCCCGGTCGTCAGGATAGCCGCGGCTTTCGCGCGTACCGGCGCCGTGCCCGCCCCAGCCGCCGCCGAAGAAGCCCCGGCTTTCGCCCTGCCGCGCGTCGCTGTCGTCACGTCCCTGATCGGCCATGTCGCTTGCTCCTTCCTCTCGGGTTCAGTAGCGGCCCTGTCCGTCGGAGCCGGTGTCCGGGCTGCTGCCGGTGCTCGATTCCATCGCCGACGCATCGCCGCCGCCGGTCGTCTCCGCGCCGGCCTCGTGCGTGCCGGGCTCGCTTCCGCCGAGCATCGCGCTGCGCGAGGCGCCCGTCCCGCTCGTGCTCTCGCCGCCGAAGCTGTCGCGAGGCTGCCCGCCTTCGCTCCCCTGCGCCTCGCCGGGCCGCGCCTGCCGCGCTTCGCGCCAGCTGTGGAAGTCGCTTTCGAAGCGCTGCTGCCGTTCGCGGCAATATTCCTCATATTCCTGGTCGAGCCGTGCGATCTGCTGCTCGCGCCAGCGCCGGTAATTTTCGTCGAAGTGCGACGTGTTCGATTGTTCGCGTGCCGTTCGGCCGCCCGATCTGGAGCCCTCGCCGGACTCCCCGCCATAGCCGCCGCCGCTCTCCGAGCCGGCGCCGCTGCTGTTCGATCGGTAATGTTCGCCGCCGAAGCCGCTCTGCCCCTGCCCGTAGCGGCTGCGCTCGGCCGATCCGCGCCCGCCGGAGCCGTCGCCGCCGCCGCCGAGCCAATTGCCCACTTCGTCGCGCGCCCGCTCGAAGAAGCCGCGCCCGCCCCCGCTCCCGCCACCATGGTCGTCGTCCGGGAAGATCGAGTTCGTGCGCCTGCGCCCGCCGCCCGACGAATTGTCGCGGTAACGATCGTCTGCCATGGCTGCTCTCCTTCGCGAAACGGGATCACCGGCCGCGGCGCGGCCATGCGGGATCAACCGGCGAGGCGGGCGAGACGTTCCGGCTCCGAAGCGTGGGGAAAGCCGGCCCGTGCCGCAACGCGGCCGAGACGCTGGCGCGCTGCAAGCCGCCGTTCGACAAGCTCAGGCTGGTGGAGAGGGGCGTCAGTCTCCCCCATCCCACCCCGCCAGGGCTGGGCCCTATCGAAGCCCGGATTGCAGGATGCAGGCCGCCGCCGCAAAGCCTCGGCTCAGTTGCACTGCCTCGTTTCGCGATATTCGCCCGAGGCGCTCATCGTGCGCACCGTGGTGCAGGCGCCGTCGCGCAGCTCCTCGCGCCACGAGCCGTCGGCGGCGGTGACCCGGTTGCCGCGCGGCACGCGGCGGCCGTTGCGAATCTCGTAGGACCAGTTGGAGGGCGTCTTGGCCTGCGCGTCGCTCTTCTGGGCGATCGCAGGCGTGCCGAAGGCGCCGAGCGCCGCCGCCGCTATCGCAATCACCGCGCCGGCCGCCAGCGTCATTTGCAGTGATTTCGCCACGGGCAGACTCCTCTCGAACGATAGGCAGGTAGGCCGGGTCCGATGAACCCAAGATGAGTGCGGACGCGGTGAGCTTCAAGGCAGGTGCGGCGAGTGGAGTTGTCGGAGGCGGGAGACAGCGGGTGGCTGAATGCCCGCGCCGGCGACACCCACAACCGCTAGTCCTGAGCTTGTCGAAGCACAGTTTGCAGATCCGAACCCGGCTTCGACAGGCTCAGCCCTAGCGGGGGAGGTAAACTACACTCTGGGCTGGCGGCTTGCGACCTGCCCTCCCCCCTCTCTAGCGCCCCTTGAACCACCCACCAGACGCCCCCCACGTGCGACGAAATTGCGGTGGATAAGTCGTTTACCCTCTTGGCCCCGATTCGGAGTTCAGGCACAAAGGCTGGTGGCGGTGCCGAGGGGGCGACGCTAGTGGTTGTAGGCTAAGGCTCCGGAGCCCATATGCTCGGGAGTGGTTTCGGGTCTGTCCTGTGGATATCGGGGACAAGCCGAAATGAGCCCGCCCCTCCCCTTCGAAAGCGCCTAAGGTGGGGCGCGTTCCCACTGGAACATGAGTAGAACAAGGGGTAAAGCGATGGACCTGTCAGGCACCAGCGAAGTGGGAAGCGGCGACGTGAGCATTGTAACGGCCGACGTACCGAAGAAGGTCATGGCCCATGGCGGCGATTCGCACAGCGTCACGCCCCAGGCCCACAAGGTCGTCGTCGACCACAGCCGCGACGCGCTCCTGACCGATTTCGGCAAGGACACGCTTCAGGACCGCTACCTGCTCCCCGGCGAATCCTACCAGGACCTCTTCGCCCGAGTCGCCTCGGCCTATGCCGACGACGCCGCCCACGCGCAGCGCCTTTACGACTATATATCGCGCCTCTGGTTCATGCCGGCGACGCCCGTCCTGTCCAACGGCGGCACCGGCCGCGGCCTTCCGATCTCATGTTACCTCAACTCGGTCTCCGACAGCCTCGAAGGCATTGTCGGCACCTGGAACGAGAATGTCTGGCTCGCCGCGCGCGGCGGCGGCATCGGCACCTATTGGGGCGCGGTGCGCGGCATCGGCGAAGCGGTCGGCCTCAACGGCAAGACGTCCGGCATCATCCCGTTCGTCCGCGTCATGGATTCGCTGACGCTGGCGATCAGCCAGGGGTCGCTGCGCCGCGGTTCGGCCGCCTGCTATCTCGACATCAACCATCCCGAGATCGAGGAATTCCTCGAAATCCGCAAACCCTCGGGCGACTTCAACCGCAAGGCGCTGAACCTCCACCACGGCGTCCTCATCACGGACGCCTTCATGGAAGCGGTGCGCGACGGCGCGGAATGGACTCTCCGCTCGCCCAAGGACGGCTCGGAGCGCGCCACGGTCGACGCCCGCGCCCTGTTCCAGAAGCTGGTCGAGACCCGCCTCGCGACCGGCGAGCCCTACATCATCTTCATCGACCAGGTGAACCGGTCGATGCCCAAGCACCAGCGCGACCTCGGCCTCAAGGTCTCGACCTCCAACCTCTGCTCCGAGATCACGCTGCCGACGGGGCGCGACCATCTCGGCAAGGACCGCACCGCGGTCTGCTGCCTCTCCTCGCTCAACCTCGAGACCTGGGACCAGTGGAACGGCGACAAGATGTTCATCGAGGACGTGATGCGCTTCCTCGACAATGTGCTGACCGACTATATCGAGCGCGCACCGGACGAGATGGCGCGGGCCAAGTACAGCGCGCAGCGCGAACGCTCGGTCGGCCTCGGCGTCATGGGCTTCCACTCCTTCCTCCAGGCGCGCGGCCTCCCGTTCGAGGGCGCCATGGCCAAGTCCTGGAACATGAAGATCTTCAAGCACATCCGCGCGCAGGTCGACGAAGCCTCGATGATGCTCGCCAATGAGCGCGGCGCCTGCCCCGACGCGGCCGACCAGGGCGTGATGGAGCGCTTCTCCTGCAAGATGGCGATCGCGCCGACCGCGTCCATCTCGATCATCGCCGGCGGCACGTCCGCCTGCATCGAGCCGATTCCGGCCAACATCTACACCCACAAGACGCTGTCGGGCAGCTGGTCGATCAAGAACCCGTATCTGGAAGAGCTCCTGAAGCAGAAGTCCAAGAACAGCGACAACGTCTGGAACACGATCCTCGAGCGCGGCGGCTCCGTCCAGCATCTCGATTTCCTCACGCCCGAGGAAAAGGACACGTTCAAGACCAGCTTCGAGATCGACCAGCGCTGGCTGATCGAGCTCGCCGCCGACCGCACGCCCTATATCGACCAGGCGACGAGCCTGAACCTCTTCATCCCGGCCGACGTCGACAAGTGGGACCTGCTGATGCTCCACTACCGCGCCTGGGAGCTCGGCATCAAATCGCTTTATTACCTGCGCTCCAAATCCGTCCAGCGCGCCGGCTTCGCGGGCGGCGTCGAGGCCGACAACACGGCCGAAGCCCCCAAATACGAGCTCGCCACCACGGACTACGACGAATGTCTGGCGTGCCAATAACCCCACCCGTCATCCCCGCGAAAGCGGGGATGCAGGCTGAGCCGGCCCGGAGCGGCGCCGCCTCCCGCCGGATTCCCGTGTTCGCGGGAACGACGGGCGCGGGAATGACGGGCCAAGGATCCGAAATGCACGCGTCGTGACACTCACGCTAGCCCATATCCTCCTCGCCGCGGCCCTCCTGGAGGCGCTGACCGGCGGCGCCCTGCTTGTCTCGGCCGCGAACAAGCGGGCCGGCGGTCCGGGCACGCCTGATTACGCCCGCGGCCGCGACTTGCGCCGCGTCGCCCTCATGCTCTTTGTCAGCGCCGCCGCCTTTGCCCTGATGGCACTCGCGACGCCGATCGGCACCGTCCTCATCGGAGGCGGCGAATGAACTTTCCCGGATGGAACATTGCCTACTGGGCATGGCTGGCCATCGTCGGCGTGCTGCTGATCTGGGGCCTGATCGGTCTTTCGAAGACGTCCGCCCTGCAGGACCAATCCGACGAGTGGCAGCGCCATAACGCCGAAATTTCTCCACGGCGTTCTTTGCTGCCGGCGCGTCGCCGCGCATTTTTTCTCCTTGCAGCGGGCACTGCGCTGTTCCTCGGAGGATTTCTGTGAGCCGCGCCCAGCTTGTCGCGACAGCTGCGCCTTTGTTCGCCGCCATCTTCATCTTCTAACGCAAAGGGATCGTCCCATGCCTCTTCTCGAAGCCCGCAAGCAGTACAAGCCCTTCGAATATCCCTGGGCGTTCGATTTCTGGAAGCGCCAGCAGCAGATCCACTGGATGCCGGAGGAAGTGCCGCTCGGCGAGGATTGCCGCGATTGGGCGCAGAAGCTGACCGATCACGAGCGCAACCTCCTGACCCAGATCTTCCGCTTCTTCACCCAGGCGGATGTCGAGGTGCAGGATTGCTACCACGAGAAATACGGCCGCATCTTCAAGCCGACCGAGATCAAGATGATGCTCGCCGCCTTTTCCAACATGGAGACGGTGCACATCGCCGCCTACAGCCACCTGCTCGATACGATCGGCATGCCCGAGAGCGAATACGGCATGTTCCTCCAATATAAGGAGATGAAGGACAAGCACGACTATCTCGCGACCTTCGGCGTCGACACGGACGAGGACATCGCCAAGACGCTCGCCATGTTCGGCGGCTTCACCGAGGGGCTGCAGCTCTTCGCCAGCTTCGCGATGCTGATGAACTTCCCGCGATTCAACAAGATGAAGGGCATGGGCCAGATCGTAAGCTGGTCGGTCCGCGACGAGAGCCTCCACTGCGAGGGCATCATCCGCCTCTTCCACGCCTTCGTGAAGGAGCGCGACTGCTACACGCCGAAGGTCAAAAAGGAGATCCGCGACACCTGCCACCACACGGTCGAGCTCGAGGACGCCTTCATCGATCTCGCCTTCGAGCAGGGCCCGGTCCCCGGCATGAGCCCCAAGGAGATCAAGCAGTACATCCGCTACATCGCCGACTGGCGCCTCGGCCAGCTGGGCTTGAAACCGATGTTCATGATCGACGAGCACCCGTTGCCGTGGCTCGCGCCGCTCTTGAACGGCGTCGAACACGCCAATTTCTTCGAACAGCGCGCCACTGAATATTCCAAGGCCGCGACGCGGGGGAATTGGGGCGAAGTCTGGGACAGCTTCGACCGCCGGAAGCAAGCCAAGGCCGCGAACGACGTGCCGGCGGAAGCGGCGGACGCGGACATGTTCACGCAGGCGGGCGTGGCGGCGGAGTGATATCGAAAGGCTGTTATGTCGCCGCGGCCGAGCAGCGCTCCTAACCGACGGCTACCATGAGAGCCTTGCAATCATGTCTGTCGTTTTCTGCCGCATCTGGGTCGGCGCCAAGGCGATATAGGGGCACATACCGCATCAAACCGTCAGCCTCCATTCTCCTGCTCCTTTATTGCAGCTAGCAAGGCTGTTTTCATTTCGGCCGCCCACTCGCTAGCCGTAAGCCATTCCTCAGTTGCTGAGGCCGGGTAACGGGCAATTAGCAGCAGGAGAATCAAGAAGTCCAAACTGACATCCCAAGGCTCCCCAAGGTTCGCGTAAATTGCTCCAAATATATTGGTTTGGGGAGGGCTGATCGCGTTCTCCAGATCAGCAATAGTTACGATTCCATTTCGCGTAGCCAAATCATATAGCTCTGAAATTACCATGTTGTCTGGGTCAATTTCGTCAACTACGTCAAAACCCGCTGCAGCGGCCGCGGCCTCAACATCTTCACCCCTATCCCACTGGGTGATGAATTGCGTTAGCGCTACCGATGTGAGAGGGATTGAACGCTCACCCTTTGAAAGCTTTTCCGCAGTAGACCGCTCCAAACGTGCTCGCTGGTCACGTATGCCGACAAACTCCTCATCGGCCAGTTCAAAAAGGCCGGCAATTCGAAAGAGCCGGCGACGCAAGGCCGACGGTATGCTCGTTTCCTGTTTATACTGCAGTGTATGCGACACTGCTGACCAAGCATGTTGTATTACCGTCCGTATCTGGATTTCGGCATGCAAGTCTTTGTATGAACGCCATTCGGCCAAATCTGACCGGGCTGCCTTGAGTTTAACTACATAGTGCATAGAAAGGTAGCCGAACCGATCCGCCTCGAGTTGATCCGGCTGATGAGAAGCCTCCTCCTCGATGACGTCAAATTCGTTCTTTATGAGCTCCGATATCTTGCCCACTTCATCACCGTAGTAAGTTATTATACGGCATCCACAAAGGTCTGGCAGGTCGGACAAGGGATCATCGTAATTCTTACCTGATCGAGCGATCTTCTCGCGGAAACTCTCTAAGGTTTTCGCACGCGCCTCAACGACTTGCACACGCATCGCCGAGGCTTTCAGCAGCCCCCCCACGAGGTGTTTTAGCTCGTTTGCAAATGCGTCGAAGAGCGGCCTTCTTAGCGTGAAAGCAGCAACAGCCTCTTCATGCGAAAGCTTTGCCAAGTATGCGATTCCTTATTTTCATGATCTTCTGCACCGCGCGGGCACCTGAGTATCTGTACTTTGCCCAAGCACCAAGATTTTTCGCGATATTTTTGCGGGCTTTGGACGCGACTAAAGCAGCAGGAAGTTCCGGTCCCGAGCCCCGTTACCGTGCCTCACGACCGCTGGGAGCTGCGGGGACAGTTGCCGGTAATTGTCCCCGCGCAAGCGAACTATCCGAGCCGATGCGAAGCGTGCGGAATCTCACCGACCGGGGTTTCGAAGTCGACTAGGCTGCGGAGGCGGCACGAACAAACGCGCCACCGCAGCGCAATATTTGTAATTGGGGGCGCACGTGATCGTCCGATATTCCGATATCTCCCCATGCTGACCCGCTTCAGCACGAACTCGTTCTGGTGGGTCGCGGGTACCGGCACCGTCCTCGCATGCGCCAGCTTTCTCATCCTGATGTTCGCGGTGGAGTTCGATCTCCCTCGCGAGGCCGCGAAGGTCGAGGCCATCAAGCTCGTCTTCCAATTCGCTCTGATCACCGTCGGCGGCGCACTGGTGCTTGCCTATCTCAACTCCCGCCGAGACCGGGAGGAACGCAGTGCCAAAGATCGCGCCGCGCAGCAGGAAAGGGCGGCCGCGCGCTGTGCGGCACTGCAGGAGCTACTAATTGAATTAGGCGACGCGCACCGCCGTCTCAAGGTCGTCAAGCGCCAGATGCGCTCTCAGATCAGGCGCGCGGAGGATCGCGCCGGGGAAGTCGCCCCGCCCTACTCGATACGAGCAGACGCGTTCGAGCGTGCGATGGACGCGCTGCTCAACGCGCAGATCGCCGCAGAGGAAGTGCGCGACTTGGTCGCAATCCGAACCGACCTTCTCGACAAGGCGCAGATTGTCAGAATTCGGAAGGCATTGCGGTACGGCGCCCGCTATTTTCACGACGTCTATCAGGACTACGAACACTGCCGGGTCGACCGAGATGATGAGCATTATGTGGTCACCCCAGGGTGCCGAAATCTTTCGAATTTTCTGCTCGCGAAGAGTCCGCCGTCGGATCTGCCGCCAGAGCAAGCGCAGGCGCTCGAAGACGAGTTCAACCGCATGAAGAATGACGATCGGCCTCTGGCAGACCGCCATGATGCCTTGCAGGCGATCGAAAATCTGCGTCAGTGCGACCCCGCACGGCGACGGTACCGCGTTGTGGCAACGGAATGCTTCGCCCTTGCAGCAGACGAAATTCGGGCGGCGCTGAGCTGCGAGTCCCGCTATCGCGTGCAGCCCTCCACGTGATTTTTGGCCGCTTCCTGAGCTAACTGGCAGAGAAAACCCCGACAGCAAAATGTTTCACAACCGCAGCGGCAACGAAGCTGCGCCTGGCACCTGCGGCCGCATCGGAAGGCAAGGCGCAGGACCGGACCTTCGTCCTCGGATGCCAATCCGGGACGAACGACGCCTCGGCATTTCCAACGGAGAATTTGCACGCCTACCTGTTCCGGCGCCGTTCAGCCGGCCAATTCGGAAGCCATATGGACAGCCGCCTTCCCGCCCCTGCTCTTCACGCGCTCGCGCCGGAGCCGCGTCGGCGCACGACACCAATTGCTGTAAGGCCGTGCCTTGCCTCGGCGACCGGCTTTTCGCCTCCTACGAAGCTGAACTTTATGAAACTTCCGCCGCGAAGATCCCCCGCCGCCGCCCCCCCTAGCGCATCAGCCCCGCGGCCCGGAGCGCCTTTTCGATCGCCGCCTGGGGGCCGCTCGCGGCGCGCTTCTCCGCGGCGGCGGGGCGGTTGGCAGGGGCGGCGCGCTTCGCATCGCGCTTCCCCTCGGCCTCCCGCAGGGGGCGGGCTGCCGCGCGGGGGCGCGCCTCCCCGGCGATGCCGAAGAACTCCGCGATGACCTCGGTGGAGCTCAGCCCCACGTCGAGCATGTGCGCGCCGGCGGCGCCCAGCGCCTCCTCGCCCGCCGAAACGGCGAGCGGCACGCCGTGGCCCATGCCGGGGATCGAATAATGCTCGACGACCGGCTCTCCGCCCGCGCCGAGCCAGGCGCGGCGCGGAAAGCCGCCCACCTCGTCGGTCCGGTCCGGCTCGGGTCCGACGCCGTGAAGCGCCGCCCATTGCGCCACGATCGCTTCCGCATTGGCCGGGACCACCGTGCTGTCCGCGCCGCCGTGCCACACCTGGACCCGCGGCCACGGACCCTGGTGCCCGGAAGCGCCGCGAACGGTGCGGGCGAGCGAAGCGGCGTCGCCGCGGCCGCGACCGGCCATCCACTCGAAG
>DASWMS010000039.1:0-46706 GCA_036399655.1 Allosphingosinicella sp. | reverse complement strand
CTCGTTGGGTCACCGCATCGCGGGGAGCTGCGAGAGCGTCGAAGACGCCTTGGCGGTCGTCGAGCGCGGCGATTTCGACGTCGCGATCATCGACGTGCAATTGAAGAACGGCGAAAAGGTCTGGCCGGTCGCCGACCGCCTGGCCGACGCCGGCAAGCCCTTCGTCCTCGCCACGGGCGGCCATGTCGAGCCGCCTCCCGCCCGCCACGCCGGCGCGCCCGTCCTCTCGAAGCCCTACACGATCGACGCGATCGAGCCCGCCCTCGCCGAAGCCTGCGCGCGGTAAATCCCCTCACCGTCATTCCCGCGGAAGCGGGAATCCAGGCTGGTTCGCCGCCCACACTGCCTTTCTCGACCTCCCGCTGGATCCCCGCTTTCGCGGGGATGACGGGCAGAGCTTGCGCGGGAATGACGGCAGCGAGGCTCTTGAGCCCCGCTCATCCGCCGTTCACCTGCCGCGCGCTCAAACACGCGCCGGGAGGGACCATCACCTTGAACAAGCTTGCCTGTTTTATCGCGGCCGCCTGCGCCGCCGCGTTCGATTCGCCCGCCGCCGCCGCCGATCTCACGCTCGATGCGTCAACCAACTTCACCATTCCGGTCGAGGTTCGCGGCCAGACGATCGCCATGCGCGTCGATCTCGAAAGCTCCGGCTATCCGACCATGAACCCGGCCGTCGCCGCCAGGCTCGGCTTCCGCGGGTCCCTGTTCGGCGCCCGCGCGATCGTCGGCCCGGTGCGCCTCAACGGCGAGCAGAACGGGGCCAAGTTCCGGATCGCGGGCGTCCAGCGCAGCTACCGCTTCGCCTTTTTCGACCGCAACGTGGTGGAAGGTGCGGACGGGCTGATCTCGCCGCACGTCATCCCGTACGACACCGTCACCTACCGCCTCCGCCCCGAACAGCCGGGCGAAGTCACGACCACCCTGCCCATGATCTTCGACCAGTCGGGCGGCATCGTCTATCCGCTGCAGCTCGGCGACCGGCGGGTGGCGGTCGAATTCTCGCTCCTCCAGCCGAACAGCTTCACCACCGCGTCGGCGGGCGCTCATTTCGCCTCCTTCTACGGCGGCGAATGGGCCGGCGAGCCGCGGCTGCAACTGGTCAAGTTCGGCGTCGAGCGCCCGATGCGCCCGATGCGCTTCGGCCGCCCCCTCGACGTCGGCGGCTTCGGCGTCGCGAACCTCCTCGTCCGCACCGGCGACCATCGCGGCAATTTCCAGCTCCCGCCCGACGCGCAGCAGGACCCGGACGAGATCGTCGTCACCGGCAATGTCGAGCGCACCCGCGCCCGCCTCTACATGACCGTCGGCCTCGACCGCCTCTCCGCCTGCAGCAGCCTCACCTACAGGCAGGCGACGAAGACGCTCACCCTGAAGTGCCTGCCGCTCGCCTGATTGCCCTGGTTTGGGAGGGCGCTACACAAACAGGATGTGGAAGCTCCTCCTCGTCCCGCTCGTCCTCTACCTCGCCGTCGCTGGCGCGCTCTGGCTGTTCCACGGCCGCATGGTCTTCCCGGCCGGCATGGTGCAGCCCTACGCCGAGCCGCCGCCCGGCTCGGAGCGCCTCGTCGTCGCGACTCCGGACGGCGAGCGCCTCCACGGCGTCCTCATCCCGGCGAGCCAGGGAACGCCGGACGCCGGCCGCCCGCTCATCCTCGGCTTCGGCGGCAATGCCTGGAACGCGGACGACGTCGCGATCACGCTCGCCGATCTCTTCCCGGACCATGACGTCGCCGTCTTCCACTATCGCGGCTACCGCCCGAGCAGCGGCACGCCCGGCGCCCGCGCGATCCTCGCCGACGCGCTCCTGGTCCACGACCAGCTCGCCCGCCGCATCGGCGCGCGCCGCATCGTCGCGGTCGGCTTCAGCATCGGCAGCGGAGTCGCCGCCCGCCTCGCCGCCGAGCGCCCGATCGTCGGCGCCATCCTCGTCACGCCCTACGACTCGCTCGCGGGCGTGGCGGCGCAGCATTATCCCTGGATCCCGGTCCGCCTCCTCTTCCGCCACGAGATTCCCGCGGCCCGGGACCTCGCCCGCACCCGCACCCCCGTCGCCATCATCGCCGCCGAGCGCGACGCCCTGATCCTCCCAGAGCGCACCGAGGCGCTCCGCCGCCGCGCCGCCAACCTCGTCTTCCACCGCATCATCCCGGGCGCCGACCACAACGACATCTACGAACGAGAAACGTTTCGCGCGGCGATGCGCGAGGCGCTGGCGCGGCTCGGCCAAGTCCCGCCCGCCGCTCAGCCATCGCCGCCACCGGTCGTTACGGAGGCCAACTAACTATTCGATCCGGTGCAATCTGTTGATTTCACGGGCAGAATCCGGCTTCCCGCGCGGCACCTTCCTGCATAGCCTGTCATCGAGACGGGGAGGGATTGCTGATCATGTCATTCGACGGAATCGATGCGGCGTTGACCGTGCTGCAGAGCCAGGAATTTATCCAATCGTCGCCGCATCTGCCGGTTGAGCATCAGCCGGTCCGCTGCTCGATGCCGCAATGCTGGAGGCGGCGAACGCTGCGGCGTCGCGGACGACCTTGATTTCAGCCGTCATGGCGGCGCCGGCGGAGGAGTTCGGCACGGTCGCTGAAGATTTCTCCGGCCTCGAAAGGCTGATCGAGAGTTCGGATGCACAAGGTGATACGTCCCCCGATCTTTACCAAATTGCGCCGGCCGTCGATCCCGAGCTGAGCGATGGTGTGCAATATTCGCAAGACCCGGATATCGTCGTTACGGGTCCTCCTCGGCCGAAGAGTTACATAATCATCCTCACGGATCCCGGCCCGACCGGTGCCGATTTGGTGCCGCTCGACCATGAGGTGCTTCACGATGGCGCGGGCGGTGGCCTCTCGGACCCCCTCCTCATGGAGTTGCAGGGGTCGAGCTGCCCAGTTGAAAAGGCCGCTGCGACGGACAGCCTGCAATCGCTTTACGACAATTCGCCGACCGCTCGCGCGCTGATCGAAGCCGCGGTCGCTGCCGGCGTGGACCTCAACCTGTTTACGGCTCATACCAGCGGATCAGGCGCTCAGCCCAGATTCAAAGATGGTGTTATTCACTGGGATCCGTTCTTCGCAATCTCCGGAACCAACACGGATGGGTCGGAATACACGCTGACGCCGATCATGATCTTGGCGCATGAACTCGTTCATGCAGGAAACGCTGGAAACCCGGCCTACCAACTGAACCCCTCCGAACCGCTCGTCATGACCATCGCGAATCAGATCGCACGGGAGATGAATGCAGCGACCGGCAGCAACTACGATACCACTCGTGATTCACACGAGGGCCCGGAGCGTTTCTACACGGTTTCGTCTACGTCTGAGACGCCCGCGATAGCGCGACCCGGATGTAGCTGATCTCGATTTTAGGAAGGAAGCCAATGACGTTTTCGTATCTGGCATCTTTGTTGATGGCTGGTGCAGCTTCGGCGGGGCAGACGACGCCGGCCGCTTGTGCGAGGGACATCAATGCGTCAGCGACGGCCTACCGCCTGTCCGAACTGCCCCCGGCCATCAGGTACGATCTGGCGCGTTTGGTGAAAGACGATATGGCGGACAGCGGCTCGGTCATCCTCCAGACCGACGCCCCGTCCGAAGCGGACATGAGGCTTCCCAGGGTCCGTTTCCTCCAGGCGATGTTCGTAAGAAATACGTGGTACGTATCCTTCGAGGTCTCGATGACCGCCTCCTACACGATCGGCTATTCTCTTGTCGGCGATGGGAGCAGGGAGATGCGGCTCCGACGCAGCCGGTCCATAAATTTCACCGGTCCGCCGTGCGAGGTGGTCAAGGCGGCGCTCCGGCGTGTGCGGACATTCGACCCGAGCATTTTCGACGAGTGAACGCGGTCGGCCGCCACGTCGCATTCCCTCGCTGTTCCAGGCACCTGGGCGATGCGCGAGGCGCTGGCGCGGCTCGGCCGACGCCAGCCGCACAAGCAACCGCAGGGCTCGTCGTTTCGGCGCTCGATTCACTATTCGATCTGGTGCAATCTCTTGAATTACAAAGATGATTCCGCCTTCTTCTCCTTAGCCTCGTGCTGTAGCAAGGTGCTCGAGCGGAGGATTCTAGATCATGGCATTCGAAACGGCAGATGCGGCGATCGCCGCGCTGCAGAACCAGGAATTCGTTTCAGCCGAGCGGCTTTTGCCCGAAGCGGACCGGGACGGCCTGAGCCTGGACGCCGCAATGCTGGAAGGTGCGATGCTGGCCGACGCCGGTCCGTCCGCGGCAACGGAGGCCACGGTCGAGGCGATCATGCTGGAATTGGGGGAAGCGTTCGCCGCCTCCGCCCAGCAGCCGGGTGTCGAAAGCCTCCTCGCCGTTCGTGTCGAGCCTGGCGAGGCGCACGGCACGACCCTCCTTGAGATCGCCCCGGCACCGTCCGAGACGCTCGTGCTCGACGAAGCCGAGACTGGCCCGTCGGCGCTCGATTACGATCTCGTCCTGGCCGAACCCGACACCGCGGTGGAGGAGGAAGTGCTTCCCGGCGACATCGTCGGCGATCCGCTCGTCTCGCAGTCCACGGGCACGATCGTCGTGACCGGAAATCGTGTGACGCACTATTTCTACCCGTCCGTGCCCCCTCCCGAGCCGCCCGTGCCGGGCAGCGTCGCAGTCCTTGAACCCGCCGACCTCGAGCCCCACCCCGACGCCGGCTACCATGTCTTCGAATTCCGCGCTCTCGGCCTCAAGTTCAGGATGCCGGAGGCCGAATACAACGCTCTGAACGCGGTCCAGAAGAGCGCCTTGTTCAATGTCTTCGACAACTATCACAAGTCCGCGGACTTAACGGCGGCGCTCCAGCACCTCAAGAACGAGGAAGTCCAGGTCGTGATTCGTTTCGGAACGCAGAGCTGGAATGCGAGAACCGGATTGTCGTTCGACTTTGGAAGGGACACCATCGCGGGTACAACGACCGACTACCTCAACGGTCCCCGCACAGATCTTCGGCCAGGATCGCCCGTGTTTATTTCCTTCAATTCCAATCATAGCAAGTCGTACGACTATGATGAGTTCAGTATCACGTTGATTCACGAATTACTTCATCCGTGGGTACCGAATATTTTGCAGGCAGACAATTCCTATGTTGATGATGAACGCGCCATCGACAATATGGCGATTGCCGCCTGGGGGCAGATCAGTTCACCACAAATCCCGACCGGTTCGTGACCATGCCCCGCCTTGTCATCGTGCTCGCGGCGCGTGGCTGTGCAAGTGTAGAGCCGCCCATCCTGTTCCAAGATGCGAGTGTCTGCGTATCCGCCAGACATTGAGCCGCGCATCGTTGCCGTTCGGAGTACCCCATGTTCCGTCTCCTGCTTGCCGTCGCTGCGTACCCGACCGTGCCAACCGTGCCGATAACGCCAATTGATCTGGCAACCCGTTTCGCTCGCGAGTTCTGCGTTGCCGGAGCGGATCGGCTTGTCCGGATTCGGGCTTGGAACTTGCCGGGCTGGAACGCTGGAACTCCCGTGACGAGGCTGGGGATCACCTATGGTCGTGATGCCCCAGTGCCGGAACATGACTATCACTCCTTGAGGCACATGGGCCCGGTTCAAGGGGGAGGAGCCACCATTTGGTCACACACCTACGACTTCAAGGACGAGGAACGAATCGACGACTCCTCGGCTATGCTGTGGATATATCCTGAAAACCTCATCGACCAGGCAGCGATCGAGCGGATCCTTGGTGTCGAGCTTGTGCCGAATGGAAGCCTGATGGAAGCGTCGCGGCCGGTGAGAACGAACAGCCCGGGACAGGAGCCGACGCCGACCCGTCCCCTTACCAGCTGGACGCAGCACTATAGAGCCAGCAACAGTTTCGGGGACACGGTAACCATCGAAGCCAGTCGCCATTGGGGCGAAGGCGAAGACAGGCCCACCTGGGTAATCAAATGTGGCACCTATCGACCACCGATCCGGCCCTGATCGGAGGCATATATGACACTCCGTTGCCACTCGAAACGCACGCGCCTGAAGCGAGGGATATGAGCATGCGACTGCTCATGATCTTCCTGGCAGCGACGGGATGTGCCGCCGCTCAGCCGCCTGTCGCGGCCTTAACGACGGTCGCTCCAGAACCCGAATTCGTCGCCTATGAGCGGAACATGGACATGCCCGATGTTCCGGTCGTCTATTCCGGTGAGGAGGACATCTTCGGCAGGATACGAGAGAACGAATACGAGGTGTTCGGCATCATGCCGCTTAGCCAGTACACTCACGTCATTCGTTATTCCGTGGCTTGGCAGCTGGGAATGTTCGAAACGGAGAACACGCCCCGACTCCACAAATACATTATCCAGGTCGCTCTTGCAGGCGACGAATCCCGGGCTCAGGTCCTTTTGTTGGAGTATGAAACGCCTGCCCCCGCCGGGAGATCGCCTGTGCGTCGTTCCATGGGTTGGATAACGCCTGCCGCCTTTTCCGAGCTGCGCCGGAAAGTTCTTCGAGATGCCACCGCCCTTCCCGGAGTGGAGAGCGGGTTTGGATCAAGCATGATCCGCCGTTCGCACTCGAACTACACGCGGCTGGAGCTTCACAGCGGCGGCCCTGCCCAGATCGACCTTACGCGTTTTGGACACAGCAACCGTCCGGCTTCGGCCTACGCGGCCGGGGAACATCTGATCGCGGCAGCCGAGCAGGCGCTCGGCCGCACGATCCGGCGGCCATGAGTTTTTACATGCTGAGCCGGAGCGCCGGTCAGGAGGGACGCAGATGATCGGGATCTTTGCATTTGCAGCCATCGCGGCGGCGCCGGTGCCTCAGACGGCGGACGAACTGCTCGCGGATTTCCTCCGTGCGGCCTGCCTGACCGAGGTCGATCGGTTGGCGGCCATTCGAAGGATCGCGCGTCCGGACTGGCGCATCAAAAGCGAGCGGATCGAACGGGACGTGACTTACGGTATCGACAGTCCTGTCCCTCGTCAGGACCGGATTCAGCAGGTGTGGGAAATTCCCCTCAGGGAAGGGCAGGCACTCATAAACGTCTCGAAAACCGACTTTGCCGATCCTGCATCCGAAGACTGGTCCTACGCCGTCATTTGGCTCAGGCCGGAGCAGGCCGTTTCAGCAGTCGCCGTGGCGCGTTCCTTCGGCCTCGAACTCCAGCCTGCAGGTCCGCGTCACGATACGCCTTCCGGAGTGAGGGAATATTCGGGCGGACAACTCGTCAGGGAAACCCAGCCGACGGGGTCGCTGCAGCATTATGAAGTGAGCGGGCCGTCGCTCGACAGGGCAATCCATGTCGAGGCGATGAGGGAGTGGGGGGCGCAGCATCCCGACCAGCTATGGCGCTTCGGATGCGGAAAGCGCATCAATATCGACGGCTCGTAGGAGGCGGTCGGCGGTTTCGCACCCGGCCGCCGGAAGATCGTCTGCCGGCGTCCCACAGGCTGGACGGCCTACGATCGGTGCGTGCATTCTACACGAATGACGTCATCATGGCGCGTCGGGCGGACAGAAGGGGAGACAGCATGCGGGGATTTCACTCGGGCCGAGGAGCGGCGGCCGCTGCGGTCTTTCTCCTGTTTGCAAGTGCGTCGCCCGCCTTTGCCGGCGACGAGGCGGAGCTCGCCTGTCCGCTGGCGGCGCTCGGTGAAGCGGAGCGGGATGCGCTCGCCACGATCTCGGTGGACCGGACGGCGCGCAATGCGGCGCTTGCGGTCGTCGCCCGCCGCGTCCGTGCGTGCGGGGACCGCTTCCGCTGGAGCGCCGAGGAGCGCTCCGCCGCCCATCATTATGTCGCGCCCTACCTCGCCCGCGAGCGCTTTCGCGCCGCCCTCGCCGGCGAGGGCCTGGACCTCGCCCGCATCGAGCGCGGCGTCCTTGCCGACGCGCCGCTCATGGCCGCGGCCGCGGCGAGGCGCGGCAGCCCGCCGGAACTCGACGAGCATCTCCGGCGCGTCATCGCCGCCGAGCAGGCGTGGGTCGCCAGGAACGAAGGCGCGCGGGAGAAGCTGCGCGCGCTCGGCGGGCTCATCTCTGCGACCGCGCTTGCAGAAGCCGCCCGGCTCCGCTTCACGCGCGAGTAGCAGCCGCAACCGCTGCGCCTGTCATGCAGTTCCCCTCTTGTTCCGGCGGAACAGATGCTGTACAGCGTGCAAATCGCGTTGAACGGTCGGCGCGGAGGCAATAGGGGAGCTGGGACGCCATGACGGCATCGCTCAAGGTCGTTTCCGACAGGAATTCTTCAGACATGGACAAGCAGAAGGCCCTTGAGGCCGCCCTCGCGCAGATCGACCGCGCCTTCGGCAAGGGGAGCGCGATGAAACTGGGCTCGCGCGAAAAGGTGGAGATCGAGACGATCTCGACCGGCTCGCTCGGGCTCGACATCGCGCTCGGCATCGGCGGCCTGCCGCGCGGCCGCGTCGTCGAGGTCTACGGGCCGGAAAGCTCGGGCAAGACGACGCTCGCCCTCCACGTCATCGCCGAGGCGCAGAAGAACGGCGGCACCGCCGCCTTCGTCGACGCCGAGCATGCGCTCGATCCGGTCTACGCCAAGAAGCTCGGCGTCGACATCGACAACCTCATCGTCTCGCAGCCCGACACGGGCGAGCAGGCGCTCGAGATCGTCGACACGCTCGTGCGCTCGAACGCGGTCGATGTGCTCATCGTCGATTCGGTCGCCGCTTTGGTGCCGCGGGCCGAGATCGAAGGCGAGATGGGCGACAGCCATGTCGGCCTGCAGGCGCGTCTCATGTCGCAGTCGCTGAGGAAGCTCACCGGCTCCATCTCCAAGTCCAAGTGCCTCGTCATCTTCATCAACCAGCTCCGGATGAAGATCGGCGTCATGTACGGCAATCCGGAGACGACGACGGGCGGCAACGCGCTCAAATTCTACGCGTCCGTCCGCCTCGACATTCGCCGCACCGGCCAGATCAAGGACCGCGACGACATCGTCGGCAACACGACGCGCGTGAAGGTCGTGAAGAACAAGGTCGCGCCGCCGTTCAAGCAGGTCGAGTTCGACATCATGTACGGCGAGGGCATTTCCAAGATCGGCGAGATCCTCGATCTCGGCGTCAAGGCGGGCATCGTCGAGAAGTCGGGCGCCTGGTTCAGCTACGATTCGGTGCGCATCGGCCAGGGCCGCGAGAACGCCAAGACCTATCTCAAGGAAAATCCGGAGATGGCGACCCGGCTGGAGCGCGCCATCCGTGGCAAGACCGAGGAAGTCGCCGACGCCCTGATGGTCGGCCCTGGTCCCGACGACGACGTCTGACGGACACTCCGTTTCGGTGTGACCTTGATGTGACTTTCCAACTCCCAGGCGGCGGCTCTTCCCGGTGGAAGCGCCGCCGCTTGTGCACTTTAGACAACACGATCTCCGTTCGGAAAACCGCTGGCCCTGAGCCTGTCCAAAGGGCGGACTGCAGGGCGCGCGCTCATTGAAACCGGGCTTCGACAGGCTCAGCCCTGGCGGCTTGCAGGACGCCCGGCACAAGCATGACGCTTTCCTGCCGTGATCTCCCCCATGCCCTGCCGCGGCATACGCAGCCTGCGCCGAGATGACGTACTACGGCTCGAAAACCGCTAGCCCTGAGCCTGTCGAAGGGCGGATTGCAGGGCGCCGCGCTCTTCGAAACCGGGCTTCGACAGGCTCAGCCCTGGCGGCTTGCAGGACGCCCGGCACAAGTATGACGCTTTTCTGTCGTGCTTTCGCCCGTACCCCGCCGCGGCATACGCAGCCTGCACCGAGATGACGTAGCAAGGCTCTAAAACCGCTGGCCCTGAGCCTGTCGACAGGCGGCTTGCAGCATTCCGGCGCCCAAGACCCGCCGCTCAGCCCGGCCGGCTCGCCAACTCCTGCTCGTCCGTCTCCGCCTCGTCGTGCGTGTCCCTGCACGGCTGCCGGTTCGCCCAGAAGGCGACGGCCAGCGCGGCAGAGCCGCACAAGGTGAAGCCGATCAGGAACGGGATGGTGGTGCCGTCGAACTGCTGGCCGATCGCGAAGCCGATCAGCGCGCCGCCGATCGTCGTGATCACGCCCTGGAGCGAGGAGGCGGTGCCGGCGATGTGGCCGAGCGGCTCCATCGCCAGTGCGCCGGCGTTGGCGCCGATCAGTCCGAAGAAGGCCATGGTCGCCATCTGGAGGATGACGAAGCTCCAGATCGTCTCGCCCAGCAGCTCGCCGACCCCGAGGTGGAGGAGGGACACGGCGGTGAAGGCGCTGAGCGCCACGAGGAGGATGCGCCGCGAGCCGAGCCGCATGACGAGCTTGGAATTGGCGTAGGAGCTGATCGCCATCGGCCCGGCGATGCAGGCGAAGACCACCGGCAGCAGCTCGGGGCGCCGGAAGACGTCGAAGACGATCTGCTGGATGGAGCCGATGAAGGCGAAGAGCGCGCCCATCAGCAGGGTCTGGGCGATCGTGTTGCCGATCGACTGGCGCGTGCTGAGCGTCGTCCACACGGCCTCGCCGATCTTGCCGAACGACAGCGCCCGCTTGTTCTCCGGCGCCAGCGTCTCGGGCAGCCGAAGCAGCGTCCAGACCGCGAGCACCGCGCCGTAGACGCCGAGCCCGATGAAGATATGCCGCCAGGTCGACACCGCAAGCACCGCCTGGCCGAAGAAGGGCGCGAGGATCGGCACGATCATGAACACGATCATGGTGAGCGACATGACCCGCGCCATGGCCGGCCCCTGGTAGCGGTCGCGCACGATCGAGACGACCAGCACCCGCGTCGCCGCCGCGGCGACGCCCTGCATGGCGCGCGAAGCGAGGAGCAGGGAGAAGCTTCCCGAAAGCCCCGCCGTCACCGCGAAGACGCCGTAAAGGACCAGTCCGCCGACGAGCAGTCCCTTGCGTCCGAACCGGTCGGAGAGCGGCCCATAGAGGAGCTGCGCCACGCCGAAGCCGATGAGATAGGCGGTAATGACGAGCTGGCGCCGGTTCTCCTCCGCGACTCCCAGGGCCTCGCCGATCGCGGGCAGCGCCGGCAGCATGGCGTCGATCGCCATCGCGTTCGATGCCATGAGCGCCGCCATCAAGGCGATGAACTCGCGGAAGCCGGGGCGGAGCGGCGCGTCTGGAGCCGTTGCGGGCGCCGCGGGTGCCGCCGCGCGGGCGCCGGGAAGGGGATCGGACCTGTTCAAACCATCTTCCTTGGGGCGGGAAACGAGGAGACGCCGAGCGGCCGCGCCGGTTCCTTCTTGCGCCGCGCGCGTCTAGGAGGCGGCGGCACGCTGCCGATATGGGTCTCCGATGATCATTGTCCACCATCTCGAAAATTCACGCTCCCAGCGCATCCTCTGGCTGCTCGAGGAGCTGGCGCTTCCTTATGAGGTCCGCCGCTACGAGCGGAACAAGAAGACCATGCTCGCGCCGCCGGAGCTGCGCCGGGTGCACCCACTCGGCAAGTCGCCGCTCGTCGAGCATGAGGGCAGGGTGATCGCCGAGACGGGCGCCATCGTCGAATATCTCGTCGAGCTCGCCGACGGCCGCCTCGCGCCCGGCCGCCGCGACGACATCCTGCTCTACCGGCACTTCCTCCATTATGCGGAAGGGTCGCTGATGCCGCCGCTCCTCGTCATGCTGGTGATCGGCCGCCTCGGCATCCTCGGCCGTCCTGCGCGCGGGCCGATCCGGAAGATGATCGACCGTCATCTCGACTGGCTGGAGACGGAGCTCGCGAAGCGCCCCTGGTTCGCCGGCGAGGAGTTCAGCGCCGCCGACATCATGATGAGCTTCCCCCTCGAAGCCGCCCGCCACCGCGCCGGGCTCGGCCCGAGCCGCCCGAACCTCACCGATTGGCTGGAGCGCATCCACGCCCGCCCGGCCTACGGCGCGGCGCTGGCGAAGGGCGGACCCTACGCCTACGCCTGAGGCGGCACGCGCGGCGTTGACAAAGGCCCACAAGATCGTGCCGATGCATATGCGGACAGGGAGGATATTCTTCGATGGTTGAGATGGCGGGCGCTGCCGGAACGGAAGAGGGCGGCGGGAAGCGCGGCATGTCGCTGCAGATGAAGATGCTGATCGGCTTCGTCGTCGGCCTCTCCGCGGGCCTCATCGTCAACATGACGCAGAGCGACGCCCCCTGGGTGGACACCGTCACCACTTACGTGACCGGCCCGATCGGCGAGATCTTCCTCCGCCTGCTCTTCATGCTCGTCATTCCGCTCCTGTTCTCGGCCCTCGTGGTCGGCATCGCCGAGATGGGCGACATACGCTCCCTGAAGCGGGTCGGCCTCAAGACCCTCTTCTTCACCGTGATCCTGTCCGGCATCGCCGTCGTCATCGCGCTTGGCGCGGCGAACCTGTTCGAGCCTGGCGCGGGCGTCGATCCGGCGCTGGCGAGCCAGCTCCTCGCCCAGGGAAGCGAGCGGGCGGGAGAGCTGATCCAGACCAGCGCCGAGCAGCCGGCCGGCATCCAGGCCTTTCTCAACATCATTCCGCGCAACGTCATCGCGGCCGCCGCGGCGAACGACATCCTCGCCGTCATGTTCTTCGCGCTCGCTTTCGGGATCGGGCTCCTCCTCGTCAACAATCCGGCCGCCGAGCGTCTCCAGGAGGCGATCGAGGGGCTGTTCGCAGTGACGATGCGGCTCATCGAGTTCATCATCCGCCTGGCGCCGATCGCGGTGGCGGCCTTCATGTTCAATCTCGCGGCGGTGTTCGGCTGGGACCTGCTCGTCCGGCTCGGCGCCTTTGCCGGCGTCGTCCTGCTGGCTCTGGGCCTCCAGATGTTCGTGACCTACTCGATCGCGGTGAAGCTGTTCACCGGACGGTCGCCGGTCGCATTCTTCCGTGCGATCCAGGAAGCGATCGTGATGGCCTTCTCGACGGCGTCCTCCAACGCCACCCTGCCGACCGCGCTGCGAGTCGCGGAGGACAATCTGAAGCTGCCGCCGCGGGTCGCCCGCTTCGTCCTCACCATCGGCGCCACCGCAAACCAGAACGGCACCGCCATCTTCGAGGGCGTCACGGTTCTCTTTCTCGCGCAGTTCTTCGGCGTCGAGCTGACCATGTGGCAGCAGGTCACCGTGCTCCTGATGTGCATCCTCGGCGGCATCGGCACGGCGGGGATCCCCGCGGGTTCGCTTCCGGTCATCGTCATCATCCTGGCGATGGTGGAGGTGCCGCCGGCCGGCATCGGCCTCATTCTCGGGGTCGACCGATTCCTCGACATGTGCCGGACCGCTCTCAACGTCACCGGCGATCTCGCCATCGCGACGATGGTCTCGCAGGGGGAGGAGCATGTACCGGCGGGCGCCGCGCCTGTCGTGGATCACGCCCGCGCCGTCGAACCGCCGCCGCCGTCGCGCCTGTAGGACTGCCGCGGCCTGGCCTGTGAGGAGGCCGCTGGCCAGGTACCGGGGCTAAACTCGCGGCTTCAGTGCTGCCGCCGGGCTGAGGGCTGGGGGGCACGGATGTCGCCGCCCGGTCGCCGCGGGAGCCGGTGCAATCCACGTCATCCCCGCGAAGGCCGGGATCTCAGGGAAAGTATGCACCGAGTTCCGTGCAGGGCGCGTAGCAGGGCCGCCTCAGCCTTTCACCCGCTGAGATCCCGGCCTTCAGCCTTCGGCTGAAGTTTACCCTGAGCGCCTGCCTTGCAGGCAGCCGAAGGGCCGGGATGACCGTTCTGGCTCAAGGCGACGCGGCGCGCGGCCTCAGTGATCGACGCCGCGACCGGTCTTGTCCTGGAGCGCGTCGATCTTCTTGGAGGCTTCAGCCTTGGTCAGGCCGTCGTCGAACTCTTCCCCGGCTTCCTCGCTCAGCGTCTTCAGGTAGGAGGCCTGCGCGCCGGTCATCGACTGGTCGCCGGTCACCCAGTCGTCGGGGTCCTTGGCGGCATTGCCCTGCGGCTCGGATTTCGGGTTTTCTGTTTCGGACATGGTTGCGCTCACGCTGGGTGGATGTCCCGCAACGAACGGCCATGTTCCAATTCTGTTCCATTAAGCCTCCCTCCCGCTGCCGGAAGGGAGGCCCCTGGGTCACGCCGCTTCGAACGGCAGGTCGAGCGCTTCGGCCACGGCGCGGTGGCGCACCTTGCCGCCGGAGACGTTGAGGCCGGCCGCGAGATGCGGGTCGGCCGCCATCGCCGCCTCGGCCCCGAGGTTGGCGAGCTTGAGCGCGAACGGCAGGGTGGCGTTGTTGAGCGCGAAAGCGGAGGTGCGCGCCACCGCGCCGGGCATGTTGGCGACGCAATAATGGATCACGCCGTCGATTTCGTAGACCGGATCGGCGTGGGTGGTCGCCCGCGACGTCTCGAAGCAGCCGCCCTGGTCGATGGAGATGTCGACGAGCACCGATCCGCGCTTCATCGTCTTGAGCATTTCGCGGGTGACGAGCTTGGGCGCCGCCGCGCCGGGCACGAGCACGGCGCCGATCACCAGCTCAGCCTTGGTGACGGCGTTCGCGATCGCCGCCCGCGATGCATAGGCCGTCTTGATCTGGCTGCCGAAGAACATGTCGAGCTCGGCGAGGCGCGTATTCGATATGTCGTAGATGGTGACGTCCGCGCGCATGCCGACGGCCATTTGCGCCGCGTTCACGCCCGAAACGCCGCCGCCCAGGATCGCGACCCGCGCCGGGGCCACGCCCGGGACGCCGCCGAGCAGCACGCCGCGGCCGCCCTGCTCCTTCTCGAGATAATGCGCGCCGACCTGGATCGACATGCGGCCTGCGACTTCCGACATCGGCTTGAGGAGAGGCAGTGAGCCGTCCCGCGCCGTCACCGTCTCATAAGCGATGCAGGTCGCTCCGGATTCGATGAGCCCCTTCGCCTGCTCGGGGTCCGGCGCGAGGTGCAGGTAGGTGAAGAGGAGGTGGCGCGATTCGAGGAGGGCGATCTCCTGTGGCTGCGGCTCCTTCACCTTCACGATCATGTCCGAGCTCGCGAAAACCTCCGCCGCGCCGGCGGCGATGGTCGCGCCGGCGGCGACGTAATCCTGGTCGTCGAAGTCGATGCCGCGGCCTGCATTGGTCTCGACGATCACATCGTGGCCGGCGGCGGTGAGCTCCGCGACCGATGCGGGCGTCAGTCCGACGCGATATTCATGGACCTTGATTTCCTTGGGCACGCCGACGCGCATCTTGTCTCTCCTGAGAAACTGTTCGGAAAAGGCTGTTTCGCCGCGCCCTATAGCGGCGCCTTTCGCCTTTGTCGCGCCCGCGCGACGCGCTAGGTGGCGGCGAATGAGCGAACCGAGCGCCCCGATCGTCGTCACCGCCCTGTTCGGCCCCGGCGACGACCGCTGGATTCAGGAGATGCGCCGCGCAAATTATCCGCCCGAGCGCAACCGCGTGCCCGCGCACCTCACGCTCTTCCATCAGCTCCCGCCGTCCGCCGAGTCGGAGCTCTCCCGTCGCATCGCACGCCATGCCGCGGCGCCGCCGCCGCGCGCCCGCATCCTCGGCGCCATGGACCTCGGCGCAGGCACGGCGCTGCGTGTCGAGAGCGAGGAGCTGGAGGACATTCGCATGGACCTCGCGGAAGGCCTTCATGGCCTCCTCTCGGTCCAGGACCGCGCGCCGTGGCGCCCGCACATCACCGTGCAGAACAAGGTCGAGCCCAAGGAAGCCCGCGCCCTCCAGCAACGCCTTCGCGCCATCCTGGAACCGAGGCCGCTCCACATCCGCGGCTTGGCCGCCTGGCGCTACCTCGGCGGGCCGTGGGAAAAGCTCAGGGACTGGCCCTTCAGGGGGTGAGCCGGACTCCGGAAGGAAAACGGCCGAGCCGGACTCGTTCGTCCCGAGCGAAGCTGGACCCACCTCGTTCGTCCCGAGCGAGGTCGAGGGGCGGGGGCTCCGACTCAGAGCAGCGCGCCTCGACTTCGCTCGGCACGAACGAGGTTGTACAGTCAGCCTGTCCAAGGTTGGAGAGGGTAGCGCCCCGTCAGTCCACCTGTCCGACGCCGTCGCAGCTATAATCGAACGCGGCCAGCCCCGCTTCGAGATAGCTGGCGAGGAGCGGCATATCGAGCAGCTCGTCGATTGAGGATTCGGGATCCACGTCGCCCGCCTCGGTGAAGGCATCGTCCCATTCGCTGACGTCGTAGGTGCCGCGCCCGACCCAGGCGAGCGCCAGCGTTTCGGCGAGCTGGTCGTCGGCGAGGTCGTCGAGCGTCGCGCGCATCTCCTCCTCGACGCTGCTGTTGAGCTCGTCTTCGAGGACCGACAAAGCGGCGCCGTCTCCCTCCTCGCTGAAATCGTCGACATTGTCGGCATCGTCGTCCGGGTCCTGGGCGGGGACCTGGGCTTCGAGCTCGCGTGCGCGGATGATCAGCCTGCACAGGGTCTCGAGCGGGGTAAGCAGCTCCATCTGATGTCTCCGGCAACGCCCCGAAGGGCCAAACTTGGTTTGCAAACGAGAAGCGGCGCGGCGGGTTCCGGCGGCGGACGGGAGCCCCTTCGGCTGGCAGCCGCGCGCTCCGGCGAACAATCTGCGCCGCCGCTCGGTCCGGTTGACCCGTGCAGCGGCGCTCCGTATAGCGCCGCGTCGCGGTGTCCCACGGGGGCCGCCATCCCGGATCGGGGCGGAGTAGCTCAGCTGGTTAGAGCAGCGGAATCATAATCCGCGTGTCGGGGGTTCAAGTCCCTCCTCCGCTACCACCCCATCCAGACCGGACGTCGTTGCGGCGCTAGAGCCCGGCCTGATCGAGGGCCGATGCAAGCTCAGGATTCATCTCCTCCTCGCCTTTGGGCGTGAGACGGTTCAGGACGGTCTGCAATCTTTTCTGCGCCACGTTCAGCGTCTTGCGCCGTACTTCGCGCGTGGCGTTGGTCCGCCACGACGGGCTCTCGCCGAGCAAAGCCGACCATTTCGCCTCCTCCGCCGCCAGAACGGCGAGGGCCAGCCGCAGGCCGTCACGGCTGCCGTGCGCGTAATCGTCGGACATCGGGAAACCTCGGCCTCGTAGCGGGACAACGCCGGCCATGTTGCGCTCTTCGCCGCCGTGGCTCAAGGCCGGCCCAGCAGCTCCAAGTCCCAACATGAAGGCCAGTTGTTCGATGCGCCGCGTCCCCGCTTACGTCGCCCGCGCCGGTGCCGCTGTCGCCGATCCGATCGGCCGCCGCCGCGCCGCGCGTCGCTTCGTGCAGCTCTTCCTCGGCCTCCTCGCCTACGGCGTCGCCATCGCCATTCTCGTGCGGGCGGGGCTTGGGCTCAACCCTTGGGACGTCTTCCACCAGGGCGTTGCGGAGAAGACCGGGCTGAGCTTCGGCACCGTGCTGGCGCTCACCGGCGGCGTCGTGCTCCTCCTCTGGATCCCGCTGCGCCAGCGGCCCGGCATCGGCACCGTCGCGAACATCCTCGTCATCGGTCTCTGCGCCGATCTCGCTCTGTCGGTGATGCCCGCCCCGGACGGGCTCGCCGCGCGCTGGGCGATGCTTGGCGGAGGCATCCTGCTTCTCGGTGCGGCGGGCGCCGCCTATCTCGGTTCGGGGCTGGGACCGGGGCCGCGCGACGGGCTGATGACCGGGCTGAATGCGGCGACCGGCTGGCCGATCCGGCGCGCCCGCACCGTCATAGAAATCGTGGTCCTCGCGATCGGCTGGCTGCTCGGCGGCTCGGTCGGCGTCGGCACGATCGTCTTCGCGCTCGCCATCGGCCCGGTGGTGCAGTTCTTCCTGCCCTTCTTTGCCCTAGAGGCGCTGAGGCCGCTCCCGCCGCCGGACTGCGCCGGCGATAGCCGCTTCCGCGCTGGCCGGGCTCTCGATAGAAGTGCTTTTCCAAAGGCGGATCGGGGGCGGTTTCATGGACGGCGGCTTGGCATTGGCGCGGCGCGGCGACGAAAAGGTGGCGTCCCCCGCCTGGCAGGAGGATGCGCTCGGCTTCCTGATGGCGCCGGTCGCGCGCGAGACGTTCGTCCGCGACTTCTACGAACAGAAGCCGCTCCTCGCCATCGCCGGCGAGCCGGAGCGCTACGCCTCGCTCCTCACCCTCGCCATGCTCGACGACTTCATCGCCAGCGCGGACCTTCGCGAAGGCATGATCGAGCTCACCAACCGCCGCAATCCAGTCTCGCGCGACGATTACACCCATGCCGACGGCCGGATCAGCCACACCGCCGTCGCCCGAGAATATCTGCGCGGCGCGACGATCATCCTCCCGCACCTCCACGAATCGCTCTTCCAGCTCGGCGAGTTCAGCCGCTCGATGGAGGAGATCTTCTCCTGCCATATCCAGACCAACATCTACCTGACGCCCTCGGGCAACCAAGGCTTCCCGCCGCATTACGACAATCACGACGTCTTCATCATGCAGATTTCGGGCGCCAAGGCCTGGCGCCTCTACGACATGCCGGTCGGCACGCCCTTTCGCGGCGAGCGCTTCCAGCTCGACACCCACAAGCCCGGCGACGTGAAGCAGGAGTTCACGCTGCGCGCCGGCGACTGCGTCTACATTCCGCGCGGCCTGATGCACGATGCCGAGAATGTCGGCGACGAGCCCTCGCTCCACATCACCGTCGGCCTCATCACCAAGACCTGGGCGGACCTCCTCCTCGAAGCCGTCTCCGAGCTCGCCCTCGAGGAGCCCGGCTTCCGCCGCTCGCTCCCGCCGGGCTTCGCCACCCGCGAGTTCGACCGCGAGGAGGCGCGCCGCCATTTCGAGACGCTGATCGCCGCCGTGGCCGAGCGGGCAAGCATGGATTCCGCCTTCGATCTGATGGCGGACAACTTCATCCGCGGCCGGCGTCCCAACATCGCCGGCACGATCATGCAGCACCCGCCGGTGCCGCAGCCCGGCGACCGGTTCCGCCGCCGCCGCTTCGTGCCGTGGAGCGCCGCCGAGGACGAAGGCGCTTTGGTGATCGTCGGGCCCGGCGGCGACATGCGCTTCACCGAAGCGGACGGCGACGCCCTCGATGTCGCGCTCTCCGGGGAGCCGTTCGCGGAGGCGGATCTGCCCGTCGACGATCCCGCCGCGATGATCCGCCGCCTCTGGGCCAACGGCTATCTCGAAAAGGTCGCCTGACGGCGCCGCTTCGGCGCAGCAGGGGAAAGCCAGCTCTCAGCCGGCCTGGATCAGCAGCGGCGGCCGCGGCCGACCGGATCCGCGGAGGAGCCGCGGTCGTTGTCGCTGCACGAGCGCGGCGCGCCGCGGCCGTTGCCCGAAGAATCGGTCGGATCGCTGTCGGTGACGCCGCTCCGGCCGCGGCCGTTGCCGCCGCGGTCGGTCGGGTCGCTGTCGGTGACGCCGCTGCGGCGGCGGCCGAAGCCAGGCCGGTCGCCGGGGTCGCTGTCGGTGAGGCCGGTGCGCCCGCGCCCTCGCCCGCTGGGGTCGCTCGGGTCCGCGTCGGTAAGCCCGCGGCGGCCATAATCCGGAACGTCGCCCGGATCGCTGTCGGTGACGCCGGTGCGCCCGCGCCCGCGCCCGGTGGGGTCGCTCGGATCGGCATCGGTGATTCCACTGCGGCCGCCGCCGATCGGGTCGCGAGGGTCGCTGTCGGTGGTCTGCGCGCTGGCGCCGGTCAGCGCGACGATCGCGCCGCCCCCGAGGACGGCGCCGCCGGCGACCTGCCCGAGAAACGAACGGCGGCTCAACTTGCGCGTGATCTTCATGCCCGGTCCCCTCTGTGTGCCGCAGGCGTAACAAAAAAGACGAAAAGCGGCAATGGCGGGGAGTGGAAGCAGGCGCGGCCGCTCGGCCGCCCGGGTCAACGCTGCGGGTCGGCCGCCGTGCAATGCGCGCGGACTGCGGCGACCAGAGCGAAATCGCCGGCCGCGCGCGCGATGCGTTCGCCTTCGGAGCAGTCGCCGAGCGCGACGACGTCGCCGACGCGCTCGCCGAGCGCCGCCGATCCGGCACCGGCTCCGGCCTGCGGCTGAGCCGGCGGGGCAGGGCGCTCCGCCGCGCGCCGCTCGGTCTCGATCGACTGGCGGTTGGCGCTGTTCCAGTCGACGAACAGCCCCTGGAAGCGTGCGCGCTCGGGAGCGGGCGTTGCCGTGCTCGCGCTCGTGCTCGCGCCGGCCGCGGGCCCGGCGGCGAGGGAGAGGAGAATGAGGCCGGCGAGCATCGTCTTCATACTTCCCATATAGGGAAAAGCTTTGGAAAGTCAGCCCCTTGCCGCCTCGCCCTGCCTCGTTCTCAGAGCAGGAAGTCGCTTCCCGTCACCAATTCGGTTTCGGCGAACAGGATGAGGAGGTCGGCGGCGCCGTCGCCGTCGAGATCGCCTTGTGCTTCCCAGCGCGCCATTTGCGCATTGTAGGTGAGGCGCAGCTCCGCGCCGCGGCCGCTGAACGCCTCCTCGCCGATGAAGCGGAAGGCCTGGTCGCCCTCCGCCTCCGCGTCGGTGTCGATCCGCCCGAGGTCGACCTTGTCGGTGCCGCTCAGGAAGGCGAGGATCGTGTCGGGCGCGTCGGGCGTGGACTCCGCCGCGGCCTGGTAGCGAAAGACGTCCGCGCCGCCGTTGCCGGTCAGCGTGTCGGCACCGAGGCCGCCGAAGAGGAGATCCGCGCCGCCGCCGCCGATGAGCGAGTCGTCGGCCGCGCCGGCGAAGAGGCGCAGGCTCGCGCCCGCCTCGTCGCTGCCGTCCACGACCATCGTCTCGGCGGCGCCGAGGCCGCTCCCATTGACGGTCAGGCGTCCGGTGTCGGCGGTCATCGCGTCGGCGAGCACGATCTCATAGTCGAACTCGCCGTCACCGCCGCCCGCATAGGTCCGGTCGGACGCGGAGAGGAGGCCGATGCTTTCGACGTTGGTCAGCGCGCTCGGAGCGCTCGATACGGCGGATGCACCAGGGCCGTCCTCTTCGGCAGCCGCGCGGAGCAGGACGGGCGGAGGCTCCTCGCCGCCGCCGGTGAAATCGATCGAATAGTCGCCGCGCAGATAGACGACGTCGAAGCCGCCGCCGCCGTCGACGCTGTCCAGCCCGCCGAAGCGCCCGTCATGGCCGAAGACGAAGACGTCGTTCCCCGCCCCGCCGGTCAGCGTATCGATGCCGCCGCCCGCGAATATCAGGAAGCCGCCGTTGGTCTCGGCCGCGCCGTTCACGGTGAGGTTTTCGCCGGCGGTGAGGCTGAAGCCGTTGATCCTGAGCGTCGCGCCCGCGGGCACGTTGCGGTCGCTCAGCGTCAGATCGTAGCTGTAGAACGCGCCCGAATCGTCTCCGTAGCTCGTGTTCGAGCCCGAGAAGAGCGAGATCGACTCGATGCCGGGAATGTTGCCGTTCGCGTAATTTCCGAAGGACGTCGCGTCGCTGTAATTGCCCTGCAGGATGAGGACGTCGAAGCCGCCGCCGCCGTCGGCGAGGTCAGTCGAATCGTACGTGGCGCCGAAGTAGAAGGTGTCGTTCCCCTCGAGCCCGTAGGCGCGGTCGCTGCCGCCCTGTTCGAGGCGGAAGATATCGCGTTCGGGCGTTCCGTAGATCTCGTTGTCGAACGCATCGCCGCGATAGGTCTCGTTCGGCGCCGGTTCCCCGGAGACGGTGATCGACACGTCGGCCGTATCGCCGCCGGTGATCGTGTAGCTGAAGCCGTCCGCAGCGGAGGTGTTGGCCGCGCCGGATCCGCTCGCGGCGAGATCGAAGGACCCGCTCGGATCGTAGATGAAGCGCCCGTCCGCAAAGACGGTGAGCCGCGCGCCGGATTCGAGCGTGATCTCGCGCCCGACCGCATCCGGATCGCCGTTTACCGCCGTCACCTCGATCGGGGTTCCGTCCGGATCCTGGTCCGGTCCGTTGCCGTTGTCGGCGAGAACGTTCGCCTCGAGCGGCTGGGTCTCGGACGTCGTGAAAAAGTCGTCGACCGCGTAGGCGGGATCATCGGTCGTCTCGACGGTGACTTCGCTCACCGCAGGCTCGCTCGTGCCGCCGTCGCCGTCCGCGAGCGTGAAGGTGACGCTGCGGGTCCCCCCCGGCGGCGTCCCCAAGACGTTGTAGTAGCTGATCGCGCGGACCAGCTCCTGTGCGATTTCCTGGTCGACGCGGCGGCTGATCTGCTGCTGCGAGCCGTCGTAGACATTGTCGCGGTCGAACAGGATGACGAGCGCGGCGCCGTCGCTTCCGCCGGTCACCGATCCGATCGCCATCCCCGCATGATAAAGCGTGCCTTCTTCTTCGCTGAAGAGGCCCGGCATCACGCGAAGGCGGTCGCCATTGCCGGCGCCGGAAGGGATCGCGACCGTAAGCGAGCCGCCGAAGAAGTCCGGCGAATCAGGGTCGGACACGGTTGCGGCGGGCGCGAGCGGCACGTCCGCTGCGCCGTCCTGGTAGGTGACTGCGTTCGACGTGCCGCGATCCTCGCCGTTCAGGTCGACGACCGGCGGCTGGTCGCCGGCGGCGGCTGCGATGAAAGTCTCTTCGGCCATGTTTCCCCCTCGGCCCACTCCGCGATCCGGCGGCCGCCCAAGGCGTAGCAGCTATGCGCCCCGACGCAAATGCACGGCGGCCCCGAAAGGCGACGGCGGCGCAGATCCGGAAGGCTGCGGAGGAGGTCCTCTCAAGCGCCTGGCCGCGGGCGCAATGCGCCGCCGGCCGCTGGCTCCGCACCGATCCGACCGGCGGTTCCAGCCCCGATCGGCATGACTGTCCAGGTGACCCGACTGCAGCGGGCGGCGTCGGACGGAGCACGGCGTCGGGGCGCTCCCGGACGCGCACAGGACAGCCCAGTCCGCATGCCGCCCGTCGGCGCGCGTGTGCGACCAGATCCCGACGCTCCCGGCGCTGCGCCTGAGGGCGGGCTTGCGCGGCCTTCCCGCCGGTCGGCCCGTCCCCTTGCTGACGCGCCCCGGCGCCAGGAGCCGATCACCGGGTGAAGGCACGCTTTTGAAATGCCATGCGTCCACCGCTGCGTGCCTCTACACCCGGCGGCGGGAGCGCCTCGAAGCCGCGTCGTCGGCCTCGCGGGGCAAGGCCTTCTACAAGCAATGGCATTGCGCGGGCGGGCGCCTCGGCCCGGCTGCCTCCGGTGATGGCCCATCGGATGCGACGCGACGCGGAGGAGTTCGCTTCTGCCGGGGGGCGGCATCCGCTTGCTCCCCCGCGCCGGCTCCTGCGAAGGAGCGGGGTGGGGCGGGCCGGTCCTTGCGGACCGGCGCCCGATCTCTGCAGTCCGGAGCCGCAACCGGCCCGGGACCTGTGGCTCGTGCGAAGCCTGCACGTCCCGGATCGTGCGAGCTTCGACCTGGGCCGGCGGGACCTTGGTTGGCCTGACCCTCCGGTGCCCGGGCTCTGCGTGGCCGGACCCGTGCGGCCCGGACTTGAGCCGCTGACCTTTGGCGAGCCGCCGACCTTTGGGCGGCGCCGCGACCTGGGCGGCCCCATCCCCGGGGCTCGTCCGGCAGTGCCCAGCCCAGGCCGTGCCCAGCCCAGGTCGTGCCCAGCCCAGGATGTGCCCAGCCAACGGACCGTGCGACCCTGCCATTCGGCAGGCGCCCGGCGCCGCTCCCGCCTGCCAATGCTCCTGCCTGCCTCTGCTCCTGCCTGCCGCCGCTCCCGCCGGTACTAGTACGGCCCGTCACCGTTACCGTTCGTCACCGTCCTCGCGTCGTCACCGTCGCCATTCCTCACCGTTCCTTGCTTGATTGCTCCTTGCTTGATCGCTCCATGCTTGCCGATGTCTCCGTCGTCGCCGCAGCGATCGTGACGCAGCCGTTCGCCCCCCTGCGTCGCCCGCTGCGGCTGCCGCCACCGGGCCGCTGCCGCCACCACCGCCCGTCGCAGCCTCCGGCCACCGGCGCAGCCGTGCGCCGCGCAATTTCCGCCTCCGCTACCGCCTGTTCCCCCTCCCGACATCGCCTTCGAGCGCCGCTTCCAGCATCCTCAGTGCGCCCATCGCCGCCCGCGGAAGCTGGCGCTGCTCCAGCGGCTCGCGGAGGGACGCAAGCACCGCGCGCGCCGCGGCGGCGACCAGGTCATGGTCCGGTTCGGTGCGCCCACCGTTCTTCACATCCCGGCCCCCGAACAGCAAAGCAGCGCGCCATCCCTCGTTTGAGCAATCCGCATGCAACGCGCGAAAACCAGCGGTGAAGCACGCGCAATAAAGCGCGCGCCACTTGCATTCGGCGCGACAATACGGCTTTTCTCGGATCGCTGGATTTTCACCACCGATCCGAATCGGAGGTAAACTCATCCATTTCGGATGAAATGTCAACGGGGATTTTGCAAAAGCGATGAGTTTCGGGGCGAGGCTCGCAGAAGAGAGGAAGCGACTCGGCTTGAAGCAAGCCGATTTCGCCGATCTTGTGGGCACGGACGTCCCCAAGCAGAGCCTCTATGAGAATGATCGCCGTGAGCTTCGTGCAGAATATCTCGCGCGGCTCGTCGATGCCGAGGTGGACGTGGTCTACATCCTCTCCGGGCGGCGAAACGGCGCGGAATCGCTCGGCGAGGCGGTGAGCGCGCTTCTTTCCGCCTATCTGATACTGCCGCCCGAAGTTCAGCGCTCGCTCGGCGACTTCGTCGCAGCGTTGCGCGATCAGTTCACGCGAGGGCCGAACACGACCTTGCACGGGGGCCGGCTCGACTATCGCGCGAGCGACTCCGCGCCCTGAACTCTAGAGCGCGCGGCCGTTCTCAAAAGATCGTCGTGACGGCGCCGCTAATCCGGTCCCCCTCGTCGGCGAGGAACAGCGCCCGCCAGCGATCGAAGGTCGCGCACGGGTGCGAAATGCCGAAGCCGACCAGGTCGCCGAGGGCAAGCGCGCCGGGCGGGCAGGCGAGGCTCGCATGCTGGTCCCACAAAGCGAGGGTGCCGAGTCCGTCGGGCGACCGTTCGCCCGCACCGGGCCGGTAAACTCGGATCGGGCGCGGGAGGCCGCTGTCGAACGAGACATCGCGCTTGCCGAGCCCGGCGATGGCGAGGCCCGGCTCCGGCAGCGACTGGACGGCCGCCCAGACCTCGAGCGCGGGCCGGAGGCTGGGCACGCCGTGGCGGCCCGGGCGGACCAGCGCTTCGTAGAGGCCGTGGTCGTGCGTCACGTAGCAGCCGGGACGGATGATCTTCTCCACCGGCCGCCCGGCGAGCGTCTTCGGGAGGCCCGCTGCGCAGAGATCGAGGAAGGCGGAGCCGCCGGCCGAGAGGAGGAGGGGACCATCGGCGAGCAGGCCCTCGCGGACGACCGCTTCGGCGGCCGCCGCGGCGAGGCCGATCATGGCCGCGGCTTCCGCGCGTGCATGATCCTGGGTCTGGCGAATGCCTTCGAATGTCTCGACGCCGCGCAGCGCCAGCCACGGCGATGCTGAGGCGGCGCGCGCGACCGCGAGTGCGCCGCCGAGGTCGCGCGTGCCGGTGCGGCCGCCGGTGAAGCCGGTTTCGACCAGAACCTGCAGCGGCCGGGGGGCGGCTGCCGCTTGCGCCGCGGAGGCGAGGAGTTGGACGCTCTCAGGCGAATCTACCAGGCAGTGGAAGTCGAACGCCGGATCTCGGGCGAGCTCGGCGAGGACCCAGGCGATGTCGGCGGGCGCGGCGAGCTGGTTGGCGAGGAAGATGCGGGAGATGCCGAGCCGGCGGTAGACGCGGACGTGGTGCGCGGTCGCCGCGGTGAGGCCCCAGGCGCCGGCCTCGATCTGCATGGCGAAGAGCTCGGGGCTCATGCTGGTCTTGCCGTGCGGGGCGAGGCGCGCGCCCATGAAGTCGGCGAAGGCCTGCATCGCCGCGATATTATGCCGGAGTGCCTCTTCGCGAAGGATCGCGACCGGCATCATCATGTCGCCGCCGGTGAGGCTCAGCCCCAGCGCGCCGATCTCCGCCCCCGTCAGCCCCTCCGCCCGCGCCGGCAGCCCCTTGCAGCGCCAGTCCAGCCTGGGTCCGCTCAAGAGACCCGCTCCACGCTAAACTCAGCGGGCGCCCGCTGGCGCGAGGACGCCGCGGCGGATCTGGTCGAGCTCGATGGATTCGAACAGCGCCTTGAAATTGCCTTCGCCGAAGCCCTGGTTGCCCTTCCGCTGGATGATCTCGAAGAAGATCGGGCCGATCATGTTCTCGGTGAAGATCTGGAGGAGGAGGCCTTCGCCGGTTTCGGGCGAGCCGTCGATCAGGATGCGGCGCTTGCGCATTTCCGCGATGTCGTGGTCGTGGCCGGGGAGGCGTTCGTCGATCATGTCGTAATAGGTTTCGGGGCTGTCCTGGAAGCGGATGCCCGCGGCGCGGAGCGTATCCACGGTGGCGAAGATGTCGTCGGTGGCGAGGGCGATGTGCTGGATGCCTTCGCCGTTATAGTCGCGGAGGTACTCGGCGATCTGGGAAACGTCGTCCTGGCTTTCGTTCAGCGGGATGCGGATCTTGTCGTCGGGCGCGGTCATGGCGCGGGAGAGGAGGGCGGTCTGCTGCCCTTCGATGTCGAAATAGCGGATTTCGCGGAAGTTGAAGATCTTCTCGTAGAAGGCCGCCCAATGGTTCATCCGGCCGCGAAAGACGTTGTGGGTGAGGTGATCGAGGGTGTGGAGGCCGGAGCCGACCGGGTTGCGGGTGCCGTCGCCGACGGTCTCGAAGTCGCTGTCGTACATCGTGTCCGCGCCGTAGCGGTCGACGAGATAGAGTAGAGAGCCGCCGATCCCCTCGATCGCAGGGTAGCCGTAGGCGCCTTCCGCCGCGACGGCGCCCCGCTCGACGGCCATGCGAAGCGCCTCGCGCGAATCCTTCACCCGGAAGGCCATGGCGCTCGCCGACGGCCCATGCGCGCGGCGGAATTCGTCGGCGTGGCCGACGGCTTCCATGTTGAGCAGGAAGTTGATGTCGCCCTGGACGTAGCGGCGGACGGCAACCCGCCGGTGATTGCCGGCGTGGACGAAGCCAAGCTTCACGAACAGGTCGGCCATGGCTTCCGGATCGGGGCTGGTGAATTCGACGAATTCGAAGCCGTCGAGGCCGAGCGGGTTGTCCTGGGGAATGGCGGTCATGGCGCGGGGCTCCGGCGAAGGGAATAAGCTCAAGCGCGGGCCTTAACAGCGAGGCGAGGGGGCGGCAAATGGATGGTTGCGTGGCGCCTCCGCGCTCCTTACCTCCCCCTTATCACCTCACATATCGAAGCGAGAAACAGCGCGATGGCCGCGACCCATTCCACCCGCATGCTGATCCTGGGCTCGGGCCCCGCGGGCCTCACCGCCGCCATCTACGGCGCCCGCGCCGGCATGGCGCCGATCGTCGTCCAGGGGATGCAGCCGGGAGGCCAGCTCACCATCACCACCGACGTCGAGAATTATCCCGGCTTCGCGGACGTCATCCAGGGCCCGTGGCTGATGGAGCAGATGCAGAAGCAGGCCGAGCATGTCGGCGCGCGGATGATGTGGGACCAGATCGTCGAAGTGGACCTGACGCAGCGCCCCTTCCGCCTGGTCGGAGACGGCGGCACCATCTATTCGGGCGACACTCTGGTGATCGCCACGGGCGCCCAGGCGCGGTGGCTGAACCTGCCGTCGGAAGAGCATCTCAAGAACAAGGGCGTCTCGGCCTGCGCGACCTGCGACGGCTTCTTCTTCCGCGGCAAGAAGGTGGCGGTGATCGGCGGCGGCAATACCGCGGTCGAGGAAGCGCTCTACATGACCAATCACAGCCACGACGTCACCCTGATCCACCGCCGCGACAGCCTTCGCGCCGAGAAGATCCTGCAGGACCGCCTGTTCGCCCATCCGAACATCAACATCCTCTGGAACAAGGAGGTCGAGCGCTTCGTCGGCGGCGGCGAGCCCGAGGGGCTGGTCGCGATCGAGGTCAAGGACACGAAGACGGGCGAGCTCAGCATGGTCGAGGTGGACGGCGGCTTCGTCGCCATCGGCCATTCGCCCTCGACCGAGATGTTCAAGGGACACGTCGCGCTCGATTCCGACGGCTATATCGAAGTCGAACCGGGAACGGCGCGGACCAGCGTCCCCGGCGTCTTTGCCTGCGGGGACGTCATGGACAAGACCTACCGGCAGGCGGTGACCGCCGCCGGCACCGGCTGCATGGCCGCGCTCGACGCGGAGAAGTTCCTGGCCGAAGCGGATTTCGAGACGGCAGCGCACGCGGCGCCGGCCGCGCCGAGCCTGCAGGACGCTTAAGCTCAGCCAACATTCGCAGCGCGCCGCTCATCTCCCTCTCCCCAGTGGGGAGAGGGTTGGGGTGAGGGGGTTCTGAGTCAGAGATCGTACTTCCGAGTCAGAACCCCCTCACCCTGCCCTCTCCCCGCAGGGGAGAGGGTTCGAGGGAGCCCGTGTCCACGGAGGTGCGGCCTAGCCGCCGAGCCGCTTGATCGCGGTCAGCGTCGCGGCCGTCAGCAGGTCGGCGTCGCCCTCTCGCGCGAAGGTGTGGGAATCGCTCGGAAGCATCTGAGCTTTGCCGAAGATCCCTTTGAAAAGGCGCGATTTAACCTCGTTCGCGGCAGCGGTCGCAGTCGCGTCCCCGCTCGCCAGGACGAGCTCGGCGCGCACCCCGCTCGCGCGCAAGGCCGCGGCCGCGTCGGCGGCGAGGGGCGAAGCGGAGGTGCTGGTGGATTTCATCAGGCCGCCGAGCAGCTTGCGCCACGAGATCGAGCCGGTGAGGAGCTTCTTCCAGCCTTCGACGCTGAGCAGGCGCTGCTTGTAGTGGGCGCGGACGGCGGCCGGGGCAGGGGCGCCGCTCTCCGCTTCGACGAACCATGGATTGACGAGGATCATCCCGTCGAGCCCGGCCGCGCCCGCCGCGAAGGTCAGCGACGTGGCGCCGTCGCACAGGCCGAAGCCGATCACGCGCGCCACCTGCATCTCCCCGCGGAAGGCGGCGGCAGCGGCGGCGATGTCGGGGGTTGAGCCGCGATAGCCCGGATCTTCGCCTTCGCTGTCGCCGACGCCGCGCCGGTCGAAGCGGAAGCTCGAATAGCCCGCCCCGGCGAGCGCGTCCGCGAGCCGTTCGTACATGCGGTGCGATCCGATGCGGGTCTGGGTACCGCCGGTCACCATCAATATGCCGGTCGGGCCGACGCCCTCGTCGAGCGACGCGCCGAGGCGCGCGCCTTCGCACGGGAAGCTCAGGAGGCGGCGCATGTCTTTGCCCATGCGGCGAGATCCGCCGCCGCCGCTTCGGCGAGCGCGGCCGAATGACCCGGCTCCGAGCGGCGCCAGAGGGACGGCCCGGCGATCTTGCCGTCCGCTTCCGCCTTGTCGCTCGCGAGGCGCACCGTCCGGAGGCGCACCGCCGGCTCGGGCACCGCGGCTTCGACCTCCGCCTTCAATGCAGGGGAGGCGGGATAGCCGGCCCAGGAGGTGCCGGCGAGGCCGGAGCGCTCCATGTCGCGCACCAGGGAGGCGCCGAGCACCGGGGCGAAGCGCCAGTGGCCCGCGCCTTCCGCCGCATCGTCGATCAGGCACCCGCCGCGGACCGCCGCCACCAGAGGCGAGCGCCCGCTCGCCGCGGCGGCATGGTCCGCCGCCTCGGTCACGGCGGCGCGCCAATCCTCCCAGACGACGTCCTCCAGCGGCCGCTCGCTTTCGCCGGTGCCGGGAAGGTCGGGCAGCCAGCAGCCGAAGCCGCGCGCGGCAAGCGCCCGCATCATCGCGGCGATCAGCGCGCGGGTGCGGTTCATTTCCTCGAAGAGCGGCGGCACGATCACGATCGGCGGCGCTTCGGCCGGTCCGATCCGCATCATCCACTCGCTCGATCCGTCGACGGTGTAGCGATCGTAGGAGAGACCGCCAGTCGCGCTCACTTGAGCGCCTTGGCCCGGAGGAAGCTCGCCAAAGAGCCAAAGCTTTCAAGCATGTCGGCGTCGACTTCATGATCCTCTATGAGGATACCGAGCCGCTCCTCGAGCTCGGTGAGCAGGCCCGCCACCGCCATGGAGTCGAATTCGGGAAGGGCGCCGAACAGCTCGGTTGATTCGTCGAAGGCGGCGACGCGCGCTTCGTCGAGGCCGAGCACGTCGGCGAGCACGGCGCGCAGCGTCGCGACCAGTTCCTCTTCGTCGTTAAAGGCTGCGACCATCGATCCCTCCCGCGTGTCGCCGCGCCGCCTAACGGCTAACGGGGCCTCCTACAAGGGAAGACGCCTTGCGCCGTGCGGCCTTGAGCAAACCGGTGAGCGTGCGCTTGTTGTAAGCGCGCACCCGCCAGAGCATGCGGCGCTCGTCCATCCAGTCCGCCTTGTAGGGCTCGTCGCCGGTGCCGTAGTCGATCCTGGCGACCCGATCCTCGTCGAGCGCGCTTCGGAACATCGCCATGCTGAGGATCGTGCCCGGGGACAGCGCCTTTGCATCCTCCCGGTAGGCGAGCTTGTGGATCGTTGCCTCCCCATTCTCGACGAGCCAGAGCTGCGCGGCCAGCGGCCTGCCGTCCTTCCTCGCGACGCCGAGGCGCAGCGTCCCCGCCGCGCCCTCTTGCTCAGCGAGCGCGCGCAGGAACGCCATCGAGCCTTCCTCGGGCTTCCAGCTCGCCGCGTAGATCTCCTCGTAATCGGCCCATGCCGCTTCGTCGAAGCGCCGGTGGATGGCGATGTCGAGCCCCGCCGCTTTCGCCTTGCGCTTCGCCGAATTCCTCATCTTCGACGGCCGCTTCGCCCAATAAGTGTCGAAATCCATGTCCGTAGTGTCGGCGATCCAGTTCGCCTTGGCCTCCTCGACGAACGGGATCCAGCCGCTCTCCCGGCAGGCCTTTACCACCGGAGCCGGGTCCTCGATCGGCGCGAGGTCAAGCTCCGGCACCAGCCCGTCGCGAACGGCGGCGAGGATGTGGGGCCAAAGCTCGGGCGCCCCGATCGGGCGCCAGCGAAGGGAATACCAGCTCGCCCAGGCGCTCGCCTTCTTCTCTCCGGTCGCGAGGAAGATCCAGGCGCGGCGCCCCATGTGCCGCGCGCGGGCGACGATGGGCTTGCCGGGGAGTTCGACATGGGCGGCGAGGAGGCGGTACCAGGCGAGCCGGTCGTAGGTCGAAGCCTGCGCCTCGCGGCCGAGCGCACCCGCGGCGTCGGCCTCCGCGGCGGCGACATCATCGAACAGTTTAACCTCGACGCTCACCGCGCTATCCCCACCCACCGGCCGGCGACGATGCTTTGGCCAACAGGAGCCAAGGTGCAAGCCCTCGATCACAATCCCCATCCGCTCGATCACCTGACGAAGAGCGGCGCCGCCGACGCGCCCGCTTTGCTGACTCGCGAAGGGCTGCTCGATTATGCCGGGCTCGACCGCGCCGTCGGTGCGCTCGCGGCGGCGCTGCAGGGCAGGGGCCTCGCCCCCGGCGCACGGGTGGCCTCCTGGCTTCCCAAGACACGGATGACGTCGGTCCTGCCGCTTGCCTGCGCGCGGGCCGGGCTGGTCCACGTGCCGGTGAACCCGCTCCTCAAGCGCGGCCAGGTCGCCCACATCCTCGCCGACAGCGAATCCGCTTTGCTCATCACCGGCAAGGCGCGCCTCGCGACGCTGGAGGAGGGCGACCTTCCCGCCGGCTGCCCCGCGATCCTCGAGGACGAAGCGGCGGCGATGCTGGAGGGCGAGACGGTCCTGCCCCCTTCCAAGCACGATCCGGACAGCCTCGTGGCGCTTCTTTATACGTCCGGCTCCACGGGACGGCCGAAGGGCGTGATGCTGAGCCACGCCAATCTCTGGCTCGGCGCCATCGCCGTGGCGTCGTTCCTGCACCTGACGCCTGAGGACCGTACCCTCGCCGTTCTCCCCTTCGCCTTCGACTACGGCCAGAACCAATTGCTCTCCACCTGGGCGGCAGGCGGCTGCGTCGTTCCGATCGAGTTCCTGGCCGCGCGCGACGTCATCCGCGCCGTCGAGCGTCACGACATCACGACGCTGGCCGGCGTGCCGCCGCTCTGGGTGCAGCTCGTCGAGGCGCAGTGGCCGCCGCGCGCCGCTTTGGCGCTGCGTCGCCTCACCAACAGCGGCGGCCGTCTCCCGGCGTCGGTCGTGCGCCGCATGCGCGAAGTCTTCCCCGCGGCCGAGATCCACCTCATGTACGGCCTCACCGAAGCCTTCCGCTCGACCTCGCTCGATCCGGCCTTCGTCAACATCCACCCGGATTCGATCGGCACCGCAATTCCCTTCGCCGAGATCCTCTGCGTCCGCCCCGACGGGAGTCTCACCGCGCCGGACGAGGAAGGCGAGCTCGTCCATTGCGGGCCTCTGGTCGCGCAAGGCTATTGGAAGGACCCGGAGCGGACCGCCATCCGCTACAAGCCGGCGCCGCCCGCCTCGCGCTACGGCGGTGTGGCGGTGTGGTCGGGCGACCACGTCCGGCAGGATGCGGAAGGCCTCTTCTATTTCGTCGGCCGGGTGGACGGCATGATCAAGACGAGCGGCAATCGCGTCAGCCCGACCGAGGTCGAGGAAGCGGCGGTGGCGAGCGGGTTCGTCTCGGAAGCGGTGGCGCTCGGCTATCCGGATGAGCGGCTCGGGGAAGCCATCGCGCTGATCGTCCGCCCGGCCGCGAAGGAGCATGAAGAGCAGCTTCGAAATTACCTGAAGCGCGAGTTACCCAATTTTATGCAGCCCTCCGCTATCCTGTGGCGAGACGAGCTGCCGCGGAGCCCGAACGGCAAGCTCGATCGCGAAGGGTTGAAGAGCGAGCTGATGGGATGACCAAGCCGATGGGCCCGATCCCGCCCGATTTCGGGTCGGACGCGGGCATGCTGACGATCGGAGGCCGCCGGGCCGACGATCTCGTCGCCGAAGCCGGCGACACGCCGCTCTTCGTCTACGATCTCGGCGCGGTGGAGCGGCGCATCGCCCGCTTCCGCGCGGCGTTCGAACGCGTCCACCTTCATTATGCAATGAAGGCAAACCCTTACCCGTCTTTGCTCAAACACGTTTGGAACCTCGTCGACGGCGTCGACCTTGCCTCGGGCGGCGAATTGAAGATCGCGCTCGACGCCGGTGTGGACGCGTCCGCGACCAGCTTCGCCGGCCCGGGCAAGCGCGACAGTGACCTCGAAGCGGCCGTCGCCGCGGGCGTCACCCTCAACTGCGAATCCGAAGGCGAAGCGGAGCGGTCGCTTCGCATCGGCGAGCGCCTCGGCCGCACGCCGCGCCTTGCGGTGCGGGTCAATCCGGACTTCGAGATCAAGGGCTCGGGCATGCGCATGGGCGGCGGCGCCAAGCCCTTCGGCGTCGACGCCGAGCGCGTTCCGGCCCTGGTGAAGCGCATCGCCGCCGCCGGTGCGGACTTCCGCGGCTACCATATCTTCGCCGGCTCCCAGGCGCTTTCCGCCGAAGCGCTGATCGAAGCGCAGCGAGAAAGCGTCCTTCTCGCCCGCACCCTCACCGACGAAAGCGGCGTCACGCCGCCTCTCGTCAACCTCGGCGGCGGTTTCGGCATTCCCTATTTCCACGGCGAGCAGCAAGTCGACGTCGAAGCCATCGCCGCCGCCCTCCACCGGTCGCTCGAAAGCGACGCCGCGCCCGGCACCGAATATGCCATCGAGCTCGGCCGCTGGCTGGTCGGCGAATGCGGCGTCTACCTCACCCGGATCGTCGACCGGAAGGTGAGCCACGGCAAGACCTTCCTGGTCGTCGACGGCGGCATGCACCACCAGCTCGCCGCCTCGGGCAATTTCGGCCAGCTCGTCCGCCGCAACTACCCCGTCGCCATCGCCAGCCGCTTCGGCTTGCCCGGCGAGGAAGACGTCACCATCGTCGGCTGCCTCTGCACGCCGCTCGACCGCCTCGGCGACGACGTCATGACGCCGCGCGCCGACGTCGGAGACCTCGTCGCCGTCTTCCTCGCCGGCGCCTACGGCCTCTCCGCAAGCCCGCAGGCGTTCCTCGGCCAGCAGCCGGCGCGGGAGATGGTGGTGGGGGGTGCCGGCTGAGGGTGAGCGGGCCGTGCCAGGCACGTCATCCCGGCGAAGGCCGGGATCTCAGCGGGTGAAGGGCACCGCCGCGCCTGCAGGGCGCCCTCCATTCACCTCGGAGACTTCTTGTCCTGAGATCCCGGCCTCCGCCGGGATGACGTCACTGGACGAACCGGTCTTCCGCCCAGTGCGTTAACCCCCGCATTCCCGGCCGTCCCGAACCGGGATCGGCCGCACAAACCGCCTCGTTCCTAACGGTAATTTTACCTCTTCGTCCCCATAGCATCCCCCAAACCGCCGCGCCTGCGCTTGCCCGACGCAAGAACAGGAACGGCGCCACGGCAAGCTGAAGAGGGACGATCATGGCATATCGAAAGAGGTTCGCTCTTGCCGCCGCCGCGAGCGCGCTGGCGCTGTCCGGCTGTGCCGGCGGCGGTCCGCGCGCCGGCCAGTCGCTGCCGGCGGCGCCGCTCGTCGCCACCACCGACGACGTCAGCGAAAGCTACGTGATCGGCGCGCTCGACGAGATCACGGTCTTCGTCTGGCGCAACCAGGAATTGGGCGCCCAGGTCCAGGTCCGCCCCGACGGCCGGATCACGACGCCCTTGATCAGCGAGATGGTCGCCGCCGGCAAGACTCCGGCCCAGCTCGCCGAGGACATCCGCATCGCGCTCAGCCAGTACATCACCGACCCGCTCGTCTCGGTCATGATCAACCGCTTCCAGGGCACGTTCGCGCAGCAGATCCGGATCGTCGGCGCCACCGAGCGCCCGGCCTCCATCCCCTACCGCGCCAACATGACCCTGCTCGACGCCATGATCGCGGTCGGCGGCCTCTCCGAATATGCCGCCGGCGACCGGGCGCGCCTCGTCCGCCACAATCGCGAGACCGGCCAGCAGCAGGAATACGACCTGCGCATCGCCCGCCTCCTGCGCCGCGGCGACACCAGCGCCAACGTCAAGCTCGAGCCCGGCGACGTCATCATCATTCCCGAGAGCATGTTCTGATCGACGCCAACTTTCACGCCTGACCCACTTACGCTGACAGGGACGAGCCTGGTTCATGGACGGACTTTACGAACAGCTCCGCATCGCACTGCACCAGGTCTGGCGCCGCCGCTGGCTGGCGCTCGCCGTCGCCTGGGCCCTCTGCCTCGCCGGCTGGCTGGTCGTCGCCCTCATCCCGAACAGCTACGAATCGCGCGCCCGGGTCCACGTCCAGATCCAGGCGATCCTGCCGACGCAGATGGGCATCCCCGCCGCGGAAGGCCAGAACGACCTCGTCCGCGTCCGCCAGACCCTGACCTCGACCGAGAACCTCCAGCGCGTCGTCCGCCGCACCGAGCTCAACAGCCAGGTCCGCAGCGAGCGCGATCTCGCCCGCCAGGTCGAGGCCCTGCGCGAGCGGATCGAGATCGTCGCCGGCCCGGACAACATGTTCGAGATCAGCGCCACCGCCGATTTCGCGGGCTTCTCCAACGGCCAGAACGCCCGCACCGCCACCGCCATCGTCCAGGCGCTGCTCGATCTCTTCGTCGAGGAGAACCTCGCCGGCGGCCGGACCGAGACCGGCCAGTCGCTCACCTTCCTCGACGCCGAGCTTCGCCGCCGCGAGACCCAGCTCCAGGAAGCGGAGCAGCGCCGCGTCGAATTCGAGCAGCGCTACATGGGCCAGCTTCCCGGCGAAGGCTCGATCGCCTCGCGCATGGCCGCGGCGCGGATGGAGCTCGGCAATATCGAGCAGCAGCTCGTCGCCGCCCAGAGCGCGGTGAGCAGCATGCGCGCCCAGCTCGGCGCCACACCGCAGACGCTTCCCGGCCTGCCCGGCACCTCGGGCGGCGGCGGCGCCGCCTCCTCGCGCCTCGCGCAGCTCGAAATGGAGCTCTCCGGGCTGCAGGGAAGGGGCCTCACCGACCAGCATCCCGACGTGATGGCCGCCCGCGCCCAGATTGCGCGCCTCGCCCCCCAGGCCGCCGCGGAGCGCCGCTCCGCCGGCAGCGGCGGCACCGCCGCCACGCCCAATCCCTCCTACGTGTCGCTGCGCGCCATGCTCGCCGAGCGCGAGGCGCAGGTCACCGCCGCGACCATGCGCCGCCAGCAGATCAACGCCGATCTCCAGCAGCTCTCGGCCCGCCAGTCTTCCGAGCCGGGCGTCGCCGCCGAGCAGGCGCGGCTCAACCGCGACTATGACGTGCTGAAGCAGCAATATGACCGCCTCCTCGCCGACCGCGAGCAGATCCGGCTTCGCACCACGGTGCGCCAGCAGACCGACATGGTGAGCGTGCGCGTGATCGATCCGCCGAGCCGCCCGGTCATTCCCGCGGCGCCCAACCGGCCGCTCTTCCTGACCATGATCCTGTTCGTCGCGGTCGGCGCAGGCATCGCCGCCGCATTCGTCCGCGGCCAGCTCCAGACGACCTTCCCGACCCAGAACCGGCTCGCCGCCGCCACCGGCCTGCCGGTCTTCGGCGCGATCACCGAAGTCGTGACCGCCGCCCAGCGCTCCGTCCGGCGCCAGCGCCTGCGCTGGCTCGCCGCGGGCGTGATGGCGCTCGGCGGCGCCTACGGCGTGCTGATGGCGGTCGAATTCTGGCAGCGCAGCACGGTCGCGTGAGGGGAAAAGAGATGACCCAGATGCCCCTTCGCCCTTCGCTCCTCGAGCGCGCCGCCGAGATTTACGATTTCGGCTCCGGCATGCTGATCGCGCCGGCTCCGTTCCAGGAGCCCGAAGCACGCAGGCCCGCCGCCCAACCCGCGCCCGAGCCTTTCGAGGTCCGCCGGCCGCAGCCTGAGGCCGTTCGCGAGCCGGAGCCCGTGAGGGAGCCGGAGCCCTTGGTCGCCGAAGCGCCTGCGCCAAAGCCGGTCGTCGCGGACGCGCCGCGCCCGGTCCGCCGCACCCTCGCGCCCGCCCGCACGGCGACAGTCGACCGCGAGAAGATGCGCCAAGCCGGCTTCCTCGTTCCCGAAGGCGCGCCCGGCCCGCTCGCCGAGGAGCTGCGCCTCGTGAAGCGCCATCTCCTGCGCGCCGTCGCCGCCCACAAGAACATGCCCGAGGCCAGGCGCCGCTCCGTCCTCGTCGCCTCCGCCCAGGCGGACGAAGGCAAGACCTTCTGCGCCTTGAACCTCGCCCTTTCGCTCGCCGGCGAGCAGGACGTCGAAGTCCTCCTCGTCGACGGGGACTTCCCCAAGCCCGAGATCCTCGCGCACCTCGGTATCGAGCCCGGCCCCGGCCTCGTCGACGCACTCGCGGACCCGTCGGCGGACGTCGAGAGCTTCGTCGTCCGCACCGACATCGAGGGTCTCTCGGTCCTCCCCTCCGGGCGCCAGGCGAACAACGTCCCCGAACTGCTCGCCTCCGAGCGTACCCGGGAGGTGCTCGACGCGCTCGCCGCGGCCGACCCGCGGCGCATCATCCTGTTCGACAGTCCGCCCACCCTCATGGCCTCGTCGGCGGGCGTGCTCGCCAGCCATGTCGGCCAGGTGCTGGTCGTGGTGCGCGCAGACCAGACGGTCGAAGCCGATCTCAAGGAGACGATCGGCCTCCTTTCCGCCTCCAACGACATCGCACTCGTCCTGAACGGGGCGGGCTTCGCCGCGAGCGGCCGCCGCTTCGGCTATTATGAAGGCATCGAGCCATGAGCTTCCGCACCCTGATCGGCGCCGGCGCCCTTGCCGCCGCTTTGTTCGCAGCGGTCCCCGCGGCCGCCCAGCCGGGCCCGTCCCCCGACGGCGGCGACGAGCTGGCCGGCGAGGGGACGCCCGCACCCGCCGAGCGCCGCCGCGCCCGTCCGCGCCTCGAGATCGACCCCTATGTCGAGCTCAACGCCGGCGTCAGCGCGAACCTCTCAGGCGGCGACGGCGACGTTCTGACCTACACGTCGGTCGCGGCCGGCGTCGATGCCAGCGTCTCGACGCGCCGGGTCGATGCCCAGGCGAGCTACCGCTACGAGCGCCGCATCGCGATCGACGGCGAGACCGGCGACGACGACGTCCACAGCGGTCTCGCGGCCGTCACCGTTCAGGCTGCGCCCGGTCTCAGCGTCGGCGCCGCGGCGATGGCCGCGCGCAGCGGCGGTCCCGGCCGTACCGTCGGCCTCACCGAATTCGACGAAACCGCGCAGGTCTTTTCCGCCACCGCCGGCCCCACCTATTCGGGCGAGATCGGCCCGCTCACCGTCGGTGCCGCCTACCGCCTCGGCTACGTGGCCGTGGACGGCGGCGATTTCGGCGACGACGACCTCGCCGGCGACCCCTTCGACGACCGGCTGGAGCAGTCCTGGGCGCACAATGCCACGGCCAGCATCGGCATGGGCGTCGGCCGCGGTAATCTGCCGTTCGGCTGGACGGTCGGCGCCGGCTACGGCCGCGCCACCTCGGGCGATCTCGACAACGTCTTCGAAGCCGCCTTCGTGCGCGGCGACATCGTCTATCCCGTCAGCCCCACGCTCGCTCTCACGGCGGGCGTCGGCTACGAGAATATCGACAGCTCCCAGAGCGACGTCCTTCGCGACGCGAACGGCTTGCCGGTCGTGATCGGCGGCCGCCTCGTCGCCGATCCGAACCGGCCGCGCCTCCGCGGTTTCGGGTCCAGCGGCCTCATCTACGATGCCGGCCTTATCTGGCGACCCAATCCGCGCACCGAGCTCCAGGCCCGCGCGGGCCGCCGCTACGGCGGGACGACGCTCACCGGCTCGCTGCGCCACCAGTTCCGCCGCGGCGCCGCCCTGAATGCCGCAGTGTACGACAGCGTCGGCACGGCCGCGACTGAAATCGTGAGCGATGTCAACAGCTTGCCGGACAACTTTCAGGTCAATCGTAACCCGCTGACCGGCGCGTTCGACGGCTGCGTCTTCGGCGAGGATCCGGGCACCGGCATCTGCTTCGACGATGCCATGCAGTCGCTCGGCAACAACGCCTTCCGCGCCCGCGGCGCCAACCTGACCTTCTCCGGGAGCCGCGGCCTGTGGGGCTGGGGCGTCGGCGCCGGCTATTCGCACCGCCGCTACACGGCGCTCGTCTCGGGGGACATCACGTCGATCGATCCGCGCACCGACCAGAGCTTCGTCCTGAACGCCAACGCGACCCGCCGCCTCAGCCGCACCTCGGGCGTGTCGCTGGACGCGGTGGCGAGCTGGTACGATACGGACCGGCCGCTGACCGATCAGGTCTTCTCGACCGGCCTTACCGGCTCCTACTACCGCAACCTCATGTGGCAGCGCCTGCGCTTCCACGCGGCGCTCGGCATCTTCTACACCGACACCGGCCCGATCGACAGCACTGTCGCCTCGGCGCTCGTCGGCCTGCGCTACAGCTTCTGAAGGGCACGCACATGTATAGCGACCATTTCGGCCTCTCCGGTGCCCCGTTCCAGCTGACGCCCGACGCGCGCTTCTGGTACGGCAGCCGCACCCACAAGAAGGCGATGGCCTATCTCGGCTACGGCCTCGCCCAGGGCGAAGGCTTCATCGTCGTCACCGGCGAAGTCGGCGCCGGCAAGTCCACCCTCGTCGGCCATTTGATGGCGACGATCGACCGTTCCCGCCTCAACGCCTTGTCGATCGTCTCGACGCAGGTCGAGGGCGACGACATGCTCCGCCTCGTCGCGCAGGGATTCGGACTCGCCACTTCGGGTGTCGAGAAGGCGCGTCTGCTCGATCTCGTCGAGCGCCGCCTCGACGAGGAGGCGCGCGCCGGCAAGCGCACCCTCCTCATCGTCGACGAGGCGCAGAACCTCCCGGCCTCCGCGCTCGAAGAGCTGCGCATGCTCTCCAACTTCCAGATCGGCGGCCGCGCGCTCGTCCAGATCTTCCTCCTCGGCCAGCCCGAATTCCGCGACAAGCTCCAGCAGTCAAACGGCCTCGAGCAACTCCGCCAGCGCGTCATCGCCGAGCATCACTTGGATGCCATGGGCGAGGACGAGGTCGAGGCCTATATCACCCACCGCCTCAAGACGGTCGGCTGGACCGGCCGCCCGATCTTCTCCGACGATGCCTGGGGCACGATCCACCGCAACACCGGCGGCATCCCACGCCGGGTCAACCAGCTCGCCAACCGGCTGATGCTCTTCGCAGCCGTCGAAGGCGCGACCACGATCGACGCCGCCTCGGTGGAAGCCGTGGTCGCCGACATCGCTGCCGAGCGCCCCGACGTCCGGTCCGCCTTCGCCGAGCGGGTCCTGCCGCTGCGCAGCGTCGCGCCGTCGCCGCGTCCCGCACCCGAGACGCAGCCTGAGCCGGCGCCCGCGCCGCACGCATCGCCCGTCGCCGATCTTGCCCTCGAGCGCCGCGTCGCCGCGCTGGAGGCCAAGGTTGCCGAGCAGGAGCAGGCGCTGCGCCGCGTCCTCTCGATGCTGGTCGACTGGATCGAGAACGAAGAGCCCGCGTCGCGCTCGAACGCCGCCTGAGCGGAGCCGCCATGCTGAACGCCCTTTCCGTCGACGTGGAAGACTGGTTCCAGGTCGGCGCCTTCGAGACGGTCATCGCCCGGTCCGACTGGGACCGGCTGCCGCAGCGCGTCGAGCGCAACGCCAAAGCCGTGCTCGATCTCTTCGCCAAAGCGGGCGTCAAGGGCACCTTCTTCACCCTCGGCTGGGTCGCCGCGCGCCACCCGGCGCTGATCCGCCGCATCGTCGAGGAAGGCCACGAGATCGCCAGCCACGGTTGGGACCATCGCCGCGTCTTCACCATGGACGCGACCCTCTTCCGGATGGACCTCGAACAGGCCCGCGAGGCGATCGAAGGCGCCTGCGGCGTCACGCCCAGGGGCTACCGTGCGCCCAGCTTCTCGATCGACAAGCGTACGCCGTGGGCTCACCGCGTCCTGGCCGATCTCGGCTACACCTATTCCTCGTCCGTGGCGCCCATCGCGCACGACCATTACGGCTGGCGCGAAGCCTCCCGCTTCGCCTTTCGCCCGGTGGAGGGCGCGGACCTGATCGAGCTTCCGGTCACCACCGTCGAGCTTGCCGGAAAGCGCATGGCCGCGGGGGGAGGGGGCTTCTTCCGCTTGCTTCCCTACCGGTTCAGCGACTGGGCCATCGGCCGGGTCAACGCCCGCGACCGCCGCCCGGCCATCTTCTATTTCCACCCTTGGGAGATCGACCCCAGGCAGCCGCGCGTTGCGAACGCACCGCTGAAATCGCGCCTGCGTCATTACACCAATCTCGAAAGCATGGAGCCCAAGCTCCTGAAATTGCTCGCCGCACATAGCTGGGGCCGCACCGACGAAGTCGCCGCCTCCGAAAAGAAGAGGCTGGCATGAACGCGCTATCTCCCATCAGCGGCCTCGCCGTTCGCCCCGCCGGAGCCGCGGACGAGCTGCGCATCGAGGCCTTTCTCGCGGCGCAGGCCGGGGCGACGCCGTTCCACCGCCCCGCCTGGCTCCGCGCGATCGCCCGCGGCTGCGGCCAGCAAAGCCACATGCTCGTCGCCGAAGCCTTCGGCACGGTCACCGGCTATCTCCCGCTCACCCACGTCCGCTCGCGCCTGTTCGGCTCGGCGCTCGTGTCGAGCGGCTTTGCGGTCGGCGGCGGCATCCTCGCCTCCGACGCGGTCAGCGCCGCCCGCCTCGCATCGGCCGCAGAGGCGCTCGCGGAGGAACTCGGCTGCCCGAGCGTCGAACTGCGGGGAGGGGCGGTTCCAGACGGCTGGCGGCGGAGCGAAGGCACTTACGCCAATTTCGCGCGCGGCCTCCCGGCAATCGGCGGCGACGAGGCGATCCTGAAGGCGATCCCGAGGAAGCAGCGCGCGGAAGTGCGCCGCGCCATGACGCTCGGCCTCGATGTCGAGGTCGGCCGCGACACGCAGCCGCACTACCGCGTCTATTCCGAAAGCGTCCGCAACCTCGGCACGCCGGTCTTCCCGCGCGCGCTCTTCCAGGCCGCGCTCGACGAACTTGGCGACGATGCCGACATCCTCACCATCTACAAGGGCAGCCAGCCGGTCGCGAGCGTGCTCAGCCTTTATTGCGGCGGCACCGTCTATCCTTATTGGGGCGGGGGCACGGTGGAAGCACGAGGGCTGCGCGCCAACGAGCTCATGTATTACGAGCTGATGCGCCACGCCGCCGCGCGCGGCTGCACCCGCTTCGATTTCGGCCGCTCGAAGCTCGGCACCGGCGCCTGGTCCTTCAAGAAGAATTGGGGGTTCGAGCCCGAGCCGCTCGTCTACGCTGCCTACGGCGCCGCGCGGGACACCAATCCCCTCAGCGCCAAATACCGCCTCCAGGTCGCGCTCTGGAAGAAGCTCCCCCTCGGCCTGGCCAACGCGCTCGGCCCCCAGATCGCCCGGGGCCTGGGATGAGGGAAATCCTCTTCCTTTCACACCGCATCCCGTTCCCGCCGGACCGGGGCGACAAGATCCGCTCGTGGAACATCCTCAAGCGCCTGGGCGAAACGGCGCGAGTCCACCTCGCCACCTTCGCCGACGACGAAACCGACGCCGCCCACCTCCCCGCATTGCGCGAAGCCATGGGCGGCTCGCTGGGCGAGGCGCATGTGGAGATCCGCACCACCGGAAAGGCGGCTGCGGGCGCGAAGGCCTTGCTCTCCGGCCGGCCGGTGTCGCTGACCGCCTTCGACAGCGCCACGCTGCGCGGCTTCGTCCACCGGATCGCCGCCGAGCGCGACCTTGCCGCCGTGTTCGCCTTCTCCGGCCAGATGGCGCAGTTCGTGCCCTCCGGTCCCCGCTTCATCATGGACTTCGTCGACATGGATTCGGCCAAGTTCGAAAGCTATGCCGGCGCCGGCCCGCTGCCGCTGCGCTGGCTGATGCGGCGCGAAGCGGACAAGCTCTTCGCCTTTGAGAGCGCCGTCGCCGCCCGCGCAGACGCTTCGCTCTTCGTCAGCGAAGCCGAAGCCGCGCTTTTCCGCACCCGCACCGGCCTTTCCGGCGTCCGCGCCCTCTCCAACGGCATCGACGTCGACTTCTTCGATCCCGCCGCCGATTTCTCGCGCTTGCCCGCTGAAGAACGCGGGGAGGGTCCTCTCCTCCTCTTCACCGGACAGATGGACTATCGCCCCAATGTCGAGGCGGTTTGCACCTTCGCGCGCAACGTCATGCCCCAGCTCCCCGGCGTCCGCTTCGCCATCGCCGGCCGCAAGCCCGCGTCCGAGGTCCTGGCGCTGCGCGAACAGGGCACGATCGTTACCGGCGAAGTCCCCGACATCCGCTCCTGGCTCTCCGCCGCCGACATCGTCGTGGCGCCGCTCGGCATCGCGCGCGGCATCCAGAACAAGGTCCTCGAAGCCATGGCGATGGCGAAGCCCGTCGTCGCTTCGCCCGCCGCCTTCGAAGGCATCGAAGCCGAACCCGGCCGCGACCTCGTCCTCGCTTCGCCCGCCGAACAGGCCGCCGCCATCCGCCACCTCCTCGCCCATCCCGCCAAGGCACGGGAGATCGCCTTGGCCGCTCGCCGGCGCATGGAAGAGGCCTATCGCTGGAACGCGAGACTGGCCGATCTGGAGACGATCGTGTTCGGTGATGGGGTCACGGAAGCCGAACGGAAAGCCGCAGCATGAACATGCTCGCCGGCATGCGCGCGTTTCGCACCAAAGCCGCTAGCCCTGAGCCTGTCGAAGGGCGGGATGCAGCGAACCGTGCTTCGACAAGCTCAGCACTTGCGGGAATGTATAATCCCGAACCTCAGGTTGCGGCGTGGCGCACGCATCTCACCGCGCTTGCCGCCGCCACGCTCGCCATCCTCCTCCTCTTCCACCGCGACGCCGCCCACATGGCGACGATCTGGTGGACGAGCTCGACCTTCAACCACGTCCTCCTCATCCCGCCCATCATCGCCTGGCTCGTCTGGCAGCGCCGCCCGGAACTCGCGCAGCTCACGCCCGCCGCCTGGTGGCCGCCGCTCGCCGCCGTCGCGCTCGGCGCCCTTGCCTGGCTGCTCGGCGAAGCGGCGGGCCTCGCGCTCGCCCGCCATGCCGGACTCGTCCTGATGCTCCAGGGCGCCGTCGCCGCCTGCCTCGGCAAGGCAGTGACGCGCGGCCTCGCATTCCCGCTCTTCTTCGCTGTCTTCCTCGTTCCGGCGGGCGAGGAGATCGTGCCGTTCATGCAGACGCTGACGGCCGACATCTCCATGCTGCTCCTCGGCTGGGCCGGCATCCCGGCGCATATCGAGGGCGTGTTCATCACCACGCCGACCGGCTATTTCGAAGTCGCCGAAGCCTGCGCGGGCGTCAAATTCCTGATCGCGATGATCGCCATCGGCGCCCTCGTCGCCAACCTGTGCTTCCGCTCCTGGCCGCGCCGCATCGCCTTCATGGCCGCCGCGATCGTCATCCCGGTCGTCGCCAACGGCATCCGCGCCTTCGGCACCATCTACATCGCGGAAAGCTCCGGCCTCGAATTCGCGGAAGGCTTCGACCACATCTTCTACGGCTGGATCTTCTTCGCCCTCGTCATCGCCCTCCTGATGGGCGCCGGCTGGCGCTTTTTCGACCGCCGCGTCGGCCAGCTCTGGTTCGATCCCGCCGCGCTGCAGCGGAGGCCCGAGCCGGAATCGAACTGGCGTCGGGTGACGGCCCTCGTCGTCGCACTCGCCGCTCTTCCCGTCCTCTGGTCCGCCGCCGTGAGCGCAGCCGGCACGGCAACGCCGCCGAGCGACGTCGCATTCCCAGAAGTCCGCGGCTGGCAGCGCGTCGCCCCGACAAACGGCCGCCCCTGGCAGCCGCACTTCACCGGCGCCGATCTCCTCCGCATGGCGCGCTACCGTGACGCGCAGGGCAGGGAGGTCGATCTCGCCGTCGCCGTGTTCGCCCGCCAGGGTGAGGGCCGGGAGCTCGTCGGCTACGGACAGGGGGCGGCTGCTCCGGGCGGTGCCTGGGCCTGGACGGCGCAGGCACCCGCTCCCGCGAACGGCACGGCCGAACGCATCGCCTCCCACGGCACGACGCGCGAGGTTGTCAGCTTCTACCGCGTCGGCGATAGCCTGACGGGAAGCGGGATGCAGGTGAAGCTCGAAACCATGAAGACGCGCCTCCTCGGCGGCCGCCAGCGGGCGGTTGCGGTGCTGGTGTCGGCGCAGGCGCCCGGCAGCGGCACGTCGGCGCGGCCCGCCATCGACGCTTTCCTCACCGCCCTCGGCCCCGTCGAGGCCCTCGCCGACCGCGCCGCCTCCGGAGCCCGCTGAATCATGTGCGGCATTTCCGGCCTCTTCCACACCGACGTGCCCAAGCCGGTCGATCCCGCCCGCATCCGGGCAATGACCGACGTCCTCGCCCACCGCGGTCCGGACGGAAGCGGCGTCTGGACGGCGCCCGGCGTCGGCTTCGGCCACCGGCGCCTGTCGATCATCGATCTCGAAGGCGGCGCCCAGCCGATGCTGACGCCCGACCGCCGCGTCGCCGTCACCTACAACGGCGAGATCTACAATTTCGAAGAGGTGAGGGCCGAGCTCACGGCCAAGGGCCACGCCTTCCAGACCAACAGCGACACCGAAGTCATCCTCGCCGGCTGGCGCGAATGGGGCCCCGACTGCCTGAGCCGTTTCAACGGCATGTTCGCCATCGCCCTTTACGATGCCGACCGCGACGCGCTCTTCCTCGCCCGCGACCGTCTCGGCGTGAAGCCGCTTTTTTACTCCCTGCTCTCCGACGGCGCCCTGATCTTCGCCTCGGAGCTGAAGGGCCTCCTCGCCCACCCGCGCCTGCGCCGCGAAGTCAGCCCGCACGCCGTCGAGGATTATCTCGCTTACGGCTACGTACCCGACGACGCTTCGATCGTGGCCGGCGTCCGAAAGCTCCCAGCCGGCCACCACCTCCTCGTCCGCCGCGGCCGCGAAGTCCCCGCGCCGGCGCAATGGTGGGACGTGGACTTCTCGAACCCGTCGTCCCGCCCGATCAAATCCCTGCAGGAGGAGCTGGTCGACCGCCTCCGCTCGGCAGTCCGCTCGCGCATGGTCGCCGACGTGCCGCTCGGCGCCTTTCTCTCCGGCGGCGTGGACAGCTCGGCCGTGGTTGCCTTCATGGCCGAAGCCTCGCGCCAGGCGGTCCGCACCTGCTCGATCGGCTTCGACGAAGCGGACCACGACGAGACCGCCCACGCCGCTCTCGTCGCCGAGCGCTTCGCCACCAGTCACCGCACCCGCACCGTCGCCAGCGGCGACTTCTCGCTCATCGACACGCTCGCCGACGCCTTCGACGAGCCCTTCGCCGACGCCTCCGCCATCGGCACCTACCGCGTCTCCGAGCTCGCCGCCGAGCAGGTCAAGGTCGCCCTTTCCGGCGACGGCGCCGACGAGATCTTCGCAGGCTATCGCCGCCACGCCTTCTTCGCCGCCGAGGAGCGGGCGCGAAGCCTTATACCCGCGCCGCTCCGCCGCGGCCTCGGCGCGCTCGGCAATGTCTATCCCAAGCTCGACTGGGCGCCCCGCGCGCTGCGTGCCAAGACGACGCTCATGGCGCTCGGCCGGGCGGGGGAGGCCGCCTATGCCGACGCGGTTACCGCCACCTCTTATCCAGTCAGATCAAGCTTCTACAGCGCCAACTTCATGCGCGCCCTGAACGGCCACCGCGCCGAAACCCGCTACGGCGAAGCGATGCGCGGCGCCCCCGCGAACGACGGCCTCAGCCGCGCCCAATATGCCGACCTCAAGATCTGGCTCCCCGGCGACATCCTGACCAAGGTCGATCGCACCTCAATGGCCGTCAGCCTCGAAGCGCGCGAGCCTTTGCTCGACCACCGCCTCGTCGAATTCGCCGCCAGCCTTCCCGTCTCCGCCCGCCTCCGCCGCGGCACCGGCAAGTGGCTGATGAAGCGCGCGCTGGAAGACCGCCTGCCCCACGAGATCCTCTACCGCCGCAAGATGGGCTTCGTGACTCCGGTCAGCGCCTGGTTCCGCGGCCCGCTGCGCGACGAGGCGCTCGGCATCGCGCATAGCTCCGCCTTTGCGGAACTCGGCTGGTTCGACGCGCCCGCAATGGCCCGCTTGGCCGAAGCCCACGTCGCCGGCCGCGCCGAGCACGGGCGCCTGCTCTGGCAGCTCCTGATGCTCGACAAGTCGCTTCAGCGCTTGTTCGGGCTCGGCCTCTCGCCCGGATACACCGCCGCGGCGAAATAAAGCC
>DASWMS010000038.1:0-2228 GCA_036399655.1 Allosphingosinicella sp. | reverse complement strand
CGACCTCGTTCGTCCCGAGCGAAGTCGAGGGGCGCCGCTCAGTGATTGAACCGCGCTGCTCCAAATCACGGTCCATCGGGATGAACCACTGCGGGGTGCAGCGGAAGATGATGCGGGCCTTGGAGCGCCAGCTGTGGGGGTAGCTGTGCTGGAAGTCTCCGGACGCGGCGAAGAGGGCGCCGGCGTTGCGGAGGTCCGTGCAGATGGGGCCTTCGGGAGCGTTGAACTTCTGGTTGATGACGCTGCCCTGGCCGCCGAGCCACTCCCAGTCGGCGCGGTAGAAGCCGGCGTCGTCGACCGCGAAGACGGGGTCGATGCCGTTCGCCTTGCAGAGGAGGAAGTCGTCCTCGCCGTGATCCGGCGACATGTGGACGAGGCCGGTGCCCGCTTCGGTGGTGACGAAATCGCCGGGCAGGAAGGGGCGGGGTTTCGCGTAAAAGCCGCCGAGATGGTGCATCGGGTGGCGCGCGACGGTGCCGGCGAGATCGGAGCCTTTGAAGCGCACCCCGTCATTCCCGCGAAAGCGGGAATCCAGCGGGAGGTCGCGACCCGCGGCGGGTGTGGAGGCATCGTCTGGATTCCCGCTTTCGCGGGAATGACGGGTAAGGGTGGCGGCGGCGAGAGCTTCGGCGATGAGGAGGCGCTTTCCCGCGGCGTCCACGAGCACGTATTCCACCTCCGGTCCGTAGGCGATCGCCTGGTTCACCGGAATCGTCCACGGTGTGGTGGTCCAGATCACCGCGTGGGCGCCGACCAGCTCGGGAATTGCGCTCTCGACGATCTCGAAGCCCACATCGATCTGCGTCGACGTCACGTCCTCATATTCGACTTCGGCTTCGGCGAGCGCGGTCTTCTCGACCGGGGACCACATGACGGGCTTGGCGCCGCGGTAGAGCTGGCCGCGTTCGGCGAAGGTGAGGAGTTCCTCGACGATCTTCGCTTCGGCCTCGAATTTCATGGTGAGATAGGGATCGTCCCATTCGCCCATGACGCCGAGGCGCTGGAACTGCTCGGCCTGAACGCGAACCCATTTGTCGGCATAAGCGCGGCATTCGGCGCGGAATTCGCGCGGCGGGACCTCGTCCTTGTCGAGCTTCCGCTTCCGGTAGCTCTCCTCGATCTTCCATTCGATCGGCAGGCCGTGGCAGTCCCAGCCGGGGACGTAGGGCGCGTCGAAGCCGCGAAGGCTCGCCGAGCGCACGACGATGTCCTTCAGGATCTTGTTCATCGCATGGCCCATGTGGATGTCGCCGTTGGCGTAGGGCGGGCCGTCATGGAGGATGAAGCGGGTGCGGCCGGCGCGGGCCTCGCGCAGTTGCCGGTAGAGCTTCTCCTCGGCCCAGCGGGCGAGGATCGCCGGCTCCTTGGCCGCGAGGCCGGCTTTCATCGGGAAGTCGGTCTTCGGCAGGAAGACCGTCTCTCTATAATCTGTTTTGTCGGACATGTCGGGGCCGGGGCTTAGCGGGGATGGAGGCGCAAGGGAACACCCGCGCTTCGGTTGGGTGCCGCCTGAGAAGGCCCGAAGTTCATAAAGTTCACGGTTTCAACAATTGCGCGGAGCTTCGAACGAGCGGCGCGCCGAGGCAGAGGTCTGAGAGCGAATCAGGTTCTGTGTCATGTCAGCAGCGAACCAGATGAATTCCTACATTGCAACCTGCCGTGCCGTGCCGCGCGTGCACCAATCGTTAACGGTGCCGTGCCACGATGCGCGCGTAATTGTTTGGGGGAGCGGCGATGAAGGGTTTGGTGTTCGCGGTGGCGGGGCTTGGCGTCGGCGGCGCCGCTTATGCAGGGGCGGACAGCCCCGATTATGACGGCATGGTCCGCATGAGCCGCGCGGAAGTCTACAGCGCCTTTTCGGCCGTGGCGCCGGAAGGAACGGTGCTCCTTCCCGACTCCGAGGAGATCGGCAAGAAGGTCAGCATCCGGGTCGCCAAGGATGGCGCCGATTCGATCGTCTACGAAGTCCTGATCGACGACCGCGCCGTGGTCACCGCCAATCTCGAGTTCGAGCCGGCGGGCGACGCGCAGACGCACATGACGGCCGAGCTCGACATCGACGGCTACGCGCTCGGCTCCTCTCTTCAGACCGAGGCCGGAATGGCGCTCGGCATGGTCCCGGACAGCTTCGTCGACGCGCAGTTCGCCGAGCTGATGCGCGAGATGGTGGCGCAGGTCGAGGCCGGGCGGCCGCTCCGGCCGGTCGGGCGCGACTCGTTCGGAGTCGA
>DASWMS010000037.1:0-25122 GCA_036399655.1 Allosphingosinicella sp. | reverse complement strand
CGTTCGTCCCGAGCGTAGTCGAGGGGCGGGTCTCTGGGTCCGAGCGTGCGCCCCTCGACTACGCTCGGGACGAACGAAGCTAAGACAGGCCGTCAGGATCGGCCCTCGCCCATCACATTGCCCTTCCTTCGCCCTTTCACTATAGGCCCTCGCTCTGCCCCGGGCGGCCGCCTTCAAGCGCGGGCTCCCGGGGCGCGACGTTTTGAGCCGGAGGCCACCCGCTTATGTCTCGCCGCCGCCAGATCTACGAAGGCAAGGCCAAGATCCTCTACGAGGGTCCCGAGCCCGGCACGCTCATCCAGTATTTCAAGGACGACGCCACCGCCTTCAACGCGCAGAAGCGCGGCACCATCGCTGGCAAGGGCGTGCTCAACAACCGCATCTCCGAGCATATCTTCACCATGCTCGGCCATATCGGCGTGCCGACCCACTTCATCCGCCGCCTCAACATGCGCGAGCAGTTGATCCGGCAGGTGGAGATCATTCCGATCGAGGTTGTGGTTCGCAACGTCGCGGCGGGGACGCTCTCGACGCGGCTCGGCATCGAGGAAGGGACGCAGCTCCCCCGCACGATCATCGAATATTATTACAAGGACGACGCGCTCGGCGATCCGATGATCGCGGACGAGCATATCGCCTGCTTCGGCTGGGCGAGCCGCGAGGAGATGGACGACATCGCCGACATGGCGGTGCGCGTGAACGACTTCATGTGCGGACTGTTCGCCGGGATCGGCATCCGCCTCGTCGACTTCAAGCTCGAATTCGGCCGCATCTGGGAGAACGATTATAGCCGGGTGATCCTGGCCGACGAGATCAGCCCGGACGGCTGCCGCCTCTGGGACGCGGTCTCCGGCGAGAAGCTCGACAAGGACCGCTTCCGCCGCGATCTCGGCGGCGAGGCCGAGGCCTATCAGGAAGTGGCGCGGCGGCTCGGGCTGCTCCCCGAGGGCGACGCCAACATGGTCCTCGACATGGAAACGCACCGGAAGAAGCGGGGGAAGTAAGTGCCCGCCGTCTTCGGGCGGAGCCTGGTCGGCTACGACCTCCTGATCCTGTGGAAAGGCGGCCGAGCGGCGTTCGGCGGTCTGCGCGACCGGATTCTGCTCCTCGCCGCCGCGCCCCTCCTCCTGCTGATGGCGGTTCAAGCGGCCGAAAACGCCTCCGAGACGACTGGCAATTTGACCGCACCGGCGAGGATGCTGATCGCCTTGCTCGCGGCGTTTGGGGCCAATCTCATCATCGGGCGGCGGCTCGCGCATCTTCGTGAGGAGAGCGTTGTCTCGGCTGCGGCGCTGCACCGGCACGCCGCGGTTGTCTATGCGGCCTTCTGGAACGTGCTGCCCTTCGCATTGGCAATCGCGGTCCTGCTTGGCAAGGCGGGGACATTGACGCTCGCCGCGCCGCTGCTGCTCTCCTACGGCATTGGCGTGGCCCTGGCGTTCGCCGCACGGCATTCGCGAGCGGCGCTGCGAGACCGGCTACAGCGATGGCGGGCGGCGAAAGGTGGCCTGGCGCGCCTGAGACTCAGCGCGCCCAGCCGCCGCGGACGGATCTCCGACTTGCTCGCGAGCCGGGCCGGCATCCCCCGCCTGACCCTTGCCACGAACCTGCTCGCCTTCGCCGTGCTGGGGGCGGTGGGCGCCACCGGCTATTCCTTGCTGGTCGCTCGTGGCGGCGGGCCCGCGTTCGCGGCCTTTGCCTTGCTTCTCGTCTTTGTCCTGCTTCTTCGCGAGCAAGCGATGGTGCTTCGTTATCTGCTCTTCCTGGGCGTCGGACCGGCTGGGCCGATGCTGGTTCCGATCGCGCTGGCTGCATCGTTCGCAGTGGGGTGCGTGGCGGCGGCGGCCGTGGCGGGCACCGGCCGCATCGGCGAGCTTGCCGCCGCAGCCGCAGCCGCGCTTCTCCTGTTCGCCGCCGCGGCTTTGCTGCGGGGACTGCATTACGCAACGAAGCCGCGCCGCGCGGCGGACCTCGCCATCCAGATCGACATGGCGGCGTTCCTGGTTGCCGGCATCGTCGTGCCGTGGCTGGCGCCGCCGCTCCTCGCGGGGCGCCTGTTCCTGCTGCACCGGCATGCGCAGGCGTTGCGGCACATCATGCCATGACCCTCGGGTTCGAGCTGGCGGAGGTCTCGGTCGAACGAGGCGGCGTGCTCGCCGTCCGCGGCGTTTCCTATGCGAACGAGGCTGCGGGCTGGATCGGCATCGTCGGCGCGAACGGTTCGGGCAAGACGAGCCTGCTGCGCGCTATCGCCGGCCGGCTCCCGATCCGCTCCGGCCGCATCCTGATTGGTGGGGCGGACCTCAGCGGCGACCGAGCCGCCCGAGCCGCGGCGATCGGCTTCGCGGTCGACGCCGCGATGCTTCCCGGCGCGCTGACGCCGCGGGAGGTGTTCGCCGTCTCGGCGCGGGAAAGGGACGCAATGGACGCACCCGCGCTGGCCCCCCTTCGGGAGGCGCTCGGCATCGACGCATTTCTCGACCGGTCCTGCGGAGCGCTTTCGGCAGGCATGGGCCAGCGCGTGGCGATCTTCGCCGCCTTTCTCGACCTTCCGCGCATCGTCATCCTGGACGAGCCGTTCAACTGGCTCGACCCGCTCACCGCATTCGACGTCAAGGCGGCGCTGGGGCGCATGGTGGCGGCGGAGGGCCTGACCTTGCTGACCGCCCTTCACGACGTCGCGACGCTCACCGCCTGCTGCAGCCGCGGGCTCCTGATGGCGGAGGGGGGGATCGCGCTCACGATCGAAGAGGCGGAGCTGCGCACCGGGCTGGCCGATCCGATCGGCTTCGAAGCGGCCATGATCGAGCGGCTTCGGAGCGGGCGGGATTGAGGCTATGCACGTCGTCCCGGTGGAGGCCGGGACCTCAGGGGGTGAAAGGCGCGGTGGGATGTGCAGCTCTCCATTGGCGCCTGCGCTTTTCACCCGCTGAGATCCCGGCCTTCGCCGGGATGACGGTATGGGACGGTTGCCCGTGACGGCTTTTCCCGCTTAGCTCCCGCCGGGCGGCGTTTGGCCGCGGGCGGAGCGCTGCGTTGGTCCATTTGCATTCTCACGGACATGGGCACGGGCACGGACATGGGCACGGGCACGGGCACGGGCACGGGCATCACCATCATGCGCCGAAGGACTTCGGGCGCGCATTCGCGATCGGGATCTTCCTCAACCTCGGCTTCGTGATCGTCGAGGCCACCTACGGCTTTCTCGCCAACTCGATGGCGCTGCTCGCGGACGCGGGGCACAACCTTTCCGACGTGCTCGGCCTCGCCATCGCCTGGGGCGCGGCGACGCTGGCGAAAAGGCCGCCGAGCCGGCGGTTCAGCTACGGCCTGCGCAGCGTCACCATCCTCGCGGCACTCGCCAACGCGCTGATCCTGCTCGGTGCCGTGGCGTTCATCGTCTACCATGCCGTCGTCCGCCTGATCATCCCGGACCTGGTGGACGGCGAGGCGGTGGTGATCGTCGCGGCGATCGGCATCGCGATCAACGGCGCGACGGCCTACATGTTCGCGCGCGGCGCGAAGGGCGACCTCAACATCCGCGGCGCCTATCTCCACATGCTGGCCGACGCTTTGGTGTCGGCGGGCGTGGTGCTCGCCGGGCTCGGCATCGCCTTCACCGGCTGGCTGTGGCTCGATCCGATGACCAGCCTGATCGTCGCGGCTTTGATCTTCATCGGCACGGCGGACATGCTGCGGGAGTCGGGGACGATGGCGCTGGGCGGCGTGCCGCGGAGCATCGATCCGGACGCGGTGGAGGCGCATCTCGGCGGGCTTCCGGGCGTGGCGCGGGTCCACGATCTCCACATCTGGTCGATGAGCACGACGGAGTTCGCGCTGACGGCGCATCTGGTGATACCGGCGGGCTTTCCGGGCGACGCTTTCCTCAGGGACTGCGCGCACGCGATCGAGCATCGCTTCGGGATCACGCATTCGACCCTGCAGATCGAGGTCGGCGCCGACGGCGATTGCGGACTGGACGGGCACGGGCATTAGGCGGGCGGAGGTGCGCTGACGCCTAACCCCGTAGAGCCGTCACGCCGCACTTGATCCGGGGTCCACCTTCGTCTTCCAAGCCGCGACAGGCAGGTGGATGCCGGATCAAGTCCGGCATGACGGCTCCGTAACCGGTCCGACATCCCTGTCATTCCGCGAAAGCGGGAATCCGGCGGGCGGGCATTGCAGCGCACCGGGGCGCGGAGAGTCCCACTGGATCCCCGCTTTCGCGGGGATGACGGCCCTGGACAAGTGGATGCCGGATCAGGTCCGGAATGACGGCTTCGTAAGCGGTCCGGCATCCCTGTCATTCGCGCGAAAGCGGGAATCCAGCGGGCGGGCATTGCAGAGCAGGGGGGCGGAGAGTCCCACTGGATCCCCGCTTTCGCGGGGATGACGGCCCTGGACAAGTGGCTGCCGGGTCAAGGCTGGCATGACGGCTTCGTAACCGGTCCGGCATCCCTGTCATTCCCGCGAAAGCGGGAATCCAGCGGGCGGGCATTGCAGCGCAGGGGGGGCGGAGAGTCCCTCTGGATCCCCGCTTTCGCGGGGATGACGGCCCTGGACAAGTGGATGCCGGATCAGGTCCGGAATGACGGCTTCGTAACCGGTCCGACATCCCTGTCATTCCCGCGAAAGCGGGAATCCGGCGGGCGGGCATTGCAGCGCACGGGGGGGGCGGAGAGTCCCACTGGATCCCCGCTTTCGCGGGGATGACGGCCCTGGACAAGTGGATGCCGGATCAGGTCCGGAATGACGGCTTCGTAACCGGTCCGACATCCCTGTCATTCCGGCGAAAGCGGGAATCCGGCGGGCGGGCATTGCAGCGCACCGGGGGGCGGAGAGTCCCACTGGATCCCCGCTTTCGCGGGGATGACGGCCTGACAAGTGGATGCCGGGTCAAGGCTGGCATGACGGCTTCGTAACCGGTCCGGCATCCTTGTCATTCCCGCGAAAGCGGGAATCCAGCGGGAGGGCATTGCAGCGCAGGGGGGCGGAGAGTCCCACTGGATCCCCGCTTTCGCGGGGATGACGGCCCTGGACAAAAAGTGAGGGCCCCGTCCTCGCGGACGGAGCCCTCCCCTCTCCTGTTATTCTCTTGAAGCTGGTGCCGCTCAGCGGTCGCCGGTGCTCGGGCCGCCCTGGGCGACGGTCGCGGGGGCCGCGGCGATGCGCTGGCCGGGGAGATTTTCGGCGCTCTGGATGAAGGGGACCGGGTTCACGGCGCGGCCGTCGATCCGGACTTCGTAGTGGAGGTGGCTGCCGGTCGAGCGGCCGGTCGAGCCCATGAGGCCGATCAGCTCGCCGCGGCGGACGCGCTGGCCCGGGCGGGCGATGAGGCGCGACATGTGGCCGTAGCGGGTCTGGATGCCCTGACCGTGGTTGATTTCGACGAGGTTGCCGTAGGCGCCCGAATATTCGGAGCGGCCGACGATGCCGTCCGCCGTGGCGTAGATCGGCGTGCCGAGCGGGCCGGCGAGGTCGATGCCGGCGTGCATGGCGCGGGTGCCGCGGAACGGATCGGAGCGCGTGCCGTAGCCCGAGGTGAAGTTGACGTTGGTGGTGATCGGGCGGCCCGAGGGAATGGCGATGATGCCGGCTTCGAGCTGGTCGAGCTGGCGCCAGGCGACGAAGAGCTGGCGGAAGCGCGGATCGGCGCCGGCCGGAGCGGCGGCGGCAGCGGCGCCGGCGTCCTCCAGCGGACCGCCGCGGCCGAGGAAGCGGGTCGGGTTGAGGCCGAGGCGGCGGATTTCCTGGGACGTGGCGACGAAGCGGTCGCGCGCGGCGTCCTGCGCCTCGGCCACGAACGCCTGCTGCATGCCTTCGACTTCGGCATAGGGGGCGGAGACGGCGGCGGCTTCGGCCGACGCGGTCTCCTGCGGGAGCATGGCGGCGAGGCGGGCCGGGTCCTGCTCGCCCTGGAGTAGGGCGGCGAGGAATTGCTGGCGCTGCTCGAGGACCTGAGCGCGCTGTTCGGCGGCGGCGCGGATCTGTGCGACGCTGCGCTGCATCTCTTCGACCTGGCGCTCCATCGAAGCGACGTCGCCTTCGACGGCATTGGCGGCGGTGGCGATGCGCACGGTCGCGAAGGCGGACCAGGCGAGAAGGAGGAAAGCGAAGGAAACAACCGCGACCTGGACCTGCGTGCCGATCGAGAAGCGGCGGAGGCTCTTGCCGTCGTGGAAAAAGATGTCGCGCGGTTTGAAGAGGTTGCGGAACTTGGCCGGAAGGCCGGCGTTTGCAGCTTGAACCAGATTCGTCATCATCTTCCCCGGCCGGCGCTTGCGTCTCGAATGAGCGCGCAATGCGACCCTTTGAATCTCAGGGCTTTTTGCCCAATTTTCGCGTCGGAAGTGCCCACCCCGCGACGTGTGGCTGCAGACTGTTAAGCAAACCCTTCCGCGGCAACCCCTTCGTAGAAATCGCGGGACAAACCGGCTTCGTCGCGCGCCGAAGCGTTGAACGGCGGCTTAACGGCCCCCCTGAAGTGAGCCCGGACCAATCGTTGCCACTCCGCAACAACGGCCAAATCGCGTGATTCGCAGGCCGATTTGAACCAGCGAGTGCCGATCGAAACGTGGCGGATTTCGTCGCGGTAGATGCGGGTGAGGATGGCCGCGGAACGGGCGTCTCCGGCCGCTTCGAAACGCGCCACGGTGGCGGGCGTGACGTCGAGGCCGCGGGCTTCGAGGACCATGGGCACAAGGGCGAGGCGGGCGAGGACGTCGGCGCGCGTCTCCTCGGCGGCTTCCCACAGGCCGTCATGAGCCGGGAGGGCGCCATAGCCGGAGCCGAGGGTGCGCAGGCGCCGGTCGAGCAGGGCGAAGTGGATCGCCTCGTCGGCGCCGACGGAGAGCCAGTCGTCGACGAATTGCCGCGGGAAGTCCGCTCCGAAGCGGCCGGCCATGTCGAAGGCGAGATCGATGGCGCCGAATTCGATGTGCGCGAGCGCGTGAAGCATGGCGATGCGACCGCGCTCGGAGCCGCCGCGGCCGCGCTTGGGCATCCGGTTCGGGGGAACGAGCTCAGGCTTGCCGGGCCTGGCGGGGCGGTCCGGCATCGGAACGTCGAAAGCGAAGGAGAGCTTGCCGCGGCGCCAGGCGCGGGCGGCGGCGCGGGCGGTGCGCACCTTCTCGTAGGGTTCGGCGGCGAGCAGCACGGCGCGGCAGGCCTGGGCGATTGTCGTGGTCTCTTCCGTCATGGTCCGCCGGGCTGTACCGGCGCCGCAGGGAGGAAGCCATGACGTTCACCGCTCGCATCTTGCTGCTCGGCTCGGGGGAGCTGGGCAAGGAATTCGCAATCTCGGCCAAGCGGCTGGGCGCGCATGTCGTCGCCTGCGACAGCTACGAAGGGGCGCCGGCGATGCAGGTGGCGGATGCGGCGGAAGTGTTTTCGATGCTCGACGGGGAGCGGCTTCGGCAGGCTGTGGAGCGCCACCGGCCCGACTTCATCGTGCCGGAAGTGGAGGCGATCAGGACGGAGATGCTGGTCGCGCTGGAGGCGGAGGGGCACAAGGTGGTGCCGACCGCGCGGGCGACGCAGATGACGATGAACCGCGACGCGATCCGGTCGCTGGCCGCGGAAACCCTCGGCCTACGGACCTCGCGCTACCGCTTTGCCGAGAGCTTCGAGGACGTGCGTGCGGCGGCGGCCCATACCGGCCTGCCCTGCGTGGTGAAGCCGGTCATGTCCTCCTCGGGCAAGGGGCAGAGCATTGTCCGCGATGAAGGCGATCTGGAGGCCGCGTGGACCTATGCTGTGGCGAACATGCGCGGGGACCGCCCGCGGGTGATCGTCGAGGAGTGGGTCGACTTCGATTACGAGATCACGCTGCTGACAGTGAGGACCAAAGACGGCATCCTCTTCTGCCCGCCGATCGGCCACCGGCAGGAGCTTGGCGATTACCGGGAAAGCTGGCAGCCGATGGCGATGTTGCCGGCCGCGCTCGCTACGGCGGAGGCGATGGCGGCGAAGGTGGTCGAGGATCTCGGCGGCTTCGGGCTCTACGGAGTCGAATTCTTCGTGAAGGGCGACGAGGCGATCTTCTCGGAGCTGAGCCCGCGCCCGCACGACACCGGCATGGTGACGCTGGTGTCGCAGGACCTGTCCGAGTTCGACCTCCACGCGCGGGCGATCATGGGGCTGCCGATCCCGGCGGTGCGGCTGCGGGCGCCTTCCGCTTCGGCGGTGATCCTGGCGGACCGGGAGGCGGAGGACTTCCGCTTCGAAGGGCTCGCCGAAGCCTTGGAGGGCGACGGCGTCGACCTGCGCATCTTCGGCAAGCCGGCGACGCGCAGGAACCGGCGCATGGGCGTGGCGTGCGCGTCGGCCGAGACGGTGGAAGAGGCGCGGCGGATCGCCGTGGAAGCGGCGGCGCGGGTGCGGATCGTTTATTAGAGGCCGGCGACGTCCGCCGTCTCGGCTTCGGCTTCCGCCGGCTCGCCTTCCGGCGTTTCCTCGATCTGGTAGGCGGCGTAGCGGCCGAGCTCGGCACGCTGCGCTTCGAACGGCGTCGGCTCGTCCGTCACGGGCGTGAGCGCGTCCTCCGGCTCGGGCGACCAGGCGGCGGTCTGCGGCTCGGCACGCCAGCCGGTCTCGAGCAGGGCCTGGTGCGGGGCGCCGGCGCCCGCATAGGCGTCCCGGGCGCTCAGCGCCTCGCAATTGATGCAATCGGCATTGCGGGCGGCGGCGCCTTCGGCCCAGCCGTAAAGCTGGGCGAAGCGAGGGCCCTGCTCGACGAGCGCGGCTTCGTCGACGACTACGCCCCGATCGCGCGGGTGGACGGCGGCGCCCTGGAAATAGAGCGGGTTGATCTGCCCGATCGCGCTTTCGCCGACATGGACGCCGAAGGCGCCGGCGGCGAGGATCAGGGCGCCATAGGCGGAGTAAACCAGCTTCCTGTCCATCACCCACTCCACTCAACACGCGGTTACGGGAGGTTCAACGAGGCGGCGCGGCTGGCGTTCCGGTCTGTCGAGAGTCAGGCGTGCCCTCACCCTCCCACCGCCTGCGGCGGCGGGCCCCTCCCTCTCCCGCAAGGGGAGAGGGGCTTTGGCGCCTCAGCCTTCGGGTTCGTCGTGGATCCAGCTTGGGTGGAGGGTGTCGAGGAGGGTCCAGGCGCCTTCTCTGTGCTCGGCCCACATCTTGCCGAGGCGGATCGTCGCCGCTGCGCGGCCGGGCGGTCGGGTGAGGATGCGGACCCGCCCCTCCTCCGCCGCTTCGAGGATGCCGATGGCCATGTCGGTACCGTCCGCGTCGGCGAGGGAGCAGATCGGGTGGCGGGCGCCGAGCGCGATCGGCGGGGCGGGTTCGAAGGCAGCCTTGGTGAGCGTCAGGCTTTCGGCGCCGGCGAGGGCGGCGGCGAACGACTGCTGGCGGAGCGCGGCGCGGGCGGAGAGCGTCTTGCGGGCGGCGCTGGGGCTGGGCTTCAGGCGGACGATCTGGCGGTGGGCGTGCCTGGCGAGGATCGGAGCGACGGCCGCTTCCTCGCCGACCGCGACGATGAGGTCGGCGTCGAGGGCGGAGATGGTCGCGGCCTGGAGGCGGGCGCCGAGCTTTTCGACGAAGCCCGACGTGTTGGCGACGAAGCGGGGGCTGGCGGCGGCGAGGGCCTGGCAGGCGCGGGCGATGAGGAAGACGTTGGAGGCGCCGGTCGAGCCGATGAAGACGAACCCGCCGAGTTCGAGGCCGTCCGTACCGGGGCGGCCGAGGGAGATCGTGCCGGGCGGGCCGACGAGCTTCTGGCCGGGGTCGGCGTCGATCAGCGCGTAGGCGGGCGCGGCGGCGAGGAGGGCGCGGGCGAAGCTGCTCTTGCCGGTGTCGGTCGGGCCGATGACCGCGACGCGGCTGTGGGGTTCGGCGAGGATGCGGGCGATGGCGGCGCGCCAGTCGTCGGGGATGTGGAGGTCGGTCACGCGTGGGGAACGTCGCTGCGTAGCACGAGGTCCCGTAGCGAATGCCAGTCGCCCGAAACCGCTAGGGCTGAGCCTGTCGAAGCCCGGTTTGCAGCGCGCCGAGTTCTGCAATCCGCCCTTCGACAGGCTCAGGGCTAGCGGTTTTCTTAATCAGCCCTTCCCAGCTCACCCCCAAGCACAACTCAGGACCTCAGGCCAGGTCCTGCGCGGCCTTCAGCACTTCCTCCGCGTGCCCGGGCACCTTCACCTTGCGCCAGACGCGCTTCACCACGCCGTCGCGGTCGACCAGGAAGGTGGCGCGGTCGATGCCCATATATTTGCGGCCGTACATCGATTTCTCGACCCAGGTGCCGAAGGCTTCGCAGACGGAGCCGTCGGGATCGGAGGCGAGCGGGACCTTGAGGCCGTATTTCTCGGTGAACTTCGCGTGCTTCGACGCCGTGTCCTTCGAAACGCCGAGGATCCAGACGCCCGCTTTCTCGAATTCCTCCGCCAGCGCGCTGAAGTCCTGCGCCTCGCGGGTGCAGCCGGACGTGTCGTCCTTCGGGTAGAAATAGAGGACGAGCTTGTTGCCCTTGAAGTCGGCGGGGCTGATCCGCTTGCCGTCCATCGCTTCCAGCGTCACGTCCGGAACCGGATCGCCTTCGTTCAGGGCCATGTTCGACATCGTCAATCTTCCTTTCACGTCATCCCCGCGAAAGCGGGGATCCAGCGGAAATCTCCACCTGCACCGCTCGCCACCGCGGCCGCCTGGATTCCCGCTTTCGCGGGAATGACGGTCAGGGGGCCTGCGACGAAACCTCGCGCCAGAGCGCGCCGATCCTCTGCCGCGCATCGGCGTAGGCTTCAAGGAGCGAGTCCCAGTCCTTGCGCCCGCAGGCGGCGGCGACGAGCGGGCGGGTGGCCTCGGGCGGCGGCTCGCCCGCAGGCGCGACGAGGCGGATCATGACCAGCATGCGGACGAGGAGGCGCAAGGCCGGATCGATGTCCGGCGCGACGAGGCCAGCCTTGGCGAGCGCGGCGAGCGCGACCTCGAGATGGGGATCGAGGCCGATGCCGCGGCCGAGCTGGAGGGTATGGATTGCGAATTCCAGATCGACGAGCCCTCCGGGGATCAGCTTCACGTCGAGCGGGCCGGAGGGCGGTTTGTTGCGGGCGATGTCGGCGCGCATGGCGCGGGTGTCGGCAACCAGCTTCGCGCCATCGCGCGGGCGGCGCAGGACGGCGAGCATCTCGTCACGCAAGGCTGCGCGGGCTTCGGGCGAGCCGTAGACCGGCCGGGCGCGGGCGAGGGCCATATGCTCCCAGGTCCAGGCCTGCTCGCTCTGGTAGCGGGCGAAGGTTTCGACCGAGACGGCGTGCATGCCGTCGGTACCGGAGGGGCGCAGGCGCGTGTCGACATCGTAGAGCGGGCCCGCCGCCGTCGCGACGCTCAGCGCTGCGGTCACCCGGGGGCCGAGGCGGTTGAAATAGTCGGTGGCGCGCAGCGGCTTCGAACCGTCGCTTTGATTGTCGTGGGTGCCGCTGAACAGGTAGACGAGATCGAGGTCGGAGGCGTGGGTCAGCGCCTCGCCGCCGAGCCGGCCGAGGCCGAGGATGAGGAGCTCGGATCCAGGCACCTTGCCGTGGCGCTTCTCGAACTCGGCCACGGTCGCGTCGGCGAGCACGTTGATCGCGGCTTCGGCGATCCGCGAATAGCCTTCGGCGACTTCGATCGGATCGCTCGCCGCCGCGACGAGCTGGACGCCCAGCGCAAAGCGGCGCTCGTTGACGAGGCGTCGGACGCGGTCGAGGACGAGCTGGTAATCCTCGCCGGCGCGGTCGGAGCGGCGGAAATCCTCGATCAGCGTCTCGACGGGCGGGACGGGCGCAAAGGCGCTGGCGTCGATCAGCGTGTCGAGCAGTTCGGCGCGGCGGCCGAGCTGTTCGGCGAGGACGGGGGCGTGGCTCAGCACGGTAGCGAGGATGCGGGTGAGTTCCGGCTGGGCTTGCAGCAGGCGGAAGAAGTTGATGCCGCTCGGCAGGCGCTCGACGAGCTGGTCGAAGCGGTTGACGGCGCGCATCGGATCGGGCGCCTTGCCGAAGGCTTCGACGAGGACCGGGAGCATCGCTTCGAAGGCGGCGCGCGCCGGCGGGCTGCGCAGCGCGCGCACCCTGCCGGAGCGCCAGCCTTCGACGCGCAGCCGGGCGGCGACAGGGTCGCCGAAGCCGGCGGCGGCGAGCCGCGCCTCGAGCGGTTCGGCGCCTTCGGGGAGGAGATCGCCTTCGCCGCCGTCCAGGCCGTCATAGGCGCCGGCGACGCGAGTCACCGCCGGGCGGACGAGCGCGATCAAAGCCGCGCCGTCTTCGAGGCCGTGGAGACGGGCGACATTGTCCATCTCCTCCGCGCTCCTGGGAAGCTCGTGGGTCTGGCGGTCCTCGACCATCTGGAGGCGGTGCTCGATGGTGCGCAGGAGCTTGTAGCTTTCGGCGAGCGCTTCGGCTTCGGCGGCGTCGATGCGGCCGGCGTAGCCGAGCGCCTTCAACGCATCGAGCGTGGCCGGGATTCGAAGCTCCGGATCGCGGCCGCCGTGGATGAGCTGGTGGATCTGGGCGAAGAATTCGATTTCGCGAATGCCGCCCCGCCCGCGCTTCAGATCGTAGCCGGGGCCGAAGGCCTGGCCTTGCGCATAATGATCGCGGATGCGCCGCGTGATCGACTGGATTTCGCCGATGGCTCCGAAATCGAGGCTGCGGCGCCAGACGAAGGGATGGACGGCATCGAGGAAATAGCGCCCGACCGCGGGGTCGCCGGCGACGAAGCGGGCGCGGATGAAGGCGGCGCGCTCCCAAGGCAGCGCCGAGCTTTCGTAATAGCCAATCGCCGCTTCGACCGGGAGCGCGATCGGGGTGACTTCCGGCGATGGGCGCAGGCGCAGGTCGACGCGGAAGGCGAATCCGTCTTCCGTCCTCTTTTGGAGCAGGTCGGCGACTCGCTTGCCGATCCGAACGGCCGCTTCGCCGACATCCTCGCGCGGGCGGCGCGGCAGAGTGGCCGGATCGAACAGGAAGATGACGTCGACGTCAGAGGAATAATTGAGCTCCGACGAGCCGAGCTTGCCCATGCCGATCACTGCGAAGCCGCGCGCTTCCTCACCCGGCGTGCGCTCGCCGATTGCCGTTCGGACGGCGTGGTCGAGCGATCGATCGGCAAGGGCGGAGAGGCGTCCGACGACGTCGTTCAACGAGAGGAGTCCGGCGAGATCGCCGATGCCCAGCGCCAGCGACAGGCCGTTGCGCGCGCGGCGCAGCGCGGCCATCGGATCGGGCGCTGCCTCCCCGTCGCGCGCGGCGGCGGCGAAGGCGTTTTCGAGCGACCCCGCCTCCAGCGCGGCGGCGACGGCGGTGCGGGCGGCGAGCTGCTGGCGCAGATAGGGAGAGTGAATGCGGGCGCGGTCCAGCGCCCGGTTAATCTCCCGTTTACTTTGTGTTTCATTCATACAACAGCCATCGCTCTTGACGTTCGGGAGGCGCAACGAGTGCAACTCCGCGGGCTAATGTGAGTTATTGCTTGCGTGGATACACTGAACTCGAAACGGGAAGCGATGACCAATGCACCGGCAAGGCGGTTCGTGAAGGTGGCCCCGCCCACCGTTCACGCCGGCGTCGGGAACGCACTGCGTCAGGCGTTCCAGATGGACGGCGAAGTCCGTTCGTTGAAGGCGTTCGAGGATTTGCTCGCGCGCCTCGACTGAGCTGGGGCGCGGGCTACTCACCCTCCAATTACCCCAATGCGCGGTCCTTCGCTGAAAGAAGGAGTGAGCGATGGCGCTTCATCCTCCCTGTGCGCGGAGCGTATGGGGAGGGGGACCATGCGAAGCATGGTGGAGGGGGAGAAGGCGAGGCCTCGTCACCTACCCCTCCACCGCTCTTCGAGCGGTCCCCCTCCCCATCCGCTTCGCGGATAGGGAGGATGAGCGAGCCTCAATCGTCGAAGGCGCCGCCCCTCGGGTCGCGGTCTTTCGACAGGTCGTCGACTTCGCTCATGATCGACTGGAGCGCGCTCTGGTTCGGATTGGTCTCGTGCTCGCGGCGGCTCGGGAGCTTGCCTTCCGCCAGCAAATTCTCGAGCGCGACGCGGCCGCGGGCGACGCGGCTCTTGATCGTGCCGACGGCGCAGCCGCAGATCTCGGCCGCTTCCTCATAAGCGAAGCCGCCCGCCCCGACGAGGATCAGCGCCTCGCGTTGCGGCTGGGGGAGATGCAGCAAAGCACGCTGCATATCGGAAAGTTCGACGTGCCGGTCCTGGCTCGCCGGCGCGGCGAGGAGCTTGGATGCGGTGAGTTCGTCCCAATCGCCCTTGAAACGGGCGCGGCGCATCTGGCTCAGGAACAGGTTCCTGAGGATGATGAAGGTCCAGGCGCGCATGTTGGTGCCGGCCTGGAAACGCTTGCGGGCGGCCCAGGCCTTGAGGAGCGTCTCCTGGACGAGGTCGTCGGCGAGGTCGCGGCTTCCCGAAAGCGAGCGGCCGAAGGCGCGCAGGTGCGGAATGACCTGCGCGAGCTGGTCCTTGAACTCGTTGTCGGGCAGCGGGACGGGCTCGGCCGCCGGGAGGTTCCCGGTCTCCGCCTCGTCGAAATCCGCCGGTTGGTCCACCGCCATCAGGCCCCCGATCTCACGCAAACAAGAAGATGGTCATGCGCATGCCGGCGCGAGAACCGCGCCGCTTCTCCGTCACAGGTAGAGGCTCAGGACCAGATGAACAAGATGAGCGCGAAGGCGATCAGGACGAGCGCGAGGCCCCAGCCGAGCACGTAGCGCGTCATCTTGGGAGTCGTGCCCCCGCGCGCTTCGGTCGTCGTGATATGTTCGGGCCCGTCGTTCATGCGCGCAAAAGTCCCCTCGCTTGGGTTCCAGTCGTTACGAGCGGGGAACGCCCGCTCCTGCCGCCGGTTCCCTGGCTGCTCTCCTCAGGCCGGGATCGTCGCCGTGTCGAAGAACAGGGCCTGGGCGATCGCGGCCTTCACCGTCGAGCGCTGGAAGGGCTTGGTGATGAGGAAGGTCGGCTCCGGCCGCTCGCCGGTGAGAAGGCGCTCCGGGAAGGCGGTGATGAAGATCACGGGCACCTGGAATTCGGCGAGGATGTCCTTCACCGCATCGATCCCGCTGCTGTCGTCGGCGAGCTGAATGTCGGCGAGGACGAGGCCCGGCCGCTTCGCCATCGCCTGCGCCACCGCTTCGTCGCGCGTGACGGCGACGCCGGTCACCGTGTGACCGAGGTCGCGGACGATCGTCTCGATGTCCATGGCGATGATCGGCTCGTCCTCGATGATCAGGACTTCGGCGCGGGTCTGACGCTCGATCTCGGCGAGTGCCTCGGTGACGAGCGACTCGACCTCCTCGGCCGATCCGCCGATCAGGTAGCCGGCGTCCTCGGACGTGAAGCCCTCCATCGCGGTGAGCAGGAGGGCCTGGCGCGAAAGCGGGGTGATCCGCGAAAGGCGGGCCTTGGCGATCGATTCGGGATCGTCGCCGTCCGTATTGTCCGGATCCTCCTCGATGTTCGCGGAGGACCAGATGGCGTGGAAGGTGCGGTAGAGGCCGAGGCGCGGATCGACGTCGCGCGGGAAATCGCCGGGCGAGGCGACGATCGCCTCCAGCGTCGCGCGCACGAAGGCGTCGCCGTGACCCTGGCTCCCCGTCAGCGCGCGCGCATAGCGGCGAAGGAATGGAAGGTGCGGCGCGAGATCCTGGCCAAGCGACATGTTCGTTACGACTCCTGTGTCCGTTAAGGGTGCCTATGGATTGGCCGTCCCCCCCATTGCAAGCCCGCCGCTGTCATCCGCAGCCGGAGCGCGGCGCCGCGGCAAAGGTCCCGCGGATCGAGCGCGCCGATGCATGGAACCAATGGCCCACTTTTTTGTTTCCATGGCCACGCTGGCGGATTATTTCGCCGGCGAACCATGGGGCCTGTCCGGCGGGGACGGCGGCGCTGAAGCCGGTTTGGCGGGCCCGGATGAAAGAGACGCGGGCCACGGCGGTGCCGTGTGAGGGGTTAGCCAGTTGAGCTTTGCGGACGAGAAAGACGGCGAGCGCCGGCGCAAGGCCGGTGAGGGTGCCGGCATCGACAGCGCGGGGGCTTCGTTGAGAAAGCAGAGGAAGAAGCCCGCCGCGCCAGAGGTCGGCAACGCGCTGCGCTCGGCCTATCAGCGCACGCTCGACGAAGACGTCCCGCCCGAAATGCTCGATTTGCTCGGCAAGCTTGGATAGGACCGCGTCCGGAGACGTTCCAAGCGGCGTGACTGACGAACGAAACACCGGCGAGCACGAGCCAGACCCGCACGCGCGCGGCCCGCACGAACGGGGCCCGCACGAACGGGGCCCGCACGAACGGGGTTGGGCCGTGGCACGCTATGCGCGGCTGTCGACCGGCTTCAAGATGCTGCTCATCCTCGCTTTGGGGCTGCTGCCGCTCGGGATCGTGGCGGTCACCGCCTCCATTTTCAACGCGCGGGAGAATGGATCGCGCGACGAAATCGAGATGCGCGCGGTGACGATGCAGAGCGCGCAGCGCCTCCAGCTCGCCGTGATGCGCAGCGCAGTCGTGGTCCGCGCCGCCGCCCCGGCCTTGTCGCAGGTCCCGGACAATACGGCCTTGTGCCGCCGGACGATCGAGCGGCTGGAGCCGCTGCAGCTTCTCCGCGCCCGCTATGCCATCTTCGGCCAGCGCGGGCGCATGATCTGCGCGACCCCCGGCTTCGCGCCGCCGGCGGCGCTGGCGGCGCTGCGCCGCTCCCAGCTCGAGATCAGCCCGGACGGACGGATGCTCCGCTTCGTGCTGGTCGACGAGGCCGGCAATCTCGAAGGCGCCGGCGAGTTCGCGCGCGACGATCTCGCCCGCCTCGTCGATCCGCACCGGTCGGGCATCAGCTTCGACATCGACCTCCTCCAGAACGGCCGGACCATGGCGCTCCAGGAGGGCGGCGAGCCGGGACGGCTGCAGCGGGAGCGGACCGCCGAGCAGCACATCGCCGGCGGAATCTCCCTTCGCCTGCGCGCCGCGATGTCGCCGATCACGGCGGTGGAGCTGCTGATGATCCTGCTGCCGATCCTGATGCTGCTCTTTGCCGCCGGCATCGGCTGGTACATTGCCGACCGGCTGCTTCTCCGTCCGCTCGTCAAGATGCAGCGCGCCGTCGCCGGCTATCGGCCGGGGGACCGCGGGCTCGACCTTCCGAACCTGCGCTCGCCTGCGCGGGAGATCGGCGAGCTCGGCGAAGCGTTCGATGAGGTCACGCGCACGGTCGCTCGGCACGAGGCCGAGCTCGAAGCGGCGGTCGAGCGGCAGACGCGGCTGGTCCGCGAAGTGCATCACCGCGTGAAGAACAACCTCCAGGTCGTCGCCTCCCTCCTCAATCTCCACGCCCGCGGCGCGACCAGCGAGGACGTGGCCGCGGCCTACGCCTCGATCCAGCGGCGGGTCGACGCCCTCGCCGTCGTCCACCGCAACCATTATGCCGAGCTCGAGGAAAATCGCGGCGTGGCGCTGCGCTCGCTCATCGCGGAGCTCGCCGCCAACCTTCGCGCCACGGCGCCCGCCTCGGCGGCGCACATGCAGATCCGGCTCGACGTCGAACCCTTCTACGGTACGCAGGACGTCGCGGTGTCCGTCGCCTTCCTCGTGACCGAGCTGGTCGAGTTCGGGATGTTCTGCGACGCGAGCTGGATGTCGATCACCCTCGAGGGCGATGGGCCGGCGCACGCGGCGCTGTCGATCGAGTCGGACAGCCTCGCCGGCGAGATGACCTGCGACCCGAAGCTGTTCGAGCGCTTCGACCGGATCGTCACCGGCCTGTCCCGCCAGCTCCGCTCCGCGCTCGACCGCGACTCGGTGCGCGGCCGCTACTCGGTGCGGATCGGCGTCGTCGCCCGGGCCGAGCGCTGAGCGGGAGCGGCGGCCGGGCTCACGTGCCCGTGCCACAGTCGTCATCCTGGCGAAGGCCGGGATCTCAGGGGCCGGGATCTCAGGACAAGAAGTCGCAGGCGGATGTGCAGCGCACTTGCGGAGTACGGCGCACCCGCCTGCGCCTCTCACCCGCCGAGATCGCGGCCTTCGCCGGGATTGACGGTCTCGGACCTATCCAAAAAAATTCGCGCCCAGGCACAATTTTTTCGGAAACCCCGGGAACCCATCTGCCGGTGCCCCGTTATGCTGTTCGGATAGCGACCTTTTGCCCCCCCGCTCTCGCTATCCAGAACATGAGCCCGGACGCGCTAACCTCCCCCCCCCCGGTAGCGCCTCCGGGCTCAACTTTTTCCCGCCCTGGGCCGCTTCCCTCCCCCTATCCTCGCAGATCGGTTCGCGTGCTTGCCGCACGCTCGGCCGTCGCGCGCGTGCAGGCGCTTCCCGGAGCCGGTCGCCACTTCGGGCACCTCTGCCTGGCGCGGGAGCTGCACTGCGCGGCGCTCGCCATCGCGGCAGCGGAACAAGCGCAGCGCGCGGGGCATTTATCCTCCACGGCTTCGGCGCCAGTGGCCGCCCCGGAGCGTCTTTGGGAGATACCAGATGAAGAAGCTGCTCGTGATCGCCGCCGTGACGTCCGGCCTGGTACTCACCGCCTGCAACACCGTCCGCGGCGCTGCGGACGATGTCGCCTCGACAACCGATTGTGTCGACGGCAAGGAAAACAACTGCTGAGCCGTCCGGCTCGACGGTTCGAAGCTTCGGCGCTGCCTTCGGGCGGCGCCTTTTTTTCAGGTGCGGCCGGCGCCGGGCATGGCATCGGCATGGCGACGCGCAGCCGGAGCGTTCGGAGCTCCGGCTGCGCGATCGTTCAGCGGCCGAGCGCGCGATCCACGGCTGCGGTGCGGCAGGTGCGCACCTCGGCATTTGCAGCGAAGTTGGCGGCGTCCGGCGCGCCGCAGACCCGACGCGCCGCCCGCGCCACGCGCCGCTCGACTTCGTCGGCGTCGGCCTGCCGGTCGAGATCGCTGATATCGACGACCATGCGCGGCTGATCGTCGCGCGCGGCGGCCGGCGATGCGAATGCGATGGCGGCGCTCAGGCCCGCTGCGATGAATGCGAACGTCTTCATATTGTGTCTCCCAACCCGGTCGAAGTCCCCTGTGCCGCCAATCTGGGCCGGCTCAGGGCGGGCGGCGATGACCGGTCTTGCGGATAAGATTGATCGTTCTTGCGTGTTTTATGCGGGCAACACGGTCACGGCGAAATCTGTCAGCCGCCGTTCAGGTGCGACATGTGTAACTCGCCTCATAACAAGGGGAAAAGACGTGAGCACCGCATTCTCGGTCCTTGATCAGCATCTCGAAGCGCCGCGCCCCGGCATGCCCCAGGGACGCCTCGTCCTCTCGAGGCTTGCCCCCGGCCGGTCGGTGATCGGCGCGAGTGCGCCCTCCATCAAGATGGTGCTGGAAGGCGAGGAGCTCTACCAGGTCGACGGGCGGACGCTGCGCGTCGAGCCGGGCCAGTTCCTCTATCTCGATGCCGGCGCCTCGTGCCTCGGCACGAACAAGGTCGACACGCTCGGCATCTGCCTCAGCCTCCCCGACGGCTGGCGCGGGCCGGGCGGAACGGACGGCCACGATCCGGTGCTCGGCCGCGCCCTCGTCCTCTCCGCGCGAACCAGCGCGATCGGGCGGACGCTCGAACATTACGGCCGCGAGATCGCCCGCGACCTTTCGAAGGGCGCGGCGCTCGCGCCCGAGATCGTCGCCCGCGCCGGCGCCGCCGTGCGCGAGCCGCTCGCCGACAGCCGCGCGGCGATCGATGCGCTGAAGGTGGTCAAGGCCTCGACGCGCCAGTCGCTCTTCCAGCGGCTGGAGCGGGCCCGCGGCTTCCTCCACGCGCACGACAGCCGCGCCGTCACGCTGGGCGAGCTGGCGACGGTGGCGAACCTCTCGCAATTCCACCTCGCCCGCTATTTCCGCCTCGCCTTCGGCCGGCCGCCCATCGCCTATCACCGCGCGCTCCGCCTCGCCCGCGCCGCCGAATATCTGGCGCACGACGAAGGGACGATCGCGGAGGCCGCCGAGATCGCGGGCTATTCCGATTCGGTCTCGCTCTGCCACGCCTTCCGCCGCCATTACGGCAAGGCGCCCCGCGCCTGGCTCGGCGATGTGCTGAAAGCGTGTGCGGCGCCGGGCGCCGGAGAGCCGCTGGCGGCTTGAGCCGGGCCGGGCGGAGTTCGAGCCCTCCACGAGCGCCTGCGCCTTTCACCCGCTGAGATCCCGGCCTCCGCCGGGATGACGGCCCTGGACAAGCCTGGTCGGCCAAGGTCGGGTGACTCGTCCCACACGTCATCCCGGCGCAGGCCGGGATCTCTGCGGGTGAAGGGCGCCGGCTGTCCTGGCACGCGCCCGGCTCGGCGCTTCGGGGCGGGCCGCCGCCGATGCTCTCGACCGGTTGACGGCCTGCGGCTGTGGAACAGCCGTACGTATCGCCGGTCGTCTCAGACGAAATGGGGGCCGGCATTGCTGCCGACCCCCACTGTCCGTGGCGGTGTGCCCTGCCGTGAAGCCTGGCATCCTGCCTTGGAGCGGGTTCCGGCCGAGGCCTTTCGGCCCCGGTCGGTTCCCTTTCGGGTTCCTCGTCCGGCACGTGAAGCGCCTTTCGAAAGATCCCAGGGCTGCCTGGCAAAGCGAACTTCGCCCGGTCCCTTGCGGGTCGCCTCGGAAGCAAGCTCCGTCGGTTTCCCGGGACGGCCTTTCCGGAGCGAACTCCGGCTGCCTTTCCCTTCCGGACCACTGGAGAAGCAAGCTCCTCCCGAAAATCCGACCGGTACGATCGAACGAAGCGAACTTCGCGTCCCGTCCCTTTCGCGGTGTGCCCGCCGCCCGAAGGCTTCGAGGTCCGCTGGACCGGTTCGGAAAAGTGGGGTCGGCTCCGGCTTTCGCCCTCGCCTCGCGCTTCTTCCCGTCCGCGCCCGGCCTTTTCGGCTTCTCTCGGCATCCCCGAAGGTCCGCCGCATTCCGCCGCTTTCGGCCGCTGCTTCCGATCCGCCTTCCCGTTTCCGAAGAAGGCCTCTCTTCCGCCGCCCTTGAACAATGCGCCGCCGATCCGATTCGCGCCAGAGCGACAAGCCTGTGGATAACGGGGATATCGGGGATAGAATTAATTTAGTTTATTGCCGCGCAACGGCCCTTTCCGCCGTGCCCCGAGAGACGCCGCCGGCGCGACCATGAAGCGGGCGGCGCTGCGGAGAGCGCGAAAAAGCCCGCGGGAATCGGTCCCGCGGGCTCTTCGATCCGACGCGGTCGGCCGGCGCTTAGCGCACCGAGCGCCGGGTGACGAGGTTGACGATAGCGAGGAGGATGAGCGCGCCGACGAACGCCGCGAGCAGCGTTCGGATATCGAACGCTCCGTCGGTCAGCGTGCCCCGCGCGCCGAACAGGCCGCCGAGCAGGAAGCTGCCGAGCAGCGAGCCGACGATGCCGACTACGATGTTGAGCAGGATGCCCTGCTGTCCGTTGGTGCGCATGACGATGCTCGCCAGCCAGCCGATGATGCCCCCGATGATCAATGCGAGAATGATGTTCAGCATGGGCTCTACTCCTGGATTACTGCCCCGGCCGCTCGTGGCGCGGGATCGTTTCCAAGACGCACCGCCCGGCCAGCCGGTTCCGTGCTGCGACGAACCGACGCGAGCGTCGTCGCGCGGAAAGGCGCCGGATCCTGCGTCGTGGCGGCGAACCGCCGCGGCCGTCGCGAGGGCGCTCAGCCCCTGACGCAGGTCAAGGCGGCGCCGCCGGCAATCGCCTCGACTCCGATCGCGACGCTGCGCTCTCCTGAGGCGGTGCTGCGCTGCTCGCCCACTTCGGCAAGCTCGAAGCCGGCTTCGCCCAGCGCGCGGCGGACCGCGGCCGGCGGATCGGCGAACCGGATCTGGAGCGAGCGCACCTCGCTCCCCGGCCAGGCGACGGTCCGGATGCCGGTTACACCGAGTCCGCGCCAGGCGCCTACCACCGCCACCTGCGCGGCCACGGGCGCGGTGCGGGCATTCTCGACCGCAACGCGCTGCACCTGGAGCGCGGCCGGCTCGCCGCCGCCGGGCAGGCGCATTGTGGCCCGGACGGCGCTGCCGCTCGCCGCCTCGCGGCCCCACATGTCCTCGGCGACGGCACGCAATTCCGGGCCCGGGCTGCAGCTCTTCGCCTCTTCGAAGGCGATCCACGCAATCTCCTCCCCCCGGCCGCCCGTCGCGCCGCCCCGCGCGACGTCCGCCGCGCCATCCTCGTCTTTCCCGGCGGAGGCGGCCGGGGCGGCACGGCCGCTCTTCGATCTGCCCGCGCCTTTCGCGCTCGCCTCCTGGAGGTCCTGGACGGTGGCGTAAGCGAAATAGCCGCCGAACAGCAGGGCGGCGGCGGCCGCGGCGCCCAGCGGGCGGCGGTTGCGGCGAAGCCAGATTGCGGGCGCGCCGGCAGGCTCGCCCCGCGGCTCGGCGGCCGCGGCCGCCTCGCGTGCGTCCTCGGGTGCGGCAGGCGCGGCCGCGACGGGCGCCGCCGCCTGCTCCTCCGGCGCGCCGCCGCCGCTCAGGATGCGCTTCTTCTCGGCGGCGAACTCCTCGTCCGACAAGACGCCGCTTTGGTGGAGGCGGCCGAGCCGCTCAAGGGATTCGAGGCGGTCGATCATTCGTCCGACCCATAGTTGAGGCCGCTCTCCGCCTCTTCGAACGCCTGCCGGGCATCGTCCGTGGGCGCGGGATAATAAGGCTCGACGTAATTTCCATAATCGTAGGGCCGGTGCGCCTCGCGATAGCGGCGGGTGTCGGCTGCCGAGGCGCAGGCATTGGCATAGGCCTCGGCGAAGGAGCTGAAGAGGTCGCTCGCGAGGCCGTCGTTGGAATTGCTCATCCAGATCGTCCGGCCGTCGCGTCCGACGACGAAGTCCTTGAAGCCGACATAGGCGCCCATCCGGTTCTTGGCGTTGACCTCGCCGCAGACCGAGCCGCCGCGCCCGGAGCGCAGGTTCCGGAGGCGCAGCGAGAAGGGATCGAACAGATAGGTTTCGAGCGCCCGCTTGGCCTTGGCCTCAAGGTCCCGCGCCTGGCGCTGGGCGCGGGCGCGCGCGATCGTCGCCGCGCCACGCCGCTCGAAGGCGGTGAGCGCGATCGGCTCGATCGTCGCCGCCGCCGCCGCGGCCGGCGCCGCGCCGCTCTCGTTCGACTCCTCCTGGCTGCACGCGCCGGGCAGCGCGAGCAGGATCAGCCCATAAATTCTCATTGCAGCCCCCCGCACAGACGGCGGAACATGGCCGCGCCGCCGCCGAAGTGTCAACGCACGATTGCCGCGGGCGCCCGTTCCGGGGACCGTCTCTATTGGGCGAAGGGATCCGGCTTCACCCTGTCGAGTGCGCGCCGGTTGCAGCGCGCGAGCGCGATCGCGGCGCCGTAGGAGCCTTCGAGGCTGTAGCGGCCGACGACGTTGCGGCCGGTCTGGACGACCAGCATCTCCGCTTCCATGAATTCGGTGATGAGCTCGACGCCGCTGAACCGGATCGTGAAGCCGCCCAGCCCTTCGACCGGGGCGCCGCGGCCCCTCAGGTCGTGGACCGCGAGCGGATAGAGCTCGACCGTGAATGGATATTCGCGTCCCGCCTCGATGGAGCGCCAGCCCGGATTGCCGAGGAAGATGAAACCGGTTCGCGCGTAGCTGTCGTAGGCGAGGACGAAGGAGGTGCCGTCGCGATATTCGAGCGCGGCGGTGCAGCCCTCCCGGTCCTCGTTGACCTGCCACTCGCCCGCCCGCGGCGTCGCAGCGTTCACCGGCTCTGCGGCCGGCTGGGCGGCCGCCGCCGGCGCCGCAAACGCGGCCAGCAACGCGATCGCCGCGATCCTCATTCCTGCCCGCATCCCCTCGGCTCCCTCAGGCCATCCTAGCACTTCAGAGCAGGAAGTCTCCGATCGCAAGCGGCTGCCCCGCTTCGACATACACTTCGATGACGAGGTCGGCGATGCCGTCGCCGTTGACGTCGCCTTCGACCTGCCAGAGGTCTCCGGAGACGTTGAAGGCGCGAAGCTCGCCCGGGCCGTTCGGGCCGGAAGCCGAGAAGGCGGCGGCGCCGATGAAGGCGAAGGACTCGTTGGTGTCCGGCGTGCCGGCGCGCGCATCGACGCGGATGACGTCGATCTTGTCGGTGCCCGCCACGAAGCCGTGGATGGTGTCGGTCGCCGCGCCGGTCGAGTCGCCGGTGGTGGAGTAGCGGAACAAGTCAGCCCCGCCGCCGCCCCTGAGCACATCCGCGCCCCCGCCGCCGTGGAGCTGGTCCGCCCCGCCGCCGCCGGTCAGCGTGTCCGCCGAAGCGCCGCCGAAGACGCGCAGGACGCCGTTCGTCTCCTGCGAACCGTCGAAGACGAAGGTCTCGTGCGCCTGGAGGCGGCTGGCGTTGACCGTGAAGGTCGCCCCCGCCGCGAGCAGCGAGTCCGCCCAGGTGATGGTGTAGTCGAAGTCCCCGTCGCCGCCGCCCGCGAACTCGTTGTTCGCGCTGGTCAGGATCGCGATGCTCTCGACATTGGTCAGCGCGTTCTGGAAGCCCGCGGCGTTGAAGTCGATCGCGTAGTCGCCGCGGAGATAAACGACGTCGTAGCCGCCGCCGCCGTTCACGCTGTCGCCGGCGCCGAAGCGCCCGTCATGGCCGAAGATGAAGGCGTCGCCCTGCTGCCCGCCGGTGAAGGTGTCGACCCCGAAGCCGGCATAGACCTGGAGCGGCGCATCACTCTCGGCCGAGGCGTCGAGGGTGAAATTCTCGCCCGCCTGAAGGCTGAAGCCGTTGATCTTCATCAGCGCGCCCGCCGCGACGTTCCCGTCCACCAAGGTCAGGTTGTAGGAGTAGAGGCTCGTCCCCGCCTGTCCATACTGCGTGCTCGTCCCGGAGATGAGCGAGATGCTCTCGATGTTGACGATGCTGGAGCCGCCGGTGATGTTCCAGGTCAGCGTCAGGCCCGCCGCATAATCGCCCTGCAGGATCAGCGAGTCGCGATTGTCGCCGCCGTCGACCAGGTCGCCATTGCCGAACGCACCTCCGAAATAGAAGCTGTCGACGCCGTCCTTGCCGAAGAGAAGGTCGTCGCCGCCGTCCTGGGCGCGGATGATGTCGTTGCCGTTGCCGCCGACGATCACGTTGTGGCCGCCATTGCCGCGGAAGTCGTGGCCGATGTCGCTCGCCGCGCGCAAATTCTCGAGCGTGTCGGTCAGAACGAAGATCGTCGCCTGCGTG
>DASWMS010000036.1:0-5085 GCA_036399655.1 Allosphingosinicella sp. | reverse complement strand
TCGAGGGACCGCACAGCCGCCGCGGCAGGTCCCTCGACACGGGCTCTCGATACGGCTTCGCCTACTCGATCCCTGCTCGGGACGAACGGAGGTTTGATGTCGTCATCTCGTCCTTCGCCGCCTGCTGTTGCGGGGTCAAATTGGTTTCGGCGAGCGGGTTGCCCGGCTGATCGACCTTGCCCTCGGGATCGAGGTGGATGAGGACTTCGACACCGGGATAATCCAGCGCCAGCCGCGCCTCGATCTCCTCCATCACGTCGTGCGCCTCGGCGACCGTCATCGCCGGATCGACCCAGATGTGGAACGTGGCGAACTGGTGTGCGCCGCTGGTGCGGGTGCGAAGGTCGTGCACGCCGCGCGAGGCGGGGTGCTCGCCGGCGATGCGGGCGAAGGCGATGCGGCGCTCTTCGGGCCATTCCTTGTCCATGAGCTGGTCGACCGCTTCGCCGGACGCGCGGGCGGCGCCGTAGAGGAGCCATGCGGCGATCGCGATTCCGAAGACCGGATCGGCGCCGGTGAAGCCGAGCACCTGGTCGGCGACGATCGCGCCGATGACCGAGAGGTTGAGGAGAAGGTCGGTCTGGTAGTGGACGTTGTCCGCGCGGATCGCGACCGAGCCGGTGCGGCGGATCACCGAGCGCTGGTAGGCGAGCAGGCAGAGCGTGGCGCCGATCGCGACGACGGAGACGGCGATGCCGTATTCCGCATCCTCGGTCGGCTGCTCGGCGAGGAGACGCTCCACCGCGCGCCAGGCGATGCCGATCGCCGAGACCGCGATGATCCCGACCTGGACGAGCGCGGCGAGCGATTCCGCCTTGCCGTGGCCATAGCGATGGTCCTCGTCCGCCGGGATCGCCGCCACCCAGACGCCGAACAGGGTGACGAGCGAAGCGACGACGTCGAGCGCGGTGTCGGCGAGCGAGGCGAGCATCGCGATCGAGCCCGTCTCCAGCGCCGCATAGCTTTTGAGGCCGAGGAGGAAGAGCGCCATGGTGACGCTGGCGAGCGCGGCGCGCTGGGTGAGCTTCGCGTGGTCGGCGTGCGGGCTCATGGGCGGGCTCATGAGCCGCTCATGGATAGAGCATGCCTTCGCGCCAGCTCCCGTCCTCGGCGAGCGTGAACAGGCGCCGCTCGTGGAGGCGGTGGGCGCGGTCGCTCCAGAATTCGATGGCGTGCGGCGCGACCCGGTAGCCGGACCAGTGCGGCGGGCGCGGCACCTCGCCGACTTCGAAGCGGGCGCGCATCTCCTCGTAGCGCGCTTCGAAGGTGCTGCGTGCGTCGAGCGGCTGCGACTGTTCCGAGGCCCAGGCGCCGAGTTGGCTGTCGCGGCCGCGGGTGGCGAAGTAGGCGTCGGCTTCCGCTTCGGTGACCGGCTGGACCCCGCCCTCGATCCGCACCTGCCGCCGCAGCGACTTCCAGTGGAAGAGCAGGGCCGCATGGAGATTGGCGGCAAGCTCCCCGCCCTTCCGGCTCCGCCCGTTGGTGTAGAAGACGAAGCCGCGTGCGTCGTGGCCCTTCATCAGCACCATGCGCACGGACGGCCGCCCGCCGGCGTCGGCCGTGGCGAGCGCCATGGCGACGGGATCGTTCGGCTCCGAAAGCCGGGCTTCGGCGAGCCACGCTTCGAACAAGGCATGCGGATCGGCGGCCATGGCGAGCCTCTACCCCCGCCGCCCGCCGCGGCCAAGGCACTTGCAGCCCGCGCCCGCCGCACCCATCTTCGCCTCTGTTGCATAATGGCAACAGTGGACATTTGGCAGCGAGTGGAGAACGAACGGGGCGATGGCGGACCTCTACACACAGCTTGGCGTGTCGCGCGGCGCGAGCGAGGCCGACATCAAGAAGGCGTACCGGAAGCTCGCCAAGGAGCTTCACCCGGACCGGAACAAGGACAATCCGGCCGCGGCTGACCGCTTCAACCGCGTCACCCAGGCCTATGACATCCTCACCGACAAGGACAAGCGTGCCCGCTACGACCGCGGGGAGATCGACGAGCAGGGCAATCCGCGCGCGCCGTTCGGCTTCGGCGGCGGCGGACCCCGCGCGGGCGGACCGGGCGCGGGGCCGGGCGGTTTCCGCCGGACGGTGAACGGCTCCGAATTCGAATTCGGGCAGGAGACCCCCGACATCTCGGACATGTTCGAAGGCCTTTTCGGCGGGCTGGGCGGCCGGCGCGGCGGCACGGAGCGCGGCAACTTCGGCAACTTCGGACGGCGCGCGGCCCCGCCGCAAAAGGGCGCGGACGTCGCCTACCGGCTCGACGTCGCCTTCGAGGATGCGGCCGCGCTCAAGGACCAGCGCGTCGCCTTGGCGGGCGGCCGGACGATCATGATCAAGCTGCCCAAAGGCGTCGAGGACGGCACCAAGATCCGCCTCGCCGGCCAGGGGCAGGACGGTCCGGGCGGCAAGGGCGACGCCATCGTCACCATCGCGCTTCGGCCCCACCCCTTCTTCAGGCGCGACGGCGACAATATCCGCCTCGACCTTCCCGTGTCGCTCGACGAAGCGGTGCTCGGCGCCAAGGTGAAGGTGCCGACGGTGGACGGACCGGTCATGCTCAGCGTCCCCAAAGGCGCGACCTCGGGCAAGACGCTGCGCCTCAAGGGCCGGGGCTTCACAGGCCGCGGCGGCGCCCGGGGCGACCAGCTCGTCACCTTGATGGTGGACATCCCCGGCGACGATCCGGAGCTCGCGCGCTTCGTCGAAAGCTGGAGCGGCAAGGGACGAGGCAACCCAAGGGCCTCCCTGGGAGTCTGACCCCCAATGCTCCAGGTCTCACCCGAATCTCCAGAAGCAAGACGCAAGCGCCTCGCCACCACGAAGGCGAAGCTTCACCATGTCACCCCGCACAAGGGGACGCGCAGCTACGAAATCCTGAAGCGCGTGGCGGTGGGCGTCTACAATGATGGCTTCATCCATGCCGGAAACCTCGCCTACCTCGCCTTGCTGTCGCTCTTCCCGTTCGTCATCGTCGCCGCGGCCATCGCGCGCCTGCTCGGGCAGACCGAGGAGGGGATGAGCGCGGTCTACGGCATCCTCGAGACCATGCCCGCGGACGTGCGCGAGGTGCTGAGACGACCGATCGCCGACGTGCTCCAGGCCCGGACCGGCAATCTCATCTGGCTCGGCGCGCTCGTCGGCCTGTGGACCACCGGCAGCTTCATCGAGACGATCCGCGACATCATCCGCCGCGCCTACGGCGTCACCTACAGCCGGCCCTTCTGGGAATACCGCCTCGGCTCGATCGGCATGATCATCGTGGCCGTCCTTTGCGCGATGCTGGCGTTCAGCGCCTCGATCATTCTCTCCAGCGTCCAGCAGCTCATCGTCTCGCACATTCCGGGCGCAGGCGACGTGGTCGGCCTCTTCACCCTGCTCCGGATCGTGCCGGCGCTCGTCCTGTTCGGCGCGCTCTACATGCTGTTCTACGCCCTGACGCCGAAGCGCTACCGCATCACCGCCTGTCCGAAATGGCCGGGCGCCGCGTTCGTCGCGGCCTGGTGGGTGGCGACGACGGCGCTGCTGCCGGTCGTGCTGCGCCAGCTCGGCGGCTACGACCTCACCTACGGCAGCCTCGCCGGCATCGTCATCGCGCTATTTTTCTTCTTCATCATCGGCTTCGGTCTGGTAATCGGCGCCGAGCTCAACGCGGCGATGGCCGAGACGCCCACGCCGACGCCCAAGGAAATCACCGCGGCCGTGCAGGAAGCGGCGGCGCAAGAGGTCGTCGAGGAGGCCGAAGAAGAAGTGGTCGCGATCGCCGAGGAAAAGGCCGAGACCGGGAGCGACGAGAGCGTCGCCGAGATCGTGGACAGAAAGGCCGGGGAGCGGGCCGAAGAGGAGGAAAGATGACGGGGCTGATGCAGGGGAAACGCGGGCTGATCATGGGCCTCGCCAACGACCGGTCGCTCGCCTGGGGGATTTCGAAGGCGCTCGCCGAGCAGGGCGCGGAGCTCGCATTCGCCTATCAGGGCGAAGCGCTCGGCAAGCGCGTGCGGCCGCTCGCCGAGCAGCTGGGCGCCGATTTCCTGATCGAATGCGACGTGTCCGACATGGCGGACATCGACCGCGCGTTCGAGCAATTGAAGGCACGCTGGGAGACGATCGACTTCGTCGTCCACGCCATCGGCTATTCCGACAAGAACGAGCTTCGCGGCAAGTTCGTCGACACCAGCCTCGAAAACTTCCTCAATACGATGAACATCTCGGCCTACAGCTTCGTCGCGGTCACGAACCGCGCGCGGGCGATGATGCGGCCGGGCGGCTCCGTCCTGACCTTGTCCTATTACGGCGCCGAGAAGGTGATCCCGCATTACAACGTGATGGGCGTCGCCAAGGCGGCGCTCGAGACGTCGGTCAAATATCTGGCGATGGACCTCGGGCCGGAAGGCATCCGGGTCAACGCCATCTCGGCGGGCCCGATCAAGACGCTGGCGGCGAGCGGCATCGGCGACTTCCGCTACATCATGAAGTGGAACGAATATAACAGCCCGCTCCGCCGCAACGTCACCATCGAGGACGTCGGCGGCGCCGCCCTCTACCTCCTCTCCAGCCTGGCGAGCGGCGTCACCGGCGAAGTCCACCATGTCGACGCCGGCTACAACGTCGTCGGCATGAAAGCCGAAGACGCCCCCGACATCGCAACGGTCTGACCTTGACCCCTCTCCCCTTCAGGGAGAGGGAGGGGCCCATTGCGACAGCAATGGGAGGGTGAGGGCACGCCCATGAGGAAGGCCGACGGCAGCGAAGCCCTTGAGCGTGCGCGCCAGATGCGGCGCGAGATGACGCCCGAAGAGGCGCTGTTGTGGTCGCATCTGCGGGCCCGCAGGCTTGGGAGCTTCAAGTTCAAGCGTCAGGAATGGCGGGGCCGCTTCATAGCCGACTTCTACTGCTGGGAAGCGAGGCTGGTTGTGGAAGTGGACGGGTCGCAGCATCAGGAGCAGGCGGGCTACGACTCAGGCCGGGATGCCTGGCTGAATCGGCGCGGGCTCAAGGTGCTGCGTTTTTGGAATGATGAGGTGACCGGGCAGACGGAGGCGGTGCTGACTAAGATTCTGAGCGTTCTCGAGGAGCGCGTGCCCTCAC
>DASWMS010000035.1:0-44295 GCA_036399655.1 Allosphingosinicella sp. | reverse complement strand
TAGCCCTGAGCCTGTCGAAGGGCGGGTCGCAGCGCTCCGCCCCTCAGACCACAAGGCCCCACACCGCTAGCCCTGAGCCTGTCGAAGGGCGGGTCGCAGCGCTCCGCCCCTCACAAATCCACGCAGGATGCGATCGCCTCGAGCTTCCTGATCCGCTCCTTCAGGTCCGCGATCTCGATCCGCTCCATGGCGGGGCCGCGGGCGCCCTCCGCCTGGCCGCTCCGGCCGTGGCCGGCGAGCTCCATCCGCTTCAGGTCCAGCCAGCCCTGCCAGCCGCGCAGGCAGGCGAACACGGCCATTGAGATCGCAGCGAGGCCGAAGCTCGCCAGGATCATTGTCGACGTCGGTTCGGTCATCGTCTCCTCCTCCCTTTTTCGCGCGAACGGCGTCGGCCGCTCAGCGCAGCTCCTCGATCTCGCGGGCCAGCCGCCCGTTCGAGCTCGCGACGTACAGGTCGACTTCGGCCAGGCGCCGGTCGAGGTCGCGCACCGCGGCGCGCTCCTCGGCGCTCTCATAGCCCGGCGCCGCAGCCGCCACGCCGCGGCCGCCGCGCGCCCGCTTCGGCTGCCCGGCCATGGCGAGCACGGCATAGGCGACGAGGGTCCAAGGCCAGCCGCCCACCAGGGTCGCCACCACGAAGGCGATCCGGACCAGGGTGGGGTCGATGTTCAACGACCGGGCGAGGCCGGCGCAGACGCCCATCAATTTGGCCTCCGCTCTGTCCACCTCGAAAGTCCTGCGCGTCATCTCGAATTTTCCTCCGTTCGGGTTTCTTGTTCAGTTCGTCGGTTGGTCGGTTCAGGCGGCCGCGCGGCGCGCCTGCTTCATCCGCTCGAGCTCGGCGTCGATCTTGTCGGCGTTCCGGAGCTCGGCAATCTCTTCAGCGAGCGTCTTGGGCGGGGCGGCGAGCAACAGCGCATCCGCCTCCCCTTCCGCATAATCCACCCGGCGCTCGAGCAGGTCGAAGCCCGAAAAGGCCTCGTCGACCCGGCTGCCGGCATACATTTCGCGCATCCGGGCGCGGTTGTGCGCGCTCTCCATCCGCGTCGCGATCGCGCTCTGCCGGGCGCGGGCTTCGCGAAGCTTGTTCTGCAGCTTGGAGATGTCGGCTTCCGACGCCTGCAGCGCGTCTTCGATCGTGCCGATCTCTCCGCCGAGCCGGTCCGCCATGTCGGCGACCTTTTCGCGCTCGACGAGAGCGGCGCGGGCGAGGTCGTCGCGGCCCCGCGACAGCGCCAGCTCGGCCTTTTCCGTCCAGCTCGCCTGCAGCGCGTCCAGCCGGTCGATCTGGCGGCGCATTTCCTTCTGGTCGGCGATCGACCGTGCGGCCGATGCGCGGACTTCGACGAGCGTCTCTTCCATCTCGAGGATGATCACCCGGATGGTCTGCGCCGGGTCTTCCGACTTCGAAAGAAGGTCGGTGACGTTGGCGGCGATGATGTCGCGGGTGCGGGAAAAGATGCCCATGGCGGAAACGCTCCTAGGAAGTTTTCTGTTTTCGTGACGGCAGCGGCCGGAGAGGCTTCAGGGGGATGAGCTGTCCCTCCGGCCGCTGGTCCCGGGCGGGCCTCCCAACCCGCCCGAAGCTGAATTCTTACGCCGCGCGGCTCGTCTCGGCGGACGCGGTCTGGACCGGCCCGATGGCGGCGCCGACGCAGGCGGTGGAGAGGAGAAGCGCCCCGATGGCGGCGGCGGCGATCTGGCGGATGTCGATGTTGAACATGGTCTTTGCTCCCTTTGAATGTCGTCCCGTCTCGGTTTCGAGCCGGTATGCCAAGGGAGTTACAAGGCCCGTGCCAAACGCCGAAAACCGCGCAAATCCGCGGTTTTCGGCACGACATGCTGGGCGGCTGGCGATTTACGCCACCCGCCGATTGGGATTCTGCGCCGCGAGTTGGCGAAGATCGCGAATGGGGTGTCTGGAACGCAAAAAGCAAAGCGCCCGACACAGACTAGCTATGCCGGGCGCCGAGGTTTCGGTCATGCGCGACCGTGGAAGCGGCGCTAGCAGCCCGGAAGCCTGACCAACAAGCGCAGTTTGAAGGATGTACCAGAAAGGGCCGGGCCGCCTGCGAAAGGAGATTCCAAGCAGCCCGGCGGCCGACCGACCTCCGGGGTGCGGTGGGCGAGTCGGCTAAGCAAATCATACAGATGGCACTGGAAGAGGCCAAGCGGCCTCCCACCTGCAAACGAAATTTTCAGATAGTGCGGACGGGAGCGGACGGCTCCGGTAGGTGGGCTCTCAGAGTGCTTCCCGACCGCGCCAGCTTTCCCCCCCACCGCTGGCATGCTGGTTACAAAGGGTCGCTAAGTCAGCCGACCAGGCGGACGTAGGTCGCCTTGAAATTCTGGGTGCTCCCGCCCGCGGGGCAGGAATTGCTGACCGAGCCGTTGCCGCGGAAGTCGAGGCGCCGCGCGATGAGCTGGATGCACTGGTTCGCCATGTCGGCATTGCCGTTATATTCGAAATAGGCGCTCGGCATGTAGAGCGCGCCGTTGAACCGCATGTCGGCGCCGCCGTTCCACTTGACGGTCCGCCCCACGGGCGCGCGGCGGTCCATGTAGATGGCGACCCCCGCATAGGGCCCGCTCGAAGGCGCGGTGATGTTGACGTCGGCGCCGGCACCGATGTCCACGGTCGCGATCGAATTGGGATTGGTCGTTGCGTTGGTGCTGGTGAGCACGAAGACGGCATTGTGTCCCGTCACCGTCGCCTGCGCGCCGATGTCCAGAATGCCGCCGTTGATGTAGACGATGGTCGGTTCGGGAAAGCTGAAATTGACCTCCCCCTTGATGTTGAAGCCGTTGTAGCAGATCGACCGGTCGGTGGCGTTGTAGCCCGGCGAGTTGGTGCCGATGTTGACTTCCGGCCCGTTCGACTTGCTCTCCGGCGCGGCGCGGCAGTTGGACGGGCTGGGCGCCGGCAGCCCGGCGAAGGGATCGCTCTGGACCGCCGAATAGGGGATCAGCGTCGCGCCGCCGAAATTGCCGCTCGTCGGCACGCCGCCCACCGCCATGATCGGGTCGGCGTTGACGGTCGAGGATCCCGTCGCCGTGATCGCGGTCGCCGAGCGCGAGTTGGTCGAGATGCCGCACGAAATGTCGATGTCGGCATTGCCGCCGACCGTGACGCCGGGAACGTTGCCGTCCTCCAGCGCGAGCATGCAGAAGTCGCCTTCGCGCACGATCGCCGCCGTCGCCTCGACGGTGATCGCCTGGGGCGTCGCGTCGAAGAAGGAGAGGAAGCTCAAGGTCCGGTTGGCGCTGAGCTGGACGCGGACCGCATTCGTGTTGTTCGCATAGGTGCCGGCCGTCGGCGCGTTCTGGACGAGCGCCGCGCCGCTCAGCGTCACGTCGTTGTTCACGACGAGGTCGCGCGTGGCGCCGTTCTGCGCATAGGTGGTGCGCACCGTGCCGGTCGCGGTCGGATTCTGGTTGATCGCATAGGCGCCGGCGAGCGCGGCCGAGTCGGCGGCGCGCTGCAGCTCGCGCCGCGCGAGGCTGATCTGGACGCTATCTATGGCGAGGCCCGCCCCCCCGATCATCAACGGCATGGCAACGGCGCACAGAGCGAGGGCGTTGCCGCTCGTGTCGCGGCCGATCGACTTCAAACGCTTCAAAAAGGCCATGATCCTCATTCCCGCCTGGCCGGATGCATGGTCCGGCAGCTACGCGGTACGGGGATGCGGTGAAGACGGAGTAACGGCCCGTGGTTAACGCGCCGGGGAGGACGCTTCTCCTTCCTCGCCGAGCGCGAGGAGCGCGAAGGTCGCGAGCCAATGCTCGCCCATGTAGTCGCCCGCGACATAAGGGAGGCTCGCGTCGAGATGCACCTGCGCCGCGTCGCGCCGGCCGAGCGCCCGCCAGCACCAGGCGCGGCTCAGGTTCAGGCCGTCGAGGTGGGCGATCTTGCCGTCGGAGCGGTCCGAGACGAAGGCCGGCGTGAAGAGCGTCCGGGGATATCCCTCGTCCAGGCGGGGAAGAAACACCGCGAGCCAGGGCGCGAACGACTCCTCCGGCCAGACCCGGCTCATGAGAAGCGCCTCGGTCAGCGCCGGGGACAGGAACTCGTCTCCGCCGGGCTCCCACGCCTGACAGTCGCGGTCCGTCCCGAAATAGTCTGCCGCCCGGTGGTGGATCAGTTCGCCCAGCTCGTCGTCGCCGTTCGCATCCGCCCATTCGAGCGCGAGGATGAGCGCGAAGGCCGTGTTGAAGTGGGTGCCGGTGCGGATCGGGTATGTGAGCTTGGGAAGAAACGCCCGGAACCGCGCCGCGAACGCCTCGGCGAGCGGCGCCAGCGCGTCCGCCCAATGCCCCTCCTCCTGCCGCTGCGCCTCCAGGTGCAGCGCCAGGAGCCAGGCCCATCCGTACGGCCGCTCGAACCCGCCCGCATAGGCGCGGTCGAGGTAATCGCGCTCCCCCGCCACCTTCTCGGGCGTCAGCATCTCCTCGAACAGCGCGTCGATCCGGGCGCGTACGGCAAGCTCGGGGAACAGCCGCCGCACCCGCATCAGCAGCCAGTATCCGTGGACGCAGCTATGCCAGTCGAAGCTGCCGTGGAAGATCGGGTGCAGCTCGGCCGGCCCCGCCACGTCCTCCGGCCCGTCCATCACATGGTCGAGCTTGTGCGGATATTCCTGCCGCACATGGCCGAGCGCGATCTCGGCGAAGCGGGCGGCGATGTCGGGGGTGAGGGCGCTAGGGACGCCGGTATGTTCAGTCATCGCGTCTTCTTACCGTCATTCCCGCGAAAGCGGGAATCCAGCGGCGTCTCCAGCCGCAACGCGCTCGACATCGGCCCTCTGGATCCCCGCTTTCGCGGGGATGACGGGAAGAGTGCTGAAGCGCGGAGCGTCAGAATGCGAACCACCAGATGAAGAGGATGTTCAAGGCGAGGAGCGGCAGCGCCGTCCCGACCTGCGCCTTGATGACCGCGTTCCTGTCCTTGAGCTCCAGGAGCGCCGCCGGCACGATGTTGAAGTTGGCCGCCATCGGCGTCATCAGCGTGCCGCAGAAGCCCGCCAGCATGCCGATCGCGCCGACCACCGCGGGATCGCCGCCATAGCCGGAGATCAGCAGCGGCACGCCCACCGCCGCGGCCATCACCGGAAAGGCGGCGAAGGCGTTCCCCATGATCATCGTGAAGAGCGCCATGCCGATGCCGAAGACGGCGACGGTCAGGAACACGCTCCCTTCCGGTATCGCCGCACGGGTCATCCCGCCGATCACGTCGCCGACACCCGCCGCCGCGAACAGCACGCCCAATGCCGCGAGCATCTGCGGCAGCACCGCCGCCCATCCGATCGAGTCGATGAGCCGCCTCCCCTCCTGGAGCGGCGCGACGGCGGGCGGCCGCAGCCAGGCGAAGATGATTGCCAGCGCCAGCAGCACGCCGAGCCCGAGGAAGACGTAGGTCTCGCGCTTCGCCTCGATGAGCCCGCTGGCGCCGAGCGGAGTCCACATCCAGAGCAACGTCCCCACCATCGCGGTCAGCGGAATGACGAGGGCCGGGAGGAACAGCCGGTTGCGATGCCGCGCGGCAAAGCCCTCGCGCTCCTCGTCCGGCGTGGTCGGCGGCCGGCTCCGCCCGATCAGCCCGAACCCCGCCAGCCCGGCAAGTCCGAGCACGAGGAGCCCGTTGCCGAAATCCCCGAGCCGGTCGCCCGCGAGCAGGCTCAGCGCCATCAGCCCCCAGAAAGCCGCATTGCCGAAGCGCTTCGGATTTCCACCATCGAGCGCGCTCAGCAGCGCATAAGCGGCGAACATCAGCCCCGCGAGCGCGTAAAGCCACTGAAGCGTGATCATGACGCTTCACCGTCATCCCCGCGAAAGCGGGGATCCAGCGGGGCTGCTTGAGACGCCGAGGCGGCGGAGGGATCGCCTGGATTCCCGCTTTCGCGGGAATGACGGTTCAGGCTGCGATCCAGCATCATCAGCCGCCCGGCATGGATCACGAAGGCCGCGATCGCCGTCGGGATCGCCCAGAGCGCGAGCTCCAGCGGCGCGAGCTGGTAGCCGTAAGTGGCGAGCGTCTGCTGGATGAGGACGATGGAGCCGATCGCGAAGAAGATGTCCTCGCCGAAGAACAGCCCGACATTGTCCGTCGCCGCCGCATAGGCCTTCACCTTCTCGTCCGTCTCCTCGTCGAGCGGCCCCGCCTGCTTCTCCGCCGCCGCCACCGCCATCGGCGCGACCAGCGGCCGCACCGTCTGCGGATGCCCCGCCGTCGAATGCAGCCCGATCGCCGAGATCACCTGCCGGTAGAGGAGATAGAGGATCAGGAGCCGCCCCGCCGTCGCCCGCTTCATGCCGCGGATGACGGCGGCGGCGCGCTGCTGCAGCCCGAACCGCTCGAGCAGCCCGATCACCGGCAGCACGATCCAGACGATGGCGATGATCCGGTTGTCGTTGAACGCTTTCCCGAACGTCGCGATCACCCGGTGGAGGTCCATCCCCGCGAGCAGCCCCGTCGCGATCGCCGCAACCGTCACCACCAGCATCGGATTGAGCCGAAGCGCGAAGCCGAGGACGACGATGAGTATGCCCGCGAGGGGCAGGTATTCGGTCACCTAGAATCCTCCCCACGCTCCGCGTGGGGAGGGGAACCATGCGAAGCATGGTGGAGGGGTACTGGCACGGCCGCGCCTTCTACCCCTCCACCACCCTTCGGCCTGCGGCTGCTACGCAGCCGGTTCCGGCTCTCGCCTACACTCCCCTCCCCATCTGTCGATGGGGAGGAAGTACCATAACCCCCACCCCCCGGCGTCTCGATCACGAACACGTCCCCCGCCGCCATCTCCGCCGAAGCCGTCGCCGAAAGCAACTCCTCGCTCCCGTCCGCGCGGATCACCCGGTTGCTCCCCGGCGCCGCATCCCCGCCGCCCTCGATCCCCCGCGGCGGCACGCGCCTGCGGTTGGAAAGGATGTTCGCCCGCATCGGCTCCAGGAAGCGGATGCGCCGCTCGACCCCCTCGCCGCCACAATGCCGCCCCTCCCCGCCCGAGCCGCTGCGGATTGCGAAGCGCTCGAGCAGCACCGGATAGCGCGTCTCCAGTATCTCGGGATCGGTCAGCCGGCTGTTGGTCATGTGGGTCTGCACCGCGCTCGCGCCGTCGAAGCCCGGCCCCGCCCCCGCGCCGCCCGCGATCGTCTCGTAATATTGCCGGCTGCCTTCGTCGCCGAAGGTGAAGTTGTTCATCGTCCCCTGGCTCGGCGCCAGCGCCCGGCAGGCGGCGAACAGGGCGTCGGTCACCACCTGGCTGGTCTCCACGTTCCCCGCCACCACCGCCGCCGGATAATGCGGGTTCAGCATCGATCCTTCGGGCACCTTGAGGGTAATCGGCCGCAGGCACCCGTCGTTCATCGGGATCGCATCGTCGACCATCGTCCGGAAGACGTACAGCGTCGCCGCCCGGCAGATCGAAAGCGGCGCGTTGAAATTGTTCGGCTGCTGCCCGCTCGTCCCGGCGAAGTCGATCACCGCCGATCGCTGCTCCCGGTCCACCGTCACCTTGACGGCGATCTCGGCGCCATTGTCCATCTCGTAGCGGAAGTCGCCGTCCGAAAGCGTGCCGATCAGCCGCCGCACCGCCTCCTCGGCATTGGCCATGACGTGGCGCATGTAGGCGTCAACCACCTCGCGCCCATATTCGCCCGCCACCCGCCGAAGCTCGCCCGCCCCGCGCGCGCAGGCCGCGACCTGCGCCTTCAGGTCCGAGACGTTCCGGTCCGGCGCCCGCGCCGGCCACGCGCCCGCGCCGAGCAGCACCCGCATCTCCGCCTCCAGGAAGCGGCCGGCATCGACCAGCAGTTCGTTGTCGATCAGCACGCCCTCGTCGTGCACCGTCCGGCTGTCGGACGGCATCGATCCCGGCGCAATCCCGCCGACGTCGGCATGATGCCCCCTTGCGGCGACGTACCAGGCCGGCTCCGCATCCGCGTCCTCGGCGAACACCGGAACGATGACGGTGATGTCGGGGAGGTGCGTGCCGCCCCTGTAGGGCGCGTTCAGCACATAGGCGTCGCCCGGCTTCATGCCGCGCCCGTCGCGCCCATCGCCGCGGGCGTCGATGATCGTGCGGATCGAATCCCCCATCGATCCGAGATGCACCGGAATGTGCGGCGCGTTGGCGATCAGGCAGCCGTCCGCATCGAAGATCGCGCAGGAGAAATCGAGCCGCTCCTTGATGTTGACCGACGTCGCCGTGTTGCGAAGCGCCACCCCCATCTCCTCGGCGATCGCCATGAAGAGGTTGTTGAACACTTCCAGCATCACCGGATCGGCCGAGGTCCCTGCGGCGCGGCGGGCCTCGCGCGGCGTGGCGCGCGTGAGGATGAGGTTGAGCTGCGGATCCACCTCCGCCGCCCACCCCGGCTCGACGACCGTAGTGGCGGAAGGATCCACGATCAGCGCCGGGCCAGAGATGCGGGTGCCGGGTGACAGGGTGGCGCGGTCATACGTATCCTCCCCATCGCAAGATGGGGAGGGGAACCACCCGAAGGGTGGTGGAGGGGTAATGGTCGAGGCCTCGCCATCTACCCCTCCACCATGCTTCGCATGGTCCCCCTCCCCATCGCTTCGCGACAGGGAGGATGAAGAGCTTCCCGCCGCCTCCACCACCGCCGTCTCCACCACGACCTCTGCGTCCATCAAAAACCCGAACCTCTGCCGGTGCGCCGCCTCGAACGCCGCCCGCATCTCCTCGAAGCCCGCAGCCTCCACCTCCAGCGCAGTATCGCTCCCCTCGTACCGCAGCGCCGCCCGCCGCAGCACCTGGACCTCCGCCACGCCCTGCGCCCGCAGCGCCGCCCTCGCCTCCGCCTCCAGCCCTGCAAGCACCGGCTCCAGCGCCCCGCCCCCCAAACTCCGCTGCCGAAGCTCGATCGTGTCCGCCAGCCCCATCCCGTAGGCCGAAAGCACCCCCGCCAGCGGGTGGATCATCACCCGCCCCATCCCCAGCGCATCCGCGACGAGACACGCATGCTGTCCCCCCGCCCCGCCGAAGCATTGCAGCGTGTAGCGCGTGACGTCATGCCCGCGCGCAATCGAGATCTGCTTGATCGCATTCGCCATGTTGTCGACCGCGATCCGCACGAACCCTTGCGCAACCGCCTCGGCGCTCATCCCCGCCCGCGCGCCGATCTCCTCGCAAAGCGCCAGCGAAGCCGCCGCGTCGATCCCCTCGTCCCCGCCCGGGCCGAACACCGCCGGGAAATGCTCCGCTTTGATCTTGCCGAGCACCACGTTGCAGTCGGTGATGGTGAGCGGCCCGCCGCGCCGGTAGCAGGCCGGCCCCGGCACCGCCCCCGCACTGTCCGGCCCGACCCGGAACCGGCTCCCGTCATAGTGGCAGACCGATCCGCCCCCCGCCGCCACCGTATGGATTTCCAGCATCGGCGCCCGCACCCGCACCCCGGCCACGACCCGCTCCGTCGTCCGCTCGTAAGTCCCGGCAAAGTGCGACACGTCCGTCGAGGTCCCGCCCATGTCGAAGCCGATGATCCGCGGAAACCCCGCTTCCTGAGCCGTCTTCGCCATCCCCACGATCCCGCCCGCCGGCCCCGAAAGGATCGCATCCTTCCCCTGGAACGCCCCTGCATCCGTCAGCCCGCCCGAAGACTGCATGAAGAGCAGCCTCCCAGCACCACCCTCGTTCGTCCCGAGCGAAGTCGAGGGGCGCCCCGCACCGTCCCCGTTCGTCCCGAGCGAACTCAAGGGCCGCTTCTCACCACCCTCGTTGGTCCCGAGCGAATTCGAAGCGCGCCCCGCACCGTCCTCGTTCGTCCCGAGCGAAGTCGAAGGGCACTTCTCACCACCCTCGTTCGTCCCGAGCGAAGTCGAGGGGCGCCCCGCACCGACCCCGTTCCTCCCGAGCGAACTCAAGGGCCGCTTCTCACCACCCTCGTTCGTCCCGAGCGAAGTCGAGGGGCGCTTCTCGGACTCGGAGCCGCGCGCCTCGGCTTCGCTCGGAACGAACGAGTCAGCGGGGCCGGAGCGACGATCGAGTGCCGCCACCACCCGGTCCACATAGCGCCGCAGCACCGGCGACAGATACGCATCCACCACCGAAGTGTCGCCCCGCCCGATGAGCTTGATCAGCGGCCCGGCGCGGTGGCTCGCCGACACCTGCGTGAACCCGATATCCCGCGCCAGCTCCGCCAGGGCCGCCTCGTGCGCCGTCCACCGCCAGCCATGCATCAGCACGATGGCGACCGCGCGATATCCCTCCTCATACGCCGCGCGCAACGCTGCCGCAGCCGCGTCGCAGTCGAGCGGCCGCAGCACCTCCCCCGACGCCGTCACCCGCTCGTCCACCTCGACGACACGCTCGTACAGAGCCTCGGGCAACACGATCCGCCGCGCGAAGATATCGGGCCGCGCCTGGTATCCGATCCTCAGCGCGTCGCCGAACCCTGAAGTAATCGCGAGCAGCACCCGCTCGCCCTTGCGCTCGAGAAGGGCGTTGGTCGCGACCGTCGTGCCCATCGTCACCGACGCGATCGGCGCCTCGCCATGCTCCGCCATCAGCCGGCGGATCCCCGCCACGGCGGCGTCCTCATATTGCCCGGGATTGTCCGAAAGGAGCTTGGCGGTCAGCAGCCGCCCGTCCGGCGCATGAGCGACGATGTCGGTAAAGGTGCCGCCGCGGTCGATCGAGAAGGACCAGGTTCCCGTCATCTCAGCTCCGCCGGCATGCCCAGCGGCGGCGCCTAGCATCCGCCGCCGAGACGCGAAAGCCTTGCGCGGGAACCCAATCGAGCCACAGTAATTGTAGCCGGGTTCGCCCGAGCCGCGGCGAAACGAATCAACTGGGGCTGAAAATGAAACGACAGAGCGCCGCGGCGCCTGCGCAAACGCAGGCAAGTCCCGCCGATCTCCCGCCGCAGACATGGAAGGAGATCCTTCTCGCCACCTGGAAAGAGGGCGGCGACGACAACCTGTCCCTGGTTTCGGCGGGCGTGGCCTTTTACGCGTTTCTCGCCTTCGTCCCCCTGCTTAGCGCCTTCGTCCTTTCCTACGGCCTGATCGCCGAGCCCTCTTCGGTGGTGAAGCACATGCAGGGCCTGACCAGCGTGCTCCCCCAGAACGCGGCCGAGATCATCGGCGACCAATTGAAGAGCATGACCGAGACCGGCGGCGGCCAGAAGGGCCTCGGCCTCCTCGTCGCCATCGCCATCGCCCTTTATGGCGCGACCAAGGGCGCCGCCGCCATCATGACCGCGCTCAACATCGCCTACGACGTCGAGGAGACGCGCGGTTTCGTCGCCCGCACCGCCCTTTCGTTCGCGATGACCGGCGGCGCGCTCCTCACCCTCTTCCTCGCCATCATTGCCGTCGCCGGAAGCAACGCGCTGGAGGATTTCCTTCCGGCCATGTCCGGCATCACCCACATCCTCATCAAGGTCCTGCTCTGGGCCGTCGCGGCTTCGTCCGTGGTGCTGCTCCTCGCAATCATCTACCGCTACGGCCCGAACCGCCCCAACGCGCCCTGGGCGTGGATCACCCCCGGCTCGGGTGCCGCTACGATCGCCTGGCTCGCCGCCACCGCCGGCTTCGGCCTCTACGTCTCAAATTTCGGCAATTACAACGCGACGTACGGATCGCTCGGCGCCGTCATCGTGTTCCTCACATGGCTCTACTTGAGCGCCTACATCGTCCTCCTCGGCGCCGAGCTCAATTCCGAGATCGAGCGCCGGGCCGCCGAAGCGGAAGCCGCGAGCAAGGGCCTCGCCGGCCCCGCAGCCGCCACCTCTCCAGCGCCCGCCCAGGCCCCGCCGACCGGCATCCCCGCTGCCGCCGCCACGCCCGGAATGGGCGAGATCGCCTGGAAATCCGCCGTCTACGGCACGCTCCTCACGCTTCTCGGCAAGCCGCGCACGGCGGGGGCGGCACGATGATCGACGCGGTCCTCTTCGACGTCGACGGCACGCTCGTCGATTCCAACGATCTCCACACCAGCGCCTGGCAGGAGACCTTCCGCCATTTCGGCCTCGTCGTCTCCTACGATGCGATCCGCGGCCAGATCGGCAAGGGCGGCGACAACCTCATCCCCGCCCTCCTGCCGCCCGAAATCGTCGAGCGCCTGCAGGAGGAGATCGAGACTTTCCGCTCCGATCTCTTCGGCCGCGACTATCTCCACAAGGCGAAGCCCTTCCCCGGCGCCGCCGAGCTCCTCCGCCGCCTCCACGGCGAGGGCGTGACCCTGGTCCTCGCCAGCTCCGCCAGGCAGCCCGAGCTCGATCACCATATCGAGAAGCTGGCTTGCCGCGATTTCCTCGCCGCCACCACGTCGTCCGACGACGTCGAGCATTCGAAGCCCTGCCCGGACATCTTCGCCGCCGCCTGGGAAAAGGCGCGGGCGAAGGGCGGTGCGGGGACGGTGGTCGTCGTCGGCGACACGCCCTACGACATCGATGCCGCGCTGCGCATCGGCCTCCCCGCCATCGCGGTGCGCTGCGGCGGCTTCGACGAGGAGGAGCTGGTGCGCGCCGCCGCCATCTACGATGGCCCGACCGAGCTCAACCGCCTCTTCCCGCGCTGGCTCCCCGCCTGAACCCTTGGGTCTGGACGCCGCGCGGAGAAGCTGCTTCGCATTGCCGCGAACGCTTCTGGAGACCGTGAATGTCCGACCTTCCCGCCGCCGGCGAAGAGCCCGAAGCCCAGCCCGCCGCGGAGGCATTCGAAGATTACGCCCCCTCCGCCGCCGACGAAGGCTACACCACCGCCGAATTCCACAACGTCGTCCAGAAGCAGGTCCTGAACGCGACCTACGAGACGCTGGTCGAAACCAAGCTCCACTGGGAGCTGGTCGAGCCCTTCCTGCGCGCGGCGCGCGACGTCTGCCGCGGCGATTTCCGCCGCACCGGCCGCATCGAGGTTCACGGCGCCGTCGCGGAAGGAGAAGGCTGGGCGGACGCCGAGGAGGCTTATCTCAGCCTTTCCATCGCCGACCAGGACGACGGCCGCGAATGGCTCTCCGAAACCTGGTGGCTATCCGACCTCGTCCTCGCCGCCGCCGACCCCCGCCACGTCCGCGAAGCCGCGAGAGCGCTGGAACGCACCGTCGCCAGGCTCGACGCATGGCTCGCCGAGCACGGTGCGGGCGGGGAAGCGGGCGAAGACTAAGGAACCCAATGCCACACACGTCATCCGAAGGCTGGGATGACGACGCCCAACGGGCGACACCTGAGAATGGACACCAGCCTCCCACCCGTTCGGTCCGAGCGAAGTCGAGGACCGCTGTCGAGCGTAGCGAGACATCTGCGACTCGGAAGAAGCCCTCGGCTTCGCTCGGGCGCGGTTCTCGACTTCGCTCGAACCGAACGGGTGATGGTCTCGCGACGTATTTAAAGCAGGCCAAGCCGCTGCGCGCCCCCTCGCTCCGCCTAACCGCTCGGACCACACGAAAAGGCCCGGGCTACGGAGGATATCCGCGCCCGGGCCCTCTTCACCCCGCTCGGGGGAGCCGTTCAGTTCGGCGTCGGAGTCGTCGTCGCCGGCTTCGCGCCGTTCATGTCGTGGCCGGCATGCGGGTCGGCAGCGCCGGTGCCCTTGGGCGCATCGGCGGCTGCGGCCACCTCCTCCTCGTCGCCTTCGTCGGCGACCTTGGCGCCGCCCGGCGCGGCAGGGGCCGGAGCGGCTTCAGCCTTGGCGCCGGCAGCGGGCTCGAGCGGTCCGCCCATGCCCATGGCCGGGGCGTCGCTCGCCTTCCAGGCGGCGAGATCGGCGCTGACGCCGCGCTCGTAGAGCTGGATGCAATTGTCGTCGCCGCGGCCCGGTCGGCACGCCGGATAGCCGCGCGGCTCGAGCGGGCCACCCTGGCCGACATTCGCACTGCCGTCGGCAGACGCCATCGCCGCGCCGCCGACCGTCTCCTTGGACTTGATGTCCGCGTCGGCCCAGGTCAGGCCGCCATCGTCGGCGCTCTTGGCGCCGGACCAGGCCTCGCCAGACGCCGACTGGCCGGACGCCAGGCTCACGCCGCCGACCATGTCCTTCGACTTGATGTCCGCGTCGGCCCACGCCAGCCCGTCGCTCTCCGCCATGTCGTCGCCGAACGACGCATCCGCCGTCTTGGCGAAGCCGGCGTCCGCGCCGGCCGCCGCCGCCATGACGCCGCCGACCGCCGCCTTCGACTTCATGTCCGCGTCGGCCCAGATCATGCCGTCGCTGTCGGCCTTGGCGCCGCCTTGCCAAGTCGCTGCGGCGGCAGGGCTCTGGTGCGCACCTTCGTGCATTTCGGTCCACGCATAAGCGGACGTGCCGAGCGTCAGCGCGGCAGCAGTCAGCAGAATCTTCTTCATTACGGCCTCCAGAACATCGTTGCCGGCGCCGAAAGTCGGCAGCCGGTCTTTTCACCCCATTGCTCCACGCCGTGCGTGCCAGATGGGGTTCAAACGACGCAGAAGCCGTTTTTATCCCAATCTGAATCAAGTCGATGTCCGCACCTGCCAAGTGACGCGGAAATGCCGGGCCCATCTGCAGCCTCCGGCGCCCGCCCGCAGGTTCGAAGTCAACGATGTGTTTACACGCGCGCCCGGCAACGGCGCCACGCGATGCGCCAGCGTTACGCCTGCGTAATTTCGGCCGGTGCCCGCTTATTCGCGGAAGGCGGTGTCGCGAAGGCGCGTGACCGGCGAGAGGAGGTAGCTCAGGATCGAGCGCTTGTCGCCGAGCAGGTTGACCTCCGCCTGCATCCCCGGGCCGATCTGGAGCGGCCGGCCCGCGGCGTTGCGCAGCGCGTTCGAATTGGTCCGCACCCGCACGATGTAGAAGCTCTCGCCGGTCTGCTCGTTCTGCACCGCGTCGGGCGAGATCGAGACGACCTTGCCTTCGAGATTGCCGTAGACCGAGGGATCGTAGGCCGTGATGTTCACCCGCGCGTCCTGGTCCATCCGCACCGATCCGATATCCTGCGGCAGCACCATCGCCTCGATGACGAGCGTGTCCTGCGACGCGACGATCTCGACCAGCGGCGCGCCCGGCGCGACGGTCCCGCCCACCGTAGTGACCAGCACCCGGTTGACCCGGCCGCGCACCGGCGAGCGCACCACGGTGCGGTCCACCCGCTCGCTCAGCGCCGGCATGGTCCGGCGCCGCGCGGCGAATTCGGCCTGGGCGGTGGCGAGCTCGGTCGCGGCGCGCGAGCGCCAGTCCTGCTGCTGCTGGCTCGACGTCGCTTGCGCTTCGGTGATGCTCGCCTGGGCGCGCGCGATCGACGCGGCGGCGGCGGCGGCCTCGCTCGCCGCGACGGCGGCGGCGCTCTCGGCCTGGGTCAGCGACATGCGCGGCTCGATGCCGCGCTCCACGAGCGGGCGCAGGATCGCGACTTCCTGGCGCCGCGCGTCGCGGGCGGTCACCCGCGCCTGGTACGCGGCCTGCGCTTCGGTGACGGCGCGCTGCGCCTGGAGCACGCGGGCCTGCGCGGCCTGGGTCAGTTGCGAAAGCTCCGCCATGCGCGAGGCGTGGAGCGAGCGCTCGATCGCGATCTGCTCGGCCGCCGACGCATCGGTCGCGGCGGGATAGACGGGCGTGCGGCCGGCGACTTCCGCTTCGAGGCGCGCGATCTTGGCGCTCAATGCCGCGACGGAGGCCTGGCCGCTGCCGAGCTCCGACGCGGTCATCGTCGGGTCCATGCGGACCAGCTCCGTATCCTCGTTCACGATCTGGCCGGGCTGGACGAGGATCGCCTCGATCACGCCGCCTTCGAGGTTCGAGACGACCTGGAGCTGCGAGCTGGCGATGACGCGGCCCTGTGCGCGCACCGATTTGTCCAGCTCGGTCAGCGCCGCCCAGGCGATGAAGATGACGAAGAATGCGACCACGCCCCACAGGAGCAGGTTCGACATCGCCTTCGGCCGCAGCCGGCCGGCGAAATCCTCGAGGTGTCCTTCGTGCGCGTTCATGCCGCCTGCGGCCTCGTGATCTGCTTCAGCACCTGGTCGCGCGGACCGTCCAGCGCGACCCGCCCCTTGTCGATCAGCATGATCCTGTCGACGAGCTGGAGCAATGGCGGCCGGTGCGTGATGAGGACGAAGGTGCGCCCCTTCAATTCCTGCTGCAGCCGCTGGATGAGCGCCGTCTCGGTCTGCGTGTCCATCGCCGAGCTCGGCTCGTCGAAAACCAGGATCTGCGGCTTCGTGGCAAGCGCGCGGGCGATCGCGATCGACTGGCGCTGACCGCCCGAAAGCCCTTCGCCCCGGTCGGCGAGGCGGAGGTCGTAGCCGTTGGCGATCGCCCCCATGAACTGGTGCGTGCCCGAAAGCTCCGCCGCGCGGATCATGTCCTCGTCGCCCAGCCCCTCGCGGCCGAGGATGATGTTGTCGCGCACCGATCCGGTCAGCAGCACGCTTTCCTGCAGCGCCGCGCCGACGTTGCGCCGGATGCTCTCCACCGAAAGCTGCCGGATGTCCGTCCCGTCGATCAGGACCAGCCCGTCCTCCGGCTCGTAGAGGCTGAGCACGAGGCGCGCGATGGTCGACTTGCCCGATCCGACGCGCCCCAAGAGCGCGACATGCTCACCCGGATTGATCGTGAAGGTGACGTTGTCGAGCGCCTTCTCGGGCGAGTTCGGATAGCGGAAGCTGACGCCCCGGAATTCGATCTTGCCCTCGGGCCGCGACAAATGCAGCGGCTCGCCCGCCGGACCTTCCGGCGGCAGCTCCATGAGCTCGTTCAACTGGCGGTACGCGGTCCGCGTCGAGGTGATCCGCGTCAGGAGCTGCGAGATCTGCGCCAGCGGCGCGATGGCGCGGCCGGCGAGAATCGAGCAGGCGATGAGCCCGCCCATGGTGAGCTCGCGCTCGGCGATGAGGTGGACGCCCACGATGACGACGCCGGCATAGGAAATCTGCCCCGCCGTCGTCGCGGTGGTGATGCCGATGGTGCCGATGAGGCGCTGGCGCAGCGACACGTCGCTATGCTGCTCGACCGACCGGTTCCAGCGCCCGGCGAGGAGCGGGCCGGCGCCGACCGCCTTCACCGTCTCGAGGCCGCCCACCGTCTCGACCAGAACCGACTGCTTGACCAGCCCCTCGCCCATCGACTTGCTGGTGAGGCGCTGGAGCGTCGGCTGGGTGATGAGCGCGGTCCCGACGACGAGCGGGATCATCAAGGCGGGGACGAGCACCACGACGCCGCCGACCAGCCAGACCACGGCGAGCGTCACGAAGATGAAGGGCACGTCGACCATGGCCGTCATCGTCGCCGAGGCGAAGAAGTCGCGAAGCGCTTCGAGCTCGCGCATGATGCCGGTCAGCGACCCCGTCGAGCCCTTCTTGAGGTTGAGCCGGATGGCGAGCAGGCGCCCGAACAGGGTCTCGCCCACCTCCCGGTCGATCTGCGCGCCCGCGATGTCGACGAAATAGGCCCGCAAGAGGCGCAGCACGAAATCGAACACGATGATGATCGCGAGACCGATCGACAGCGCGACCAGCGAGGACATGGCGTTGTTCGGGACGACGCGGTCGTAGACGGTCATCGTGAACATGGCCGAGAGCAGGCCGAAGACGTTGATCAAAGCCGCCGCGACCGCGACCTTGGTATAGATGCCCTTGTTCTTGAACATCGGCGCGAACAGCCAGGGCGCGAAGCGGCGCTTCTCCGCGGGTATCGGATTGTCGGAGCTCGCGGGGGCGTTGCTGATCATGTTTCCGGCGTCCCGTCGATCGCGAGGGCTTCGAGCAGCCGGCCCGTCCGCGACAGCAGCACGTAGCGCGCGGCGTCGAGCTCGGCGATCGATTCGATATAGGCGGCTGCGGCCTGGAAATAGGTGTCCTCGGCGGCGACGACGTCGAACAGCGAGCCGCGGGCGACGCGGAAGCGCTCCACGATCACGTCGCGCGAGCGCCGCGCGGCGATGTAGCTCGCCTCGATGGCGGTCAGCTGCGCCTCGAGCGCGCGCACGTCGGACCAGGCGATCGCCGCGTCGCGCGCCGCTTCCTCGCGCACCCGGTCCGCCCGGGCGACGGTCGCCTGGGCGCGGGCGGAGAGCTGGTCGGCGCGCGCATCGACGCCGCCGAACAGGCGCTGGCGGATCGCGATCCGGCCGCGAATGTCGTAGTCGCGCTCCGTCTCGAAGACGCCGTAGCGCCCGGCGTCGACGCCCACCGTGACTTGCGGAAGCCGGTCGGAGCGGGCGGCGCGCGCCTCCTGCCGTGCGGATTCGGCGAGCCGCTCGGCCGCCTGCACGGCGGGCGAGCGCGCGCTCATCGACGCCGCCGCTTCGCGCGACGAGATCTCGGCCACCTCGGGCGCGGGCGCGCGGCCGACCTCGCCGGGCGCCGGCGTTCCGGCAAGCTCGCCGAACCGCGCCTCGGCATTGGCGAGCTGGCGCCGGAAGCGCGCGAGCCGCGTCTCGGCCGACGCGATGTAGCTTTCCACCCGCGCCACGTCGCCGGGCGCCGACACGCCCGAGCGCACGCGCTCCTCCACCGACTCGCGAAGCTGGCGCTGGCTCTCGGTGAAGGTCTCGGTGAGAATGGTGAGCGCCCTATAGGCGAAGATGTCGTACCAGGCGGCGATCGACGCGAGCGCGACGCGGTCGCTGGTCGCCTCCGCCTCCAGCGCCGCGGCCCTGAGGCGCGCCCCGGCGGCGGCGACGCGGCGGTCGCCCGCGCCGAAGTCCCACAAGGTCTGGTTGACCGAGAGCAGCGCGTCCGTGCGCTGCTCGGGCCTGGAGCGCTCGATGATGTTCTGCGGGTCGTCCGAGAATTCGCGCGCGATCACCCGGTAGGACGTGATGCTCGCGTCCGCCGACGGCCGCTGCCGCTCGCGCGCTTCGGCGAGCACGGCGCGCGCCTCGTCGGTCGTCGCTTCCTGCTCCAGCCGCGCCGGGTGGCGCTCGACCGTCGCCGCGACGATCTCGCGAAACTCCTCGAACCGGGCACGGCTGGCGCCGAGCTGCAGGATCGGGTCGCTGGCGGCGTCGACGTTGAGCGGGTCGCGGCTCGCCTGGGCGAGGCCCTGAGACCCGGGGGGCGGCGCGGGCGCGGGCGCCTGCGTCTGGGCGCCCTGCCCCGCATCCTGCGCGGACACGGCTTCGCCCGCGCTCAAAGCGAGCGCGATCGCATACGTCAGAACGGTCCGGAGCCTCCCCACGGCGCACGGCCTAACGTGGGTGAAGGCGGAAGGCCAGACTGGAATCGCGCCGCCGACCGCTCCCACGCACATTTCATCGCGAAATCAGCTTCTTGACCCCGCCCAGCGCCTCTTCCGCGAGCGCCAGCGCACGCGGATCGTCGACGTCGAGCCACCACCGCATGCCGATGTCGTGGACCCGCGCCTCGCCTTGATCGGCGAGCACCTGCACGCCTTCCGAAAGGCTCCCCGCCCCGCCATGCGCCACCGCATGCTGGATCGCCTCGATCAGCGCCGGCCCCGCCCGGAACAGCCCCGTGTCGATGCAATTATAGTCTTCGATCGTCTTGCCGAGCCGCACGATCCGCCCGCTTTCGTCCGCAGCCACCTTCGTGGCGTCGTCGAGGTCGATCAGCGGGTTGTCGGTCCGGTAGTCGACCGCCAGCGTCAGCGCCGCCTTTCCGTCCGCCGCGATCAGCCCGGCGAGCATCTCGGGTTCGAAGAGATGGTCGGACATGAGGAGCAGGAACTGCCGCTCCAGCTTCGGCGCCGCCGCGAGCACCGAAAGTCCGTTCGGCCGCTCCCATTCCTCGTTCCTCACCGTCTCGATCGCCAGCCCCTCGCGCGCCGCGAGCGCGGCGGCGAACGCTTCGATCGGCTCGGGCGAATAGCCGGTGACGATCAAAAACCGCGTCGCCCCGCCCGCCCGAGCGCGCTCGACGATATGTTCGATGAGCGGCCGCCCGGCCACCCTGGCGAGCGGCTTCGACGCCGCCTTCGACCTCAGCCGGCTGCCGAGCCCGGCGGCGATGATGAGACATTGCATGCGGGAAATGCGGCTAGCGCCCCCGCGCGCCCGCGGCAAGGCGTGCCACGCCGTCTCCAGCACGATGTTGCAAGCCGCCCCTTCTCCGGTGCAAGACCGAAGGCGCGGAAAAAGGGGGACAAAGTGGCGAGTCGGGCCGGCAATGGCGGCAGCGCATCCGGGGGATCGGGCGGAACCGGGGGCAGCAGGCGCCGCCTTCCCCCGGCCAAGCCGCGCGAGCTCGAGGACCTGCTCAACCGCCGCCTCTACCATCCGATCTCCCGCCGTCTCGCCGTCCTCCTCTCCTACACCCCCGTATCGCCCAACATGGTTTCGGTCACGGGCGCGCTCCTCGTCATCGCGGCCGGCGCGCTTTATTCCTTCGCCGGCGGCGCCTGGGCGATCGCCCTCGCCTTCGCGCTCCACCTCCTGTGGCACGTCGTGGACGGCGCCGACGGCGATCTCGCCCGCCTCACCGGCCGCGCCTCGCCCGTCGGCGAGATGGTCGACGGCGCCTGCGACTATCTCAGCCACGCCCTCATCTACCTCTTCCTCGCCATCCACCTCGCCGACTGGATCGGCTGGTGGGCCTATGCGCTGGGCTGGGCGGCGGGCCTCTCCCGGGTCGCGCAGGCGAGCCACGGCGAGAGCCAGCGCCGCATCTATCTGTGGCGCGGCTACGGAATTCCCTGGATCAAGCAGAGCCGCGCGACGAGCGACTCCCCCGCCTCCGAGCCCTCCGTCCTGTCCCGCCTCGGCGGCGCCTATGTCTGGCTCGCGGACCGCCTGAGCCCCCCCTCCCCGGCGCTCGACCGCGCCGCCGAGGAGGCCGCCCGCGATCCCGCCGCCCGCGCCCGCTTCACCCGTCTGTGCCGCCGCACCTTCCGCACGCCCCTCTTCCTCCAGGCCTGCCTCGGCTCCAACCCGCGCACCCTCCTCCTCGCCCTCAGCATGGCGCTCGGCTCCCCCCTCTGGTTCTTCCTGACGGAGGTCACCGCGATGAACCTCCTCCTCCTCGCCTCGATCCGCCGCCAGCGGACCGCGAACCGCGTGCTGGAAGCCCGGCTCGCCGGCTGAACCCTCTCCGTCATTCCCGCGAAAGCGGGAATCCAGACGAAGCCCCCACCCGTTCCGCCCTTCGAAGCACCCCCGCTGGATCCCGGCTTTCGCGGGAATGACGGTGGAGCGGAGTCACAAATCCGTCACGCGCCCGTCGCGGGCCCGTCACGCCTTGTTCTTATTTCTTGCACCGCGCCGCGCGCGCGGCATGGAGATGAGACGATGATCCTGGCCCCGTTCCTCCTCGCCGCCGCCCAGCCCGCCGCCCAGCCGCCGCAGCCCGAAGCGGCGCCCGCGCAGACCGCCCCGCAGCCCGAGCGCGACCAGGGCACCCGCTTCCGCGGCCTTCCCAAGCTCACCTTCGGCGATTTCAGCATCAAGCCGCGCGGCCGCGTCCAGTACGATTTCGGCCATGTCTCCCGACCTTCTGGCGTCGCCGCCCCGGGCCTCGGCTCCGGCGACGAGCTGCGCCGCTTCCGCCTCGGCGTCGAAGGGGACCTGCCCGGCGACCTCGCCTACGTCTTCGAGGTCGACATCGCGGCGGAGACGGTCGAGATCGTCGACGCGACCCTCACCTGGCAGGCCGCCGAGACCGTCGGCATCACTCTCGGCCAGCACAATCCTTTCCAATCGCTCGACGAGCTGACCAGCTCTCGCTTCACCACCTTCATCGAACGCGCCGCCTTTACCGACGCCTTCAATTTCGAGCGCCGCGTCGGCCTCTCCGCAACCTACGGCGCCGGGCCGCTCCTCCTCCAGGGCGGCCTGTTCCTCGACAACGTCCACGAGCTCAATGAGGACGGCAACGACAGCCGGGGCGCCGACGCCCGCATCGTCTACGCCCCGAAGAACGGCGACACCCAGCTCCACTTCGGCGCCTCCGCACATTACCGCGCCAATCGCGGCCTCTTCGAAAACGGCGCCACCACGCGCTACCGCCAGCGCCCCCTCGTCCACTTCACCGACACCCGCTTCATCGGCACGCCCGCGCTGGCTGTGGAGGACGAGACGAGCTGGGGCCTCGAAGCCGCCATGATCCGCGGCCCGTTCCACGCCGCTGCCGAAACCCACTGGCTCCGCGCCGGCACCCCCACGGACGCCCGAACCTTCTTCGGCGGCTACATCGAAGCCGGCGTCTACCTCACCGGCGAAACCCGCGGCTACCGCAAGGGCCGCTTCGACCGCACCGCCGTCCGCCGCCCCGTCCTCGGCGGCGACGACGCCGGCTTCGGCGCGGTGCAGCTCAACCTCCGCTACGACCATCTGGATCTGAATTCAGGCCCCGTCACCGGCGGGACCCAGAACGGCTACCAGGCCTCCCTCATCTGGATCCCGCAGGATTACTTGCGCCTCATGCTCAACGCCGCCCACCTGCGCTACGGCGATGCCCGCATCCCCGCCGCTGACGGCGACCGCAGCTACGGCGTGAACGTGGTCGCCGCGAGGGCGCAGATCGACTTCTAAGCCCCTCTCCCCTTGTGGGAGAGGGGTTGGGGAGAGGGGTTCGGGTCGGCGGGCTCGATGCCCGCCTACCCGATGCGCGGCTCCGCCGCGCGCGGCGCATGCGCGCCGCTCACCCACTCCCAACTCCGACAAAGCTCCGCTTCGCTGCGCTAAGTCTACGTATCCCTCTCCCATCAAGGGAGAGGGGCGATCAGGGCTTTCACCCCTCCACATCCAGCGAATAGCCCGCAGCCCGCACCGTCCGGATCAGATCCGGCCGCCCGCCCTCGTTCAGCGCCTTCCTCAAGCGCCGGATATGCACGTCCACCGTCCTGAGCTCGATATCGCTGTCGTGCGGCCACACCGAATCCAGCAGCCGCTCCCGCGAAAACACCCGCCCCGGATGCTGGAGAAAGTGCACCAGCAGCCGATATTCCGTCGGCCCGAGCGCCACCGCCGCCCCGCCGCGCCGCACCTTGTGGCTCACCGTATCGAGCTCCAGGTCCGCATAGTTCAGGGTCTGCGAAGCGAGCGCCGGCCGCACCCGCCTGAGCACCGCGCCCACCCGCGCCACCAGCTCGCGCGGGCTGAACGGCTTGGTCACATAATCGTCCGCGCCGGTCTCGAGCCCGCGGATCCGGTCCGCCTCCTCGCCGCGCGCGGTCAGCATGATGATCGGCACGTTCGCCGTCCCCGGCCGCCGCCGCAGCCGCCGACACACTTCGATCCCCGAAACGCCCTCGATCATCCAGTCCAGGATGACGATGTCGGGCGGGCTTTCCTCCGCCAGCAGAAGCGCCTCGTCGCCGTCGGAGGTCGACACCACGTCGAACTCCTCACGTTCGAAATTCCAGGTGAGGAGCTCGCGAAGCGAGGCGTCGTCCTCGACGAGGAGGAGCTTGGGGCGGCTCATTCGGGGTCCGCGGGATTGTGCCCGCGCGGGCGTTCGGTGAGCCGGTCGCCGGTCGCCGCATAATAGACCATCTCGGCGATGTTGGTCGCATGGTCCCCGATCCGCTCCAAATTCTTGGCGACGAACAGGAGGTGGGCGCTTTGTGTGATGTTCTTCGGGCTCTCCATCATGAAGGTGAGCAAGGCCCGGAAGATCGAATTGTAGAAATCGTCCAGCGCCTTGTCGCGCACGCACACTTCATGCGCCTTTTCCGCATCCCGCGCGATAAAGGCGTCGAGCGCATTGTGGACCATCTCGGCCGCGATCCGCGCCATTTCCGGGAGCAGCGAAATGGGCTCGATCCGCCCCGAATCCGCGAAGAGCCGGACGCGCTTGGCGTTGTTCTTGGCATAATCGCCGATCCGCTCGACCAGACCCGAAATCTTGAGCGCCGCGACCGCCTCTCGAAGATCGTCCGCCATCGGCGCCCGAAGCGCGATCAGCCGCACCACCGCCGCTTCCGCCTGGCCTTCGAGCAGGTCGAGCCGCGCATCCGCCTCCACGACCGCCCGCGCGCCTTCGAAGTCGCGCTGCATCAGGCAGCGCATCGACTCGCGGATCGCTTCTTCGGCCAGGCCCCCCATCTCGCTGATGAGGGCGCGCAGCTCGTCCATGTCCTCGTCGAACGCCTTCACGGTATGTCCACCGGTCGTTTCCATCGCTCTCTCCTCAGCCGTACCGGCCGGTGATGTAATCCTTGGTGCGCGGCACCTTTGGGTTGGTGAAGATGTCGGACGTGTCGCCATATTCGACCAGCTCGCCGAGGTGGAAGAAGGCCGTCTTCTGCGACACGCGCGCCGCCTGCTGCATGTTGTGGGTGACGATCACGATCGCATAGCGGCCGCGAAGCTCGTGGATCAGCTCCTCGATCTTCGCCGTCGCGATGGGGTCGAGAGCGGAGGCCGGCTCGTCCATCAGGATCACTTCCGGATCGACCGCGATGGCCCGGGCGATGCAGAGGCGCTGCTGCTGCCCGCCCGAAAGCGCCGTGCCGCTTTCCTTCAGCCGGTCCTTCACTTCCTCCCAGAGGCCCGCGCGCTTCAGCGACTTCTCGACGATCGCGTCGAGCTCCGTCTTCCCCGCCGCGAGCCCGTGGATTCGCGGCCCGTAGGCGACGTTCTCGTAGATCGATTTCGGGAACGGATTGGGCTTCTGGAACACCATGCCGACGCGGGCGCGAAGCTGCACCACGTCCATGCCGCTCGAATAGATGTCCTCGCCGTCGAGCGCGATCTCGCCTTCGACGCGCGCTCCGGAGATGGTGTCGTTCATCCGGTTGAAGGCGCGCAGGAAGGTCGATTTGCCGCAGCCCGACGGGCCGATGAAGGCCGTGACATGCTCCTTCGAAACGTCGATCGAGACGTCTTTCACGGCCTGCTTGGCGCCGTAGAAGACGTTGACGTTCCGCGCGGTCATCTTGGGATCGGTTGGAGCGTTCATTACCAGCGTCTTTCGAACTTGTTGCGGAGGTAGATTGCGATCCCGTTCATCGCGAGCAGGAAGGCCAGGAGGACGATGATCGCCGCCGACGTCTTCTCGACGAACCCGCGGCTCACTTCGTCCGACCAGAGGAAGATCTGCACCGGAAGCACCGTCGCCGGATCCGTGATCCCGCCCGGCGGCGAGGCGATGAAGGCGCGCATGCCGATCATCAGCAGCGGCGCCGTCTCGCCCAGCGCCCGCGCCATCCCGATGATCGTCCCCGTGAGGATCCCCGGCAGCGCCAGCGGCAGCACGTGGTGGAAGACGACCTGCACCCGCGACGCGCCCACGCCCAGCGCCGCGTCGCGGATCGACGGCGGCACGGCCTTCACCGCGTTGCGCCCTGCGATCACGATCACCGGCATGGTCATCAGCGCCAGCGTGATCCCGCCGACGAGCGGCGCCGAGCGCGGCAGGTGCATGAAGTTCAGGAACACGGCGAGCCCGAGCAGGCCGAAGATGATCGATGGCACCGCGGCGAGGTTGTTGATCGAAACCTCGATCACGTCCGTCCACCGGTTCCGCGGCGCATATTCCTCGAGATAGACGGCGGTCAGAACGCCGACCGGAAAGGCGATGGCGAGCGTCACGCCCACCGTCAGCAGCGAACCCTTGAACGCCCCCCAGATGCCGGCCATCGCCGGATCGGTCGCGTCCGATCCGGTGAGGAACGTGCCCGTCAGCCCAGGGATTCCCTTGATCCCGATCGTGATCAGCAAAAAGGCCAGGAACCCCGCCGACAGCAAAACGGCAAAAGCGCCCATCGACCGGAACCGCCGCTCCGCCGCATAGCGCTTCCGGATCCGCCGCTGCATCGCCGCACCAGACCAGTCGGTCCCTGCACGGCCCACCGCCCCCACACCGTTCGGGCTGAGCTTGTCGAAGCCCTGCCCTTCTTCCCGCCCCGAGGAAGAGAAGGACAGCCCTTCGACAGGCTCAGGGCGAACGGAGCCCTTATCCTCAGTCATAAGCTTCCCGGTATTTCTTCACCACGCGCAGCGCGATGATGTTGAGCGCCAGCGTCACCAGGAACAGCACGAGGCCCAATGCGAACGCCGCGAGCGTCTTCGGGCTGTCGAACTCCTGGTCGCCCGTCAGCAGCATGACGATCTGCGTCGTAACGGTGGTGACGCTCTCGAACGGATTGGCCGTCAGGTTCGCCGCAAGGCCCGCGGCCATGACCACGATCATCGTCTCGCCGATCGCCCGGCTCACCGCCAGCAGCACGCCCCCGACAACGCCGGGAAGCGCGGCCGGAACCAGCACCTTCCGGATCGTCTCGCTCGTCGTCGCGCCCATGGCGAGCGATCCGTCGCGCATCGCCTGCGGCACCGCCGCGATCGAATCGTCCGCCATCGAGGAGACGAACGGAATGATCATGATCCCCATCACCAGCCCCGCCGCCAGCGCCGACTCGGACGAGGCCGACAGCCCGAGGCTCAGCCCCAGATCGCGCACCGCCGGCGCCACCGTCAGCGCCGCGAAATAGCCGTAGACCACCGTCGGCACGCCCGCGAGAATCTCGAGGATCGGCTTCATCCACCGCCTCGTCGTCGGGTGCGCGTACTGGGTCAGGTAGATGGCCGAAAGCAGCCCCAGCGGAATGGCGACGATCATGGCGATGATCGCGCCGATGAACACCGTTCCCCAGAAAAGCGGAATCGCCCCGAACGCGCCCGAAGAGCCCGCCTGGTCGGCCCGGATCGCCATCTGCGGGCTCCAGTTCGTCCCGAACAGGAACTCGGCCGGCGACACGCGCGCGAAGAAGCGCAGCGACTCGAAGAGCAGCGAGAGAACGATGCCGAGCGTCGTCAGGATCGCGATCATGCTGGCGAGGAGCAGCACCGCCATCACCAACCGCTCGACCCGCGTCCGCGCCCGGAAGTGCGGCGACACCCGCGTATAGGCCCAGCCGCCCCCCGCGAACGCGATCAGCGCCGCCACCGCGAGCCCGATCAACGAGTAGAATTGAAAGGCGGAGGCATAAACCGGCGCCAGCGCCCGCGACTGCGGATTGAATACCGCCGTCAGCTGCCCGCGCGCGAGGCCGCGCGCCTCGGCGAGGATCGCGTCCCGCTGCATCTCGAAGCCCGGCAGCGACGCCGCTTCCGGGCTTGCCATCACGCTCTGGTGCACGAACCCGACGGAAAGATTGCCCCACACGGCCAGGAAGAGAAGCGCCGGCAGCACCGCCCACAAGGCCACGTACCAGCCATGGTAATTGGGCAGCGAATGCACACGCACCGGCCCGCCGGCGAACGCCCGCGCCCGCGCACGCGCCGAAGCCCAGGCGATGCCGCCCAGGCCGAGGATCAGCAGCAATGTCAGCCAGAGAGGCACGTGGGCTCAGTCCGTCATCGGGGAAAGAGAGCCGCCGGGCCCGCCGCTTGGCGAAGCGGACCCGGCGGGTGCTTGAGGTCAGCGAAGGTCCGCCGCCGTCAGCGGCCGCGGGTTCTGGATCGCGGCGGCGGCGCGCGCCTGCACGTCCGGCGCCGACGGGATCATCCCGGCCTGCGCCAGATAGCCGCCCTGCGCCCAGCCGCGCTGGAATTCGGCGAGATACTCGCGCATCCCCGGAATGACGGGGAGATGCTCGCCCTTCACGTAGATGAAGAGCTGGCGCGCGCCCGGATAGCTGAGGTCTCCGATCGTCGCCGCCGTCGGCGTCACGCCGGCGATCGGCACGCCGCGCACCCGCTCGCCGTTCGCCTGCAGGAAGCTGTAGCCGAGCACGCCAAGCCAGCCTTGGTTCTCCGCCACGCGCTGGACGAGGAGATTGTCGTCCTCGCCGGCGTCGACCCAGGCCCCGTCCTCGCGGATCTGGGTGCAGACCGTCTTGTGCCGGTCGGCATCCGAAGCCTTGAGCGCCTTCATCGCCTCGTCGGAGTCGCAGCCCTTCTCCATGATGAGCTCGGAAAAGCTGTCGCGCGTGCCCGATGTGGGCGGCGGCCCGTAGACCCGGATCTCGACTGCCGGCAGCGCCGGATTGACGTCGCGCCAGGTCCGCGCCTGCTGCGGCCGGCCGAACGGATTGGCGGCGAGCGCCGCATAGACGTCGCGCGCCGTCAGCCGGAAGTTGGTCGGCCGCTCGACCGATTCGATCAAGGTCAGCCCGTCGATCCCGACCGGAACCTCGATCACCTGCGCGACGCCGTTGCGGTTGCACAGCTCCAGCTCGCTCGCCTTCATCCGGCGCGAGGCGTTGACGATGTCCGGTTTGTCGGCGCCGACACCCGAGCAGAACTGGTTGATCCCGCTCCCCGTCCCCGTCGATTCGACGATCGGCGCGCCGTTGGCCGCATTGGCCCGCCCGAAGCGCTCGGCGACCGCGCGCGAGAAGGGATAGACGGTGGACGACCCGACGATCCTGATCTGCGTGCGTCCGGCGCTCGCGCCGCCGCCCGAGCCTTCGCCGCCGCATCCGGCAAGCGCCAGCCCTGCGAGCGCGGCCGTCAAAAGCATCTTCCTCACGTCGAAACTCCTCGAAGCGCGCGCCGCTCCCCGGCGCCCGTCCGGGCTAGGCCGGTTCGGCGAGTCTCCTGTGACAGGCTCATGACACTTTCGTGACACCGCCGCCGAACCCGATTAACGCCGCCGCCCGCTCCGGCTTTGCTCGCCGGCAATCAGGAGACCCGACCATGAAGCAGATGATTGCGGCCTTCGCCGCCCTCGCCCTCGCCGCCGCCCCCGCCGCGGCCGCCCCGCAACCCCTCCAGCCCGCGCCCGAGCGCATCGAAGGCTCCGAGCTCAGCGGCGGCGTCTACTGGCTCCTTCCGGTCCTCGTCATCATCGCGCTCCTCATCGCGATCGGCGCCGGCGAAGACGGTGAAGCCACCCCGCTCAGCCCCTGAGCGTGCCGGCGCGCGTCGGCCGCCAAGGCGAAGCCGCGCCCCAGGGCGGCGTCCGGCTGAAAAATAAGCGCGCTAGAACGCCTTCGGCAGTCCCGCATCTTCAAGGGTGCCGTTCGCGGTGTGCCTGGACCTGATGTTGCCGTCGACGGTGAAGCGACCGCCCGTTGAGGCTTTCCCAGATTTCATGGTCGCCCTGTCCCTGCCGGAGAAAGGCGCAGCCAGCCTTTTTGAGGAGCTTCTTAACGTCGCGCGTGTACCCGGCCATTACGCACAGGCGAGCTGTAGCGGACTGTCGAAAACCGGCCGCACAGAGACTTGGGGCCGGCTGTCGGGAGCGTGGTTCTTGAGGATCTCGCCCTGGTTCAGCTCGATCATCTCAGGCGCGCACGCAATGACTCGGTCCATCAGATGCTGCGGGTTGTCGGCCTCGAGGCGCAGTCCCGGAATATCGGATTGCGCGACGTACCAGACGTTCGCCTCTTCGTCATAGGCGAAATGGACGTTCAACTCGATCGACACAGGCGTTGCCATCATCCGGCGAGCGGCGCGTCGGACATTCTCGAAAAGGTTTTCTTCTGGTTAGGGAGCGCTTCGGCCCGCGTCTCATATGGAGCCCTGGATCACCGGCTTCGCGGCCACGACGACGTCTCCCGTCAGCAGTTGCACAGGCGTGGCATCGATCATCCTACAACGCAACCGGATGGTTTAAGATGCCGCCCTGTGGGTGTCGCGGGCCTGAACGGCGGGGCTGGCGCGGGCTGTCCGAGGCACGCTTGCGCGCATCGTGCGGCGACGCGATGTGCCTTCACCCCGCGTGCGCCGGCCGCGATGCGCACCGCACTTGCCGCCGCCGCCAAGCGCCCGCACTATCGCCGTCGCATGAACCCCGCCCTCCTCCTCTCCCTCGCCATCCTCGCCTTCGCCGCCGGCTTTCACGCCCAATGGGCGCTCGGCGGCCGCCTCGGCTTCTCGGTCTCGCTCCCGCAGCGGCCTGGAGGCGATCCGGTCATGGCGCACCGCCTGCCCTGGTGGCGCCCCGCCGCCGCCTGCGTCGCGCTCGGCCTCCTCCTGCTCGCCCTGCTCCTCCTCGCGCACGCCGGCCACGTCCGCCTGCCGCTCCCGGCGCAGGCCATCCGCGTCGCCCTCCTCGCCGCCGGCGCCGCCTTCGTGGCCCGCGCCGTCGTCCCGAACCGCTACGTCGGCTTCTTCAAGTTCCTGCGCACCACCCGCTGGGCGAAGTACGATACGCGTCTCTACAGCCCGCTCTTCCTCATCCTCGGCCTGCTCATCCTCCGGCAGGCGCTCGCCGGGACCGCCACACTATGACCCAGGCCCATCCGCCCTTCCCGCGCGCCGATCTCCCGACGCCCGCCCTCGTCGTCGATCTCCCGGCGCTGGAGCATAACATCGCGGCGATGGCGCACTGGGCCGCCGCGCACGGCATCGCGCTGCGCCCCCACGCCAAGACCCACAAGAGCGCCGACATCGCCCGCCGCCAGCTTGCCGCCGGCGCCGCCGGCATCTGCTGCGCCAAGCTCGGGGAAGCCGAAGCCCTCGCCGCCGCGGGAGTCAGGGACATCCTCATCACCTCGCCGGTCGTCCCGGCCCAGGCCCTCGCCCGCCTCGCCCGCCTGGCGCCGCAGCTCGATCGCCTCGCCGTCGTCGCCGACCACCCGGGCAACGTGGACTCCATCGCCGCCGCACTCGCCGCAGCCGGCGCCCGCCTCGATCTCCTCGTCGACGTCGACACCGGCGCCCACCGCACCGGCGTCACCTCGCCCGAAGCCGCCGCCGCCCTCGCCGCGCGCATCGCCGCCCACCCGAACCTGCGCCTGCGCGGTGTCCAATTCTACTGCGGCACCCTCCAGCACGTCGCATCCGCCGCGAAGCGCCGCGCCGCCCTCGCCGCCAGCGCCGCGACCCTGCGCGCCGTCCTCGCCGCCCTTCACGCCGCCGGCCTCCCCGCCGAAACCGTCACCGGCGGCGGCACCGGCAGCTTCGCGATCGACGCGGAGATCGGCCTCCTCACCGAGCTCCAGCCCGGCTCCTACGTCTTCATGGACCGCGAATATCGCGACTGCGAGGCCGTCGGCCCGGCCTTCGAGCCCGCCCTCTTCATCGACACCCGCATCGTCAGCGCCAACACGCCCGGCCGCGTCACCGTCGATGCGGGCCTGAAAGCCATGGCGACCGAAGCCGGCCCGCCCGTCGTCGCGCGCGGCGCCCATCCGGAGAGCGCCTACCGCTTCATGGGCGACGAGCACGGCATGCTCCTGACGCCCCCCGGCGCCGCCGATCCCGCCCTGGACACCTGCATCGCACTCGTCCCGCCCCACTGCGACCCGACCGTGAACCTCTACGACCTTTACGCCGTCTGCGAAGAGGGCACCGTCGTCGCCTGGTGGCCCGTCACCGCCCGCGGCCGCTCGAGCTGAGGGCACCTGCATGACGACGGATCACCCCGATGCCGAGCGGGCGCGGGCCTCGCTACGATGCGTCGTCGAGGATCTGCACGGGCGCATCGAACGAGGCGAGCTGACGGCGGCGGACATGATCCTCGGCTGCCGCCGCATCCTCGACGAGTGGGTCGAGAGCGGCGGCAGTTCACTGGACGGCCCCGTCGTCGGTTTCCTCGCGGTCGAATGCCAGACGGATCACGTCCTCGGCGGCCGGTCCGCACGCACTGGCCGTGACGCCGACCGCATGCGCTTCGCGCCCGGCAGCCCGCAGGAGGCGGAGGAGGTCGAGGCGTGCGGCCGCTGGTTCCTCGGCGCCTTCAAGCGAGACATTCGGAGCCTCCACGCGTCTTTGGGCGAGAGTTCGCGGCCCGCCGTGCAGGATCAGCCAGGAACGTAAGTGAGCCTCAGCACATCCGCGCCGATCCGCTCGTGCGCCGTAAGCCGGAGCCGCGGCCGGGGCGCGGCGAAATAGGGCGTGCCGCCGCCCAGCACGACCGGGTGCAGGTAGATCCGGTACTCGTCGATCAGGCCGAGCTCGGTAAGGCTCCGGGCGAGCGCCGGGCCTGCGACCTCGATCTCCCCCTCGCGCTCCGCTTTCAGCCTGCGGATCTCGCCCGCCAGGTCCTCCCCCACCAGCTCGGCATTGTCCCCCACCGAGGGAAGCGAGCGCGAGACGACCCATTTCGGCTGCTTCCGCCACGCCGCCGCGAACGCCCGCCTCTCCGCATCCCATTCGGGACGATCGTCGTCCCAGTAACGCATGATCTCATACATTTGCCGGCCGTAGACACTGCCCGCCTGCCCGCGAGCCTCCTCGATGAAGTGACGGAAGAGCGCGGGGTCCGGTGCAAACGCCATATGGTCGACATAGCCGTCCAGCGACTGGTTCATTCCAAATACGAGCTTCGCCATTTTATGGACCCTCCCCGAGGCTCGCCAGACTAGCTTGGGGACGCGTCCGCTTTCTACCCGTTGCGGACGTTCGCGGTCCGGCGCACAGTCGCTCGGTGTTCAGCCTTCTCAGCCTCGCTGCATCCGCTATGCCGGTTCAGGCCGCACCGCCTGCCGATGCCGGGCAGGAAGAGCCATTTGTGATCCTGGGGGTCTCAGCGCGCCCGGAGCGCTGCAATCTCGCCCTGGCGACGAGAACAAGCCTGCGGGCGCTGATCGCCGAGCCGCAGAGGTGGGAAGGCAAGTGCGTGGCGGTGGACGGCTATTGGCGACACCGTGCCTTGTTCGCCACCGCGCGCGACGCGCGCAGGCGATACGCGCAGTCGAGCGAGCGCTCGAGCGGAAGGCGCGTCGGTATTTATGGAACGCAGGCGTTGCTCGCCTCTGCCCCCGGCACTCCCGCCGCCTATACCGCGATCGGCATCGCGGGTCAGTGCGACACCCTCGCCGAGGGAGCAATGATGGTCATGGGCTACTGCCACTATACCGGCGGCCCCTACATCGCGATCGCCGAGATGCGCCGCCGCTAGCGTCCGCTTTGCGCCGTTGCTGCATTCGCCCGAGCTTCCCTCACTTCTCCCGCGCGGGGTTGCCGACGACGGTGGCGCCGGCGGCGACGTCTCGCGTGACGATGCTTCCGGCGCCCACGATCGCATCGTCGCCGATCGTCACCCCCGGCAGGATGATCGCGCCGCCGCCGATCCAGACGTTCGCGCCGATCGTCACCGGCCGGCCGAAGCGCACATTCCGGCGTCGCAGCCGCGGGTCCCGGGGGTGGTCGGCGGCGAGGATCTGAACGGCCGGGCCGATGGCCGTCCCGTCGCCGATGGAGACCGGCTCGACGTCCAGGACGATGCAATTGTAGTTCAGGAAGGCGCCGGCCCCCAGCGAGATGTTGTATCCGTGATCGCAGAAGAAGGGCGGGCGTATGAGCGCACCCTCGCCGACCGAAGCGAACCGCGCGGCCAGCAGTGCGTATCGTTCGCCATCGCTCAGGCCATGGGCGTTGAAGCGCTCGATCCACTCTCCTGCCGGCGCAAGGCCGGCTTCGCTTCCTGTCGGCATGTTCGCTCCCCGCGGAGCCCCACGCGTACAAGCCCCGACATCCGCTTTCCACCCGTAGCGGGAACGTCCGCGCGGCTGGTCATGGTTTGCAGGCCGCCGTTCGCTGCACCGGCTCCGGATACGGACCGACTTCGAGCTGGAACGTGCACGGCTCCACATCGTGAAGCTCCGTCGCATCGGGAAGAAGGGCCATCAAATGCGCGCGAGCGTCATCTCGACAGGCAAACAGCCCGGACGGCGGATAGTCGTTCAGCCAGCAGGCTCGATACGCCTCCGCCACATCGCAGAGCCTTTCCGTGACGACTTGAAAGCGGCCATCCTCACGGCGGCAGACGCGCCCCCGCCGCTGCCCCGACGGTGAAACGACAGTGTCTTCGGCGGTAACTTGCATGCAGAGGGTGTAGCTGGGCCGGGGTGCGCTCTCCACCCATATCGGACGTCGCGCCTGCCCCTCTACCTCCTGAGCAGGTACGCTGACTTCACATCCTCATGTTCGAAGTAGCCGAGCGTCCCGGGGATGCATGAAACGAAGCCGCCATGGAACGACCCTGAAACGGCCTCCACCGCGTCTGACAGCGGCATCTCCCGCCCATCGAGCGCCGCATCCGCGGAGACGAGGTCGCAGGTGGCCGGGGCACCATGATCGCGCAGCGTCTCCGCGACGGAGCAGGCAGAGGCCTGGCCTCCTTCCAGGCGGTGCGCGTAGCGCAGGTCGAGAGTCACGGCGTGGTCGAGGAGTGCCCGCACGTCCTTGCGCCGCTTCGGGCCCAGCTCCAGAAGAGCAAGTACCCGTCTCCGCGTCGGCTCCGCCAGAAAGGTGACGAAGCCCAGTTCGTGCTCGTTCATGGGCGGAACGGTGCCCCGCGCACGAGGCGGACGCAATGTCCGCTTTCCGCCCATTGCGGACACCGGGGCCGGGACGTTGCCGGCTCTATTGCGCTTCCAGCCACGCGTCGCTGCAGATCAGAATGAGCTCCCGCCTCGCCGACGGCACGCCAAGGTGCGCTTCCACCGCCGCCCGGTCCTCGTCGGGCAGTCGCCGGATAATCTGCGCAACACTGCGGCACTGCCCCGATCGGGCAAGACTGAAAGCACGTTCGACCGCTGCAGACCTCGTCATCGTTCGCTTCTTAGCGCAGCCGGTGGATCGATGCGAATGTCCGCTTTCGGCCCATTGCGGACATTCGGAGGGCGGAGCACAGTGCGGCCATGAGCAGGAAAAACCGGCCGCCTCAGGAGAAGAAGGCGCTCAGCTATGCGAAGGATCGCCGCAACGCCTATGGAGAGAACGACAAGGCGTCACGTAAGCTCATTCCGCTGCGAAAGGCTCGGGAGAGCCGCCAGGTCCGCCGTAAGGTGACGCAGGCGCTCACAATTCTTCCAACGATGAACGAGGAGAGTGCAGACCTCGCCGAGAGTTCCGCGCGGCAGGATCTTCACCGCGTCGGGGGCTGGAAAAAGGCCGCCGACGAAGCGCTCGGCAGGGTTGTCGCCCTCGCCTTGAAAGCCCGCGAAAGCCGGTCGGGCCGCAAGACGCGCTCACGCCTGAAACGCGAACAAGGCCGAGCGTCCGCTTTCGACCCGAAATAGACATTGGCGCCTCCGCTCTTGACGCAGCGATCGCGCCTTCGGCTTGATCGGCGCCGCCAAGTCACGCGATCTGCGTCCCCTCGTGGCTAAGGCTGGTGGACAGCGCCCGCAGCGCTTCGACCTGCGACAGCAGGGTCTGTGCTTTCCGTTCCGCGGCGAGCACGGCATCGGCGCCCGCTACCCAGCGCAGCGGCGGATTGCCGCTGTCGGCGAGCTGGATAAGTGCCTTGGCGAGTTTAGCCGGGTCGCCTGGCTGCTGACCGCTCATCGCTTGCCACGCCGGAACGATCTCAGCCGTGCGCGGCGCATAGTCCTCGATCGAAAGCGCGGCGAAAGTGGTGGATTCGGGCCGCAGCAGCTCGGTTCGGAAGTAGCCCGGTTCGACGATCATCGTCCGGATTCCGAACGGCTCCACTTCCGCGGTCAGCGACTCCATCCATCCTTCCAGACCGAACTTCGAGGCGGCGTAGGCCGAGGTGAACGCGCCGCCGACCAGACCCGCCAGCGACGAGATCGAGATCACGAGGCCGGACCGCTGCCTGCGCATGAGGGGGAGCACCGCACGGGTGACGTTCATCGGCCCAAAGAGATTGGTTTCGATCTGCGAACGCACCTGTTGGGGCGACAGCTCCTCGAAGAAGCCGCCGTAGAAGTTGCCGGCATTGTTGATGAGGACGTCGATCCGCCCGAAACGCTCCGCAGCGACCCGGACGGCTTCTTCCGCGTCCGCGGGGCTTGTGACGTCCAGCCGCACGGGCAGCAAGCGCTCGTGGGTGCCGAGTGCGTCTGCAATTGCCTCCGCGCTTCGCGCCGTTGCGACCACCGCGTGCCCGGCCGCAAGAGCGGTCTTTGCGATGTCTACGCCCATGCCGCGGGCAGCGCCCGTGATGAAGATAACCTTGCTCATTTGTAGCTCCCTTCGCGCTGCCGCTGAGCCGCGCCAATTCCCGATCATTGCTCGTGCGGCGGGCCTGATCGTGCCTCCCCGTGCAGCCGAGATAGGCGTTTGGTGGGTCAGCGATTAGAGCATAGAATGCGTATGAGCCTATAAGCAGGAGACATGAATGAACCGGGAGGACATGTCCGATCTGACGGCGTTCCTCGCTGTTGCCGAAGAGCGCAGCTTCACAAAGGCGGCGGTCAGGCTGGGGACCTCCCAATCGGCTCTCAGCCAGATCGTGCGGCGGCTGGAGGAGCGGCTTGGACTGCGCCTGTTGACGCGAACCACGCGCAGCGTTGCGCCCACCGCGGCGGGCGAACGCCTGCTCGAAACCCTCGCTCCGGCAATCAGCGACCTTGACGCCGCTCTCGCTGCCCTCAGCACCTTGCGGGACAAGCCCGCCGGGATCATCCGCATCACGTCGGTGGAGCATGCCGCAGAGACCGTGCTTTGGCCCAAGCTGAGAGGATTCCTGAGGACTTACCCAGAGATCAGGATCGAAATTATCCTCGACTACGGCCTGACCGACATCGTTGCGGAACGGCTGGACGCGGGGGTCCGGCTCGGCGAGCAGGTCGACAGGGACATGATCGCCGTTCGCATCTCACCAGAGGTCCAGATGGCGCTGGTCGGGGCGCCGAGCTATTTCGAACGGCATCCGCGGCCGAAGGTGCCGCAGGACCTGGTCGACCATGAGTGCATAAAGCTGCGGCTTGGCGCCTCGCGCGGACAAGCGCCGTGGAACTTCCGGAAGGGCGATCAAGCGCCTCATGTCCGGATCGATGGCGGTGTGTCGTTCAACAGCCTGACGTTGATCCGGGAGGCGGCGATCGACGGGTTTGGCTTGGCCTTCCTGCCCAAGGACATGGTGCAGGATCAACTGGACGAAGGACGGCTGGCCAGCCTGATGGAGGACTGGTGTCCCCCGCTTCCGCCGTACCATCTGTACTATCCGAGCCGGAGGCAGCAGCTTCCTGCATTCGCGTTGCTGGTAGACGCCCTCCGGCACGGCCTTTGAAGTGACACCGGATGTCCGCTTTCCACCCATCGCGGACGTTCGGCTGCGAGCGTCCGCTTTCAGCCCGATGCGGACATTCGTCAGGCACGTGAGTTGCGCCGGCTGGAGGCGATGATCTAGGGCTAAGAACCTCGGTTCGGAGCGGAGAGGTCAAGGTGTCGAGACGGTTCCGCGTAGGCCTGCTGCTCGTGATGGTGTTCGCGCTGCTCACGATAGATCAGCTAACGAAGCTCTGGGCCTACTCTGCTCTGACGCCGGGCAGTAGCATACCCCTGCATGGGCCGGTTGATCTCACCCTCGTGTTCAATCGGAGCAACGCCTTCGGGATTATGCCGGATTTTGGCGAGGCTACCCGGTGGATACTGGCTGCACTCAATTTAGCGGTCGCGTCCGCACTGGCCTGCCTTGTCTGGAGCCGCGAACAGACATGGGCGGCATTCTCCGCATGTGCGCTCATCATCGCGGGAGGCATCGGCAATGCGATCGACCGCGTCTGGTTGGGGGCCGTGATCGACATGTTCGATGCGTCGGAAGTTGGCTTCAACTGGGTATTCAACGTCGCGGATGTCTTCATCGACATCGGCATAGGCCTTTGGCTTCTAGACACTTTTCTGGGCAATGCCGGGCACGGGCCCCGGAAGACAGCTTCCACCAGCCTCCAGCCATAGGCCTGGGTTCAACGTCCGCTTTCCACCCATTTCCGAAACGTTCAGGGCCCATCGTCGTAGGCGACGGGCCACCTCTTCGTTTCGGCCGCCACCACGACATCTGCCACCGTCACAGCCATCGTCTTGTCGGTCAGCGGCCATTGCTTGAGTGGCCACAGCCACAAGAGGACCGCCGCAATCTCCGCTCCCCACACCAACGCCGGCGAGATACCGAGCGGGATCAACGGGAACGGCAGGAGGAGCAGCAGGAGCATCGAGAGAGACATCATCGGGCTGCCGAAGCCTTCGGGGCCGAAGTGCCGGTCCCAGTGCAGATACAGGGGCGTGAGATCAGCGCCGTATCGTGTCTCGAAGTCCTGGAAGAACTCGACGGCATCGTCGCCGTCCATGCCGAGATCCTGCAGCAAGCGCGAGGAAAGCGTCACCTTGTGGCGCGGTAGCCCCCGTTCCCGGGCGATGAGGTCGATGACCTCGGCTTCGATGGGCGCTGCCATTCCGGCGATGGTGGTTCACCCGTGCCGCAATGGCAATGTCCGCTTTCCAGCCGTTGCGGACATTCGCACGACGTGCGACGCAGTGAGCATAGAGGCGAGTGCGCGGCGAAGCTGGCGAAGCACAAGCCGGTGCCGGAGAAGCCCGAATGAGGTTTGCAGTCGCGCTTCTCCTGCTGGCAGCTTCGGCCACAGCCCGGGCTGCTCCGCAGATGCCGCTGGCGACCGGCCCGATAGATTCGATCCTGCTCGTCATCAAAGCGGCGCATGAGTGCGGCATCGTCGCCGTGCGCACCCGGCCCGGCCGCGGCGGGAACGTTAGTCTCTTCGTGAATGAGGACCCAAGCGATCGCTCCGCGTTCGCGTGCACTGAGGCGTGGATTGCCCGGAATGCCGGGCGGCTCAATCTGCATCTCGGATATCAGCCGGGTTTGTAAACTGCATGGTCGCCTCGATGCGCCGAGCCGCCCGCCGGCGCCCGGCGGCCGGCGCTGCAGCTCAATCCTCCTCCCAGGTGAATACCTTGTCGAGGCCGACGCCGAAGACGTCCGCGATCCGAAACGCGGATTCCAGCGTCGGGGAATATTTGCCTTGCTCGATCGCCGCGATGGTCTGGCGCGTGACTCCGATCCTCTCGCCGAGCTCGGCCTGCGTCATCTCTCCGGCATGGAAGCGCAAGGTTCGAATCGCGTTGTTGAGCCGCCTACGCATGCCAGCCCCGGCGGTAGCTGAGCAGGATGACCACGTCTCGAGCGACTTCGGCAACGACGATCGCGAGAAGGGCAGTGTTCACGATCCTCCAGGAGGGTTCGCTGAAGGGCATGACGACTCCGACGTGGATCATGCCGGCCAACAGGACATAATATCCGAACGTCGAGCCTCGCCGTGCGATCGCGCGGTCCCGCTCGTCCGCTGGCGCACGCGCTTCCTTCGTGGAGGTGACGGCGATGGCGATGCTGCCGACGATCACGGCCGCGGCATGGGCGAGCGCAACGGCCCCAAAGCTCCAGATCACATCGATCAGGCGGTTTCGCCCGAAGTCGGCGGCCGGTCCCACGAGGCCGAAGTAGACCCCGTAGGCGATCAGGATCGTCACCAGCGTCAGCCACGCCATCTTTTCACGAAAAGCCATTGCCCGTCTCCCTGCTCCGTTGACGAAGCATGTGGAGAAGAGCTGACTTTATGTCAATAAACTTTTACTTGATGTTATATATTTTCGGCTCAGGCGCCGATCGAGTCAGGCTTCGCCCTCGCCGCGGCACGCCCACGCGCGAGACCCGCAGCGGCGGAGAGCCAGAAGAGGAGGCTGAGGAGGAGCCATAGGCAGGTCAGCCACGGCTCGCCGCCGTCCGGCGGGAAGTCGCCTTCGGCGGGCGCGAACCGTCCCGCCAGCGCGTCGCAGGCGGAGACGCCGCTTCGCCAATAGTGCCAGGCGAAGCGGAGTGCGAAAAGGCTGTGCCAGGCGGCGAGGGCGGCGGCGGGGAGGAGCGCGGCGACATGCGCCGGGCGCGGCGGCTGCGCGGCCAGCATGGCGCCGCCCGCGGCGTAGAGGATCAGCGTTACGACACCGAAGCGGAGGCTGTCGGCGCCGCCCTGCGTGCAGCTCTCGATGGTAAGCGCAGGATAGGTGAGCGCCGCGCCCAGCGTCAGGAGGGCAATGCCGAGCGCCGGATGGACCCGGCCCCCGCCGCGTCGCGGCGCGGCCGTCACGCGGGGTCCGGCGCGGCCGTCAGGCGGCGATCCGGAGGAAGGGCACGGGCCGCGTCGGCCGGAGGACGATCGGGTGGTCGGCGTCGCCTTCGAACAGTTCGCCGTCGAGGATCACGCTCGAATGCTCGCCCTCGATCCGGATCTCGTCGCCGCGCTCGAGGTGCACGCCATTGAGGCTGTACCGGCCGAGGCGGCCGCGGATCGCCGCCACCAGCGCGCGGATCAGCGCCACGGGGCGCCGCTCGATGACGATGAGCTGCATCGCGCCGACGCGGCCGCCGTCCGGCCCCGGGCCCGATCCCGGCATGTTGGTCTCGAGCAGCAGCCGCTGGAGCGTCGTCACCATGAGGAGCGCGAAGCGGCCCTGGAGCTCGCCGCGCTTCAGGATCGAGATCTTCACGTGGCGCGGCCGCGGCGGCAGGAACCGCGCCGTGACGCCGAGCGCGATCGAAGCGAGGGTGGCGACGAAGGTCAGCACGTGGGCCAGCCAGTTCGGGATGCCGAGCGGGTAGAGCTTGTGCCGGCAATAGAGGATCGAGTCCGCAAGGCCCGCGCCGCCCAGGAACATGCCGAGGACCGGCTTGGCGCCGGGCATTCCGCCCGAAAGCTGGATGAGCTCGCGGCTGACGATGTGCGTCGCCATGTCGGAGCGGGCGATCTCCAGCACCCGTTCCAGCGCCTCGATCGGGTCGCCGTCGGCGCCGAGATCGTGGGCGATGAGGTTGGTCTTGCCGTTGGGAAGCACCGCGACCGGCGGCGGCCCCTCCCCCTTTGCGGGGTCGCCGAAATGGCCGCCGCTGTGGAGCTCGGTCAGCGCCGCCTGCACCGTCCCGTCGCCGCCGTTGATGACGATCACCTTGGGCTTGACCCGCGCGATCGTCTTCAGCGCCTGGCCGATCTGGTCGACATGCTCGACTTCGTAGTGGAAGATGTCCTGGTGCTGGGCGCAGAAGGTGCGGATGCGCGGCAGGAGCGAGCGGTTGCCCGTCGAGCGCGGGTTGGAAAGAAGCGCGACGCGGGCCATCAGCGCCGCCCAGCCGCCGCAATTCGGGCCGCCGCAATTCCCGCCATGCCGAACCCTTGAAACGTCACACGCGCACTCCCGGAAAATATCCCGCACCGAGCGCCCATTCCGGCGCGAACGGCTCCGCTAACCGACTCCACATGAGCGGGATATGAAGTAACCTTGCGGCCAAATCGTGGCGGCGCCGCGGCGGCCGCTCCGTTCGCTGCGGCACGCCTCCTCACAGGCGCCGCAGCGAAGGCACCCGCGCCCTGGGTCCGAGCATCAGCTCCGTCATCGCCCAGACCATCGCGTCCGCCCGGTCCGGGCTCGTCCCCGGCCCCTCGTATCCGCCCGCCGCGAGCAGGCCGGCAAGCTCGTCCTCCAGCCCCGGAAACTGCCCCGCGAGCTTCGCCTTCCCGCTCTCGAAAAGCCGCGACACCGGCTCCGCCCGCGCCGCCTTGCCCTTGGCCGCGTGGACCAGCGTCAGCGGCAGCACCTCGTCGGCCGCGCGCAGCACGCTCGCCACCATCGCCCCGCCCTGGTTCTTCTCCGCCACCACGCGGTCCGCGCCCCACGCCGCCGCCGCCGCCGCAACCTTCCTCGCCCACCCGGCCGGCGACAGCCCGCCCTCCGAGCAGTCCGCGAGCACATAGCCGAGCCCGTCCGCGCCCAGCCCGCAGACCAAAATCCCGCACACACCCGCCGCGCTCGCCGGCGGGTCCACCCCCACCACGATCCGCTTCATCTCCGCTGCCGCCGCCAACCCGGACGCCCGCGCCGCCTCCAGCATGCGCCTCGGGAACAATGCCCCTTCCAGATCCTCGATCAGCTCGCCCTCCAGCTCCTGCCGCCCGCGCCGCGTGCCCCCATAAGCCCGCGCGAGCTCGGCCACCGCCGCCGCGGCGAGCGCCGCATTGTCCCACGTCCGCCCCTGCGTCTCGGTCACACCCTCCAGCGCCCGCACCCGCCTCAGCAGGGGCACGGGCCGCGGCGTCGTCGTCACCACGATCCGCGGCCGCTCCCCGACCCTCAGCCCCATGAGGAGATTGTCCCAGGCCTCCTCCCGCCGCCCCCATTTCGCAAGCTCGTCGCACCAGGCGAAGTGATGCTCGGGCCCGCGCAGCGCCTCCGGCCGCTCGGCCGAATAGGCATAGGCCTCGGCCCCGCAGGGAAAGCGCAAGGTCCGTGTCCCCGCCGACCAGCGCGGCTTTTCCCCCGTCACGGCGACCGCGATCAGCCCGCTCGGCCCCTTCACCATCACCCGCTCGACTTCGCCCAGATTGCCGCCGACCAGCGCGATCCGCGCCCCCGGGCAGGCCCGCACCCGCGCCAGCACCCATTCCGCCCCGGCGCGCGTCTTGCCGAAGCCGCGCCCCGCCATGAGCAGCCACACCCGCCAGTCGCCCTCCGGCTCCATCTGCCCGGGATGCGCCTTCAGCCGCCATTCCTCCGCCAGCGTCCGCACCGCCGGCGGCGCCATTTCGCGAAGCAGGCGCCGCCGCGCGTCCGCCGCCATGCGCATCAGCGCGCGAAGCAGGCACAGCCACCGCTCAGGCACCGGCGTCATCTCCGGCTCCCACGTCCGCCTTATCCTCCCGGTCTCCCCTTTCCGCCGCATCCGCCTCGCCGGGCGCGATCGCGCCGAACTTGATCAGATTGCGCTCGAGTTCGTCCATCGCGGCGTCGATCGTCCATTTGGTGAGCGGCGGCCCGCCGATCTTCCCCCCGCCGCCGCCGCCGCTCCCGCCGCTCCCTCCCGGCCCCACGCGGCTCCCCCACACCTTGAGGAACGTCATGGTCCGCTCGAACTCCGCCCCCGCTTCGGGCACGACGGGATCCCCCGGCACCACCTGGATCGCCGCCATGGCCGCGAGCCGCTGCCGCCCCGCTTCCTCGGAAAGCCGCTCCACGCCGATCCGCGCGGCCTCGGCCCAGGCGGCCGCGAACGCCGGGTCGGTGCGCCGATGCTCGTAGGCGGTGGAATGGCAGACCCCGGCCGCTTCCGCCGCCCCGACCGCATCGAGCGTCGCCGAGAAGTGGGTGAGGAACAGGTTCTTGCGCGCCGCGTCGAACACGTGCCGCCGCCCCCGCCGCACCTGCCAGCCCTTGCCGTCCCCGCCGCGCCGGAACACCAGCCGCGGCACGTCGCCCGCCTTGAGCGCATCCGCCACCGCCGCATCGAAGGCCGGCGACCGCTTGCGCGCGTTCGAGATGACGCTGGCGCAAAACCCGCCCGCCGCCCGCGCCGCGGCGGCAAAGCTCGCCCCGCCCCGGATCGCGATCACCGCCCGCCCCATCGCCTCGGGCCCGAAGAGCTGGCGCTTGCCCTGCGCCTTCGCCTTCGTTTTCCCCGCGCCCGAGCCCTCCTCAGCGCCCAGAGCCGCCGCCACAGCCGCCATCGCCCTCTCCACCGCCCCCTCGTCCACCCGCTCTCTCCCAGCCGCCCGACCCAAAGAAAAAGCCGCCCGGCAGAACCGGACGGCCAAAAAACCTCTCCCCTTGCGGGAGAGGGGGACCCGCGCGGCGCAGCCGCGTGGGGGGTGAGGGCAAGGACCCCAAAGCCCCCACCGAGCACCCCGCACAGCAAACGCAAAAAGCCGGCACCTCCGAAGAGCCGCCGGCCGAATCGCTACACCTCCGCGAGCCTGACCTGAAAGTGCCACATCAGCGTCACGCTGTCAAGCGAAATGTGCCGTTGTGGTGATAAGCGGGACGGCGGCGGCTGTTGCGGCGGTTACTAGCAGCAATTGGCCTGCTGAGGATCCACTTCCCAATCCCACAGAATCTCGGAGCAGTGCATAACACCCGCTCCGGGGTGAATTTTCCGCGGATCGCGTCCGGCATCGAGGTCGGCACGGACTGTCGCGCAGTCCGCATGGACGACCGAGAGCGGAGGCTTTCCATCCTCCGAAATGGCGGTGCCCGGCGCTTCGGTTTGCTTCCGCCGCAACGCCAGAAGGGGAGGGCAGGGCCAAGTGTCCGGCTTGCATACATCTATCGTCATCGGCCTCCGCTCCGCCTCATGCTTCAACCTGGCGACCGTTCCGGATCGCGCGAACGCGGGAACGTCCGCTCTTCTTCGAACCGACCGTCTAGACTGTGGATTCGCACTGTTCCGACGCCGTTCGGGAGAGCACCTTCGAGCGTGCCGCCACGGGTTGCGTCCTCCTTGGTCGCGAACCGCGTGACGACCCGGCCGAAAAGGTCGCTTACGAGCTTCCAGTTTTTGAGGTCGCGATCAAAGCTGAGCGTGAATCGCGGCAGCGGCGCAGGGGTGGCCATGGGGATCTCCAATGTTCCTTTGCGCGGACAACGTTGCCCGCTCGCTTCGGTTTCCCGTGAAAGGTGAATAGCGGCGCGCTTGGCGGGGTGCCAATGCCTCATTTGCGCTGGATGAGCCGCCGGCATCCTCGACAGCAGCCAGTAACTTCAATGACCTTCTGCACTTCTTCGCCGAATGGTAGAGTCTCCATTTCGGTAGAGGGCAATGTTGAACTTGCTATCGAAGGCTGATGATTGCGTCCGTGTCACCGGCGTCGAGCGCCGCCATCTGAGCGAGGATCAGGTCGCGGGTGATGAAGCGGCCGTCGAACGCCGTCTCGTCTTGCCGGCGCACGATTGGGAAGGTCGACAAAATGTATTCGGCTTCGTCGCGGGTCAGGCCGTAGAGGTGAAAATAGAGCGCATCGAGCCGCGCCTGCCTTTGCCTGCGGTCTGCCTCGTCCCA